>NZ_VJMG01000027.1 GCF_007004135.1 Affinirhizobium straminoryzae
TGATCGGCGCGCCGATCACCACACCCAGCGCATAGGCACTGATCACGTGGCCGGCCTGCGGAATGCTGACATCATAGGTTGCGGCCACGTTGGGCAGCAGGCCCATGATGGCGAATTCCCCGGTGCCGATGCCGAAACCGCCGACGGCAAGTGCCAGTTCGATCAGGACAATGGAAAGGGGCGTCAGGCGGTCCGTCTGCTCGATATGGCAGTCGGATGCGAGGGTGGCGGGGGCATCTGTCATGGCGTTCGCAAAGAGAGGCCGTCTGCCGGGGCGGGCATGGGCCTTTGAGTTTTGGGAGGAGATCATTTCGGTGGATCGATAGTAAGGCTACCATAGTATTTTGCGTTGCGGGAGAGGCTAAATGCACTGCCGCGAAATAATCATGATCGGGGATCAGCATGATGGTGCTTGCCGGGCTTGAGGCAAGCAACCATTTGAAGGCCTGCGTCGTTGTCACGCGCACCTGTCTCTGGATTCCGGACCCCATGAACCTTATTGCCATTTTCAACCGCGATGGCGGCACCTTCAAGACGACGGACATGGCGGCCTATTGTCATCGTGCCGAACAGGTCTTTCGTCAGGCAGGCCATGAGATCGAATGCCGCGTGGTCGCGGGCGATGACGTGGTCGAGGCGATGGAGAACGTAGCGGCGACCAGAGGTGTCGAGGGTCTGATTGCCGGCGGCGGCGACGGCACCATTTCGGCAGCCGCGTCCATTGCCTGGAAAAGCGGCCTTGTGCTCGGCATCGTGCCGGCCGGCACCATGAACCTGTTTGCGCGATCGCTGAAACTGCCGCTCGATATCTGGCAGGTTCTGGAGGTTCTGGCGAAGGCCGAGGTGGAGGCGGCCGACATCGCCAGCGCCAATGGTCGCCCCTTCATCCATCAGTTCTCGGCCGGCCTGCATGCGCGCATGGTGCGCTATCGCAACCGCATGAGCTATGCCTCGCGCCTCGGCAAGATCCGGGCGAATGTCCGGGCAGCTTTCGGCGTGATGCTCGATCCGCCGGTCTTCGAGGTCGAATTCGCGGCACATGACCGCAGGGACTATCGCCGGGTATCCGCCATTTCGGTCTCCAACAACGAGTTCGGCAATGACGCGCTGATGTATGCGGACAGCGTCAATGGCGGCCATCTGGGCTTCTATGTCGCCGATGCGCTGACGCCGGCCGGGGTTGCGGCGCTGACCATCGACATCCTTCGCGGTCGGCTGAAGGACAATCAGGCCGTCAGCGCCATGAAGGTGACGGAAGTGGACCTGCATTTCCCGAAGGCCCGGCGCGATATCCGCTGCGTGATGGATGGAGAGCTTCTACCGATGGATCGCGACGTCGCACTCAAGGTGCATGCCGGCGAGCTGAAGGTGCTGGTGCCGGCCGCGCCACGCCCGGTGAACGCCGTGCGGGCTGCGGAAGGAACGGCCGGAAACCCCGTAACCCTCTGAGCCGGTTCAGATCCGTGGCAGGTAGGTCTGGTAGTCGAAGCTCGACACCGTGCGCAGGTAGGTGATGGCTTCCTTGCGCTTGGTGTCGCCATAGATGCGCTGGTAGTCGGCGCCGAAGATGTCGCGGATGAAGGCCGAGGCGCGGAAGCGGTCGACGGCTGTCAGGAAATCATGGGTGAGGATGTCCGGACTGTCCGGTGCGCTTGTGGGGGAGGTGGCCGGGCCCGGATCGAGCGTCTCGTCGAGCCCGAGCAGCATGCCGCCGAGGATCGCCGCGAGCAGCAGGTGCGGATTGGCGTCGGCGCCGGCCACGCGGTGCTCGATGCGGGAGCCCGGTCCGTTGCTGTCGGGGATGCGTACCGCCGTGCCGCGATGGCCAAAACCCCAGTCGATCTTGTCGGGCGCGAACGATCCCGGCTGGAAGCGGCGATAGGAGTTGGCGAAGGGGGCAAAGATCAACTGCGCCTCCTGCATGGTCTTCAGCATGCCCGCGGTGACGGATTTCAGCCGGAGCGGATCGCCGCCCTTTGCATCGAGAACATTGTTGCCGTCGCGGTCGAGGATGCTGGCATGCACATGCAGGCCGGAGCCGGCCTGGTCGCCATAGGGTTTGGCCATGCAGGTGGCTTTGAGCCCATGCCGGCGGGCGGCAAAATCCACGACGCGCTTCAGATAGATGCAGTCGTCGGCGGCGGCCATGGCGTTGGGCTTGTGCAGGAGGTTGACCTCGAACTGGCCGGGGCCGAATTCCGCCGTCGTGGCGTCTGCCGGCAGGCCCATGTCGTCGCAGTAGCGGCGTACCGTATCGAGATAGTCTTCCATCGCGGCGGTCGCCCGCATGTCGTAGAGCTGAAACCCTTCCACCTCGCCATTCATCACCAGCGCCTTCGGCGGCATGGGCCGGCCCGTACTGCGGAAGTCCGGTTCGATGACGTAGAATTCCAGTTCCGTCGCCACCACCGGAGTGAGTCCACGCGCCTCGTAACGTTTCAGAACGCGCGCCAGAATGGCGCGCGGGCAGATATAATGGGGTTCGCCAGCCAGCGTGTGCATGGTCGCCATCACCTGTTTCGAGCCCTTCGGCCCCCAGGGCAGCGTGGTCAGCGAGGTCCTGTCCGGCACGCAGATGCCGTCGGGATCGCCGAGCGTCAGCGAAATGCCGGTGATGTCGTCATTGTCATCGCCCCAGATATCCAGCGACTGGGTGGAGGAGGGCAGGCGCACGGTGTTTTTCCACACCTTCTCCTCGGCGCCGAGGGGAATCATCTTGCCGCGCAGGTCGCCGTTCATGCCCACCAGCAGCACCTCGATCCGCGGTGCCGTTGCCGTTTCGCCGCCTGCCTGCCCGGCCGAATGTTGCGTCATGAAAACCCGTCCTGCTGGGGCCGGCCTGCGCCGTCCGCGGCTGCTTGCCAAACCTGTTCCCGTTGGTCCATGTTCGTAACCGATCGGTGATCGCCTTACAATCAGTCAGGGCGACGCGCGGATCGCTCGCTTTATGTCCATGCGGAGGAAAATTCGTGAACCCGTTGACGTCCCAGTCTAATCTCGGCGCCATCGATGCAGCCCACCACCTGCATCCCTTCTCCGACATGAAGCAGCTGAACGAGAAGGGCACCCGCATCATCGCCCGCGGCGAAGGCGTCTATATCTTCGATGCGCAGGGCAGGAGATATCTCGATGGTTTCGCCGGTCTCTGGTGCGTCAACATTGGCTACGGGCGAAAGGAGATTGCTGAGGCGGTGCAGCGGCAGATGAACGAGCTGCCCTATTACAATACCTTCTTCGGCACCACGACGCCGCCGACCACGCTTCTGGCGCAGAAGATCACCGCGCATACCGGCGGCCGGCTGAACCATGCCTTCTTCACCAATTCCGGCTCTGAGGCGACCGACACCTGGTTCCGCATGGCGCGCGTCTACTGGAAGGCGCTCGGTCATCCCACCAAGACGCATGTGATCGCGCGGCGCAACGGCTATCACGGCTCCACGGTCGCCGGTGCCTCGCTCGGCGGCATGAAGCACATGCACGAGCAGGGCAACCTGCCGATCGAGGGTATTTCCCATATCGGCCAGCCCTACTGGTATGCCGAGGGCGGCGACCTGACACCGGATGCGTTCGGCCGGAAGATGGCGCGCGAACTGGAGGCGAAGATCGATGAACTCGGCGAAGAGAATGTCGCGGCCTTCGTTGCCGAACCGATACAGGGTGCAGGCGGGGTCATCGTCCCACCGGCGACCTACTGGCCGGAGATCGCCCGCATCTGCAAGGCGCGCAACATCCTGCTGGTTGCCGACGAGGTGATCTGCGGCTTCGGTCGCCTCGGCACCTGGTTCGGCCACCAGCATTTCGGCTTCGAGCCGGATCTCGCGCCCGTCGCCAAGGGCCTGTCCTCCGGTTATCTGCCGATCGGCGCGGTGCTGGTCAGCGACCGCGTGGCGAAGGTGATGATCGAGGAGGCGGGTGACTTCAACCACGGCTACACCTATTCCGGCCATCCGGTCTGCGCGGCCGCCGCCTTGGAAAACCTGCGTATCATCGAGGAGGAGGGGCTGGTGGACCGTGTTCGCACCGATATCGGTCCCTATTTCGCGGCCGCCCTGAAAAGCCTCGAGGACCATCCGGTGGTCGGGCAGGTGGATACGGTCGGCCTGATTGCAGGCGTGCAGCTGGCTGCCGACAAGGGAACACGCCGTCGCTTCGCCAAGCCGGATGATGCCGGCATGAACGTGCGCAATCACTGCCTGGAGAATGGTCTCGTCATGCGCGCAACCGGAGACCGCATGCTGGCCTCGCCGGCGCTGATCATCAGCCGCTCAGAGGTGGACCAGATGGTCGAGACGCTGCGCAAGGGGCTCGACCATCTGCGCGATACGATGACAGAATGAGCGAAGGCGGCGAGGGCTTCGTCGCCTCATCCAGGTATCAGCGCTGCGCCTGCGGCGCCGCATCCAGCCAGGCATAGCCGAAGCGCATCGACTGGCCGTTTCGCGCGAACTTGTAGGGCACGCTGATCCACTGAACCGCAAGCGTTTCCGGCGGGATGTTGTCGTCGCGAAGCAGCGTGGTCAAAAGATCGGGCATCGCTGTTTCGCCGGCATTGGCGGGCCATACCAGCAGTCCCGGGCCCTGCTTTCTGACAGTATCGAGCGGCACCGGCTGCACGAAGCCCGGCAGCAGGGCGGGTACGCTCGGCAGGTTCAGCCGCGCATTGCCGGCCAGCATCTGGTCACTGCTGACGATGTAGGCCGGCCGTTCGCCACGCGCATCAATCAGCTGGTCGAGCAGGGCGCGATAGGGCACGTGTTCCTTGCCGTACTGACCGATGAACGGGCCGAGAATGATGCTGATGGCGAGATAGACGATGAAGGCGGTGACGATGCCGATGACCGGCGGCGCCATGCGGGCCACGCTTTGTCGGCTGTCGACACCGGCAGCGGCGAGCTTCAATGTCAGATAGAGTGGCAGGAGCAGAAGGAAGGGCGACAGCCATTTTTCGCGGATGCTGGAAGCGCCGAAGCCGATGCCGATCAGGGCGACGATCACCACGCAGGCGATGATCATGCGGCCGGTGATCCGCGTCCATCGACTTTCGGCGCGCATCGCGGCCCCGATGCTGCGGAAGAAAACGGCGGCAAACAGGATCAGCACCGCGACGGTGCCCTCGATGGTGGAGATCAGGATCGAGGTGAGGCCCCGGATGGTATCCTTGGCGGCATCGCCGGAGGAGCCGACGCGCATGGCATCCACCGTACCGCTGGTGGCGGCATCCAGATGCGAGAGAACCCAGAGAAAATTCGGCAATGCAATGGCGGCTGCGACGGCCGCGCAGGGCAGGATGCGCCAGTCGAACAGACGCTTGCGCAGGTCCGGCTCCGGCAGCACGGCGAGGGCCGCCGCAACCGGAATGATGACGAAATTGTATTTGGTGATCACGCCGATGCCGATCACCACGCCCAGCAGAAGATAGCTTGGCACGCTCGGGCTTTTCAGCGTGCGGAAGAACAGACAGAGGAAGAGCGAGACAAGACAGAGCGTGGCCACCGCATGCGTCAGATCGCGCTGGGCCAGCACCGTGACGGACGGGACGGCGAGAACGCCGAGCATCGCCACCAGCGACAGGCGCCGGTCATCGATCACCATGCGCGCTGCCAGCCAATAGAACAGACAGCACAGAAACAGCAACGTGTTCTTCAGGAGCGAGATCGTCGCGACCGAAATGCCGAACAGCTCGAAGGTGCCGATCTGCAGCCAGTTGTAGAAGGGTGGCTGGCGACCATACCCAAGCAGAAGGAACTGCGCCTGGAAGACCTGCTCGGCCTCGTCATTCTGCAGGCTGTCGGACCGGATGACGCGCAGCAGCACCGACAGGACGAAATAGCCGAGGATCAGCCAGACCACGATATGCGGCCGGCGGATGAGGAGGTTATGAATTCGATTGCTCACCGCTGTACACTTCTCTGACAATATAGTTCACGGAACTTTCGTCCCGGTAATAGGTGCGTGCCAGCATTTCGGCGAGGATGCCGGTCGTGATCAGCTGCACGGCGGAGAGAAACAGCATCACGCCGATGAGGAAGAGCGGGCGCGTGCCGATGTCATTGCCGAGAATGAACTTGTCAACGAACAGATAGGCGAGGATCAGGCCCGAGAAGGCGCCAAGGCCAAGGCCCAGCGAGCCGAAGAAATGGCCAGGGCGTGCCCTGAAGCGCATGAAGAACATCACCGACAGAAGATCGAGGATGACGCGGAAGGTGCGCGAGATGCCGTATTTGGAAACCCCGTGCTGGCGGGCATGGTGGGTGACCGGCATTTCGCCGATCCGCGAACTCGGGACGACACCTGCCACCCAGGCCGGGATGAAGCGGTGCATCTCGCCCATCAGCTTGACCTGCTTGATGACGGAGGCGCGATAGATCTTCAGGCTGCAGCCGTAATCGTGCAGGCGCACGCCGGTGATGCGGCCGATCAGCCGGTTGGCGATCCAGGACGGCACCTTGCGCAGGAGAAGCCCGTCCTGGCGATTCTTGCGCCAGCCAACCAGCAGGTCGAGCTCGCGCCGTTCCAGTTCCGCGACCATGGCAGGAATGTCACGCGGGTCGTTCTGCAGATCGCCGTCCAGTGTCGCGATCAGACGGCCGCGGGCCTGCGTGATGCCAGCCTGCATCGCAGCCGTCTGGCCGAAATTGCGCTGCATTGCGACGATATTGAGGTCGAGGCCGCTCTTGCCGATGGACATGCGGGCCTTTGACAGCGTGGCGTCCGTACTTCCATCATCGACCAGGATCAGTTCCCAGCGCTTTTCATAGCCGGCCATGGCCTCCTCGATCCGCGCGATCAGAGGTCCGACGCTTTCCTCCTCGTTGAAGACGGGGACGACCAGCGACAATTCCATGGGTACGGTCTCCGGCACGCCTTCGACCGGTTTGACGACTGACTGCACCTTCACAACTCCTGCCTCGGCATCCCTGTCTTGCCTGATGCCGGTTTCAAACGCGCACGCGAAGGCTTCTCGCGCGGCCAATCCGTGGCCTCTGTTATAGCAAGACGCCGCGGCTTGCCAGCGACAAGCGGCGGCCTGCAGGGAACGCGGCCAATCACGGGCGCACTCTGTTGCACGGGATGCTCACGTGCCGGCCATTTCCGTCGGCAGGCCTCAGTCCGCCGTCATTGCGCCTCGGGGCGCACGATCACGTAGCGGAAGGCTTCGGCCAGCCGGTCACGAAAACCGGTATAGGGTGCGAGGAAGGTTTCGACCGCAAAGCGGGAGGCATCGAGGCCCTTTTCCTTTGCCAGCCATTCCTGCAGGTCTTCGGGCACCGTTTCGCTGCCACGCCAGACCAGCAGGATCGGATGCTCGGCGCGCCAGGTAAAGGGCAGGCGCAGATGGCTGAAATCGGTGGCAATGACGGAGCTTCCGGGAAATTCCATCTCGAGATTGCCGGCAGTCTGCCAGTTGACGGTGACGATCAATCCCGCCGTCTTGATGCCTGTCTGACGTCTGAAGGCCTCGCCGAACGCATCGAACGGTTCGACATAGTCGGCATTGGTGTTGAAACGGCCCACCCCATAGGTCGTTGGCACGATCAGCGTCATGATGATGAGCGCGGCGGGGAGCACGCGCCTCAGCGCCGCCCTGCCGTCCAGATCGGCCGCCTTCAGCTTCAGGCACAGCAGCAGCGGCACCATCTGCATCAGTGGCAGCAGCCAGCGGTCACGGAAATTGGTGAAGGTCAGGGCGAGCACCACCAGGACGAGAAGCAACAGGACGGCGCCGAGGAGAACGAGAAAGAAGTCCGACCAGGCGTTGCGCGCCCTCAGGGCCCGCAGAAGCGGACGGCCGAAGCCCGCCAGCAGAAGCACAAGGCCAGGCGCGGCAATCACCGCCGTGTTGATCAGCAGGCTTGCGGTGCCGGACAGGATTTCCACGCCGCGGCTGATCTTCTCGGCATTTTCCGCCATGCGTTCCGCCGTCACGCTGGAAGCCACGTCCAGGTGGTTGAAAAGCCACAGCAGGTGCGGTGTCAGGATGGCAAGTGCCACGGCGGCTGTCAGCATGATCCGTCGGTCGAACAGCCTCTGCCGGCCGACAGGCAGCAGCAGGACAGCGAGAAACAGGGCTGCCACCAGGATTGCGAAATTGTACTTCGTCAGCATGCCGAAGCCGATGGCCGCGCCAAGGAACAGGTAGGCCGTGAGGTTCGGGCGGCGAATGGTGTGAACGGTGGCAATCATCAGCAGATTGACGAGCAGCATCATCGCGGTCGTATGTGTCAGATCCCGCTGTGCCTGCCAGAACACCTGTGGTGTCAGGAACAGCGCGAGGCAGCCCAGCGCCGCAAAAGCCCTGTCACGCAGCACCATGCAGCCGAGCGCGTAATAGCTGGCCATGACCGCAAACAGCACGATGCCCTTGAGGGCAGCAAGGCCGAGCAGATAGTCTCCCGTGACCGCGAAGACGGCATATTGCAGCCAGTTGTAGAGCGGCGGCTGCGCATCATAGCCCGGCAGCAGCCACTGGGCGAGAAACACCTGCTGCGCCTCATCGATGCGCAGGCCATGCGGAATAAGCAGTCTCACGCCGACCTGTGCCAGATAGTAGACGGCAAAGACGATCAGCAGGCGTTCCGGCCGGCGGGCCAGCGTGTCGGCGAATTCTGCAAGCCGTGCGAGAAGACGGGTGGGGTGCGGTGGTGCTGGCCGTTCGTCCATCGCCCGGGTGTGGTGTGCGACCGGTTCCTCGCGAAAAGGCGAGGGATCAGCGTCGCGGATATCGATACCGTTGTCCATCGCCTGCTTTCCAAAGCCTTCAGGCGGCGACAGAGGCTGAAACGGCATCATGCCAGATCTGTCACGCCACGCATCATGCACGGTCTCCGGGCCACCAGATGGCAAAGCCGGACGGAACTGTGCTACAGGTCCGGCCCAGGAGAAATCGAGCACAACGACTATATGACTTCCCCCCGATTTGCCAGAGAATCACGCTGGGTTGTGCGCCATCGCATGGCGCTTGTTACTGCGGGTGTCATTCTTGCCTATGCAGCCTTTCTCGAGTGGAGCATCGGCTGGTCCGTGCTCGGTGCACGTTTCGCTGACATTGGCTTTCTGCCGCTCGCGATCGCCCTTGCGGCGCTGACGATGACCTATGTCATCCGCTGCTGGCGCATTCACGACTATTTTCCGAACGAGACGCGCGGCCAGTTCGCACGGCTGCTCAGGGTCACGCTGGTGCACAACCTGCTCAACGTGATGCTGCCCATGCGCACGGGCGAAACCAGTTTTCCGCTTCTGATGCGCACGGAATTCGGCATGCCGCTCGCCCGCGGCACGGCGGCGCTCCTGGTGATGCGGGCGCTGGACCTGCATGCGCTGCTCGCCGCCGCCGGCGTCGGGCTGGTGATGGAGCGGGGCTGGGCGGCGTGGGCCATTGTGCTGTGGCTGCTGTTTGTCGCGCTGCCCTTCCTCGCCTTTGCCGCAAAGGAGCCGGTGATGCGCCACCTTGCCGGCCGCGTTCCGGCAAAGCTCGCCCGACTGCTGGACGAGGTGATGCTTGGCCTGCCGGTAAACCATCCGGCATTTCTGCGTGCCTTTGCCGCGACGCTGATTAACTGGGGCATCAAGGTGGTGGTGCTGGCCTGGGCGCTGGCGGTGATGGGGGTCTTCCCGGTTGCCGCGGCCTTTGGCGGTGCGCTGGGGGGCGAACTCTCCTCGGTGCTGCCCATTCACGCGCCCGGCGGTGTCGGCACCTATCCGGCCGGCATCGTGGCGGGCGCTGCGTCCTTCGGCGCCGATGTCTCGACGAATGCAATGGTAAAGCTGGCGGCGGCGGCGGTGAACGCCCACCTGCTGATCCTGATGTCGGCCTTCACCGGCGCCGGTCTCTCGCTGTTCCTCTCGCCGAACCGGAAGCCGTAAGGCTTCCGACCGGCCGGATGGCTCACTGGAACGCGGTTTCGTAGAAGCTGCGCAGCTTGCGCGAATGCAGCGTTTCCGTCGGCATGGCTGCCAGCTTCTGCACGGCGCGGATGCCGATCTTCAGATGCTGGCGCACCTGCGTGCGATAGAATTCCGTCGCCATGCCCGGCAGCTTCAATTCGCCATGCAGCGGCTTGTCCGACACGCAGAGCAGGGTGCCGTAGGGCACGCGAAAGCGGAAACCGTTGGCGGCAATCGTCGCCGATTCCATGTCGAGCGCGATGGCGCGCGCCTGCGACAGCCGCTTGACCGGCCCGCGCTGGTCGCGCAGTTCCCAGTTGCGGTTGTCGATCGTGGCGACCGTGCCCGTGCGCATGATGCGCTTCAGCTCGAAACCCTCAAGACCGGTAATCTCTTCCACTGCATCTTCCAGCGCTTTCTGCACCTCGGCCAGCGCCGGGATCGGCACCCAGACCGGCAGGTCGTCATCCAGCACGTGATCTTCGCGCATATAGGCATGGGCGAGGACGTAATCGCCCAGCCGCTGGCTGTTGCGCAGGCCGGCGCAGTGGCCGACCATCAGCCAGGCATGCGGGCGCAGCACCGCGATGTGGTCCGTGATCGTCTTGGCGTTCGAGGGGCCGACGCCGATGTTGACGAGCGTGATGCCGGCATGGCCCTTCTTCTTCAGGTGATAGGCGGGCATCTGCGGCAGCCGTGCCACCTGTTCCGGCGAGCGTTCGGCACCGGCCGGCGTGATGATGTTGCCGGGCTCGACGAAGGCTGTATAGCCTTCCCCACCATTCGCCATCAGTTCGCGCGCCCAGGCGGCGAACTCGTCGATGTAGAACTGGTAGTTGGTGAAGAGCACGAAGTTCTGGAAATGATCGGCGCTCGTTGCCGTGTAGTGGCTGAGCCGCGCCAGCGAGTAATCGATGCGCTGGGCCGTGAAGGGGGCCAGCGGCGCCGGTTCGCCCGGCACCTGATCATATTCGCCATTGGCGATCAGGTCGTCTGTGATGTTGAGGTCCGGCGTGTCGAACAGATCACGCAACGGCATGTCCGACAGCACCGTCGAGGCGGAGGCTTCCACATGGGCACCTTCGCCGAAGGCAAAATGCAGCGGGATCGGCGTCGTCGATTCGGACACTATGACCGGAACCCGGTGATTGCGCATCAGAAGCCCGAGCTGTTCCTTGAGGTAATGTCTGAACAGGGTCGGGCGGGTGATGGTGGTCGTGTAGACGCCCGGCGCGGTGACATGGCCGTAGGAGAGGCGCGAATCGATATGGCCGAAGCTCGTGGTCTCGATGCTCACCTGCGGATAGCAGGCGCGGTAGCGTCCGCTGACCGCAGCCCCCTTCGCCAGGTCCTCGAACCGGCTGATCAGGAAGGCTGTGTTGCGTTCGTAAAGAGCAGTCAGCGCATCCACCGCCTTGACCGGATCGTCAAAACTCTGCGGTGCAAAGGGCTCAGGGCTGATGCAGGCGGAATGGGTGGGGGAATGGATTCGTTTGCTCATGGCGCATCATAATGCGCTCTTCTTAACAAGCCAATTACGGGCCTCGGCCTGCGGCAAAACTTTTCCGCCGGGGCCGTGTTCCCGAGCAATGCTCAGCGATAGCGCGGCAGCATTTCCAGGTGCACTGTCAGGTCTGTGTCCTTGTTGACCTCACGCGCCAAAAGGCCGAAGGCGCCGGCAAACAGCGCGATCAACAGGGTCATCAGGGCAAAGCGGCGGGCAAGATAAGGCATGAACATGTCCCCCTCGAATTGCATGCAGAGTGAAGACACATGGCTTAACCGGCGCTGATCCCCCCATTCATCCGGCATTCATCTGTCGTGGATGGTCCCGCAGCGCCCTGCCTGCCGCTGCCATCTTGTCAGCGATGCAAATGGGGCCGGACTGGCGCGCGGTATGCCCGCGTTTTCATGAGGCAGGGCGCGCCGTGTAGACCGTCTGTCCGCGCCCGCCCCATCGACATCCCACCAGAGGTTAGAGGCGGCTCCAGGTCTGACTCTTGCAGAAGATGCTCAGCACGCAGCCCTTCATCTTCAGCGAATTGCCGGTCACGGTGCCGGAGCCGCTATAGGTCTTGTCGTTTTCCGGATCGGTGATCTCGCCGTCATAGGTTCCGGCCTGGCCGCTCATCTTGCCAATCTGGCGCCCGGCATATTTTCCGGTCTTCAGCGTCACGCAGAAGGCGGGACCGCATTTGGCAATGGCTGCCGTCTCACCGCTTGCGGTCTTCCAGTTGCCCTCGATGGGTTCCGCTGCCAGCGCAAATCCCGTCGAGCCTATCAGCAGTCCGGCAATCAGCACGATCCTGATCGTCATTCCTTACTCCTCCATCCGAGCCGGCATCCGTCCTTGCCCTTTCCGCTCCCCCGGAACGGGTGGAATGCCCTGCCGGAATCTAGCTTACGCGCACGTAAAGGTAAACATGATTTGCATGCATCGGCTGCCATCCCGGAACGTCTTCCGCCGTCACCTTTTTTCGTCGCGGACCGGAATCGACATGCGAAACAGGGTGAATGAAGGGTGAAGACACCATGGTGAACGAAAGCTGAAGGGATCGCGAAAATCCTTAATTTCCGGGCCCTCCCATGCTTAACGAAATATGCGGTTTACGACCCGTTTAGACTTTGTTTTCAGCAAATTAAGCATGCATTTTAGGCGAATTTTGAAGTCGCGGCGGCATAGTGGAGCCATCGAACGAGCAGGGAAAACCTGCCGGCCGGACGGCTCGCGAAACACCGCTTGAAGATGGTGCGGATCGCCCGGTGCCCCCCGAGGGCCGATGAAAACAGGGAATACCAAAACAGGCTCCGAACAGGGATCTTCTCGATGGCACGCTTTGACATGAACAGTTCCGAAACGGCCGACATGGGCGGCAAGGCCCATGCAGAGGTCTTCTGCGACATGGGCCTGAAATATGCCACTGGCCGCGGCTGCCCGGTCGATCTGGTGGCGGCGCACACCTGGCTCAACATCGCCGCCATTCGTGGCTGCGATCGTGCGGCGGAACTGAGAGCCGATCTGTCGAAGTCGATGACCAAGATGCAACTGGCCGAAGCGCTGCGCGCCGCCCGTGAGTGGATGACCACCCACTGATCCGGCATCGCATGCATTGAAAAAAGCCGCGCCCGGTCTTCTGCCCGGCGCGGCTTTTTCGCATCGTGATCGGCGATGTGCCGTGATCAGGCGAGGCGTTTCAGAACCTGCGGCAGGGCTTCTTCCAGCAAAGCCATATCCTCCGGCCGACCGGCGCTGATGCGGATGCAGCGGTTGAGCGGCGCGACCCCCGGCATGCGGATGAACACGCCATGTTCCATCAGCCCGTCGACGATGGCGCGGGCATAGGTTCCGTCCCGGCCGCAATCCACGGCGACGAAATTGGTGGCGGATGGCAGAGCCGCAAGGCCGTTTGCCGCGGCAATCGCGGCGATCTTCTCGCGCGACCGGCCGATCGCCGCAATGGCCTCGGCGAGGTAGGCCTGATCCTTGAGGGCTGCCAGCGCTGCCGCTACGCTCACCCGCGCCATGCCGAAATGATGGCGGATCTTGTCGAAGGCTTTTGCATTGCCTTCTGCCGCAATGACATAGCCGACGCGGGCGCCGGCCAGGCCATAGGCCTTGGAAAAGGTGCGGGTCCGCATCACGTTCGGCAGATCGAGAAGGGCGTCGACCGGCGGCGTGGTGCGGGCTGGTGCCGTTTCGCAATAGGCCTCGTCCAGAATGAGCAGACAGCTGGCAGGCAGCGCCCGGGCAAAGGCGACGACGCTGTCGGCATCCCACCAGCTGCCCATCGGATTGTCCGGATTGGCGAAATAGACGAGCGGCGCATTGTCCCGCCGCACGAGATCCAGCAAGCCGTCGAGATCCTCCCGGTCGTTGACGTAAGGCGTGGTGACAAGGCGCCCGCCATGGCCGACCACATGGAAATTGAAGGTGGGATAGGCGCCGAGCGAGGTGACGACGGGCGTGCCCGGTTCAATGACCATGCGGGCGATGTGGCCGAGCAGCGAATCGATTCCCTCGCCGATCGCGAGATTCTCGGGCCGGCAGCCAAGATGGGCTGCGAGCGCCTGCTTCAGCTCGAAATTTTCGGGATCGGCATATTTCCAGGTGTCGGCCGCAGCGTCCGCGATGGCACGGATCACCGAGGGCGCAGGACCGAAGCCGCTTTCATTGGCGCCGATGCGCGCCTTCACGGCAAGGCCGCGATTGCGCTCGATGGCTTCCGGCCCGACAAAGGGCACGGTGGCGGGCAACTGGTCGAGAAGAGGGGTGAAACGGGAAAACATCGTCATGCGGTCTTGTCCGGCGCAAAGAAAGTCCGCCTACCATAGGGGGCTTTGTCGACCGCGCAAGGCCGGTTGGGCGCCTTGCCGTTGGTGCCGGATGAACCGGTGAGCCGCCCGCATAAAAGGGCGGGCGGTCCACCCTGCTGCACCGCTGCGCCTCAGTGGCTGGTTTCAAAACTCAGCCGGATGACGTGATGCAGGAAATCCGCGTCGATCAGCATATTGAAGCCGACGGTGACCTTTTCCTTCTGGCGGCGGATCAGCGTGCAGCCGATTTCGTCGCGCACGCCGAGGATTTCCAGGAAAAAGTGATTCGGGACCGGAAGGTGGGGGCTGACTTCCAGTTCCGCCCCGTAGAGCGACATGCGGCGAACCAGGCAACGCATCTGGTTCTTGGTGCTGAGATGGTGGCCGACGAAGATGATCTTGCCCGGCCGGTCGATCTCGAATTTTTCGAACACCTCATCATGAGGGATGTTGGCTTTCGTCTCTCTCACAATGTTCAAGGGCATCGAACCCTCCTGTGGATGCTACACCCTTATTCTGACCTTATAGATATGACGCTTCCTGAAGCCGGACGATAAAATGCAAGCGTTCACCGCGATTTTGTCGCATGTCGGGAGCGTGGCGGGGATGCTGTTGACCCGATCAGTCCGCGGCGTTACCCACGGACCGGAGAAGAGCGCCGTGGAAGCGCTCTGTTGCGGGCCTGATGGAAAGCCGCGGACTGGACGAGGGAGTGGCAGGAGTGTCGGACAATATCGTGATCATTGGTGGCGGTCAGGCTGCCTTCGCGCTCTCGGCCAAGCTGCGGGCGCTGAAGGACGAGCGACCGATCACTCTGGTCAGCGCCGAAGCCGTGCCGCCCTATCAGCGGCCGCCACTCTCAAAGAAGTATCTGCTGGGCGAGATGGAGTTTTCCCGGCTGCTGCTGCGTCCCGAGGCCTGGTACCACGAAAACGGTGTTGATCTGCGGCTTGCCACCTTTGCCGAGGAGATCGACCGTGCGGCCTGCACTGTGCGCCTGCAGGACGGAACTCTTCTATCTTATGGCACGCTGGTGCTGGCGACCGGGGCCACGCCCCGCACCCTGCCGGCAGCGCTCGGCGGCGATCTCGCTGGCGTCCACGTGATGCGCGACAAGCGCGATGCCGATCATCTCTCCGGCGCATTGCTGTCGGGGCGGCGTGTTCTCATCATCGGCGGCGGCTATATCGGCCTGGAAGCGGCGGCGGTCGCACGCCACCGGGGGCTCGAGGTCACCCTCATCGAGATGGTCGACCGCATCCTGAAGCGGGTGGCGGCGCCGGAAACGGCCGATATCCTGCGCGGGGTGCACGCAAGGCATGGGGTCACCATCCGCGAATCGACCGGTCTGGCCCGCCTGATCGGCCGCGACGGCCATGTCTGCGGTGCCGAGCTGTCCGATGGCAGCATGCTTGATGTCGATCTCGTCATCGTCGGCATCGGCGTCACTGCCAATGACCAGCTGGCCAAGGCTGCCGGTCTTGATGTCGCGAATGGCGTGATCGTGGATGCCTACGGTCGTACCTCCGATCCGGCGATCTATGCGGTCGGCGACTGCACGGAGCTGCCCTACGGGGAAGGGCGGGTGCGACTCGAATCGGTACAGAATGCGGTGGACCAGGCCGAATCGGCCGCGCTTGCGATTCGCGGCGAACCGGTTGCCTACGTGCCCAGGCCCTGGTTCTGGTCGGACCAGTATGACGTGAAGCTGCAGATCGCCGGCCTCAATCAGGGCTATGACGAGACACTGGTGCGGCCGGGCGCCCGGGACGGCGCGGCCTCGGTCTGGTATTTCAGGGCCGGACGCTTCATCGCCGTCGATGCCGTCAACGATGCCAAGGCCTATGTGACCGGCAAGAAGCTGCTCGATCTCGGACGCACGCCGGAGCGGGCGATTCTGGCTGATCCCGCCGCCGACCTGAAGGTGCTTCTGGCCTGATATGCCGGGGGCAATGCCCGCGATGGCGGGCATTTCGGTTCTTTTCACGGAGAAATGCGGGAAAGCGTGCAAAATTCCTTGCAATCGTCGTCTGTCCGCAATAATCACCACCGCACCGGAGAGGTGGCCGAGTGGTCGAAGGCGCTCCCCTGCTAAGGGAGTATACGTCAAAAGCGTATCGAGGGTTCGAATCCCTTCCTCTCCGCCACTCCCCAGAAATAATCTTAACGTTCATTAGTATTTCAGTGGATGCTGCGGAGTGTGCGCAAGTCACGATGGAATCGTTTCGGCGTCGCTATACTGATTCCGTTGCTGCGCCGACCTTTCCTGCATGGCGTGTAAGTTTCCCGTTCTCCCTGCACTTCTTAACCAAAGGTAAAAATCCGGGAGGCCGGTCATTGCGTCTGTGCTGTTTGTGCAACAGGGGGGTGGGGAAGCGGGTGTATCGGAACGAAACCGATCCAGTTCACGATTGCATGAACGAAGCGCTCTAGTATGTTCACCATCAGAAGCGAGGCGGTGGATCGTCTGTCTTCTAAGAACCGACGGGGATGGGGCAGGGAATGCTGTCCTTCAGCCAAAAAACCCAGACCCTTACGAAACTTGACTGGAGGTCATTATGAACATCAAGAGCCTTCTTCTCGGCTCCGCTGCTGCCCTCGCAGCAGTATCCGGCGCTCACGCTGCCGACGCTATCGTTGCCGCTGAGCCGGAACCGATGGAATACGTTCGCGTTTGCGACGCTTTCGGCGCTGGTTATTTCTACATCCCGGGTTCTGAAACCTGCCTGAAGATCAGCGGCTACGTCCGTTTTCAGGTTGACGTCAGCGAACTCCAGAACGACTCCGACAACGTTTCTGGTACGGCTGGCAACTGGAATGCCAAGACCCGTGGTCTCGTAAGCTTCGCAACGAAGTCTGACACGGAACTCGGCGCTCTCGGCAGCACCATCACGATCCGCGCTTGGGGCGACAACTCCAGCGGTTCGTCGCTCGAACTCGACGAAGCTTTCCTGACCCTCGGCGGCTTCCGCGCTGGTTACGGCTACAACTACTGGGATAACGGCATCGTTGGCGAAACCGACTCGCTCGGCTCCAATCGCATCAACCAGATCGGCTACGAAGCAACCTTCGGCGCCATCAAGGCTGGCCTGTTTGTTGACGAGCTGACCAACACCACGCTCAACAACAACGACACCTGGGGCGTTGAAGGCCAGGTCTCCGGCGCATTTGGTCCGGTCAAGGCCTACCTGCTTGGCGGCTACGATGTCGACAAGGATGAAGGCGCGATCCGCGGTATCCTGTCTGCCGCTGTCGGCCCGGGCACGCTCGAAGGCGCAGTTGTTTACTCCTCTGGCGTAAACGCTTACTACAAGGACGCTGAGTGGGCATTTGCTGCCGCTTACGAAGCCAAGATCAACGACAAGATCAAGGTTACCCCCGGCTTCCAGTACTGGGACAAGCTCGGCTTCGTCGACGGCGCAAACGGCTGGAAGGCCGGCGTTGCTGTAGACTACGCCATCACCAAGGGCTTTGCTGCCAAGGTTTCGGCTCAGTACACGGACCGCGACGACAAGAACAACGGCGACGGCTACTGGGCTGGTTACTTCCGCCTGCAGCGCTCGTTCTAATTCGATCTAGATCGAATGGGAGAAAGCCCGGCTTTGCCGGGCTTTTTTCGTTTGGCGACAGGCTGGGCGTTTCCAGCTTCTTTCCCGTCCCGTCCTGTCCCGTCGCTGATCGCCGCGTAACCGGACGCGTCCGCCGTCGACAGCTCGTCGTCTGAGGTCCGTTCCGTACCGCCTACATGTTGTCGTTCGACCTTGCTGTGTGCGCGAAGCGGCGGACTGTCCCCTGTGCCGGCGTGGCACGATGCCGGGCGGCCGGTTTGCGATTCGCGTTGTCCCGTCCGTTCGGCCGCAGAAGGAAACGATTCGGCCGCTTCGGCGTAAGCCGGTGGGGGTGCTTCGGCGACTCGTTCCGACCGAGGCGAAAGATCCTGCCCGATTTTTGCCATCAACATTGCTGCAATGTTTCTGGAAAATGCAGGCTTTCTAAGTGCTTGGCTAAAAAAACGGCACCGGTGCGCTCCATTTGGCCCGCCGCTGCGGCGTATGTCACGAAAGCGCAACAGTGCCGGGGTAGAGAGTTTGCTGGAACCGAAATCCGGGCGTTTTTAATTTTCTCTGCGGGCAAAACGGTGGTTTAGTTTGGACAACTCAGGCGGCAATAGTGTCTGAGGTGTCCCAAATCAGTCCCGAGGAAAAAACATGAACATGAGAGCTATCGTACTGAGCTCTGTTGCAGCGCTTTCTTTCGGCGCAGCAGCCCACGCAGCTGACGCCATCGTTGCTGCTGAACCGGAGCCGATGGAATATGTCCGCGTTTGCGATGCATTCGGCGCCGGTTATTTCTACATCCCGGGTTCTGAAACCTGCCTGAAGATTTCCGGTTACGTCCGCTTCCAGGTTGACGCCAGCGAACTCCAGAATGATGCCAACAACGTTTCTGGTACGGCTGGTAACTGGAATGCCAAGACCCGCGGTCTCGTGACCTTCGACACCAAGTCCGACACGGAATACGGCGCTCTCGGCAGCACCATCACCGTTCGCGCCTGGGGTGACTCGTCGTCCTCCGGCAACCTCGAAATCGACGAAGCCTTCCTGACCCTCGGCGGCTTCCGCGCTGGTTACGGCTACAACTACTGGGATACCGATATTGCCGGCGAAACCGACGACCTCGGTTCCAACCGCATCAA
Source organism: Affinirhizobium straminoryzae (assembly GCF_007004135.1). Taxonomy (GTDB): domain Bacteria; phylum Pseudomonadota; class Alphaproteobacteria; order Rhizobiales; family Rhizobiaceae; genus Neorhizobium; species Neorhizobium straminoryzae. Next base: position 18,896 of record NZ_VJMG01000027.1, read on the forward strand.
CCAGATCGGTTACGAGCACACCTTCGGCGCCATCAAGGCCGGCCTGTTCGTTGACGAGCTGACCAACACGACCGCGACCAACAACGACACCTGGGGTGTTGAAGGCCAGGTCTCGGCTGCTATCGGTTCGATCAACGCTGCCCTGCTCGGCGGTTACGACGTTGACGCCAGCGAAGGCGCTGTTCGTCTGATCGTCACGGCTCCGGTTGGCCCGGGCACCCTGAACCTCGCCGGCATCTACTCCTCCGGCAACAACGCCTACTACGGCGCTGGCGAATGGACGGTTGCCACCTCCTACGAGCTGAAGGTCACCGACAAGTTCTCCGTTACCCCGGGCTTCCAGTATTGGGACAAGCTCGGCTGGGTCAGCGGCCAGAACGGCTGGAAGGCTGGCGCAACGCTCGATTACGCCATCACCAAGGGCTTTGCTGCCAAGGTTTCCGCTCAGTACACCGACCGCGACGACCAGAACAACGGCGACGGCTACTGGTCTGGCTTCTTCCGCCTGCAGCGCTCGTTCTAATCCGAACGAACTCTCTCTCGAAGGCCCGGCATTGCCGGGCCTTTTTGCGTTGGGGCCTTTTTGCGTTGGGGCTTTTTTGCGCGACTGTCCCTTTGGTCAAGCATGCGTCGCGCTGGCAAGAAACGCGCCGAGCGGTGCGGCGATCTCCGGGCGGTGAAGAAGAGGCGCGTGTCCCTGTCCGGGCGCGACAACCGCTTGCAGTGAAGGGCGTCGCGCGGCCATCGCAGCCACCGTGTCGGCGGTCAGCAGCCGTGAATGCTCGCCGCGAATCACCAGCATCGGAATGTCCGGAAACTGGTCGAACTGCGCCCAGAGCGCGGGCAGGGGGGGCGTCAGATCGGCAGCGGCAAAGGCCGTAGCGATGGCCGGATCGCAGTCGGCCACAATGCCGTTCTCATCCTGCGTGTAGATCGCTTCTGCCATTTCCGCCCAATCCGTCTCGCTGAGGCACGGGAAGGCTGCGCCATGCACCCGCTTCAGGTCCTCCCTGGCATCCATCCAGGTTGCGAGACGACGCGGCGCCCTGAGATAGTCCTGGATCTGGCGCAGGCCCTCGATGCCGAGTTCCGGCCCGATGTCGTTGAACACGATGGCTGCCAGCCGTTCGGGTGCGAGGGCGGCGAGAACGTGCAAAATCAGTCCGCCGCGCGAGGTGCCGATGAACAGCGCGCGGTCGATCGCGAGATGGTCGAGCACGGCCATCACGTCCTGCGCTTCCGTTGCCACGGTATAGCTCGCCTTGTCGATGGCCCGGCCGGAGGAACCGCGTCCGCGATAATCGATGCAAACGACAGACCTCGGCCGCTTTGGATCGGTGATGATCCGCTTCGCCAGCGGATGGAAGTCGCGCGCGTTGCGGGTGAGGCCCGGCAGGCAGATGACCGGCAGCGTGTTTGGCGATGCTGCAGCCTCTGCCGCCGGAGCGTAGATTCGATAGCCAAGCTGCGTCCCATCGGTCGCGGCGATGTGGTATTGGGTGTGGTCTGCCATGGGCTTCCTCCTTGTCCGGGAGGAAGCCTATCGCAAGGCAGCCGGGCGCGGCAGGGGAAAATGCCAGAGGGGATTAACGGCGGCCGAAGCGCAGGTCGTCCTCGATATCGGCCTGCTGGCCCAGCCGGATCTTGTAGACCTGATAGTTTTCCATCACCCGCTGCACGTAGTTGCGGGTTTCCGGGAAGGGAATGCGCTCGATCCAGTCCACGACCTCGTCGAGCGACTTGCCGCGCGGATCGCCATAGCGGGCGATCCATTCGGGCACGCGCTTCGGCCCGGCATTGTAGGCAATGAAGGTGAGGATGTAGGAGCCGCCAAAGCTGTCGATCTGTTCGCCGAGATAATGCGCACCGAGCGTGGCGTTGTATCCGGGGTCCGAGGTCAGCCGGGCGGGCGTGAAGGTCATGCCATGGCGGTTGGCGACCCCTTTGGCCGTGCCCGGCAGGATCTGCAGCAGGCCACGGGCATCGGCTGCGGAAACGGCCGCCGGATTGAAGGCGCTTTCCTGGCGGGCAATCGCATAGGCCAACGCCTTGCCGGAGCCCTGGATGTTGGCGCTGGCGGGAATGACGCCGACCGGGAAGGCGAGGGCGGCCACATCGATGCCGCGGCTGAAAGCGCTCTTGCCGATCTGCAGGGAGAGGGCGTGATTGCCGTTGCGCTCGGCACGGGCCGCCAGGATCGCCAGTTCGCCGGGGCTCGTCAGCTGCTCGCCCAGCGCGCGATAGAGCGCATCCGCCCGTTCCGGATGGCCGGCGGCATCCAGCCTGTCAATCGCGCGCACGGCCTCGCGGGCCTGGAAATCGCGGCGATCTTCCGACGTTGGCTGCGGATAGGCGACGTCGAGCGTCTTCCGCTTCAGGCGTGCGGCGGCCAGCTGTCCATAGAAGGTGGCGGGATAGGCGGCGGCCTTGGCGTAGAACGCGGCGGCCTTGCCGGAGCCGCCTTGCTCCGCCGCCCGGCCAAGCCAGTACCAGCCGCGCGAGGCCGACATCGGCCGCGACGAGGTGTCGATGATTCGCTGGAAATGCGTTTCGGCCGTTTCCGGATCGTTCAGCCCCCGCAGGGCATACCAGCCGGCATGAAATTCGGCATCGACGATATCTGCCGTCGCCTTGGCATTGTGGTTTGCGACCAGCCGGTAGGCATTGCGAAAATCGCCCTGATCCGCCAGGCCACGGGCAATGATGCGCCGCTCGTTCCACCATTCGGTAGCATTCACCTGTTCGGCATGGTCCTGCGGTGCGCGTGCCAGAAGGCCGGCTGCTTCGCCATAACGCTCCTGCTGCCGCAGGAATTCGATCTGGGCAAACAGGAAGGCCGGATCGCGCCCCCACCCGGCGGCCGCCTTGTCGAGCAGAGCGCCGGCCGTCTTGGCGCGGCTTGCGACCGCGCTCCAGGCGGCATAAAGCGGCGCGGCGCGCCCCAGGTCCCCGAAGCGCTTTGCCTGCGAGACCCGGTTGCGATACATCAGAAAATCCATGCGGGCGCGATGGTCCGTGCTGGTCAACAACGGCCCGAACTCCTGCAGGATGCGATCCTCGAGATCCTTGTCGAGCGTCTGGCCGGTCCAGAAGGGACGCAGCACCGATGCTGCCTGCGGCGCACGGCCGGTAGCGGCAAGCGCGCGGGCCAGAATGATGGCGCCCTGCGGCGTTTCCGGTACGGTGCGGCCAAAGGCGGCCAGAATATCCGGTGCTGGCGGATTTTCCTGGTAAAGGGCGCGCTCCGAATTGCCGCGCAGCCGGGAAAGGCCCGGCCAGCCCTGCAGGTCGCGCTGGGCCGCGGCAATCTCGGCGGAGGGGACGTCGCGCAGGCCGGATGTCACGATCGCCCAGGTCAGAAGATGCCGGTCGAGCGAGCCTTGCGGCAGGCGGTCGCGCACGGCAAGCGCGCCGGCAGCATCGTTGTCGGAGAGAAGATCGAGCCCTGCCTTCAGCGCCGCGATGGAGGTGTCGGCTTCACCGGTTCCCGGTGCGCGGGGAATGGCGCCGGTAATCTCGGGTGTCGGCATGGCGACCTGCTGCAGTTCCACCGGCCGTGGGCGCGGCACGGGTGCGCCGTCGTCCGGCAATGGTGCTGCCGATAGCACCCCGGCGCCCAGCGAAAGCCCGATACTGGCCATCACGAACGATTTCTTCATCCCACAACCCGCACCAGAAAGACTGTCATCCCAATTAGCTGGAGTGATGATTAACGGAAGCTTACCATAGTCGTGTCCTTGCACGATTTCTTTGATCACGATCCGGTGCGAAACCGGAAACAGCCTGCTTGTTTCAGTCTGTGGGCCGCTCTATGGTGCGCGTCACAGTATCAGAGAATGCGGCCGAAGCATGAAGCGGGCCGTTCGGGAGTGTTTGCATGTTCAAGGGGTCCATGCCCGCGCTGGTCACGCCGTTTACGGATGCGGGCGCGGTCGATGAGGCGGCATTTGCCGCTCATGTGGAATGGCAGATCGCAGAAGGTTCGACGGGGCTCGTCCCGGTTGGAACCACCGGGGAGTCGCCCACCCTCTCGCATGCCGAGCACAAACGCGTCATCGAAATCTGCATCGAGGTGGCCGCCGGGCGCGTGCCCGTGATTGCCGGTGCAGGCTCCAACAACACCCGCGAAGCGATCGAACTGGCCCAGCATGCCGAAAAGGCGGGCGCCGACGGTCTCCTCGTCGTCACCCCCTATTACAACAAGCCGACGCAGAAGGGCCTGATCGCTCATTTCAGCGCGATTGCCGAGGCCGTCAGCCTGCCGATCATCATCTACAACATTCCGCCGCGTTCGGTGATCGACATGTCGCCGGAAACGATGGGGGCGCTTGTGAAGGCGCACAAGAACATCGTCGGCGTGAAGGATGCGACCGGCAAGCTGGAGCGCGTCTCCGAGCAGCGCATGAGCTGCGGCAAGGAGTTCATCCAGCTGTCCGGCGAGGATGGCACCGCGCTCGGTTTCAACGCCCATGGCGGCGTCGGCTGCATTTCGGTCACCGCCAATGTCGCGCCGCGGCTCTGTGCGGAATTCCAGCAGGCGACGCTGGCCGGGGATTACGCCAGGGCGCTTGAGTACCAGGACCGCCTGATGCCGCTGCACAAGGCGATCTTCATGGAGCCCGGCGTCTGCGGCGCGAAATACGGCCTGAGCCGCGTGCGCGGCATGAACCGGGCCGCCCGTTCGCCGCTCCTCTCCACGCTGGAGCCCGCCACCGAAGCCGCCATCGATGCGGCACTGCGCCACGCCGGCCTGCTGAACTGAGCTTGATCCGGTCAGCGGGCGGCGCGTTTCGGTGCCCCCGCTTCCCTTCGGACATCGCGCACACTACATTGGGTCGGTCGAACCGTCGCCTCAGGGCGGATTGTCAACGAGAACCCTCAAAGGGCGGAGCTAACCACCTTCCATGGCACCCAAAGGCAGCCAGCGCGTCGTCAACAAGATCGTTGCGGAAAACCGCAAGGCGCGCTTCAACTATGAAATCATCGATACCTACGAAGCGGGCATGGTGCTGACCGGCACCGAGGTCAAGTCGCTGCGCGAAGGCAAGGCGAACATCGCCGAATCCTATGCCTCCGATGAAGATAACGAGATCTGGCTGATCAATTCACATCTGCCGGAATATCTGCAGGCCAACCGTTTCAATCACGAGCCGCGCCGTCGCCGCAAGCTGCTGCTGTCGAAGCGCGAGATCAACCGTCTGCGGGCTGGCATCAACCGCGAGGGCATGACGCTGGTGCCGTTGAAGATCTACTTCAACGAGAAGGGGCGGGCCAAGCTGGAACTGGCGCTCGCCAAGGGCAAGAAGCTGCATGACAAGCGCGAGTCCGAGAAGGAACGCGACTGGAATCGCCAGAAGAGCCGGCTGCTGAAGTCCGGCTGAACGGCAACGTTCGCCCATTCGCAGGCAGGAAACAGCCGCCACGCGTCCCGCGTCGCGGCTGTTTTTTCGCCAACGGATATCCTCAGCGGCCGCCCATGCCCATGGTGAACATCAGCGCCACCCGGCGCGCTTCGCTCACTCTCGCATCCTGCCGTGCGGCGCGGTCGAGAGCGTCGCAGGGCGGCAGGCCGTGATCCTCGAACCCGATGTCGCGCAGGCCGTGGGCGGTGAGATCGGCGGCATGATTGGGGCCGTGCCGGTTGCCGAACAGGCGATAGGCGATCGATGCGATCCAGCGAAGTCCGGCAAGGCCCGTGCGTCGGGTCAAGGACGCGGGGCTGGAGGAAGGGGTTTCGGCGGTCTGGTCGATCGTGCGCATGATCCTGTCCTTTCGAAGAGGCACGAGAAAAGTCGCTCCGTGGCCGGCAGGGCGGCGGAGAAACGGCGAGGGGGCTGGAGGTTGCTTGCGGGGTGAAATGGGCAGCCTTCTGCTGCGGGCGGCAAACTGTCGCAGAAGAAGCCATTCGTCCAGTGAATGTTCTGAATGCGATTGATCAGCGCAGCTGATGAACTTCTGCCGTGTTTGACGCCTGTTGAAAGCGCTGCTCATGGCGCAAAAGCCATTCCTTGCGCCACAGGCCACCGCCATAGCCCGTCAGACTGCCATCGGCGCCCATCACGCGGTGGCAGGGAATAAGGATGGCAATCTGGTTGGCGCCATTGGCGCGGGCGACGGCGCGCACGGCGCTCGGCCTGTCGAGATCGCGGGCGACAGCGGAATAGCTGCGGCTTTGTCCCGCCGGAATCTGCTGCAGCGCCCGCCACACCTCGCGCTCGAAGGGCGTGCCGTGTCCGCCGATCCGAACCGTGAAGTCCGCGGCGTGGCCGGCAAAATAGGCCGCAAGCTCCGTCTCGACCGTATCCGTCACGCCTGTCCGACCCATGATGATGCCACAGCGTCCGCGTTCCTGCAGCCGCTTGAGTTCCGTCGGCAGGGCCGGGCGATCGGCAAATTCCAGAAGGTGAAGGGCATGGTCGCAGACCACCGCCAGCATCGGCCCGATCGGCGTTTCGAGCCAGTCGGCCTTCAGCAGCCTCTGGTCCTTCAGGTGACGGGGTGCGGCACCCAGCCGCTGCGTGATGGCGTGGCGAAAGCCGCTGCCGGACTCAAAGCCCGCATCCAGCTGTGCCGCGATGACCGGTGCACCGGTGTTGAGTGTGTTTACGGCCTGGCTCAGGCGGCGCTGTCGGGCAAGCTCCAGAAAGCTCATGCCGAATCGTCGCTTGAAGGCGCGGCGCACGGTGGAGGGATCGTGGCCGAGGGCAATCAGATGCTGTTCGCTCCAGCGCCGGTCGGGTTCTGCGTCGAGGGCTGCCAGCAGGGTCGCGATGGTTGGGTCACCGTCGCCATAGCGCAGCATCGGCGTGCAGCGCTTGCAGGGGCGGTATCCAGCCGCCAGGCAATCGGCGATGCTCGTTTCAAAACGGCAGTTTTCGCGGCGCGGCTTGCGCGCCGCGCAGGTGAAGCGGCAGAAGATGCGAGTGGAGGTAACACAGACATAGGCAAAGCCATCATAGGCCGCGTCGCGGTCAAGAAGGGCCTGGTAAAGCGTGTCGTCGGAAGGTCGTAAGGTCAGCATGCATCGACCATACGAGGTCTTGGCTCGTTCCGGCGCCGAAAAACGGGCGTGCATTTTGATGAAGCCCGAAATGTGCAGGCAGCACCGCGAAAAGCCTCCCAACCTCTCTGCGGTGCCGCTTGCGCCTGTCTCAGGCGTCCGCCGGATCGGAAACCGGTTCCACCACGCGCTGTACGCGCTCGGACGGATCGCGACCGATCTCGGCCTTCAGTGAAATCAGATCGATGAAATGATCCGACTGGCGGCGCAGATCGTCTGCGATCATCGGCGGCTGCGTTGCCATGGTCGACACGACGGAGACCTTGCGGCCCTTGCGCTGCAAGGCTTCCACCAGCGTGGTAAAGTCGCCGTCGCCGGAGAACAGCACCAGATGGTCCACCGTTTCGGACTGTTCCATCGCATCGATGGCCAGCTCGATGTCCATGTTGCCCTTCACCTTGCGGCGGCCCATGGAATCGGTGAACTCCTTCGCCGGCTTGGTCACGACCTTGTAGCCGTTGTAGTCCAGCCAGTCGATCAGCGGGCGGATCGACGAATATTCCTGATCCTCGATCAGCGCGGTATAATAATAGGCGCGCAGGAGGTAGCCGCGCTTCTGAAAGGCCTTCAGAAGCTTGCGGTAGTCGATGTCGAAGCCGAGGCTCTTGGAGGCGGCGTAGAGATTGGCGCCGTCGATAAAAAGGGCAATTTTTTCGCGTGGATCAAACATTGTTTCCTCCATCCATTCTGAAAATATTTCGCTTTCCCGGTTTCCTCCCTTCCCGGGAACCCCGCTTGCGTCTGCAGCGGGCTGTGGTATTTTATCATATATTCATATTGAAAGTATTTAATGCACGATTGATTCAACTCCAAGCGGTTTGACGGCGTTTTCCCTAGGGAATTGGTCGCATATGGGGCCCTCGGCAAGGCCGGGTGAGGAAAAACTTGAATTCCCGCCCCTTTGCCTGTATCGGGCGTTCTAATCCTCGAAATACCGATCGTAAAGGACAGGCAATGGCCCGTGTCACAGTAGAAGATTGCATCGACAAAGTCGATAACCGTTTCGAGCTGGTCCTGCTTGCCAGCCATCGCGCCCGCCAGATTTCCCAGGGTGCTGCGATCACGGTTGATCGCGACAACGACAAGAATCCCGTCGTTGCCCTGCGCGAGATCGCCGACGAGACGCTCTCGCCCGACGATCTGAAGGAAGACCTGATCCACTCGCTGCAGAAGCATGTGGAAGTGGACGAGCCGGAGCCCGATCCCTCGACCCTCATTGCCGCCAATGCCGGTGCGGCTGCCAGCGCCGAAAAGGTTCTGGACGAGGACGATCTGCCGGAAACCCTTACTTTCGACCAGATGTCGGAAGAGGAACTGCTGGCTGGTATCGAAGGTCTGGTGCCGCCGGAAAAGAGCGACGACTACTGACGATTACCAATCGTCAAGGATCTCGCCTTAAGGGCCTTGTGTCTTGCATATCGGCAGCGTCAATCTCCGGGTTGGCGCTCCTTTTCTTTTTCTGGGTGTTGGAAGGGTCTTCGGAAGCATGATGCGGCAATACGAGCTCGTCGAGCGGGTTCAGAAGTACAAGCCCGACGCGAATGAAGCTCTCCTCAACAAGGCCTATGTCTATGCCATGCAGAAGCATGGCAAGCAGAAGCGCGCCAGCGGCGACCCCTACATTTCCCACCCGCTGGAAGTTGCCGCCATCCTCACCGAAATGCATCTCGACGAGTCCACCATCGCAGTCGCCCTGCTGCACGACACGATCGAGGATACCACCGCCACCCGCGCCGAGATCGACGAACTGTTCGGCGAGGATATCGGTCGCCTCGTCGAGGGGCTGACCAAGCTCAAGCGTCTCGACCTTGTCTCGAAGAAGGCCAAGCAGGCGGAAAACCTGCGCAAGCTGCTGCTGGCCATTTCCGACGACGTGCGCGTGCTGCTCGTGAAGCTCGCCGACCGCCTGCACAACATGCGCACGCTTGAGCATATGCGCGACGACAAGCGGGCCCGCATTTCCGAAGAGACCATGGAAATCTATGCGCCGCTTGCCGGCCGCATGGGCATGCAGGACATGCGTGAGGAACTGGAGGACCTGTCCTTCCGATACATGAATCCGGAGGCTTACGAGACCGTCACCAAGCGGCTGGCGGAGCTTTCGGCGCGCAACGAGAACCTCATCACCAAGATCGAGGATGAACTGCGCGATCTCCTGATCGCCAACGGCCTGCAGAATGCCGCCGTCAAGGGCCGGCAGAAGAAGCCCTATTCCGTCTTCCGCAAGATGCAGTCGAAGTCGCTGTCCTTCGAGCAGTTGTCCGATGTCTACGGCTTCCGGCTGATCGTCGACGATATTCCCGCCTGCTACCGGGCGCTTGGCATCGTCCATACGCGCTGGCGCGTGGTGCCCGGTCGCTTCAAGGATTATATCTCGACGCCAAAGCAGAACGATTACCGTTCGATCCACACAACGATCGTCGGTCCGTCGCGCCAGCGCATCGAACTGCAGATCCGCACGCGGCGCATGCACGAGATCGCCGAATACGGCATTGCCGCCCACAGTCTCTACAAGGACGGCGAGACCGGGGAGGGCGGCGAGCTTCTGTCGAAGGAAAGCAATGCCTATTCCTGGCTGCGCCATACCATCGAGGCGCTGGCCGAGGGTGACAGCCCCGAAGAATTCCTCGAGCACACCAAGCTCGAACTCTTCCAGGACCAGGTGTTCTGCTTCACGCCGAAGGGCAAGCTGATCGCGCTGCCGCGCGGTGCCACTCCCATCGATTTTGCCTATGCCGTCCACACCAATATCGGTGACACCACGGTTGGCGCCAAGATCAACGGGCGGATCATGCCGCTCGTCACCCGGCTCAGCAATGGCGACGAGGTGGAGATCATCCGCTCCGGCGTACAGGTCCCGCCGGCGGCCTGGGAAGAGATCGTCGTTACCGGCAAGGCGCGCGCTGCCATCCGCCGCGCCACCCGCATGGCGATCCGCAAGCAGTATGCCGGCCTTGGCCATCGCATTCTGGAACGCACCTTCGAGCGGGCCGGCAAGGAGTTTTCCCGCGATATCCTGAAGCCGGCGCTGTTCCGCCTTGGCCAGAAGGAGGTCGAGGATGCGATCGCCGCCGTCGGACGCGGCGAACTGTCCTCGCTCGACGTGCTGAAGGCCGTCTTCCCGGATTTCAAGGACGAGCGCACCACCATCAAGCCGGCCGCCGACCAGGGCTGGTTCAACATGCCGACCGCCTCCGGCATGATGTTCCGTCTGCCGGGCGGCGAAAAGGCGGCGGCAAAACCGGCGGGAGAGGCGGGCGGACCCGAGCCCCTGCCGATCCGCGGTCTTGCCAGCAATCTGGAAGTCCGCTTCTCCCCCTCCGGCGCCGTGCCGGGTGACCGTATCGTCGGCATCATGGAAGAGGGCACGGGCATCACCATCTATCCGATCCAGGCGTCTGCCCTGCAGAAGTTCGATGACCAGCCGGAACGCTGGATCGACGTGCGCTGGGATCTGGACGAGGCGAACAAGTCCCGCTTTGCCGCAAGGCTGGTGATCAATGCGCTGAACGAGCCGGGAACGCTCGCCAAGGTCGCCCAGACGATCGCGCGCCTCGATATCAACATCCGCGTCTTGACCATGGGTCGCGTCGCCACAGATTTCTCCGAACTCCAGCTGGAGGTGGAGGTCTGGGATCTCAGGCAGTTGAACCAGCTCCTCGCCCAGTTGAAGGAGCTGGACTGCATTTCCACGGTCAGGCGCCTCTACGATTGAACATTTGTTAAGCATGGCATCGGGAAGAGTCCTGGTGCCATGCATCCAATGCATGGCTGACAGCGGAAGGCTGCGTTGGTGCCGAAGCGTTGCATGAACTATATCTTGTGCATCGCAACATTAGGAGGCAAACATGTTCAAGCCGCTTCGTACTTTCGCCCGCGCCCTTCGCGCTCCGACCCTTCAGGAACGGGAAATGGCCTATCTGAATGAATCGCATGATGCCATCGAACTGGAATACCGCATGCGCCAGGTTGATCGCGGTCTGTTCCGCAAGGTCATCTGATCGGGGCGACCGAGACGCCCCGGGCGTCCATGCATCGGAAGGCCGGTAGATGGCCATGACGGTGTTGCATCGCCTGTTCTTTGCACGACATGCTCGACCCGCCGGACGGCGCGGGCTGAGACACAGGAGACGCAGAAGCCCCTTGCGTTCCCTGCGCTACATGAGGGCAAGGGCCGTGAGGCTGACCGGTTCGCCGCATGCGGTGGCGATCGGTTTCGCCGTCGGGGTGATGTCTGCCTGGACGCCCTTTTTCGGTTTTCACATCGCCATTGCGCTTGCTGCCGCCTTTCTGTTGCGCGGCAGCCTTGTCGCCGCGACGCTTGGGACTGCCTTCAGCAATCCGCTGACCATTCCGCTCATCCTGCCGCTGACCTGGCAGATCGGCCATCGCATGCTGGACCGCGCGCCCGATTCCGGCGCCACGGCCGCAGCCCTGGTGCGACAGCTGGAAGGCCTGCATGTGACCGAACTCTGGCATCCGCTGTTCGAGCCCCTGACGCTCGGTGCTCTTCCTCCCGCAATCGTGAGCGGTCTCTGCTGTTATCTCGCCACGTTTGTCGGCATCAGGAAGTATCGCGCCGCGCGAGCCGTAAGGTTTGCGGCGCGTCGTGCCGCCGCAAGGCCGGTCGACAAGGGCAGTCGTGTCTGACACAGATTGGGTCAGCCAACGAAGAGGAACGGCATGATCATCGGCATGGGCAGCGACCTGATCGATATCCGGCGGGTCGAGAAATCGATAGAGCGCTTCGGCGAGCGGTTCACGCATCGCTGTTTCACCGAGACCGAGCGGCGCAAATCCGACGGGCGCAAGATGCGCGCTGCCTCCTATGCCAAGCGCTTCGCCGCCAAGGAGGCCTGTTCGAAGGCGCTCGGCACGGGGCTGGCACAGGGCGTATTCTGGAAGGACATGGGCGTCGTCAACCTGCCGGGCGGCAAGCCCACCATGGTCTTGACCGGCGGCGCGGGCGAGCGGCTGAAGGCCCTGATGCCGGCGGGTCATGAAGCCGTCATTCACCTCACCATCACCGACGAATTCCCCTATGCGCAGGCCTTCGTGGTCATCGAGGCGCGGCCGCTCTGACCGGCGGGCGCCGGCCAAGGCCATTGCCGAGGTCCGGGGAAGAGTTTAGAGAAGCGCAAAACGCGGAAAACGAAAGACGTGCACGTGTCCGAACAAGTCGACAAGAAGCCGAACGCCCTCTGGGAAAACATCAAGGTCATCATTCAGGCACTGCTGCTGGCCATGGTCATCCGCACCGTGCTGTTCCAGCCCTTCACCATCCCCTCCGGCTCGATGATGCCGACCCTGCTCGTCGGCGACTACATCTTCGTCAACAAGTTCGCCTACGGCTTCTCGAAATATTCGCTGCCGCTGTCGCCGAACCTGTTTTCCGGCCGCATCCTGGAGTTTTCCGAGCCGAAGCGCGGCGACGTGATCGTCTTCCGCCTGCCGAGCGATCCGGACGTCGACTATATCAAGCGCCTGATCGGCCTGCCGGGTGACCGCGTGCAGATGATCGACGGCGTGCTGCATATCAATGGCAAGGCCGTGCCGAAGCTCGCCGATGGCAGCTTCACCTCCGATTACCGCCTCGATCCCGGCTCGGACGTTCCGGTGTTCCGCGAGACGCTGGACAATGGCAAGACCTACGACACGCTCGACCAGGTACCGAATTCCCGCGGCGACAACACGCGTGAATTCATCGTGCCCGAAGGCCACTACTTCTTCATGGGCGACAACCGCGACAATTCGCTCGATAGCCGCTTCGACGTGGGTTATGTGCCGGCAGAAAACATCGTGGGTCGCGCCAGCGTGATCTTCTTCTCGCTCGGCAACGACACGTCCTTCCGCGAAATCTGGAAGTGGCCCGCCAACATGCGCTGGGACCGCCTGTTCAAGGTGGTCGACTGATGAAGGCCGCAACGCTATCCGCAGACGAGCGCGCCCGGTTGGAAACCGTGATCGGGCATGTCTTCTCGGACAAGCAGTGGCTCGACCGGGCGCTGACCCATGCCAGCACGGGCAGCGCCAAGAACGCCAATTACGAGCGCCTGGAATTTCTGGGCGATCGCGTGCTCGGGCTCTGCGTCGCCGAACTTCTGTTCAAGACCTTCCGCAATGCGACGGAAGGTGAGCTTTCGGTCCGGCTGAACCAGTTGGTGAGCGCCGAAAGCTGTGCCGGCATTGCCGACGAACTCGGCATCCACGAGTTCATCCGCACCGGCGCCGACGTGAAGAAACTGACCGGCAAGCGCATGATGAACGTGCGCGCCGACGTGGTGGAAAGCCTGATCGCCGCACTTTATCTCGATGGCGGGCTGGAGGTTGCGCGTCGCTTCATCCTGCGCCACTGGGAAAAGCGTGCTATACATGCCGATGCGGCCCGCCGGGACGCCAAGACCGAGTTGCAGGAATGGTCGCACGCCCGGTTCGGCACCACGCCGGTCTACCGGGTGGATGACCGTTCCGGCCCCGATCACGACCCGCGCTTCACCGTGACGGTGGAGGTGGAGGGCGTGGCCCCGGAAACCGGCGTTGACCGGTCCAAGCGCGCTGCCGAGCAGGTGGCCGCGACGAAACTGCTTGAACGTGAGGGCGTCTGGCCGAAGCCTGCCGCCAATTGAAGGACCTTTATGACCGAAGACGACAACATGGCCGGCTCGCCTGAAGACGCGGCAATCTCCACGCGATCCGGCTTCGTGGCCCTGATCGGCGCGACCAATGCCGGAAAATCGACGCTGGTGAACCGCCTGGTGGGTGCCAAGGTGTCGATCGTCAGCCACAAGGTGCAGACGACGCGCGCCATCGTGCGCGGCATCGCGATCCACGACAACGCGCAGATCGTGTTCATGGATACGCCCGGCATCTTCAAGCCGCGCCGCAGGCTCGATCGTGCCATGGTCACCTCCGCCTGGGGCGGCGCCAAGGATGCCGACCTGATCATGCTTCTGATCGACAGCGAACGCGGCATTCGCGGCGACGCGGAAGCGATCCTGGAGGGCCTGAAGGAGGTCCACCAGCCGAAGATCCTGGTCTTGAACAAGATCGACCGGGTAAAGCCGGAGGATCTGTTGAAGCTTGCCGCCGCGGCCAACGAGGCCGTGCGGTTCGAGCGTACCTTCATGATTTCGGCGACGACAGGATCCGGCTGCAAGGATCTGCTCGATTATCTGGCCGCCGAACTGCCGGAAGGTCCCTGGTACTACCCGGAGGACCAGATTTCCGACCTGCCGATGCGTCAGCTGGCCGCCGAAATTACCCGTGAAAAGCTGTTTCTGCGCCTGCATCAGGAGCTTCCCTATTCCTCCCATGTCGAGACGGAGAAGTGGGAAGAGCGCAAGGATGGCTCCGTGCGCATCGAACAGGTGATCTATGTGGAGCGCGACAGCCAGAAGAAGATCGCGCTCGGCAAGGGCGGCGAGGCGATCAAGGCGATTTCCACTGCCTCACGCAAGGAACTCTCGGAAATCCTCGAACAGCCCGTGCACCTCTTCCTGTTCGTGAAGGTGCGCGAGAACTGGGGCGACGATCCCGAACGGTTCCGCGAAATGGGCCTGGAATTCCCGAAGGGCTGAAGCCCGGCCTTTGTCGGCCGGGCAGCGGCCCGCGCGCTATTTCTGGCGTGCGAGCAGCGCCTTCATTTCCTCGAAGCGGCGGCGATGCTCCGGTTTCTCCTCGCTCGCGGAATAGCAGGTGTCGGATACACAGAAGCGCGTCAGGCCGAATGGGGCGGTGGCGCGTTCGAAGCTGCATTCGATCTGGTCCGTGAAGTCCGTTGCCTCCGGCTTGTCGCGCGTGGAATAGGTCAGTCGGGCGCCGGGCGGGTCCAGTTCCGGGAAGGACTGCACCATCCCGGTCTTCAGCGCGGGTGTCAGCAGGAAGTTCTTGGCCACGGTGATGCAGGCCTGTTCCAGTTCCGGTGACTGGGCGGCGGCGGGGGCCGCGGTGAGGCTCGTGACGGGAATGGTGATAAGGGCGGTAGCGAGGAGGACGTGTCGCATGGCATCTCCGGAATTGATTGTGCGCCCAGCAACCCGCAAGACGTCGCTTCGGTTCCATCGTCGGAGCGGTTGGTAATGGTGTAGAAGCGGCAGGTGAAGGACTTGCACCGGCAGACCGCCCTTCTCGCTGGTCCATGCATCGTTTTTCGCAAGTCCGGTACGGGCGTGCCGGCTTCAATGGGCAGACAGGACGACGACCCGCATGCAATGGCAGGATGAAGGCATCATCATCGGGGTGCGGCGTCACGGCGAAACGAGCGTGGTGGCCGAACTGATGACGCGCCAGCGCGGCCGCCATATGGGCATGGTGCGCGGCGGTCGCTCGCGCAGCATGCAGCCGCTGCTGCAGGCCGGCAATCGCGTCGATGCCGTCTGGCGCGCTCGCCTTGATGAGCATCTCGGCGATTTCCGGCTGGAGCCCCTGCATCTCCGCGCGGCACGGCTGATGGAAAACGCCACCTCCGTCTACGGCGTGCAGGCCATGGGCGCCCTGCTGCGGCTACTTCCCGAGCGCGATCCGCATCCGCATCTGTTCGAAGCGCTGGACGTGATCCTCGACCATATGGACGATCCGGCCGGCGCCGGCGAACTCTTCGTGCGCTTCGAGCTTGCGGTGCTGAACGATTTGGGCTTCGGGCTCGATCTCACCGCCTGTGCGGCGACCGGCACTTCGGAGGATCTCGTCTATGTCTCGCCGAAAAGCGGGCGGGCGGTCTGCCGCACGGCCGGCGCTCCCTATGCCGACCGTCTGCTCACGCTGCCAGCCTTTCTGGTCGCGCCAAGTTCGCAACGACTCGACCGCCATGCGCTGGCCTCGGCCTTCCGTCTCAGCGGCTTCTTCCTCCATCGCCATGTCTATGAGCCGCGCGGCATCAGCGAAAATGCCGCACGCGATGGTTTCATCACGGCCGCCCTGAAGGCGCTGGACCGGCTGGAAGCCTCCCGAGATGGCGGGCAGGGGGCGTCGTAGCAGACGTCCTCAGGCTGCGAGGGCGCGCTCGACCGGGCGTTCCCGGATCGGCCAGTGAACGATCGCGGCAAACAGGCCAAGTGCGACACCCAGCCACCAGACCGGACCATAGGTGCCGAAATGGTCATAGAGGTAGCCGCCCAGCCACACGCCGAGAAAAGAGCCGATCTGGTGCGAGAGGAACACCACCCCGCCCAGCATGCCGAGATGGCGCGTGCCGAACATGATCGCGACCAGCGCATTGGTGGGCGGCACGGTGGAGAGCCACAAGAGACCCATCACCACCGCAAAGAGAATGACGGAGGTCGGGGTCTGCGGAAACAGCAGGAAGGCCGTGACGGCGATCGAGCGGCCGACATAGATCAGGGCGAGAAAGTAGGGCTTGGAATAGCGCTGGGCGATGACGCCGGCGGCCAGCGAGCCAAGGATGTTGAAGAAGCCGATACAGGCCATGGCGATCACCGCATAGCGCGCATCGATGCCGATATCGCCGAGATAGGCCGGGAAGTGCGCGGTGATGAAGGCCACCTGGAAGCCGCACACGAAGAAGCCGCTGGTCAGCAGCAGATAGCTTCTGTGGCCGAGCGCTTCGCGCAGCGCCGCGCCCGCGCTCTGCTGGAACTGCCCCTGCGACTGGCTGCCGGAGGAGGCATTGCCGCGCAAGGGAAGGGCCAGCAGCGGCACCGCCAGCATCATGGCGCCCATGATGGTCAGGCTGTCGGACCAGCCATAGAGGGTGATCAGCGTCTGGCTGACCGGCGCAAACAGGAACATGCCGGCCGAACCTGCTGCGGTACCGATGCCAAACGCCATGGAGCGCTGCTGCGGCGTGACATGCCGGGCAAAGGCCGAGAGCACGACGCTGAACGAACCCGCGCCGACCGCCATGCCGGTCAGAAGGCCACCTCCCACATGCAGCCACAGCGGCGCTGCGGCATGCGCCATCACGAAGAGGCCGAGCGCATAGAGGAGGCCGGACAGCACCAGCACGCGGCCGGTGCCATGCTTGTCGGCCAGCGCACCGAAGAAAGGCTGGCTGAGACCCCAGAACAGGTTCTGCAGCGCCATGGCAAGTCCGAATGTCGAGCGCTCCCAGCCGGTATCCATCAGCATCGGCAGCAGGAAGAACCCCATGGCCGAGCGCGGCCCGAAGACCAGCAGCACGATCATGGAGCCGCTGGCAATGATCAGCCACGGCATGGGTGGTGCGGTCTTCGCGGACATGATGGCCTCCCTCGTCTGTTCGAACGAGAATAAACCAGCACTTTCGCAAGCCAAGCGTGTTTTGCTGTTCTATCGATGAGGGAAATTGATGAATGTTTATTCTATTGCCCGCGACGGAGCCGTTCGTCTCCGCCGCGTTCACTCAAGAGCGGGTGAGCGCTATCGGAACAGCGACAGGATGTTCTGTTGTGAATTGTTGGCGATGGAGAGTGCCTGGGTGGCCAGCTGCTGCTGGGTGGTCAGCGCCTTGAGCCGGGTCGCCTCCTCGTCCATGTCGGCATCGACAAGCGTGCTGATGCCGCCCTTCATCCAGTCGCGCAGTTTCGACACGTAATCGAGCTGCAGGTCGACGCGTGACTGCACCGAACCGATATTGGCGCCGGCATCGGCCATCATCTGCAGCATGTCGTCCACGACCGAAATCATGTCGTCCAGCTGGCTGTCGGTGGTGTTCTTGCCAATGCCGATTTCAATCGCCGAGGCGCTGGTGTTGCTCTGATTGGCGATCAGCACATAGTTGTTTGCGGCGCCCACATTGGTGGCGAACTGCGTGCTGGTGAAGATGCCGGCGCCGCCATTGGTGCTGGTTGAGCGGTTGTCGACCAGCGCCGTCACCGTGCCGTCGCTGGAGACGAGGTCGAGGGTGATCGTTTCCATGAAGACGCTGCGATCGATGTTGCGGTAGAAAGAGGCGGCCACCTTGGCCGTTGTATCGCTGCCGTCGCTGATCTTCAGCCAGTTGACGCCGTTGAAGCTCGCAGCATCGGTGATGGAGACGAGCTGCTGCTTCAGCTGCGTGATTTCCTTGTTCACCTTCTCCTTGTCGACGCCCGGCTGGCGCGCGGCGATCAGCTTGGACTTTATCTCGTCCACCACGTCGATCGAGGAATCGAGACCGGCATAGGCGGTGTCGGCGGTGGCCGCTCCAAGATTCATGGCATCCTGCACGGCAGAGAGTGCCTTGTCGTCGGATCGCATCGTCGTTGCGATCGACCAGTAGGCGGCATTCTGCGAGGACTGTCCCACCCGCAACCCGCTCGCCATGCGCTCCTGGGTCACTTCCAGATGCGTGGTGACATCGCGCAGGGTCTTCAGGGCCACCATGGCGCCTGTGTTCGTGATGATACTCGTCATACCAAAACTCTACTGTACAAACACTCGAACGGATGCGGCGTTGCGGAAGGTAAGCGTATGGTTAATGTTTCCATAACGCCGCTATGACGTTATTGATACATAAGTAACCTTAATGCTCACTTAAGTGGGCTCCGCAAGTTTTACGTATTTCCGATAGGGGTCTGCACTCGCCGACGGGCGCCGGCAACCGGAGCAGGGGGTGTCAGGCCTGACCGTTTGCCGCCCGTGCGCGGGCAAGGCGGCTTTCGCGCCAGATGGTGAAGAAGCCGGCGCCGATGACGAGAAGGGCTCCCAGCAGCATGTTGGCGGTCAGCACCTCGCCATAGATCAGAACGCCGAGCAGGCAGACGAGAACCACCTGGACATAGCCGATCTGCTGCACGGTCACGGCATCGACAAGGTCATAGGCACGGATGAGAAGGTAGTGCCCGCTCATGCCGGTGCAGCAAAGCGCGGCCATCCAGATCCAGTCCACCGGCGCCATGCTCGTCCAGTAGAAGGGACCGATGAGGGTGATTGCCACGGCGCCGGCAATGCCGGTGTAGAAGAAGCTGGTGGTGGAGGAATCCACCCGGCCGGCAAGGCGTGTCGTGATAGCGTAAAGAGCGAAGATCGAGGATCCGGCAATCGGCAGCAGCAGTTCCAGCTTCAGCGAGGCCGTCGTCGGGTTGATGATCATCAGCACGCCGAACAGGCCGACGCAGATCGCCGTCCAGCGTCGCCAGCCCACCTTTTCGCCGAGCAGCGGCACGGACATGGCCGCAACGAACAGCGGCGTGGCGGCAAAGATTGACTGGGTGTGCGACAGGCCGACCAGCGCGAAGGAATAGACGGCAACGACGATCTGGATCACGAGGATCACGCCGCGAAAGATCTGCAGCAGCGGCTGGCTGGTGCGCGCTGCCCCGAGAATGCCACCGCTGCTCCTTGCCGTCAGCGCCAGCACGAACAGGGCAAAGGCCCAGAAGCGGATCATCGTCACGAAGATCGGCGGATAGAGCGTGCCGAGATGCTTCGAGATCACGTCCTGCCCGGCAAAGATGGTGACGGCCGACAGGGCAAAGACGAGGCCGCGGGTTTTTCCGGCGCTTTTTCCGGTCATGGACATCTCGGACAGGCTGCTCCGCCGGCAGAAGGGCGGTCAAGGAAAGGAAAAGCGTCCCGCAGGGCAAACGGCTGCGAGGCGCCCGATATCAGCGGCGCTTGATCGACCAGGGGGCCCGCTCGCCCAGCACGCGGACGGGATCTCCGAGCGTCAGCGCGCCGGCGCCGACCGGCACGGCATTCCAGCCGAACAGAGGGCCGGGGACGCGCCGGTCCGCCGACATGCGGATGCGCCCCATGGCCGGCATCGGATTGGCGCCCTCGCGCGAGCCGGTCTGCTGGTCCTGCGTCGTCATGATGCAGCGGGCACAGGGTTTCACCAGACGAAGCTCGACATCGCCGACCATGATCGCCGTCCAGCCATCCTCGGCCCAGGCCACGTCATGCTCCAGCACGATGTTGGGCCGGAAGCGCTCCATGCCGACGGGTGCTTCGCCATGGGCTGCCATATCCGCATTCAGCGCCGCCAGCGAGCCGGTGGTGGTGACCAGAACCTGATAGCCGTCGCCAAAGGCAACGGGCGAATCGGGGCCGGCCCATTCGGCACTCGCCATCCGACGCGCCTGCGCATCGAAATGCACGAGACGCACGGGGCGGCCGAGCCAGGCGGAGAGGGTGGCATTGGCCGCATCCTCCGCCACGGCGGCGCTGACGGTGGATTTCCAGACCACCACATCGCTGCGGCGCTGCGGATCGGGGACGCTGATCGCGAGGTCTTGCCCGTCCATGGCGATCGACAGGCCGTCATCGGTCGGCAGCACGGAAAGGCGAGCCAGCGCCGGCAGTTCGCGCTGGGTGATGAACTGCCCCTCCGGATCGGTCAGCATCCAGCGCCGGTCGCCGGCAAGGCCCATGGCATCGATCGGGCTTTCGGCCAGCGCAATGCCGCGCGCGCTTTTCATCGGATAGATGGAGAGGGCCGCAAGGCGCATGAAAATACCTCAGAGTTCGTCGAAGAAGAGATCGCGAAAATCGCTCAGCCGCTGGTGACGGTCTGCCGCCAGCCGCCGGCCCGACGCCGTCTGGAAACCGTCGGCAAGCTTCAGCAGCTTCAGGGCAAAGTGATCGATGGCATAGGCCCTGTCGTCAAGGTCACGGGCATGGCCTTGCGGATCGCCGAGGTGATAAAGTTTCGACCCCATGCGGGCGGCGGTGTAGAAGGTGCGGGCAATGCCGATCGCCCCAAGCGAATCCAGCCGGTCGGCATCCTGCAGGATCTTCGCCTCCAGCGTCTGCGGTTGAAGATTGGCGGAAAAGCTGTGGGTCAGGATGGCATGCGCCACCGCCTCCACCTTGGCCGCGTCCCAGCCGAGTGTCGTCAGCAGGCCGGCGGCCTTGTCCGCGGCAAGGCGGGAGGAGTGGGCCCGGTCCGGATGGTTCTTCGGCAGCGAGACGCAGTCATGCAGCAGCACGGCGGCGGCCAGCACCTCGGCATCGCCGCCTTCCTCGGAAGCGATCTTCTGCGCATTGTGGAAGACGCGCAAGAGATGGGCAATGTCGTGGGCGCCGTCATCGCCCTCGACAGCATGCGGCAGAAGCGTTTCGGCAAGCGCCGCAAAGGGGGCAAAGGCGGCGCTCAAGGGGTCGTCGGTCACGATGGGTCTCCGGCAGGCGGGGCGGGTTGTCCCCCGGGGGAACGCGCGAGAATGCGCTGGTAGAACAGGCCGATTCCGATCAGCACGGCGCCGAGCCCGATGAAGGAGAGGGCGCGCAGAATGCCTTCCAGGTTTGCCATATCGATCAGGAACACCTTGCAGACCGCCATCAGCACCAGTCCCGCCGAGGCGAGACGCAGCCTGCGTGCATCGAGTCGGGAGCCGAGCGCAAGCAGGCCGACGCCGATGATCAGCCAGACCACGGAATAGGTGTAGGTTTCGCCGGCCGTGAAGCCTTTCCACAGGCCCATATGCTGGCCCTGCCAGAACCAGCGTACCGACAGTGTCGCCCATGCAAAGCCGAGCACTGCCGCGGTCAGCGAGAGCAATGCGACGTAGGCCTGGGGCCGCTTGCCCCGCGCATGAAGTGCAAGGCCGGCATAGGCGGCCGCCGGCAGCAGGTAGCCTGGCAGCAGCAGGTTGACCACCGGCCATGTGCCCGCATCCTCGTTGGTGAGGGCCGGGTTGAGGGCGACGAGATGGACGAACAGGGCGTTCAGCGCCGCCAGCACGCCCGCCAGCATGCTGCCATAACGGAAGCTGCGGCTGGGGCTCTTCAGGTCCAGCGTCATCAGGATGCCGGAAAGGCCGATCAGGAGCAGGGTGTAGAGCGACTGTTCGCCAAGCGTGGGTACCCGCGCATCGAGCGTGCCGCCGGTCATGGCATGGCGCACCAGAATGGATGCCGTCAGCAGGCCGGCCAGGGCCGCCAGCCCCTGCAGGACATTCAGCGCGCGCCGGCCCGGCCAGTGGCGAAGCCACCAGGCCGAGGCCGCCAGAAGGGCGGCGGGAATGCCATAGCCGGCGAGCAGCGCATTGAAGACGGGCGTCGTGCCGAGCCGGTCGGGGCCGACCACGGTCGGCTCCCAGGCGATCCGGGCGCCGATCACCACGGCGGCTGCCACCATGGCCCAGGGCAGACCGCGCCAGGGGCGATGACGGGTGAGGAGCACGAAGAGGAATCCGAGTCCTGCCACCGACAGCGTGGTGGTGAGCCCGCGGGTCAGGGCATGCAGCGCGAAGGTCAGCGCGGCGAAGGCGCCGAGCACCAGCAGATCGCGCGCCAGCGGCGGTCGCGCCATCATGCGGGATGTCCGCTCGGCGGACCAGAGCAGCGCCGCACCGAGTGCCAGCCCGTAAAGGCCGTAGAGCCCGTCGCCGCCCAGCCGGCCATGCGTGAAGAAGGTGACGGTGGCCAGCGTCACCGGCACGGCTGCGGCAAGCAGCGCCCAGAGGGCCGCAAGATCCGGATCCCGCTCGCCCTGCCGCCGGATGAAGAGGACGCCGCACAACGTGAAGATGGCGCCAAGGACGAGCGCTCCGGGCACCGTCGGCCCGATCGCGGCGAGAAGGGGTGTCGGGACGCCGAGTTCCGGGAGCGGGATTGTGGCCGCATCGGTCAGCGCGACGAGGCCTGTGCCGGTCACCGCAATCAGAGCCGCAAACAGGGCGGGCAGGGCACCCGCCCGGCGGCCCGCACCCAGCCCGGCCAGCGCGCCGGCCACCGCCACCAGCATCAGAACCGGATGCGCGGTCGAGGGGCCGGTGCTGCCCGTCAGTGTCAGCAGGCCGAGGAACACCGACAGGCCGGCCGAGAGCAGGATGCCGGCTGGCGGACGGGCAAGCAGGCGCCCGACGCGTCGCCAGGGATCGCGTGTGCCCTCGCCCTCGGCTGCATCGGTGTCGAGCAGGCGTCCCGGCCACAGAAAAGCGGTGCCGGCGACCAGCACCAGCAGCGCAAGGCCCGGCGGTACGGGGTCAAGCACATCCGTATTCAGCACATAGGCGATCACCCAGCCGGTGAGGCCGAGATTGGAAAGAACCGGCAGCCGGTGCCAGCGACGCAACCGCGCCGCCCCGGTCGACGCCAGCCAGACGAGGGCCAGAAAGCCGAAAAGGAAATCGATACGGGGCGCCTCGGAGGAGACGAGCGCCGGGGTGGCCAGCGATGCGGCAAGCCCGAGGCCGGCCAGCGCCTGTCCATGCAGCAGCGACAGCGCAAGCGTGCCGAGCGAGACGAGCGCCAGCAGCGCAAAGGCCGTGGTTTCCCCGATGAAGCCATAGAGACCATAGGCGGTGTAGACGGTGGCGATCAGTGTCACACAGCCCGCAGCGGTGAGCGCGCCGGGGATCATCGCATCGTTGCGCCTGCGGGTGGCGTCCGCTGCCGTTGCCGAGGCGGGCGCAATGTGCGGCAGCACGCGGCGGCGCAGCACCTCGCCGGCGAGCCCAAGACCAAGGCCGAACAGGCTTGCCAGAACAAGCCGGGCACCGGGGCCGAGCAGCCCGGCATCGATCGAATAGCGCACCAGGAAGATGCCGCCGAGCGCCAGTGCCAGCCCGCCGACCCAGACGCTCCACCGGGCGCCGAAGCGACTTTCGAAAGTTTCCCGCGCGGCGAAGGGGGTAGGTTCTTCGCCTTCCGCTTCATCCGGTTCGCTGTGTGCGGCCCGTGCCGCCTCCTCGACAGGAGGCGTGGCCGCAGGGCCGTCGGTCTCGTTTTCGGTCTCCGCTGCCGCCTCTTTCGTCTCCAATGCCGTCTGCGGCGCAGGGGTGCCCGCCTCGGCGAGCTGGCGGGTCAGGACATCGATCCTCTGTTCCAGCAGGCGGACTCGGGCCGAGAGGCGTCGGTGCGCAATCAGCAGCACCACAGGAAGCAGCAGGAGAAAGAGTTCGATCATCGCGCACCCGACAGTGTGAAACACGCCCGTTATATTGGCTGGCATTCCGCAATGGAAAGATCGTGGTGCAGACGGGCTTGACCGGATGGTCAAAGATTTGGCATGCGGCGACCAATTTGCGCGCACAGGGATATTTTTTGAGCAATAAATGTAAATGTCTATATTGTGTGCAATTTTGGCTTGCATCGCCGCGGCGGATTGGTTTTGATGAGCCCTGTCTTATAAAATCCAGGGGGAAACCAAGACATGTTCACGCGCCGCCTTTTCACCCGGTTGACCGCCGCTGCCATCCTCTCGCTGTCGGCGGGCCTTGCCCAGCCGGTGCTCGCCGATACGCCGGTCAAGCTGACGCTCGACTGGAAGTTCGAGGGGCCGGCCGCCGGCTTCCTGCTCGCGCTCGACAAGGGCTACTTCAAGGCCGAGGGCCTCGACGTGACGATCGATACCGGCAATGGCTCGGTGGAGGCCATTCCGCGCGTGGCGACCGGCGCCTACCAGATGGGGTTTGGCGACATCAATTCGCTGATCAAGTTCCTGGATGAGGATCCGAGCCAGAAGGTGAAGGCGATCATGATGGTATACGAGCGACCGACCTTCGCGGTTGTCGGCCGCAAGTCGCTCGGCATCACCACGGATCCGAAGTCGCTCGAGGGCAAGAAGCTCGGCGCGCCGCCGCCGGATGGCGCCTTTGCCCAGTGGAAGGCTTTCAAGCAGGTCGCGAAGATCGATGACAGCAAGATCAAGATCGAATCCATCGGCTTTCCCGTGCGTGAGCCGATGCTTGCCAAGGGTGATGTCGATGCCGTCTTCGGCTTTGCCTTCTCCGTCATTCTGAACCTGAAGAAACAGGGCATCAAGGACGAGGACATCGCGACCATCCTGATGGCCGAGCATGGCCTGAACCTCTATGGCAATGCCGTGCTGGTGAACACGGATTTCGCGGCCAAGAACCCCGCTGCGGTCAAGGGCTTCGTCAAGGCGCTGGCCAAGGGCTTTGCCGATGCCGTTGCCAAGCCGGAAGAGGGCGTCGCCGCGGTGCTCAAGCGTAACGAGACGCTGGACAGTGCCATCGAACTCGAGCGCCTGAAGATGGCGAACGCCATGAACATCAAGACGCCCTATGTGGTGGAAAACGGCTTCGGCGGCGTCGACATGGCCCGTCTCGGCGCGTCCATCGACACGCTGAAGATCTCCATGGGGCTGAAGGGCGCCGTGAAGGCCGAGCAGGTGTTTGATGCCGGCTATCTGCCGCCGAAGTCCGAGCGGATGCTGCCTTAACGGTGAACCTCTCCCCAGGATGGGCTGAACCTGCGGTGCGATTGCGTGAGGCCGCGCCGTGTCACCCCTTCTCCCCGTGGGGAGAAGGGGCCCGAAGGGCGGATGAAGGGGGCCATCTCGACGTTGCGCCGCGCCGCCCCCCTCATCGTCTCGCATGCGCACGGCTTTTCCCCCGCAGGGAAAAGGGAAAGCCGCCGTTGAAGGAGAGTTTGCAGTGTCCCACCTCGTTTCCATCGATAATGTCGACATGCGTTATGGCGGCGCTTCCGGCACACTCGCGGTGTCGGGGCTGACCATGCGCGTCGACAAGGGGGAGTTCGCGGCCGTTGTCGGGCCGTCCGGCTGCGGCAAGTCCACGCTGATGAAGCTGGTCACCGGCCTGCACATTCCGCAGACGGGCGTGGTGATCGTCGGCGGCCAGCAGGTGACGAAGCCGGTCTCCATCGTCGGCATGGCCTTCCAGAATCCCACCATGCTGCCCTGGCGCACGACGCTTGAAAACATCCTGCTGCCGCTCGAAATCGTGGAGAGGCACCGCCACCGCCTGCGGGCGCACAAGCGCGAATATGTGGAGAAGGCGGAGCAGTTGCTGGAGATCGTCGGCCTTCGCGGCTTCGGCTCGAAATTCCCCTGGCAGCTCTCCGGTGGCATGCAGCAGCGCGCCAATCTCTGCCGGGCCCTGATCCACGAGCCGGAACTGCTGATGCTGGACGAGCCGTTCGGCGCGCTCGATGCCTTCACCCGCGAGGAGCTGTGGTGCGTGATCCGCGACCTGCACGCCGCCCAAGGGGTCACCATCATTCTCGTCACGCATGACCTGCGCGAGGCGGTGTTCCTCGCCGACACGATCTTTGTCATGAGCGCAAGACCCGGCCGCATCCTGAAGGAGCATCGGGTGCCCTTCGAACGGCCGCGTGATCTCGACGTCATGTATCAATCGGCGTTCAACGACATGGTGCACGCGTTGCACGGCGAAATCGCCAAGGCGAGGGTGGTGGCATGAGCGCGATGACCGACACGGCGACACAGGCGAAAGCCGCGGCCAAACCTCTGATGGCCCGGATCAACTGGGTGAAGGCCGCGCCCTGGCTCTATACGCTGGCGCTGTTTGCGCTGTGGGAACTGCTGGTGATGGCGCTCGACATGCCGCCGACCATCCTGCCGGCGCCGAGCAACGTGTTCGCGGCGATTGCCAAATACTGGTCGCCGATCTGGAAGAATTCGCTGCAGACGCTCTATACCACCACCATGGGCTTTGCGATCGCGGTGGTGGCGGGCCTTGCGATCGGCCTCTTCATCGGCTGGTCGAAGACGATCTATGCCGGCCTCTATCCTCTGATGATCGGCTTCAATGCCATCCCAAAGGTGGCGCTGGTGCCGATCCTCGTCATCTGGTTCGGCATCGGCACGGTGCCGGCGGTGCTGACGGCCTTCCTGATCTCTTTCTTCCCGATCGTCGTCAATGTTGCGACCGGGCTTGCCACCATCGAGCCGGAAACCGAGGATGTGTTGCGGGCGCTGGGGGCGAAGAAAATGGATATCATGCTGAAGGTCGGCATTCCCCGCTCCATGCCCTATTTCTTCGGCTCGCTGAAGGTGGCAATCACGCTTGCCTTCGTCGGCTCCGTGGTGTCGGAAACCGTCGCCTCGAACTATGGCCTCGGCAACATGATGAGTTCGGCGCAGAGCCAGTTCAACGTGCCGCTCGTCTTTGCCGGCCTGCTGATGCTGGCGGTGGAAGGCATTGCCATGTACGCCCTGATGGCCTGGATCGAGCGGCGCATGACGGGCTGGGCACATCGCTCCACGATGGCGCAGTAAAACCCTCAGGCAAGCGGCAGAACGAAGCTTGCCCGCCCATCCGTCTCGGCGCCGCGGCCGATCGCCTTGATGGCGGCGATCAGCCGGCCCCCACGGTTCAGCGCCCGGTCGCCGAATTCGATCAGCCGTGTGTTCGGTGTCGCGTGCGGCGCGACCTGCCGCAGACGCTGTGCAAGGGCCTCGTCGTCCTGATCGGGATCAAGCGCCAGCGCCGCGATCACGGCTGCTGCGGGGGAGCGGGACACGCCCATCCAGCAATGGATCAGCAGCGGCGCGCTGCGGTCCCAGCTTCTGGCAAAATCGATGAGGCGGGCCACATGCTCCTCACCGGGCGCTACCAGATTGCCGGTGCCGGCAAAGGCGATGTCGTTCATCCGCAGCATCAGGTGCCGGTCGGCGCGGATCACGCCGGGGCGATGGAAATCCTGGCCTTCGGCCATCAGGCTCACCATCTCGCAGGCGCGGTGGCGCACGGCCAGCTCGGCGATCTTCTCCAGCGGGCAGACGATGATGGCCGTCATGTCGGGGCACTTTCCTGCCGGGCGCGGTCCAGCGCGTGGAAGCGGTCGAGAAACAGTCGCTGCGCCTCGATGGCCGCCATCGGCGCCATTGGCAGCATGTCGCGGGTGATGCCGCGCGGCAGGCCGAAGAATTTCCTGGCTTCCTCATGCGAGAAGCCGGCAAGCTCCGTCGCCTCGAAATAGGCGGCCACCGTATCGGCCTTCTTGATGCGCGTCTTCAACTCGCGCGAGGGGTGGGGCGGCAGTCCGAAGCGCAGATGCACCGCCGCCTCCAGCCGCTTCTCCACCGCCTTGTAGCCGCCGCCGACCACCGCCTTGAACGGCGAAATCATGTCGCCGATCACATATTCCGGCGCGTCGTGCAGCAGGGTCATGGCGCAATCCGTCGCCGAGGCGGAGGGATGGGTCAGCCGGAAAATCTCTTCAACGACGAGGCAGTGCTGCGCCACCGAAAATGCGTGGTCGCCGCGCGTCTGGCCGTTCCAGCGGGCAACGCGCGCGAGCCCGTGGGCGATATCGGTGATTTCCACGTCAAGCGGCGAGGGATCGAGAAGGTCGAGGCGTCGGCCGGACAGCATGCGCTGCCAGGCGCGGGCGGAAACGAGGGTGCTCACGCCTCGGCCTCGCCGGCTCCCGTCGGGAAGGACAGGCCCGTCCAGGCCGGCAGGGTCAGCGTCACCGGGCTGTCCGCCGCCACAAGCGGTGTGCCGCTGGCCATGGCATCGCCCACCCGGTCGGTGCGAACGATGGCAAGGCCCCGGTTGCCGATCACGGTGCCGAGCGTGCCGACCGGTTTGCCGCCGGCCGAAATCTCCGCGCCGGAGGCGGGCAGGGCGGTGTCGGCCGACACCTGCACCACGCGTCGGCGCGCCGTGCCGCGGTGCTGCATGCGCGAGACAACCTCCTGGCCGATATAGCAGCCCTTGCGGAAGGAGAGGCCGCCATCGAGATCGAGCAGCACATCATGCGGAAAGGCGTCCTGGAGGGGAAAATCCCGGCCGCCGACGGCAAGGCCCGCCTCGATGCGCAGCGCATCATAGGCATCCTCGTCGCCGCTTGAGGCACCCGTTTCCATGCCCGGCCGGCGCTTCAGCCGAATGCCCGCCTTCAGGAAGGCGCCGTCGGGCACGCCGGAGGCCGTTTCCGCCTCGTCGCCCCAGGTCACGGTGACGCCTGTTTCACCCTCCGCCAGCGTCACGGCGGCGCGCAATTTGTAGAGCGTCAGCCGCTTGATCAGTCCCGGCCGCTGTTCGCCATCGCATTCCAGCAGGAAACCGTCACCCTCGCGCCAGATCAAAAAGTCGAAGAGGATCTTGCCCTGCGGCGTCAGCAGCGCGCCCGGCCGCGCTTCGCCGGTCGGCAGCCCCTCGACGTCTGTGGTGATGATCCCGTGCAGGAAGGATTGCGCGTCGGCACCCTCGATTCTGATCAGGCTGCGGTTCCGAAGGAGGGCATGGGTCATGGTCGTCTGTCCGGTCAGGGCAATGCCCGTCAGGCGACCTTTTGGCCTGTCAGACGGACTTGCATCAAAACAAGGAACTAGCACATTTCAGAGGATTCTGGCGCCCGAAGGTGCTGTTGGCCAAGACATAGGCGCATGGCCCATGCAGTGCAAGCGTGAGAAAGGGGCGCAATCGGCCGAAGGGCAGGGATCAATCCCCGCCGCTGAACATCTTCCACTTTCCGTCCGGGCTGATGCCAAGCCGGTAGAAATTGTAGTTGTTATTCTCTTCCATGGCGATCAGGTCGCCGGCGGTGATGATGCGCAGCAGTTCGACCCGCTCTGACGCAGACAGAGTGTCAAGCGGCTTGCCGACGAAATAGGGCCAGACATAGATCTCATCCGGTGTGCCGGCATTCAGCCGCGCGGCTCCTGTCTGCAACAGGTCGAGCATGATGGCGAGGATTTCGAGGCCCTCCTGATCGCCCGACAGGCTTTTCAGCGCGTCGAGCGTATCGTCGCCGGCGGCACCCAGCTGGCGCATCTGGTCGCCGTCGAAATTCAGCAGGGGGCGCAGCCGCTCGAAGTCGCCGGAGCTTGCAGCATCGATGATTGCCTGTCGCGTGGCGCGGACCGGCTCGGGCAGCGCATTCAGGTCACGGATGATCTCGACCGAGGCCGGAGGGCTTGCTTCGGCATCCGGCTTGTTGCCGGGCACGGCTGGCTTCTCCGTCGTATCCTGGCCGAACATCGGCGCGGGCTTGGCCGTGCCGCGCGCATCCGGCGCGGCCTGGTCCGATGTCGCCGTGCCTGCAGCCTCAGGCGTCGCGGATGCACCGCTCAGCGCCCAGGCACTCTGGCCATAAAGGGTGGTGGAAAACACAAGGCAGGCGGCGGCCAGTAGCCGCACAAAGGAGCGGTGGCGCATTGCAGTCGCCGCGACGGTCAGCATGAATGGCCCCGGATCTTGTTACTGCAGGATGCGCTCCGGCGAAAACTCGCCGGCCAGCATGCGGGCGCGCAGGGATTCCAGCATGGCTTCCGCACCTTCCTCGCCATGAATGCGGATGGTTTCGCGCATGGCAAGGGCAATGGCGGCGTCGGCGATGATCTCCGGTTCGATGCCGTCCGCACGGCCATCGGCCCAGGCTTCATTCTGGTATTCGAGCGCCGCCTGCATCTTCTCGTGCACAATCATGTCGTCGATGTCGTTGCGCGCTGTCTGCATGTGTATTCCTCTTTCAAGGGATGCCTGTTGTTTACCGGCACGTTAACAAGACTAGCAGCCTTTTATCAAAACAACACGCCCCCATGGCGAAAGAGGTAAATAAAACCCTAATTTCCGTAGCGGGCGGCGATTTCGGCTGCCAGTGTTGCACCTTCGTTACGGTGGTTTTCTTCGGCAATACGAGCCGCCGGCGTGCAGGTGGAATGCACTGCCGCAAACGCCCTGTAGCCCCGGTTGAAAGAGGCGGTCAGGCGCTCGCGCCGCGCTGGCTCCTTTGCCGCCTCGGCATCCAGCAGCTCCTGCATCGAGGCGCGCCAGCCAACCGAATCGTCACCGCAAAGCGAGCGCAGGTATTGAACCGAGCCGAGGATTTCCGCAAGTCGCAAAAGCTGGCCATCATAGGGTGCGGGTTTCTCCGTCGGCGGTTTGGCCGGCTGTGGCGCTGCCGCCGGCGTGTGCCCGCTGGCCTTCTGTGCGACAGCCGGCGCGGGACTTGAAAGAACGGCGACCACAAGAAGACCCATCAATGTCTTCAGTGACTTGCCGCGCTTTTCTCGTGCAGCATGACGGGTCTGCCGCGGTTCCGCACAGGCACTTGTCGTCACCATCCACGCCATCCGGTTACACCCCTTCGCGACCGGCGATCAGTCGCTCGGCGCAATCGAGGACGCTTGGTGGGACGGGCAGGCTGCGGATCTCCTCCAGCGTGAACCAGCCGGCATCCGCAGCATCGTCGGCGGCAATGGCGGGTGTTGTCGCATCGGCCTTCACCAGAAAGACCGACAGGAAGAAGTGACTCTGGAGATTGCCTGCTTCGTCGCGGGTTTCCAGATCATAGGTGGCAAACAGGTGCGGATCCCGTGCCGTGATGCCGGTTTCCTCGAGGAACTCGCGCAGGGCTGTCTGCGCGGGCATTTCACCGGGTTCTGCCCGCCCGCCCGGAAAGGCGTAGAGATCAGCCGAAGGCGGATTGCGCCGGCGGATGAGCAGCAGGCGCCCCTCGCGCTCGAGAATGGCGGAGGAGGCGGCCTGTGGCCGGGCAGAGCAAGGCGCGGGCTGGGTGGAGGGTGGGGCTGCAATGGTCATGGTGGGCAACATAGCGCATGGGCCACAAAAATCCCCAGCCCTTTCTCGGCCATTGCACCTGATACGACGAAGGATGGGCATGTCCGCCCCGCGAACCCGTCTTCCCTCGCATGGCAGGGCTTGCATCGCCAGGCCGCGGATGCGACGACGGGAGCCATGAAGACCACTCTGCTTTTCGCGGCCGCCGCGCTGTTCGAGATCGCCGGCTGCTTTGCCGTCTGGGCCTGGTGGCGTCTCGACAGACCGGTTTGGTGGCTGGCGCCCGGCCTCGTGTCGCTTGCCCTGTTTGCGGGCGTGCTGGCGCTGGTGGAAAGCGAAGCGGCAGGCCGCACCTTTGCGGCCTATGGCGGCATCTATGTCGCTGCCTCGCTCGCCTGGCTGTTTCTCGTGGAAGGACGCGTGCCCGACCGCTGGGATCTTACTGGCGGGGCGGTGTGCCTTGCAGGCTGCGGGCTTATCCTCTTCGGTCCCCGCAGCGGTTGATCTCGCCGCGCTTGACCCGTCGCACCGGCAATGCGATCACAATGCCATGTGTGGACGCTACGCCCTGACCGCGACGCCAAAGGACATTTTCGAATTCCTCAGCGTCATATCGATCGACGATTTTCCGAAGCGCTACAATATAGCGCCGACGCAGCCGATCCTCATCGTCGCGGCCGGCGAACGGCAGGCGCCGGGCAGCAATCTGCCAGTTCGGCAGGCGATGCTGGCGCGCTGGGGCTTTCTGCCGGGCTGGGTGAAGGATCCCAGGGACTTTCCGCTGCTGATCAATGCGCGGGCCGAGACGGCTGCGGAAAAGGCATCGTTTCGTGCCGCCATGCGCCATCGCCGCGTGCTCGTGCCGGCCTCCGGCTTCTATGAATGGCATCGTCCGGGGAAGGAGGAGGGCGGTAAGGACGGGGCGGGCAAGGCGCAGGCCTACTGGATCCGGCCGAAGCACGGCGGCATCCTTGCCTTTGCCGGCCTGATGGAAACCTGGTCGTCCGCGGATGGGTCGGAGGTCGATACGGCGGCCATTCTGACCACGCGCGCCAATGACGCGATCGCGCCGATCCATGATCGCATGCCGGTGGTGATCGCGCCCGAGGATTTCGAGCGCTGGCTGGACTGCAAGACCGGCGAACCGCGCGACGTCGCCGATCTGATGAGGCCTGCGGAGCCCGATCTGTTCGAAGCCATTGCCGTGTCGGACCTCGTCAACAAGGTGTCCAACATGGGGCCGGATCTTCAGGCGCCGGTCACGCCCTTGGTGCCTCTTCCGGCAAAGAGAAAGCCCGTTCCGCCGAAGGGCAGCGGCCAGCTTTCCCTGTTCTGATCGCAACCCGCCGCCTTGGCGGCTTTCGGTTGCGCGATCCAGATCAGGCGGATTTCAGCGTCTTGCGCTTCAGCATCAGCGCTGCCGCAACAACGGCTTTCAGGCCGAGCGGGCGCAGAGGGGCATGCAACTCCTGCTTGGGTTGCGGGGCGGTCTTGTCCTGGCTCATGATGATCTCCTCAAGAATGCGAATCCGTCGCCAAACGGCGTGGATGCGCCTCTCGGGGTAAAACAGGGCGGAAATACGGCGGAATTCAAGGCGTTTTTGCCGGATCCACGATATGGAAATCCAAGAATCCGGTCCTGTTGTCGAAAAGACTCAGATCGTTTGTGTTGCAATCTATTCTTGCATTGCAGCATCGGTGATGCTGC
>NZ_VJMG01000028.1 GCF_007004135.1 Affinirhizobium straminoryzae
GAGCTTGGCCTCAACCTGCCGCTCTGGCAGGTTGAGGCCAAGCTCCTCGCGCACACGCTCCACGACATGCGCAGGCGCGCGGTCGCCGACGATGGCAAGCGCCGGATCGATCGGGATCACGCGGCCGATGAAGAAGGTAACCGCCATCAGCCCCAGAAAGGTGGTGAGGACGGTCACGACGAAACCGAGGGTCGCGCGCAGGCGCGCATGGGCGCGACGTTTGCCGCGCCCTGCCCTCATCTGTGTCTCAAGGGTGCTCACCGGGATACCTGACCCGATCAGTCCTTGGAGATCGTGGAGACGAAGTTGGTGTCGAAGCTCGGACCGAGCTTCAGACCCTTCAGCTTCTTCGAATAGCCGGCCACTTCCGTC
The DNA here is from genome assembly GCF_007004135.1 of Affinirhizobium straminoryzae. Taxonomy (GTDB): domain Bacteria; phylum Pseudomonadota; class Alphaproteobacteria; order Rhizobiales; family Rhizobiaceae; genus Neorhizobium; species Neorhizobium straminoryzae. Next base: position 373 of record NZ_VJMG01000028.1, read on the forward strand.
TGCTGGAAGATGATCACGAAGGGACCGCTCGACAGAACCTTCTTCTGCAGGTCCTGATAGATCTCGGCGCGCTTGGCGCTATCCTTTTCGAGGAGCGCCGCCTGCGTTTCCTTCGTCAGTTCCGGCACATCCCAGGCATTGCGCCAGGCCAGCGTCTTGTTCTTGCCGGCATCGGAATTGTCGTAGTTGATGGTGAAAGTCTCGGCATTCGAGTTCGGGTCGAAATAGTCCGAACCCCACTGGCCGATATAGATGTCATGCGTGCGGGCGCGGTACTTGGTCAGCGTCTGCTTGCCGTCACCCGGAATGATCTGCAGCTTGATGCCGGCCTGCGCCAGCGTCTGCTGCACGCTTTCGGCAATGCCCGTCACAGGCTGCGTGTTGCGCACGTCCATGGTCACGGTGAAGCCGTCCTTCAGGCCGGCCTTGGCCAGCAGTTCCTTGGCCTTGGCAACATCCAGCTTGTAGGGGTTGGAATCGAGCGCACCGAGCTGGCCCTTGGGCAGGAAGGTCTGGTGAATGTCGCCGATACCCTTGATCAGCGTTGCGCCGATCGCATCGTAATCCACGAGATATTTGAAGGCTTCCACCACTTCCGGCTTGGCGAGGTTCGGGTTCTTCTGGTTGAGGCTGAAGTAATAGACGGTGCCCTTCGGCGCCGAGGTGATGGCAAAGCCATCCTTCTTGGAGACGGCGTCCATATCGCCGGGCTCGAGGTTGCGGGCGATGTCGATATCGCCGTTTTCAAGCGCCAGACGCTGGCCGGAGCTTTCCTTCATATGGCGGTAGACCACGCGCTTCAGCTTCGGCTTTTCGCCGTAATAGTTGGGGTTGGCTTCGAGGATCACCGCCTCGTTGGCCTTCCAGCCGAGGATCTTGTAGGGGCCGGAGCCGGCATAGCCGGTCTTCAGGAACTCGTTGCCGAAATCGGTGTCGTACTTGTAGTCCGCCGTCGGCGTCACCGCCTTGGCCTTGGCCATGACCGCCTTCTTCTCGACCACGGAGGCAACGGTGGCGGTCAGCACGTTGAGCACGAAGCTCGGCGCATAGGGCTTGTCGACCGTCAGCGAGAAGGTTTGGGCATCGACCGCCTTCGCCTTGTCGGCCACATTGTCACCCTTCAGGCCGAACTGCGTCAGCAGGAAGGCCGGCGACTTGTCGAGCTTGACCGCACGCTCGAAGGAGAATGCAACATCCTCGGCGGTTACCGGGCTGCCGGAGGCAAACTTCACGCCCGGCTTCAGCTTGAAGGTGTAGGTCAGGCCGTCGGCGGAGGTCGTCCAGCTCTCGGCGAGGTCGCCGACCACCTTGGAGGTGTCGTTGATATCGATGGAGACCAGCTTGCTGTAGGTGTTGCCGGTCACTTCCGCCGTCGACAGCTCGAAGGCTTCGCCCGGGTCCAGCGAAATGATGTCGTCGATGGCAAAACCTTCCACCAGCGTGTCGGCCGGCGTCGCGGCAAAGGCCTGCGGAGCCGAAATCATCACCAGCGAAAGGGCGGCGCTGGTGGCCAGGATACGAAGGCTGCGATTGAACGCGTTGATCATGATGGTCCCCTGATTATTATCTGTCTGAGAGCAGTTCGGTCGGAAGGATTCGTCAGCTTGCTTCGTGCCAAGTCTGAGAAAGCACTCTCAGCCAGTTTTCCCGGCACAGCTTGGCGAGATCGTCGGGAGCGTATCCCGCGTTTTTGAGGGCCGCAACCAGTTTCTGGTTGCCGGCGGCATCGGCGATATCCTGCGGCACGGTGGCGCCATCGAAGTCGGAGCCGAGCGCCACGCAGTCGATGCCCATACGCTCCACCATATAGTCGATGTGCTTCACCATCAGGTCGAGGCTGGTATTGGCATCGTCGCGCGCATCCGGCCGCAGCATGGTCACGGCATAGTTCAGGCCGACAAGACCCTGCCGCTCGCGGATCGCATCCATCTGCCGGTCGGTGAGATTGCGGGCAACGGCGGTCAGCGCATGCGCGTTGGAATGACTGGCGATCAGCGGCTTGTCGGAGGTCTTCGCCACGTCCCAGAAGCCCTTTTCGGTGATGTGGGCGAGATCGATGGCAATTCCCATCTGGTCGCAGAGCTTCACCAGCTCGAAGCCGAGATCGGTAAGACCAGGCCCCGTATCGGGCGAAACGGGATAGGCGAAGGGCGCGCCGTGGCCAAAACTGTTGTGGCGGCTCCAGACCGGTCCGAGCGAGCGCAGGCCGGCCGCATAAAACACTTCGAGCGCCGAAAAATCGGGATCGATTGCCTCGCAGCCCTCCATGTGCAGCACGGCGGCGAAATCGCCATCCGCAACTGCCTCGCGAATGGCATCGGTGGAGCGGCAGATGCGCCAGGCACCGGCCGCGTCGAGCCTGAGCGCCAGCGCGAGTTTTTCCATCGCGATGTCGAGCGAGGGCGAACGCTCCAGGGGGGCGGCGAGCGGCGTGTAGTAATGGCCGCTGGCATCCGGCTCCTTCAGGATCAGGTCGCCGGAGGGAATGTAGATGGCGCAGAGCCCGCCGACGAGGCCGCCGGCCCGTGCACGCGGCCCGTCGATATGGCCCTCATGCGTCCCCTTGACGAATTCGGTGACGGGATCGGCACCGTTGCGCATGTTGCGCCACAGCCGCAGGAGAACGTCGTTGTGGCCGTCGAAGATGGGTTCCATCAGCAATTTCCGAACTTGCGAATACACATGATCGCGATCCTAGGCCGATCCGGAAAGCGCGGGCAAGACGGAAAGTGCCGCAGCGCACAAGATCCGTGCAGACTACGCAACGGCGCTAGATCCGCCAGCCTTCCTCCCCTGCACGACTGAGCAGAGGGGTTGCGAAAACGCCATGGGTGCGGCCCGGCCACGGCGCGCCAAACGTTTCCAGCGCGGCGCGCCAGCGATCCGATTGCAGCATGGCCGCACCGATCGCCACCGGCTCCACCCCGACGGCCTGCAGGAGCCTCAGCCCCGCCACGATGGAGGCGCCGCTCGAGATCACGTCATCGATCAGCACGACACGTCGTCCGTCGAGCAGCGGCAGCATGCGCGGATCGACATAGAGGCGTTTCACCTGTTCCGGCGTGGTGATCGAGGACATCGGCACCGAAAGCGCCTCGTCGTACCAGAACTTGCGCGAGGTGCCGCAGGGCACATAGCGCGCATGGCCGAGATGGCGGGCAACGGTAGCGGCCAATGTCAGGCCGAGCGTCGGCAGACCGACCACCACATCCGGTTCAAGGGCGCAGAGCCGGGCCGCGAGATCCGCGGCGAGCGCTTCCACGACGGAGAAACTCGCCTGGTTGATGATCAGCGACGCCAGGGCATGCTGCCCGTCCGAGAGCGGCCGGATGGGAAGGCACAGCTGCCGTCCATCGCCAAGCTCTGCCGGATAAAAGCCGGAAAACGGGCCGTTCGTCGAAAAGCTGCCGGGCGGGTGAAGCGCCTGCCAGAACTCATGGGGTCTCAGCTCATGGGAGGGCAGCTCATGCGGGGAAAAGGTCACGCGAAAACTCCGGCATCAGGCATAGAAGGGCTCGTCCCGCCAGCGGCCGACTTCCTCGATCAGCCAGTTGCGGAACAGGGCAACGGGGCGAAACGCCATGCGGGTGATAGGCGCCACGACATAATAGGAGCTGGGGCTTCTCACCTGCATCGGCAGTGCCTGCACCAGATCGCCCGCCTGCAACTCCGCCTCGATGAGGAAGAGCGGCATCAGCGCCACGCCGAGGCCGGCACTGCAGGCCTGCCCGACACTTGCGAACTGTTCGAAGCGCATGCCGGGGGACGGCGTGCCGGCCACGCCCTGTGTCTCGAAGAAATGGTCCCAGGCCCCGGGACGCGAAGCCATGTGCAGCAGGGGCAGCGACAGGAGATCCTGCGGCGCCGCAACCGGGTTCTGCCGCAGGAAGGCGGGGCTCGCCACGGGGGCCACCATCTCGTCCATCAGGAAGGTGCAGTCGGCGCCCGGCCAGTTCGGCTGGCCGATATGGATTGCCACATCCAGCCCGTCCTGCTCGAAATCGAAGATGCCGATGCGGGTGGCGAAGTTCAGTGTGATGTCGGGATGGGCGGCCACGAAGCGCGGGATGCGCGGCAGAAGCCAGCGGGTGCCGAAGGTAGGCAGCATGGCGAGATTGAGCGTATCGCCATGCCGTTTAGTCATGGCCTTCAGCGAGGCGTCGCGGATCTGCGACAGCGCGGCGCCGATCGCCTTTGCATAGGCACGGCCCGGTTCCGTCAGCGAAACACCCCGGCTGCTGCGATCGAAGAGCAACAGGCCAAGCTGTTCTTCCAGCCCTGAAATCTGGCGGCTGATCGCTCCTTGCGTCAGTGACAGCTCGTCGGCCGCAGCCGAAAAACTACCCAACCGCGCCACGGATTCGAAGGCGGCCAGCGCACTGGTGGAGGGAAGAAGTCGGCGGCTCAGATTGCTCATGGCGCATTCCTATAGCTCATATCGCCGTGAGTAAACGGCGCTTTACGCGGGGACCTGCCTGCCCGATAGTCCGCTCTACAGTTCCGATGGAGGATTTCGACGTGAGCGACCGTGCCGCCTTTTCCTGGGAAGACCCTTTCCTGCTCGACGACCAGCTGACCGAGGACGAGCGGATGATCCGCGAGGCGGCGGCCGCCTTCGCCAAGGCCGAGCTTCTGCCGCGCATCAACGAGGCCTATCTTTCGGAAACCAGCGCGCCGGAACTGTTTCCGCTGATGGGCCAGGCCGGCCTTCTCGGCGTGACCCTGCCGGAAGAGTATGGCGCGGCCAACGCTTCCTACGTCGCCTACGGTCTGGTGGCACGCGAGGTGGAGCGTATCGACAGCGGTTATCGCTCGATGATGAGCGTGCAGTCCTCGCTCGTCATCTACCCCATCTTCGCCTATGGCTCCGATGCGCAGAAGCAGAAATACCTGCCGGGCCTCGTTTCGGGCGAACTCATCGGCTGCTTCGGCCTGACCGAGCCGGATGCCGGCTCCGATCCGGGCGGCATGAAGACGCGCGCCGAAAAGATCGAGGGCGGCTATCGCCTGCGCGGCTCGAAGATGTGGATTTCCAATGCACCGATCGCCGATGTCTTCGTCGTCTGGGCGAAATCGGAAGCGCACAACAACGAGATCCGCGGCTTCGTGCTGGAAAAGGGCATGAAGGGCCTTTCCGCCCCGAAGATCGGCGGCAAGCTGTCGCTGCGCGCCTCGATCACCGGCGAAATCGTCATGGATGGCGTGGAGGTATCAGAAGACGCGCTGCTGCCGAACGTCTCGGGCCTCAAAGGGCCGTTCGGCTGCCTCAACCGCGCCCGCTACGGCATTTCCTGGGGCGTGATGGGGGCGGCGGAAGATTGCTGGCTGCGCGCCCGACAGTATGGCCTCGACCGCAAGCAGTTCGGCAAGCCGCTCGCCGGCACGCAGCTCTACCAGAAGAAGCTTGCCGACATGCAGACCGAGATCGCGCTCGGGCTTCAGGGCTCGCTTCGCGTCGGCCGGCTGATGGACGAGCACAGGATGGCGCCGGAAATGATCTCCATCGTCAAGCGCAACAATTGCGGCAAGGCGCTCGACATCGCACGTCAGGCCCGCGACATGCATGGCGGCAACGGCATCCAGATCGAATATCACGTGATGCGCCACGCCCAGAACCTGGAAACGGTCAACACCTACGAGGGCACGCATGATGTGCATGCGCTGATCCTCGGCCGCGCCCAGACCGGCATCCAGGCTTTCTTCTGAGGGCACAGCGAGACTCGCGCCATCTGTGACGGCAGCTCACCCTGCCGTCATATTTATTTAATCATACTTTTTCCGGCTGCCGTTGATTGTCGGTTCCAATTGTCCTACGTCAGGGACCGAACCATCCGTCGCGGCGCTGCCTCTCCCAGGCCATCCTCCCGGTCCGCGACTTTTAGAGCCTAACGAGGTCATCATGCACAGCTATCCCGACGTCCAACTTTTCATCGCAGGCGAATGGCGCGACGCCATCGGCGGCAAGACCATTCCCGTGGAAGATCCCGCGACGCAGGAGATCATCGGCAAGATCGCCCATGCGGAAAAGGCTGACCTCGACCTCGCGCTGGAAGCCGCCGACAAGGGCTTCAAGATCTGGCGTGATACCTCTGCCTTCGAACGCTCGAAGATCATGCGCAAGGCGGCGGACCTGCTGCGCGAGCGCATCGACTACATCGCCTGGCTGATGACCCGTGAACAGGGCAAGCCGATCGCCCAGTCGAAGGGCGAAATCAACAATGCGGCCGACACCATCGACTGGTTCGCCGAAGAAGCTCGCCGCACCTATGGACAGATCATTCCGGCCCGCTTCGGCGGTGTCTCCAACATGGCGATCAAGCTGCCGGTCGGCCCGGTTGCCGCGTTTACGCCGTGGAACTTCCCAATCAACCAGATCGTGCGCAAGCTTTCGGCTGCCGTCTCCGTCGGCTGCTCCATCATCATCAAGGCGCCTGAAGAAACCCCGGCTTCGCCGGCCGAACTCATCCGCGTCTTCGCCGATGCCGGCATCCCGGCCGGCGTCGTCAACCTGGTCTATGGTGTTCCGGCCGAAATTTCCGAGTACCTGATCCCGCATCCGGTCATTCGCAAGATCTCGTTCACCGGCTCGACCCCGGTCGGCAAGCATCTGGCAGCGCTTGCCGGCAAGCACATGAAGCGCGCCACGATGGAACTCGGCGGCCATGCCCCGGTCGTCGTCTTCAACGATGCCGATCTGGACAAGGCGATCGAAGTGTCGGCGGCAGCGAAGTTCCGCAATGCCGGCCAGGTCTGCGTCGCTCCGACCCGCTTCCTGATCCAGGACGGCGTTGCCGACCAGTTCATCGAAGGCATCGTGAAGTATGCCGAGAACATCAAGGTCGGCAACGGCCTCGAGGCTGACGTGACCATGGGCCCGCTCGCCAACGAGCGCCGCATCCCGGCCATGGAAGACATGATCAACGACGCCGTCTCGAAGGGTGCTGTTCTCCGGACCGGCGGCAAGCGCATCGGCAACAAGGGCCATTTCTTCGAGCCGACCGTGCTGACCGACGTTCCGACCTCGGCCAAGATGATGAACGAAGAGCCGTTTGGCCCGATCGCGATCGTCAACCGGTTCTCGACGCTGGACGAGGCGATGGACGAATCGAACCGCCTGCCCTTCGGCCTCGCATCCTATGCCTTCACCTCGTCAGTGAAGACCGCGCATGCGCTCGGCCAGCGTATGGAAGCCGGCATGCTGACCATCAACCACAATGGCTTCGCCATTCCGGAAGTGCCGTTCGGCGGCGTGAAGGATTCGGGCTACGGCACCGAAGGCGGCTCGGAAGCCGTCGACGCCTACCTCGAAACCCGTTTCGTCAGCCAGATGAGCTGATCCTTCCGCTTCGGACCGAAAGAAAGGGCGTCGGGCAACCGGCGCCTTTTTTGTTGGTCGCGTATTGAGAAGAAAGCCCCTTCTGGCTGCCGCCATCTCCCCCACAAGGGGGGAGAGCGCAGGTGGCTGGGGCCTGCACCAATCATTGAGCTACAGTCAATTCTGTCCCCCATCTGCTGTCACGGCCAGGAGCGCGTTGGCGGAAGGGCAGGGCTTTGCCACATGGTGTCTCCCCCCTTGTGGGAGAGATGGCGGCAGCCAGAGGGGGACTTTTGCCAGATATCACGCCAGCGAAAACACCTTGGCCCGCCGCAGCGTGACGAAGCCAGCCTCGCCGGCGACAATCGCCCGCTCCGGCTCCACGTCGAACTCCAGCGGTTCGCCGGTGCCAGCCAGCGCGATGACGCGGCGCTCGCCGGGACGATCGAGAACGCGGGTCACGGTTGCGGCCACACCCGGCCCGCTTTCCGACCAGTCGAGATCGCGCGGCCGGGCAAAGATTTCAGCCGGACCATCGGCCACACCGGGCGCCGCGATCTCGGCGCCGCCGGCAATGGCCCGCCCCGCCCTGACCTCGCCCGTCAGCCGGTTGGCATCGCCCAGGAATTTCAGCACGAAGGGATCGCGGGGATCGCGGCACACTTCCTGCGGCGTACCCTGCTGCACGATGCGGCCTTCCTTCAGGATCACCACGCGATCGGCGAGATCCAGCGCCTCTTCCTGATCGTGGGTGACGAAGATGGTGGTGATGCCGAGTTCCTGATGGATCTCGCGCAGCCATCGGCGCAGATCGTGGCGCACATTGGCATCGAGCGCGCCAAAGGGTTCGTCGAGCAGCAGCACCTTCGGATCGACGGCCAGTGCACGGGCAAGCGCCACGCGCTGGCGCTGGCCGCCGGAGATCTGGCCGGGAAAGCGGTCACCGAGCCCGTCCAGCCGGACCAGCGCCAGAAGCTGTCGAACGCGGGCAGCGATCTCCGCCTTGCTACGCTTAACCTTCGACACGCTCATGCCGAAGCCGATGTTTTCCGCCACCGTCATGTGCGGGAACAGCGCGTAATGCTGGAAGACGAAGCCGACACCCCTGTTGCGCACCGGGATGTCGGTTGCATCCTGATCGCCGAAATGGATGTGGCCGCCATCGGCATATTCGAGGCCGGCCACCATGCGCAGGATCGTCGTCTTGCCGGAACCGGAGGGACCAAGCAGCGCGACCAGTTCGCCGCTTTCGATCTCCAGCGAAACGCCGTGCACGGCGCGAAACGTGTCGAAGGTCTTGATGACGTTGTCGAGGCGGATCTTCATGGACGGGTTCCTTCGGAGGCCGGCGGGCTCGCCAGCACCTTGCGGCGACCGGCACCGCGGCGTTCGAGCGCGACCTTGGCAATGATGGTGAAGACGGCAATGACCGCCAGAATGGAGGCGGAGGCGAAGGCGCCGGCCGCCTGATAATCGTGATAGAGCAGCTCGATATGCAGCGGCAGCGTGTTGGTCTGGCCGCGAATATTGCCGGAGACGATGGAGACCGCGCCAAACTCGCCCATCACGCGGGCGTTGCAGAGCACGACGCCGTAGAGCAGCGCCCACTTGATGTTGGGCAGCGTCACGGCCAGGAAGGTGCGCCAGCCGGAAGCCCCGAGCGAGGTTGCAGCCTCTTCCAGATCGCGGCCCTGCGCCTGCATCAGCGGGATCAGCTCGCGCGCCACGAAGGGGGCGGTCACGAACATGGAGGCGAGCACGATGCCGGGCAAGGCAAACAGGATCTTGATGTCATGCTGGTCGAGCCAGGGGCCGAACAGGCCCTGCAGGCCGTAGACGAAGAGATAGGCCACACCCGCCACAATGGGCGAGACGGAAAAGGGGATCTCGATCACCACCAGCAGCAGGCGCTTGCCGGGGAAATCGAACTTGGTGATCGACCAGGCGGCGGCGATCCCGAAGGCGGTGTTGACCGGCACGGCGATCAGCGCGGTGACGACCGTCATCATGATGGCGTGGCGGGTGTCGGGATGGGCAAGCGTGGCGATATAGGCCTGCCAGCCCTGCCGGAAGGCCTCGACACCGATAACGATCAGCGGCGCCAGGATCAGCAGCGCGCCTAGCACCAGCACGATGCCGATCAGGCTGCGGCGAAACAGCGGATGATCGCCGACGCGCGGCGGCTTGCGGCCATGACGGGTGTGGCTCATGGTCTATCCCTTCACCGTATAGCGCAGCGCCCGCGCCTGCAGCGCATTCGTCACCGCCAGCATCAGGAAGGCAGCGATCAGCAGCACGGAAGCAATCGCCGCGGCCGCCTGATAGTCATATTCCTCCAGCCGGATGAAGATCAGCAGCGCGGTGATTTCCGTCTTCATCGGCTGGTTGCCGGCAATGAAGATGATCGCACCGAATTCACCGAGCGAGCGGGCAAAGGACAGCGAGGTGCCGGCAAGCAGCGCGGGGCTCAGCAGCGGCAGGATGACCTTGCGGAAGATCGTAAAATCGGAACCGCCGAGCGACTGGGCCGCCTCCTCCAGCGCCGGATCGAGATCCTCCAGCACCGGCTGGACCGTGCGCACGATGAAGGGCAGGCTGGTGAAGGTCATGGCGACCAGGATGCCGAGCGGCGTATAGGCAACGGAAATGCCGAGCGGCGCAAGGGCGGCGCCGAACCAGCCATGGACGGAAAACAGCGCGGTCAGCGAGATGCCGGCGACCGCCGTCGGCAGCGCAAAGGGCAGATCCACCATGGCATCGACGATGCGCCGGCCGGGAAAACGGTAGCGGGTCAGCACCCAGGCGAGCGCCAGCCCGAAGAACAGGTTGAAGACGGTGGCCCCCAGCGCCGCCAGAACGGTGACACGGTAGCTCGCCACCGCGCGCGGCGACGAGACGATCGACCAGTAATCCGCCGGACCGAGGCTGGCCGCCTTCACCGCCAGCGCCGCTAGCGGCAGCACCACGATCAGGCCGACATAAAAGAGAGTGAGCCCGAGCGACAGGCGCAGCCCGGGCAGGACATGGCGTTTCACGTTCCGCTTCCCGTATTCTCGCAGGAAACCCGGCAGGTTTCCCTGCCGGGTTTCGACCCTTGGGAGGTGATGATTATGCTCAACGGTTGCCGTACAGCTGGTCGAGCACCGCGCCGGAAGCGAAGTGATCCTTCTGGACCTTGTCCCAGCCGCCGAAGACATCCTCGACCTTCACGAGGCGGACGGCGGGGAAATCGGCGGCGAATTCGGCCTTGACCTTCGGATCCTGCACGCGGTGTCCGAACTGGGCCGCCACACGCTGGCCCTCCTCGCTGTAGAGGAAGGAGAGGTACTTTTTCGCCAGTTCCTCGGTCCCGTGCTTCTTGGCAACCTTGTCAACCACGGCGACGGGGAATTCGGCGAGCAGCGAGACGGACGGGATGACGCTTTCCACCTTGTCGGCGCCATACTGCTTGGCGATGCCGCGCGTTTCGGCCTCGAAGGTGATCAGCACGTCGCCGATCTGGCGCTCCACAAAGGTGGTGGTGGCGGCGCGTCCGCCGGTATCGAAGACCGGAACGTTGTCGAAGATCTTCTTCACGAAGGCTTCCACCTTCTTCTCGTCGCCGCCGAATGCTTCCTTCGCATAGGCGGTGGCGGCCAGATAGGTGTAACGGGCGTTGCCCGAGGTCTTCGGGTTGGGGAAGACAACCTTCACGTCATCGCGTGCGAGATCGTTCCAGTCCTTGATCTTCTTCGGATTGCCGGCGCGCACCAGGAAGGAGGGGAAGGAATAGAAGGGCGAGGCCGCATTGGGGAAGTTCTTCTGCCAGTCCTTCGAGACAAAGCCCTGCTTCACCAGAAAATCGATGTCTGTCACCTGGTTGAAGGTGACGACGTCGGCTTCCAGGCCCTCCACGATGGCACGGGCCTGCTTGGAGGTGCCGGCGTGCGACTGGTCGATGGTGACGCCCGGATTCTGCTTGATGAAAGCTTCGTTTTCGGCAGCAAACAGTTCGCGGGCCACATCGTAGGAGGCGTTCAGCAGCTTGTTCGGCTGTTCAGCCAGCGCCGGCGCGGCAAGAAGGGCGGCGAGCGCGGTGCCGAGGATCAGAAGGCGGTTCATGCAGGTCTCCGGTCATGTTCAGTGACCCGGACTCTAGCCGTTCGCCTCTGCTGAAACGAGAAACCGCCAACCTGCCGTTGACCGCGGAAGAGGAAATTTCCACTCATTCGGCAACCAAACGGCGATGCCCGTTCCAGCGGGTCGGAACGGGCATCGCCGATATCTCCGGGCGGCAGGGGTGCGCCGCCCGGAAGATCGCATCACTCGGCAGCAGGGCTCAGGCCGAGCGAGAGCTGATCCTCCCGCCGGTCATCATTGTCGCCCCGGGCGTGTCCCGACGAAGAAGGCTCGCGGCCGAAGAACAGGGCATAGCCGGCCGGCAGCACGAGGATGGTGAGCAGCGTCGCGACCAGGATGCCGCCCATCATCGCATAGGCGAGCGGACCCCAGAACAGGCCGCGCGAGATCGGAATCAGCGCCAGCACCGCAACCAGCGCCGTCAGCATGATCGGCCGGAAGCGCCGCACGGCGGAGCCGACGATCGCCTCGCGCCGCGGCATGCCGCTCGCAATATCCTGGTCGATCTGGTCGACGAGGATGATCGAGTTGCGGATAATGATGCCGAGCAGCGCGATGACGCCGAGGATCGCCACGAAGCCGAACGGCGCGCCGGTGATCAACAGGGCGGCAGCCGCCCCGATGATGCCGAGCGGCCCGGTCGCCAGCACCAGCATGGCCTTGCCGAAATGCTGCAGCTGGATCATAAGCAGCACCAGGATGACGAACAGCATCACCGGCGCCTTGGCGGCAATCGACATCTGGCTTTCGGCGGCATCTTCCGCCCCACCCTGGATCTCGATCTTGTAGCCGGCCGGCAGCTTTTCGCGCAAATCCGCCATGCCCTGATACATCTTCATCGAGAGGTCGTTGGGCTCGATCCCGTCCGGCACGGTCGCCTTGACGGTAATCGTCGGCAGGCGATCGCGCCGCCATTCGATGCCGTTCTCCTGCACGGGCACCACATGGGCGATCTGCGAGACGGGCACGAAGGCACCGCTGTCGGTCGGAATGTAGACGCTCTCCACGGCATCCAGCAGGCTGCGGGTGGCGGCCGGTTCGCGGGCCACGATGGAGACGGTTTCCTCGCCATCGCGGAACTGGCCAAGCTCGGCTCCGGTCACGGAGGCATACAGCATCTGGCGGACGCGCTGCGAGGAGACGCCGAGCGCCCGGGCGCGGTCCTGATCGATGACAAGCTTCATCGTCGTCACAGGCTCCAGCCAGTCGTCATGGATGGTGCCGAGCAGCGGGTTGTCGTGGAAGCGCTGCGTCACCTGATCGGCGATCTTCTGCACCTCGGCACGGTCCGGACCGGTGACGCGCATCTGCACGGCCCAGCCGACCGGCGGCCCGAGGAAAAGACGATCCACCTTGCCGCGCACCGTCGGGAAATCCTCCGCCAGGATCTTGCGCAGCTTCAGGATCAGCCGCTCCCGCTGTTCCAGCCCGTTCGACATCACGAGCAACTGGGCGAAGTTCGGGTTGCGCAGCTGCTGGTCGAGCGGCAGGAAGAAGCGCGGCGCGCCTTCGCCGATGAAGGTGGCGACGAACTTCTTGTCGGGATCGTCCATGATCTTCTCTTCGAGCGCCTTGGCCTGACGCTCCACCTCACCGATCGCAGTTCCTTCCGGCAGCCACATGTCGACCAGGATTTCCGGGCGCGAGGACTGCGGGAAGAAGCTCTGCGGAATGAACTGGAAGGCCCAGAGGCTGGTGCCGAAGGTGAGGAAGGTCGCCATCAGCACGATCAGCCGGTGGCGCACGCACCAGGCCACCGTGGCGCGCAGGCCGCGATAGAAGCGCGTGTCGTAGACATCGTGATGCGTGCCGGCATGCGCCCGTTGCTTCAGGATCATGTAGCCGAGCCAGGGCGTGAAATAGACCGCGACGAACCACGAGGTGACGAGCGCGATGCCGACCACGTAGAACAGCGAGCGGACATATTCGCCGGCAGTGGAATCCGCGAAACCGACCGGGATGAAGCCCGCGGTGGTGATCAGCGTGCCGGTCAGCATGGGAAAGGCCGTGGAGGAATAGGCGAAGGTCGCCGCATCGAGCTTTTCCAGCCCCTCCTCCAGCTTGCGCTCCATCATCTCGACCACGATCATGGCATCATCGACCAGAAGGCCGAGCGCGATGATGAGCGCACCAAGCGAGATGCGCTGCAACTCGATGCCCAGTTCGTACATGATGGCAAGCGTGGCGGCGAGCACCAGCGGAATGGAGATGGCGATCACGATGCCGGAGCGCCAGCCGATCGACAGCAGCGAGACGACGAGAACGATCACCAGCGCTTCCAGGAGCGCCTGCGTGAATTCGCCGATCGCCTCATGCACGACCTCCGGCTGGTTGGCGATCTGCTCGACAGACACACCGACCGGCAGTGCGACCTCGAAGCGCTTGTAGGTCTCGTCCACCCAGGTTCCGACATCGGTCACCTTGTAGCCGTTCTGCATGACGACGCCGACTTCCACCGCATCCTTGCCGTTGAAGCGGAACTTGCGATCGTAAGGATCGACGAGACCACGGGAAACGGTGGCGATATCACCCAGACGGAACACCTGCGCGCCGCTGCGGATGCGCAGTTCCCGCACGTCTTCCGGTGTGCGCACGCCGCCTTCCACGGTGATGCGCACCGAGCGGCTCGCGGTCTGCACCGTGCCGGCCGGATCCATGTCGTTCTGGCCGGCCAGCGCGCTCTTGACGTCGTTCAGCGTCAGCTGACGCTCGGCGAGCGCTTTCGACGAGATATCGATATAGATCCGCTCCGGCTGGTCGCCGAGGATCGACACCTTCTCGACGCCCCTGGTGGCGAGCAGCATGTCGCGCGCCTGGATGGCGAACTGCTTCAGTTCCGGATAGGAATAGCCGTCGCCGGTGATGGCATGCAGCGTCACATAGGTATCGCCGAACTCATCGTTGAAATAGGGGCCGAGAAGGCCGCTCGGAAGATCCTGCTCGATGTCGCCTATCTTCTTGCGCACCTGATAGAAGGCATCCTTCACCTGGGCCGCGTTGGTGTTGCCCTTGATCTGGATGGTGGTGATGGAGAAGCCCGCGCGGGTATAGGATTTCACCCAGTCGAGATGCGGGGTTTCCTGCAGCTTGCGCTCGATCTTGTTGACCACCTGATCCTGCATTTCCTCGATGGAGGCGCCCGGCCAGACGGCCTGCACCACCATGACGCGGAAGGTGAAATCGGGATCTTCCTTCTGGCCCATGTTCATGATGCCAAGACCACCGATGATGATGATCAGGCCGAACAGGAAGCGGCCGATGCTCGGATGGGCAATCGCCCAGCGAGACAGGTTGAATGGCTTCTTGCCGGAAGCCGTCGTGCGAGAGGCGCTCATGGTGTGCGTTTCCTGGTGTGGACGGCGGGATCAGGATTGCTGCGGCTGGCCGGCGGCGGCCGGCTCCTGCGCGTTCTCGACCTCTCCTTCGGAAAGGCGCACCTTCATGTCCTCACGCATGAACTGCGTGCCGGCGGCCACCACCAGATCGCCGGCGGCAATGCCATCGGTGACGCGGACGCCATCTCCGGCAAAGCCGGCCACGGTGACGGCACGTGGATGCACCGTCTGCGTCTTGCGGTCCACCAGCCAGACCACGGCGCGGTCGGACTGGCGCGACAGGGCGGCAAGCGGCAGCACATAGGCGGGCTTGGCATCATCCGCCCTGACGCTGACCGTCGCCGTCATCCCGAGGCGGACGTTCGGGTCGTCCGGCAGGCTGACCCGCACGGCAAAGGTGCGCGACTGGCTGTCGGCACTGCCGGCAACCTCGCGGACCTTGCCCTCCAGCGACAGCCCGCTGTTCGACCAGAAACCGGCCTTTACCACCTTGCCCGGCCGGAATTCGGCAATGTCGTTTTCCGGCACGGCAATCGCCACTTCCTTGGCGCCGTCGCGGGCGAGCGTGACCACCGGCGAACCGGCGGCCAGCACCTGCCCGGCCTCGGCGCTGGTGGCCGTCACGATACCATCCACATCGGCGGTGAGCGTCGTGTAGGCCACGCGGTTCTGCGCCTGTTCCAGCGCGGATTTCGCCGCATCGCGGGAGGCGACCGCCTGCTCGTGCGACAGCTGGCTCTGCTCCAGCGTCGATTGCGAGGTGATGCTCTTTTCCTGCAGCACCTGGGCACGGTTCAGAGCCAGGCGGGAAATTTCCACCTGCTTTTCGGCGGAGGCGAGCTGGGCCTCGGCCTGGCGGACGGAAAGCTCGTAATCGACGGGATCGAGGCGGGCGAGCACATCGCCCGGCTTGACGCGCTGTCCGACATCGACCAGCCGCTGGGTGACCTTGCCATCGACGCGGAAGCCCATGGCGATCTCGGTGCGGGCCCGCACGGCGCCGGAATACTGCATCTGGCGGCCTTCGTCGGGCTTTGCCACCTCGACCACCTTGACCGGGCGGATGATCGTTTCCGTCTCCGCCTTCTGCTGATTGCAGCCTGCCAGTCCGACAAGGACGAGGCCAAGCCCGATATTCTTCCAGTTCGCCAGTCCCCTGATCGACATGTTCGGCTCCTACCGACGAAATGACCCCCCTGCGGGTCGAGATGACCTGAGCCGGACCGACAGAGGGGCATCATGCCCGCCTCCGGAACGGCGTGAAACACATGCAACAATCCCATCGGGCGGGTCTGGTACGGACCCGCCACGGCATCACTTCAATGCACGGATCATGTATTCGGCGAGCACCAGAGGTTCGACCTCATCCTCACCCCTGCCTTTCTTGGCCACCAGTTGCGGATGGCACAGGGTGACGCCGAAACAGATGAAACATTCGGCGGCAACCATGGGGTCCTGCGTGCGAAACTCGCCGGCATCGATCCCCTCGCGAATAAGCCCGGCCAGAAGATGCCGGATACGCGTCAGATGCTCCTCGATGACCGGCCATTGCTGGTCGAGCGCGACCAGCACCATTTCATGGACCCGCTCCTCTTCCAGCATCGTCTCGACGGTGATGCGATGCATCAGGATCAAGTGACTCTTCAGCCGCTCCTCGACCGAGCCGGGGCCTGCGGCATTGGCCTTCAGCGCCTCGTACTGCACGCTCAGCATGCGCCTTGCGAGCGCCTGATGGATCTCGGCCTTGGAGGAAAAGAAGCGATAGATATTGGCCGGCGACATCGACAGGTCGCGCGCAATGTCAGCCACATTGGTCTTCGAGTAGCCGTAATGCTTGAAGAGGCGCTCCGCCGTATCGAGGATCTTCTCGACATTCTCCTGGCGCAACGCGTCAACGACCTGACTGGAAAGATCACTCATGATAGACACCGAATGATGACTGACGAATTTTGAATTTCGTCAGTTATAACGTCTTATACCTTTCTGTCAATCATCCGGATTTTTTCGATCTGTGATGGAACCTTCCGCACTGCCGGCAGTTCGCAAGAGCCGCGGGGTGGGTGATATGCGGAGGGGACCTGATCATGGCCGATGGCCAAACGCTGCGACTGGAGACAGACGACCACTACCGGCTTCTTATCAATGCCTTGACCGACCATGCGATCTACATGGTGGACCCGCTGGGCTATGTGGCGAGCTGGAACCCGGGGGCTGAGCGCGTGAAGGGCTATAGCGCGCACGAAATCATCGGGCAGCATTTCTCCACCTTTTATACGCCGGAGGACCGTGCAGCGGGAGAACCACAGCGCGGGCTTCAAGCCGCCCGGCGGGATGGGCGCTTCGAGAAGGAAGGCTGGCGGGTACGCAAGAATGGTGAACGTTTCTGGGCCAATGTCGTTATCGACGCCATTCACGACGATCAGGGCATGCTTCTCGGCTTTGCCAAGATCACCCGTGACATCAGCGACAAGCACGCCGCCCAGATCCAGCTGTCGCAGGCGCGCGAAGAGCTGTTCCAGGCGCAGAAGATGGAGGCCATCGGCCAGTTGACCGGCGGCATCGCCCACGACTTCAACAATCTCCTGACCGCTATTCTCGGTAGCCTGCAGATGCTGCAGAAGCGCCTGCCACCGGACCCGCAGACCACGCCGCTGGTCACCAATGCGATCCGTGGCGCGGAGCGCGGCGCAGCGCTGACTCAACGCCTGCTCGCCTTTGCCCGCCGGCAGGAACTGGACGTGCGCCCCGTCGATGTGCGCGACCTTGTGGAGGGCATGGTGGAGCTTGCCCGCCGCTCGCTGCCGCCGAATGTGATGATCGACATCGACTGCGACGCAGGGCTGCCGGCCGTCATGACCGATGTCAACCAGCTGGAAACGGCCCTTCTCAACCTCATCGTCAACGCACGCGATGCCATGCCGGGTGGCGGCCTCATCCGCGTGACCGCCCGCGCGCAAGAGATCACCAGATGCGCGGGAAAGCTTACGCCCGGCCTTTATGTGGCCCTCTGCGTCATCGATGATGGCGAAGGCATGGATGCAGAGACACTGGCGCGGGCGTCCACGCCGTTTTTTACCACGAAAGGCGTCGGCAAGGGCACCGGGCTCGGCCTTTCCATGGTACAAGGCCTGACGGAGCAATCCGGCGGAGAACTCAGGCTGACCAGCCTGCCGGGCGCCGGCACGACGGTCACGCTGATGATGCCCGGGCTGGAGAGAGCCGCGGAAGCGACCATGAGGACGGAAGACGCAAGGACGATGATGCAGGATACACCGGACGCCGGACGCGCACTGACCGTGCTGGCCGTGGATGATGACGCCCTGGTGCTGATGAATACGGGGATGATGCTGGAGGATCTCGGCCATACGGTGATCGAGGCCTATAATGGCGCCGATGCGCTGGCTGTCGTGGAAAGCGGGCGGGAGATCGACGTTGTCATCACCGACCATTCCATGCCGCGCATGACGGGCGCCGAACTGGCCGGTCGCATCCGGCAGCTGCGTCCGCACCTGCCGATCGTACTGGCAACCGGCTATGCGGAGCTTCCCTCCGGCGAGGGAACCCATCTGCCGCGGCTGCCGAAGCCCTTCACGCAACAGCAGCTGCGCGAACTTCTGGCAAACCTGGCAGCACCCGGCTGAGCGAGCCTGTGCGAACATTTGCGCCTCCCGGCTGTTGGGTCTTCCTACAGCCAGGAGGACAGACAATGGTGTTCAAACCCCAGACCTTTCACGCGGAACAACCGGTGGTGACGGCGGAAAATCCGCCGGATGCCCAACTTGAAACGCGGGTGGCCGAGGCGCTGGCGAGCGCAGGCGGCCTCGACCCGACCAATCTTGCTGTAACGGTTGAGGGAACGACCGTGATCCTGACGGGCAGCGTTCTGCTGCCGGGCGAGAGCGATCGTGCGGCAGAGGTTGCACTCTCGGTGGCTGGCGTCACCTCGGTGACCAACCATCTGCGGGCAAGCGGCACATTCTGACGACCGCAACCGCGAACATGGAAAAGCCCGGAGCGTGACCGTCACGTTCCGGGCTTCCTTCTGCGTTTCCGTCTTTATGCCCGGGACCGCCCGCGGATCCCGTCGGGCGGGCGAAGGTCGCCCGCCCCGCAGGACACCTTATCGCGGCAGGGCGTAGGCGATCACATAGTCGCCGGCCTTGGTGCCGACCGAGCCGTGGCCGCCCGCCACCATCACCACGAACTGGCGCCCGTCCTCCACCGAATAGGTCATCGGGGTGGCCTGTCCGCCAGCCGGAAGGCGTGCCTCCCACAGCTGCTTGCCGGTGGTCAGTTCATAGGCCCGCAGGTAGTTGTCGACGGCCGCACCGAGGAAGGCAACGCCGCCCTTGGTGATCATCGGGCCGCCGATGCCGGGGACACCGAGCTTGAAGGGCAAGGGCAGCGGCGTCATGTCGTAGACTGTGCCGTTCTTCAGCTTGTAGGCGGTCTCGCCGGTGCGCAGATTGGCGCCGGCCACATAACCCCATGGCGGAGCCTGGCAGGGAATCTGCAGCGGGCCGAGGAAGGGCCCCATCTTGACGGCATAGGGTGCGCCGTCATTGCGGTTCAGCCCCTGTTCCGATCCCTTTTCGTCAGATCCCTTCGGCGGCACATCGGCGCGCGGCACAAGCTGCGAGGTGAAGGCGAGATAGGTCGGCATGCCGAACATCACCATGCGTTCCGGATCGACCGCGACCGAACCCCAGTTGAAGGTGCCGAAATTGCCGGGATAGACCAGCGTGCCCTGCAGTGAGGGCGGCGTGTACTGCCCCTCGTATTTCAGCTGCTTCAGCCGGATGCGGCAGACCATCTGGTCGAACATGGTGACACCCCACATGTCGCGCCCTTCGAGTGCGCGCGGCCGGAAGGTGAGCGCGGTGACCGGCTGGGTCGGCGCGCTGTGATCCTCGGGGATCGCGCCGCCCGGCGCCGGGATCTCGCGGATCGGCTGCAGCGGCTCGCCGGTGCGCCGGTCGAGCACATAGATGTCCCCCTGCTTGGTAGGACCGACCAGGGCCGGAACCGGCGTGCCATCCGGCTTGGTGATGTCGACCAGCACCGGCTGGGCGGGCACGTCCATGTCCCAGAGATCGTGATGCACGGTCTGGCGCACCCAGCGGTCCTGCCCGGTATTGATGTCGAGGGCGACGATGGAGGAGGAGTATTTTTCCACGCTGTCCGAGCGGTTCATGCCGAGCTGGTCGGGCACCTGGTTGCCGAGCGGAATATAGACGAGGCCCAGCTTTTCATCGACGCTGAACACCGACCAGCTGTTGGGTGAATTGGCCGTATAGGTCTGGCCCTGCGGCAGGGGCTGCGTCTGCGTCGGATTGCCGGAATCCCAGTTCCAGACGAGCTGACCGGACTTCACGTCGAAGGCGCGGATGACGCCGGACTGTTCCTGCGTCGAATAGTTGTCGTTGACGGCACCGCCGATGATGATCTTGCCTGCCGCGATCACCGGCGGCGAGGTGGAGTAATAATAGCCGGCCGGATTGTAGGGCATGCCCTGTTCCAGATGCAGGACGCCCTTGTCGGCAAAGCCGGTGCAGACCTGCCCGTTGGCGGCATCAAGCGCGATCAGGCGCGCATCGGAGGTGGGCAGATAGACGCGGGTGGCGCAAGCGGTGCCGGGCTGAGCGGCCGGATCGGCGTAATAGGTCACGCCGCGGCAGGTCTGGTGCTGGCGGTCGGGGTTCAGCCCGACATTCGGATCATATTTCCACTGCTGCTTGCCGGTTGTCGCGTCGATGGCGATCGCCCAGTTGTGCGGTGTGCAGAGATAGAGGGAATTGCCGACCTTCAGCGGCGTCACCTGATAGGTCGTCTCGCCAACATCGTCCGGCAGCTTCACATCGCCGGTCTGGTAGCGCCAGACCTCCTTGAGGTTTGCCACGTTCTGGACATTGACCTGGTCGAGCGGCGAGTAGCGCTGGCCATAGGGCGTGCGTCCGTACTGGTGCCATTCGCCGGGCGGCACATTGCCCCCGAGATCGGGCGCAGCAGCAATCTTGTCTTCCGGCAGCCGGCCTTCCATGTCGGTGGAATTGGTGAGCATCGAAAAGATCGCGACGGCGATCGCCAGAACGACGGCAACAGCAAGCGGACCGGCGCCGGCGCCATAGCGTGCGCCGGTGTTGGGGCTTGTAAAGCCGAGCGGGCGACGGATCCACGGCGTCAGCAGCCAGAGGCCGAGCACGATGACGACGCCACCGCGCGGCCCGAGCTGCCACCAGTCGAAGCCGACCTCCCAGATGGCCCAGATCAGCGAGCCGATGATGATGAGGGAATAAAGAAGAAGCGCTGTGGAACGGCGCAGGAAAAGCAGGATGGCCGTCACCAGAAAGGCGATGCCGGTGATGAGGTAATAGGCGCTGCCGCCCAGCATCAGAAGCTGAGCGCCACCGCCTGCCAAGGCAATCCCTATCAAGGCGAACAGGATCGCAGTGATCGTAACAGACATATGAGAAATCCCGAAAGTGCGAAGGGCGAACAAGGCTTTTTTGGGGCCCTACCCGGCCAGTCAACTTCCGGAGGCGCGGAAGGTTCCATCCAACAACGAGGCTTCGCCCTGCCGTATGCGGCAGACGATCGGCCCGCTCGTCTTTGCATGAATCCGGCCCGTTGCGGCGACGGACGGGATCAGTCCTCGCCCAGTTCCTGCAGGATCTGGTGGCGCGCGCGGTTCAGCCGGCTCTTGACCGTGCCGATGGCACACTCGCAGATCTCGGCGGCCGACTCGTAGCTCTCGCCCAGAATGGCCACCAAGGTGAGGACCTCCCGATAATGGGGCGGAAGCTTGGCGAGTGCGCGCTGCACCTCCCGGACGCGCGCCTGCACCTCCTGCGTTGCCTCCATCGGCGTATCGCCGGACACGGCCTCCTCCAGGCCCGGCGCCTCGCGGCCAAGCACCTTGGCGCGGGTATAGAAGGTGTTGCGCATGATGGTGAAGAGCCAGGATTTCAGCTTGGTTCCCGGCTCGAACTTGTCGAGGTTGGCCAGCGCCTTCATCAGGGTCTCCTGCACCAGATCGTCCGCATCCGAGGGATTGCGGCAGAAGGTACGGGCAAAGGCACGCAGGGCGGGGATGAGTCTGACAATGTCTGCGCGTGCAGGATCGCGACTCAACTGTGATTCGGACACCGTTGCAAACCTCTCCAATAAGGGGGTGGGATCGAGGTGGCAAACGTCGCGCATGCGCATTTAGTTCCGCCCGCCTCCACCATTCGCGGTTGTCGACCGCACCAGCCCGGAACACGCCTGACTGCAGGAACAAAGACCTTGCCTCTTCCGTTTGCACGAGGACCCAGACAACAAACCGGAAAGGGAGACCCCATGAGCATTGTTGGCACACAGGTGATCACCGAAGGCAGCGGCAATGACGGCTTTACGGTGGAATTCATCGAGCAGAGCGGCGATGTCATCTCCGTCAGCCTGCGCTCGCAGGGTGAGGCGGTGAATCGTACCAATGCAGTGGCAAGGGCAAAGGCATTGCTTGCACGCGTCATCCATGACGACGACCTGCCCGAGGAAATGATGGAAGGCAAGGACCAGGACGGACGCACCGCGACCCTTGCCGGAGACAGCGGTCGGCAGGGCAAGGCGCAGAAACTGGAGGAGCAATTGCAGGAAGGGCTGGAAGATACATTCCCCGCAAGCGACCCGGTTTCGGCTTCGATCACCTCCATTCCCGGCCGTCATGGTCGCGGGTGACGGCGACCGGGATACAACGCCCGGGCGACAAGCGATCGGCCGGGCTTCCTCCCTCGCTCCAATACCATTGACAAACGGGACCTTTCCGCGCTTTCCAATAGTTTGACAGGAATGCTTCTTTCAACCGGCGGCGATGCGTCGCCAGAGGAGGCAGTCTTCAGACACAGGTTTCGCCGAGGGGTCGCAATGAACGAGACTACCGACAAGACTGCGACCGGCCTGAAGTCCGGGCCGTCCGAGCTTGGCGCCAGCGTCAGTCGCAAGGTTGCCGGTCTGCTTGCCGAAATCGAAAAGGAACCGGTTCCCGACAGGCTGATGGAACTGGCGCTGGAACTGCAGAAGGCGCTGAACGACAAGCAAAACCTCAAGGCGTAAACCGGCCGGTCATCGCCTTTCATGGCGCGTCTCTCCGCGGCACGTGATCTCAGGCCATGCTGATCCGGCCGTGTCCCGATCACGTCACCGGATAGAAGGCGGACGTCTTTCCGGCGGTCATATCCTTCGGGAGGCTTTCGCACCGGGCCTTCTTCGTCGCCACCGCCCTCCCTGCCATGGCCGTTTCATCTCCTCGTCCCCGAGCGTGGATGGCGCCCCTCCTTTCAAGACACCGTCAGCCCGCCCAAACGGCTGCGGTATGGAGGCAGGAGCGCGCAACCAGCCAGCCTCTGCCGGCACGGAACAATCTGCCCATTCATCGGTTGGTCACGCTGAACGCGATGCAAGCAAGAGGAGGCAGGTCATGTATGATGACCCCAAATCCCGCAATATCCCGCGCGAACAGTCTGCCCGGGCACGCCCGGGCGACCCGAGTGGAACGACGGCCGGAGAGCCGGCATGATCAGCAATTTCTGGTTTGCAGCCGTCGCCATCGGCCCCGTGCTGATCGGCAGCGTCATCGTGTCGGCGATGGTCCGGCAGCGTCGCATGAGATCTCTCACCAGGACGCCAAGCCGTACCACCGCCTCCGATCGGTGGGACGAGGATGCCTCGCACCAAAACCGTTGAGATTTCGCAGGAACATTCGCAGCGCGCCCCGGTTAGACCCGTGCAATCTGCGGCCATCGCAACGGTCGGCAGAGAGACACCCCACCACCGAGGAGAGACGCATCATGGCCGACAAGACCCTTGAGGATCTGTTCTACGAAACGCTGAAGGACATCTACTACGCAGAGCGCAAGATTTCGAAGGCGCTGCCGAAGATGGCGCGTGGCGCCACCGACCCGAAGCTGAAGCAGGCCTTCCTGAAGCACAAGGAGGAAACCGACGGGCAGATCGAGCGCCTGCAGCAGGTCTTCGAGCTGATCGGCAAGCGCGCCCGCGGCAAGACCTGCCCCGCCATTGACGGCATCATCGAGGAAGGAGAGGAAATCCTCGACGAATTCAAGGGTACGCCCGCCCTTGATGCCGGCCTGCTGGCAGCGGCCCAGGCTGTCGAGCATTACGAGATCAGCCGTTATGGCACCCTGCGCTCCTGGGCGATGCAGCTCGGCCTCAAGGACGCCGTCGCCCTGCTCGAGGCAACGCTCGCCGAAGAGAGCAAGACCGACGACACGCTGACACAGCTTGCCGAAAGCGCCGTCAACAGCGCCGCCCGCAAGGCGGCCTGAACCGCGCATCGTCGAAGCAGTCCGCCGTCTCCGGAAACGGGGGCGGCGCATGTCTTCCGGCATGCCGCCCCGCATGAAAAACCCGCGAAGAGTCGATGTCTCCGCGGGCCTTGCCGGCAAAATAGCGGCGTGACCGCCTCAGTGCGGCAGATGCTGCGTATGGTGCACGATGCTGCTGAATTCGCCGCTGACTTCCTGCCTGCGAAAGACGGTGCGGCGCAGTGTCTGCACATCGCGTGCGGCATGCGCACGGGCCGCCTTCAAGGCAAGCGCATAGCTCGGAAAGGATGCAGAGGGCTGGCCGTCGAAGACGTAGATCCAGCCTGTGGCATGTGGCACGATATCAAGACATTTTTCCATCAGATGGCTCCTCCTTGCCCGCGCACCGAACCCGCGAGAGACGAAGAAGTTCCGCTCATCCCGCATTTTGCAGATTTAGAGGATTGCCAGCAGCCGCTGCAGCGCACAAAATTCGACGGACGCGGGAACTTTAGTCAGTTTCGCGTGTTCTGACGGTTGGGCGAATGGAGAGGAAGATGGCGGACTCACACGAGTGGATCAGAAACCGGGCCTACGCGCTCTGGGAAGAAGAGGGGCGTCCGCACGGCAAGGATGCCGAGCACTGGACGCGCGCCTGCGAGGAATTTGAAGCGCAGGCCAGCACCACAGCGAAACCGGCAGTCACGCGTGCCAAGAAGGTGGGAAGTCCGGCACAATCTGCCCCCACAACGGAAGCCACACCGAAGTCGGTAAAGGCAACCTCGGCAAAGACAAAAGTCCCGGCCGCGAAAGCGGCAGCCAAGACGCCTGCCGCCACGGAAGCCAAAGCCATCGAGCCGGTTGCGGCACCGGCCAGGAAACGCAGCGCCAAGACACCCGTCGCCTGAGATCGTCCTCCCCTCATTTCCAAGTTTTACACCGTCGCGGATCACTTCGCGGCGCTGGAACATCGTTGTCCTTATCGTCGAGTGCGGCATGCAGGTCCAGTTTTGCGAACCCTCCGTTTTCGGGGCTTACCCCTTTTGCACAAAGCGAGGGAACGCCCAGGGTGGGCGCAGCGTTCATCAGGACGCGACAACGGCACGTCCCCATCCGGGGGCGCGTCACGGGTATGGCGCGCGGAGAATTGTTCCATGATGAATGCGCCCTTCACTCTGGATGACCGCCGTGAGCGACGAGGGGGCCGTGACCGGCTTCCCGAGCCGCCACGCATCGGAAGGGCAATGCCGACGATGAAGATCCTCTCGGTGACGTCAGAACTCTTTCCCGTGATCAAGACTGGCGGCCTTGCCGATGTGACGGGCTCATTGCCCAAGGCGCTGGCCACTCTTGGAATCGCCACCACGACGCTGCTTCCGGGTTATCCGGTGGTGCTGCGCCAGATCGGCCAGAGCGGCGTTCCGCTGATGACCTTCGATGACCTGCTTGGAAAGCGCGCGACCCTGCTGCATGCAAGAGTCGAGGATCTCGATCTTCTGGTGCTCGACGCGCCCGCGCTGTTTGACCGACCGGGCGGCCCCTATGTGGATGAAGCAGGCAACGATCATCCCGACAACTGGCTGCGCTTTGCAGCCCTGTCGCGCGCGGCGGCGGAAATCGCTGCCGGAGCGCTGCCCGGCTGGCAGCCGGATCTTGTGCATACCCATGACTGGCAGTCGGCCCTGACCTCGGTCTACATGCGCGACATGGGCTGCCGGGTGCCTGTCGTGCTGACCATTCACAACATCGCCTTCCAGGGCCAGTTCGGCGCCGACCGGTTGGCAGCGATCGGCCTTCCGGATCGTCTCAACACCACCGACTGCCTCGAATATTTCGGCGATATCAGCTATCTGAAAGGCGGGCTGCAGACGGCCGACATCATCACCACGGTAAGCCCCACCTATGCCCGCGAAATCCTCACCCCGCGCTTCGGCATGGGGCTCGATGGCGTGCTGAACGAGCGGGTGATGGCGCTGCGCGGCATCGTCAACGGCATCGATCTCGACATCTGGAATCCGGCCACCGATCCGCATCTGCCGCGCAATTACGATGCCACGAGCCTGAGACGCAAGCGGGAGAACCGCGAGGTGCTGCTGGAGCGCTTCGGACTCGATCAGGACGAGGGACCGGTGTTTTCAGCCGTCACTCGCCTCACCTGGCAGAAGGGCATGGACATGTTCGCCGATGCCGCCGACGAGGTTCTGCGCCAGGGCGGCAAGGTGATCGTGTTCGGCAAAGGCGATCACGCGATCGAACAGGCGCTGCGCGTGACCGCCGCCCGCTTCCCCGGCCGCATGGCCGTGCATATCGGCTATGACGAGCCGACCGCACACCTGATCCACGGCGGATCGGACGCGATCGTCCAGCCGTCGCGCTTCGAACCCTGCGGCCTGACGCAGCTCTATGCGTTGCGCTATGGCTGCGTGCCGGTGGTGTCGCGCACCGGCGGGCTTTCGGAAACCATCATCGACGCCAATGATGCGGCGATGTCGGCGCGCGTTGCCACCGGCTTCCAGTTCCATCCGGTCAACACGGACGGGTTGCGGCTCGCGCTCCGCCGTGCGCTCGACACCTATGCCGACCCCCGCCAATGGGCAAGGCTGCAGAACCAGGGCATGAAGACCCGCTTTTCCTGGGAGCGCAGCGCGGAGAAATATGCGGCGATCTACACCAATCTGGTCAGTCGGCGCGCCGCTGCCTCCTGATGTCAGGCCTGGATCAGCCAACGAAACTTCCTGCCATGGAATACCAAAAGCGCCCGCCTTCCGATGAGAAGGCGGGCGCTTTGCAATGTGGCGAACACGATCGGTTCCGCGCCTGCGGCGATGCACGCAGAAGAAAGTGACACCGCACACGAAAACGCGCCCCCTGCCGGTGATGGCAGAGAGCGCGCGCCCGGGGAAACGGGTGGGGCGATCAGCCGCGGCGGAACACGGCGAGGCTGCGGCCTTCCAGTTCGAAATCCTCGTCCTGATCGATCTCCTGGCCGCGAATGGTGACATCCGCCGTCGTCAGTTCGAGGATCCACTTGCCCTTGTTGAGCGGCGGGATCTTGAACGGCACCTGCCCTTCGAACGGGTTGAACAGCATCAGCACATCCGACCAGATGCCCTTCTGTCCCTCGAGATCGCGCCGGCCGAGATGCAGGCCGAGCGTCGTGCCTTCCAGCCACTGCTCCGGCTGCTGGTAGCCGCCACCGGCATTGAACCAGTTGACTTCCATGCCGTCGCGCCAGCTCTCGCGGCGGAAGATCGGCTGGGTGTGACGCAGCGTGATCAGGTGACGCGTGAAATTGCGCAGCGCCTCGTTGGTCTCCGGCAGGTCCTCCCACTGGACCCACGAAATCTCGCTGTCCTGGCAGTAGCCGTTGTTGTTGCCCATCTGGCTGCGACCGAATTCGTCGCCGGCCAGCAGCATCGGCGTGCCATGCGAGAGAAACAGCGTGGCGAGGAAGTTGCGCTTCTGGCGCTCGCGCACCGCATTGATGCCCTCGTCCTCGGTCGGGCCTTCCGCACCGTAATTATAGCTGCGGTTGTCGTTGTGGCCGTCGTTGTTGTCCTCGCCATTATCCGCATTGTGCTTCTCGTTGTAGGAAACGAGGTCGTTCAGCGTAAAACCGTCATGGGCGGCGAGGAAGTTGACGCTTGCCCAGGGACGGCGTCCACGCAGGTCGTAAATGTCGCCGGAGCCGAGCAGGCGCGCGGCAAAATCCGGCGCGGTGTTCTGGTCGCCCTTCCAGTATTCGCGCGTGGTATCGCGATACTTGTCGTTCCATTCGGCCCAGCCGGGGGGAAAGCCACCGACCTGATAGCCGCCCGGCCCGATGTCCCAGGGCTCGCCGATCAGCTTGACGCGCGACAGGATCGGGCATTGCGTGATGGCGTCGAAGAAGCCGCCGCGCTGGTCGAAGCCTTCCGGCTCACGGCCGAGAATGGTGCCGAGGTCGAAGCGGAAGCCGTCGACATGCATGTGCTCCACCCAGTAGCGCAGCGAATCCATCACCATCTGCAGCACGCGCGGATGCGAGGTGTTCACCGTGTTTCCGGTGCCGGTATCGTTGATGTAGTAGCGGTGATTGTCCGGCAGGGTGCGGTAGTAGGAAAAGTTGTCGATACCCTTGAAGGAGAGCGTCGGCCCCAGCTCGTTGCCCTCGGCGGTATGGTTGTAGACCACGTCGAGAATGACTTCGATGCCGGCATCGTGGTAGGCGCGCACCATGTCGCGAAAGCCCTGGATGCCGCGCGGGCCATAATAGCGCGAGGCCGGCGCGAAAAAGCCGATGGTGTTGTAGCCCCAGAAATTGTGCAGGCCCCTGTCCAGCAGGTGCTGGTCATCGGGAAACTCGTGCACCGGCATCAGTTCCACCGAGGTGATGCCGAGGCTCTTGATGTAATCCACCGACCCCCTGTGCCCCATGCCGTCGAAGGTGCCGCGCAGATCCTGCGGGATGGCCGGGTTGAGCTTGGTGAACCCCTTCACATGCGTCTCGTAGACGATCGTGGAGGGCCAGGGCACGTTCGGACGGTTGTCCGGCGTCCAGTCGAAATCCTTCGGGTCGATCACGCGGCACTTCGGGGTGAACGGCGCGCTGTCGCGCTCGTCGAAGGTGAGATCCTTGTCGTCGTGATAGATGTCATAGGCGAAATGCGCGTCGTTCCAGTCGAAGGTTCCGACCAGTTCGCGGGCATAAGGATCGATCAGCAGCTTGTTCGGATTGAAGCGGTGGCCGTTTTCCGGATCGAAGGGGCCGTGCACGCGGTAGCCGTACAACTGCCCCGGCTTCACGCCCGGCAGATAGCCGTGCCAGATCTCGTGGGTGTATTCCGGCAGCGTGACGTGGGCGATCTCCCGCTTGCCGCTCTCATCGAAGAGGCAAAGCTCCACGCGCTCCGCATGGGCCGAAAAAATGGCGAAGTTCGTGCCTTCGCCATCGAAGTTCGCACCAAGCTCCAGCCAGGAACCGGGTTCAACGCTGACCGTTCGAAGATTGCTGTCCATGCCGCACCTTGTTGTGAGTGTGCGCCAACAAAGCGCGACCGGGGGAATCGTTCCCTTGCGTGTCGAAGATGCCGCAGGATCACGCTGCACCGCAGCAGAAGCCCGGTTTTTGCCGGTCGCGCGTAACTTTTCGCCCCCCTTGCGCGTTGGACAGGCATCGGCCGCAGAGACGGCGGCAACGGAACACCGGGAGATGAATCATGAACCACCTGACGCATGAGGAACTGGAGGGGCGTCTCAACGCCCATCGCGAACTGATGATCGATTTCATTGCTGCCCTGCTCTCCGGCGAGGAACGTGTCCAGGACTTCGCCCGCCGTCTGACGGAAGAGGCAAGCTTTCAGGACCATCAGGAGGATCCCGGCGTCCTTTCCGAAGACGATGCAGGGCTTGCTGCCGCAACGACGGCCGCCGATGAGGTTCGCTCCATTCTAGAGGCGGCACGCGCCCGGGCAGACGCTTTGCAGAATCGCCACGGGTGATGCCGTTGCCTCCCGCATTGCAGCAACGAAAGAGGCGTCGCCTGCCATGTTTCAGCCAGACTCATGTCGCGATATTAAGAAGTGTGGCGGTTCTGTGGAACCGGAACAAGGGCATAGTCGTTCTGGTGGCACAGACCGCAAGGAGGATCCGATGTCTCGCGAATGGCTTGAAGCTGCCACTGTGATGATGGTTATTGCCACATGCTACATGATGGTGGTCCCCGTCTGACCTGCCGCCGGGCAGAGAAAAAGACGGCACTCCGTCCGCCGGCGGCGCAAATGGCCTCCGGAGAGTTTCTTATGGTGTTCGCCAGCCAGTGGGATGAACCGGACAAGACAGTCGCGAGATCCCTGGCGAACATCCACGGCCTCACCCGCCTGTGCAGCCAATGAGGCGATGTAGCCTTTGGCAAGCCCATGCATCACGCACAACGTCTCCTCATATCTTTGCCATGTGACTTCTGAAAGGTGCATACCGGCGCTGCATGCGTCTGCCGCACATAAACGCAAGTCACCTGCTCACCTGCGCGACGGATTTGCGCACATTCCGGCCATCTCTCATCCACCTCGACGCCGCGATCGGCGCAAATCCCGTCTCGGATGGAACTTGCACGCCCCGCACGGGTTAGAACATCAGGTCCGGCACGCCGCCGGACAGTGCCTCTCGCCGTCACTCGGGAGACCAAGGACAGGAGGAGTGAGATGCGCAAGGTCGAAGAGGTGATCCTCAGCCTGATCAGCCGGTTTCAACGCCGCGCCATCAGGCATGGGTCAGCCCCGCAGGGGCGTCAGGTGATGGTGCCGGCGAAAGTGGAACTGCCGCTACCCCGCACCCCACAGGAGGAAATGCTCGTGCCCGCCTCCATCAACGGGCGCGACCTTTCGAGCGGCCGCCTCTGACGAAGGTCAGATAACACGCGGCCAGCCGGTTTCGGCACGAACAGAAAAAGGAGACCAAGCATGACAGACATCACATCCGCACGCATTCTGATCCTCGCCACGGATGGCTATGAGCGTTCCGAACTGCACGTGCCGCTGGAAGAGCTGCGCAAGCGTGGCGCCACCGTCAAGATCGCCTCGCTGAAGCCCGGCGAGATCAGGAGCTGGGACGACAAGGACTGGGGCGACAGCGTCACCGTCGATCTGACGGTCGGCGAAGCCAAGCTGGATGACTACCACGCGCTGGTCATTCCGGGCGGCCAGATCAATCCGGACATCCTGCGCACCAGCGAGGATGCGGTGCGTCTGGTGCGCGCCTTCGTCGACAGCGGCAAGCCCGTAGCGGCAGTCTGCCACGGCCCCTGGCTGCTGGTGGAAGCCGATGCCCTGCGCGGCCGAAAGGCCACCTCCTATCATTCGATCCGCACCGACGTGAAGAATGCCGGCGCGATCTGGGAGGACAAGGAGGTCGTGGTGGACCAGGGCATCATCACCTCGCGCTCCCCGCAGGATCTGCAGGCCTTTGTCAGCAAGATCGTCGAGGAAGTGCAGGAGGGCAAGCACGCCCGTCGTGCCGCCTGACGCCGGTTCCTCTTGAGCAACACGAAGAACAACATCGAAAGGTCGCCCCGCAGGCGGCCTTTCTTCTGTGGCAGGATCACGCCGTGGTTTTGGCTGCCTGCATCAGGAAGGAAAGAAGCCGCCGTTCCTCCGCCCGCAGGCCGGCGAGATCGGCCCC
Source organism: Affinirhizobium straminoryzae (assembly GCF_007004135.1). GTDB lineage: Bacteria > Pseudomonadota > Alphaproteobacteria > Rhizobiales > Rhizobiaceae > Neorhizobium > Neorhizobium straminoryzae. Next base: position 31,602 of record NZ_VJMG01000028.1, read on the forward strand.
GGCCTTGAGCGGCATTGCGCTTGCTGCATCGAGCGGTGCCACATCCTCCGCCAGCGACAAGATCGCCGGATGGATATAGCTGCTGCGGCAGACTGCCGGGGTATTCTGCAATTCTTCCGAGGCGGCCCTGGTCAGAAGCTTCACCCGGATTGTCTCGCCATCGAGGCGTGCCCGACGCGCCGCCCCGAAGGCCGCGAGGCTGCCGCCCCAGGTGCGGAAGGTTTTCGCCGAAATGGCAAGGCCCGCCGCCTCCGCCAGATAGGCGTTGAGCCGGCCGGAATCGACGGGATGCGGCACGCCCTCCTCGTCCGGCCAGGAGAACAGCTGGCGACCGGGCAGGTCGGCGATCTCCTCGAAGATGCGTTGCAGACGCGGGTGACGGATGGTGTGACGCACGCGCTTGCCGCCCTTGGCGGTGAAGCGGAGCTGTACGCCGTCCTTGCCGAGCCGCATGTGGCGCTTCAGCAGGGTGGTGGCGCCATAGGTCCTGTTTTCCTTTGCATAGGCGCGGTTGCCGACACGCAGATGTGTGGCGTCGAGCAGCGCCACCAGCGCAGCGATCACCGCTTCCGGCTGGTCGAGGCCGAGCGACAGATCCCGCTGGACGCGCCGGCGGATGCGGGGCAGCGCCTCGCCGAAGCGGATCATCTGGTCGTATTTGAGCTCGCTGCGAAAGCTCTGCCAGTCGGCGTGATAGCGGTACTGCTTGCGGCCGCGCGCATCGTAGCCGGTGGCCTGCAGATGGCCGCGCGGATCGAGACAGATCCAGACATTCTGATAGGCCGGCGGCAGGCCGAGCGAGAGGATGCGGGACTTGTCTGCCCCTTCGCACAGAAGCGTGCCATCCGGCATGCGAAAACAGAAACCGCGGCCGCGGCGCTCGCGGCGAATGCCGGGTTCCGTGTCGTTGACATAGGTGAGCCCGACCTTGGAGAGGGCAAGCGGATCGGGCGCGGCGGTTTGCGTGATATCCATGGCCGCCAAACGCTGCGGCTCGTTCGTTCGTTCCCTGCCGCCTGCCCGTTCAAACCTCTGCCGTAGAGCAGCATGACCACCTGCATCCCTGATGCGGAACCCACACGACAAAGGCAATGTCAGCGGTGATGGATATCGCGGCCAACCTCCGCCGGCGGGCGTTCGAAGTGCCGCAGCGGCGCAGTCAGGCGCCAGACAAACCCCTCGATCGCATAGTCCACCTCGACCTGGCCGCTGAAGGAGGCTGCCGCATGCCGCTTGATGATCGTGGTGCCGAAGCCTGTTGCGGACGGAGCGGCGACCGACGGACCATTCCGCTCCTGCCACGAAATGATCAGTTCCGGCTCCTCGCCCTCGGTCTTCATCCAGACGAGATCGACACGACCCTCCGGCGCGGATAGAGCACCGTATTTGACGGAATTCGTCGCGAGTTCATGCAGAACAAGGCCGAGATTCTGCACTGCCTCAGCCCGCAGCACGAAATCCGGCCCCTGCACACGCACACGATTGCGGGTTTCGAGGAAGGTTTCGAGGTGCATGGCGACAACACGGGTGATCGGCACACCCGCCCATTGTTCCTGCGCCAGCATCTCGATGGACTTGCCGAGCCCTTGCAGCCGCTCGCCGATGGCCTGCTGAAAAGCCTCGATCGAGGTTTCCCGCCGGGCCAGCTGTCGCATCATGGCCTGCACCAGCGTCATGATGTTCTTCGTCCGATGCACCAGCTCATGCATGATGAGATGAACGCGGTCCTCCGCCTCGCTGCGGTCGAAGGAAGCGTTCGACAGGGCAACCGCAATATGGTTCGCCTCGGTGATGCGCGTCTCCACCGGCGAGACGATCTCGCCGCGACCGATCCGGTCGGCCATGGCGGCAATCTCGCGGATAGGACCACGCATCTGACGCGCCACAAGATAGGCCACCATCAGCCCCGCCGCGAGAATGAGAAGGCTGCCGATGATCAGGTAACGGGAGGTCCGCAGGATATCCATCTGCGCCTCGGCGATCGGCCCCCACACGACCACCCGCCAGGGCCAGTCCGGCAGGGTGGCATAGCCATACATCTGGCCCTGTCCACGTCCGACGTCCTCGATCGTGCCGCTGACGCCGGACATCAGGGCGAGCGTTTCCGGCGCGATCGGCGCCGGTTCACCCGGTGCCGCCCTGGTGGAGGCCACCACGAGGTTCGTCTGGTCAAGCACGGCCATGGACCAGCCTTTCGGAAGACTGGTGGCCCCCATCAGCCGATGCAGGTCCTCCGCATTCTGCGTGATGATCAGGGCAGCACCGGCCGGGGCAAGCTCCGGCGGAAGCGGCATCAGCACATTGAACACCCAGCGCTTGCTGGTAACGCCGAAGAAGATGCTGGACACCTCGATCCTGCGGCTTTGCAGCACGGAGCGAAGACCGTCGAGATTGGCCATGCGCTGCAGCGGCTCGCCATAGGGCACGCGGGTATTCAGCTTCTGATTGCCGTCTCTATCGACCAGCAGCACGTAGCGCTGACTGTCCATCAGGCTGGCCTGGGTGCGGTGATGGAAGGCAGCGAGATCACCCGTACGCAGTTCCGGAGAGGTCGCGATCAGGCGCAGGGTGGTTGCGGCATCGCGCAGCTCGCGCTCGATGGTGCCGGCCATCATCATCGCATCTTCCTGCGTATCCTCGTTGAGGCTGTCGCGCTGCTGAGCCTCGAGTTGCAGCATCAGGAAGATCACGAAGGCGATCAGGGGCAAGGCAATGACGGCAGCCAGCGCCACGAGATAGACGCTGATCGAGGCCGTTGGAAAGATCCGCGTCGGGAATTTCATGTCAGCCGGTCCGTGCGGGCAGGAATGCCCCGAAATCGGGCAAGGCCGATGCCTTCATGACGTTCCGCCCCTTCTCCACACGTCGATGCATGCACGCTTCTATCTGATTTCCGATATGGAACCAAGCGGTGATCTGACGGCAGTCCGTCACGCCGACACGGCACCGTGTCAGTCGGAGCGTTCCGATCGGCTCCAGCGGCGCTCACCGGGCTCCGGCTGCGAGGGATTGTCCGCGCCAGGGGGCACATTGTGGGCCGTGCTGTCCTCGGAATGCGTGATGACGGTCGGTTTGGCGGCCGCAACGCCGCTTGCCCGGCGGTCCGCCTGGCTTTCGGCAAACTGTCCGGCCGCGTCCCTTTTCGGCTGCCCGGCTTCGGGCCCCTTCGGCATATCCTTGCGCATGATTGCCTCCCTGGTTTGTGGCGCGGCCCGGAGGGTCCGTATCCCGACAACAGGCCGGATACGGGAATGTTCCCGCCCGCGGCGCGAGACATCGTCCCGCCGCGCGAGGGTCGATAGAGCAAATGTTCGTTGAGAAACCTCCTGAAGATCAGGGCGTTTCTCCGGAGATGGAATTTATAACGATACAAATCGACACGACGCCAACGCGGCCATGGAATATTTTTCATGCGCCACACCGTCAGGTAGAGTGCTGAAATAATTATGGAAAATCCTCTGAAAGGGATTCCGCCGGACGCGAAAATGTGGTGTGTATCGATTTATGTCGCAAGGTGGGGAGACCTCGCGGGGAGGCATGATCGATGACGCGTGAGGAGAGCGGGCCCGGCAAGGGCACGTCCGGGCATGAGGCCATGATGGGACCGCCCGGCAGGGCCAAGCCAACACTGAGAACGATTGCCGGGCTGACGGGCCTTGCCGTGACCACCGTGTCGCGCGCCCTGTCAGGCGACGTGCAGATCGCGCTGGAGACCCGCATGCGGGTGTCGCAGGTGGCACGCGAGATCGGCTATATGCCGGATCGCGCCGCCCAGCGCCTGCGCACCGGGCGCACCAATGTGATCAGTCTCATTCTCGATCCGCACGAAGAAATCCTCGGCTATGCCACCTCGATGATCAACGGGGTGACGGAGGCGCTGCGCGACACGCCCTACCATCTGGTCATCACGCCGCATTTCTCCGATCGGCCGCAGGTCGAGCCCGTGGCGCACATCCTGCGCAATCGCACCGCTGACGGGGTGATCTTCACCCGCACCGAACCGCTGGACGAACGGGTGAAGATGCTGCTGGAAAGCGATTTTCCCTTCATCTGCCATGGTCGTACGGAGCTTGCGACGCCGCATCCCTACGTGGATTACGACAACTATGCCTTCGCCTATCATGCCGCGCGCCGGCTGACGGCGAATGGATGCCGCAAGCTCGCGATCATCCTGCCGCCGCCCGTCTTCACCTTTGCTCATCACATGCGCCACGGCTTCATGACCGCGATCCGCGAGGAGGGCCTGGCTTATTCGATCCCGCAGGACGTGACGCTGGACAGCAAGTCGGATGCAATCCGCGACCGCTTTTTCGATCTGTTTTCCCGACCGGACCGGCCGGACGGCGTCGTCTGCGGTGGCGAGGTGATCGCCATGGCCGTGATGGCCGCCGCCTATGACCACGGCCTTCAACTTGGGCAGGATGTGCATATCGTGACCAAGCAGACGTCCGGCCTGTTCGATCAGGTAAGGCCACGCATCCCGACGATCAGCGAGGATCTGACTGAGGCTGGCCGCCTGCTGGGCGAACTCCTGCTGAAGCGCATTGCGGAAAAAAAGCCGGTCACGGAACTGCAATATCTGCAGACCGTGACCGGCTTCTGAGACGTCCCCCAACGTCTCCGCGACGAGGATTACTCCTCGTCCTGGAACACTTCCTCGCGCTTGGCGCGGATGCTGGGCAAAAGCACCACAACGAGCACGACGAGGGCAATCGCCAGAAGAGTGGCGCTGATCGGGCGCGTCACAAAGGTGGACGGATCGCCGCGTGACAGGATCATGGCGCGGCGCAGGTTTTCCTCCAGCAGCGGCCCGAGCACAAAGCCGAGCAGAAGCGGCGCCGGCTCACAGCGCAACTTCACCAGCGCGTAGCCGAGGAAGCCGAAGAAGGCGACCGCATAGAGATCATAGACGTTGGAGTTGACGCTGTAGACCCCGATCGAGCAGAAGGCCATGATGATCGGGAAGAGAACGTAGTAGGGGATCGTCAGCAGCTTCACCCACAGCCCGATCAGCGGCAGGTTGAGAACGACCAGCATCAGATTGCCGATCCACATCGAGGCGATGATACCCCAGAACAGCGCCGGCTGCTCGGTCGCGACGTTCGGCCCCGGCACGATGCCCTGAATGATCATCGCGCCGACCATCAGCGCCATGACGGGATTGGCGGGAATGCCGAGCGTCAGAAGCGGGATGAACGAGGTCTGCGCGCCGGCATTGTTGGCCGATTCAGGCCCCGCAACACCAGCGATCGCCCCATGGCCGAATTCCTGCGGGGTCTTGGAGACGCGCTTCTCCACGGTGTAGGAGGCGAAGGCCGCCAGAATGGCGCCGCCACCCGGCAGGATACCGAGCGCCGAACCGATGATGGTGCCGCGGACCACAGGCGCAAACATCTTGCGGAAGTCGTCGCGGGTCGGCAGAAGGCCGGTGACCTTGGTGATGAGAACGGTACGGTTCTTCTCGCCCTCGAGGTTGCGCAGGATTTCGGCGATGCCGAACACGCCGACGGCGACTGCCACGAAGTTCAAGCCGTCGGCATATTCACGGATGCCGAGCGTGAAGCGCGGTGCACCGGAATAGATATCGGTACCGACAAGACCAAGGAGCAGGCCGAGCACCACCATGGCAAGCGCTTTCACGATGGAACCGGAGGCGAGTGCAATGGAAGAGACGAGGCCGACCACCATCAGCGAGAAATATTCGGCAGCCCCGAATTCCAGCGCGATCTTGGTGAGCGGCGGCGCGAAAACGGCAACCAGGAAGGTCGAGACCGTGCCGGCAAAGAAGGAGCCGAGTGCGGCAATGGCAAGGGCTGCTCCTGCCCTGCCCTTGCGGGCCATCTGGTATCCGTCGATGGCGGTGACGGCGGACGAGCTTTCACCGGGCATGTTGATGAGGATGGCCGTGGTCGAACCACCATACTGGGCGCCGTAATAGATCCCGGCCAGCATGATGAGCGAGGAGACCGGCTCCAGCTGGAAGGTGATCGGCAGCAGCATGGCAATGGTGGCCGTCGCGCCGATACCGGGCAGAACGCCGATCAGCGTGCCGAGCAGCACCCCGATCAGGCAGAAGAACAGGTTGGCGAGTGACGAAGCCGTGGAAAAGCCAAGCGCGAGATTGTGAAAAAGTTCCATGATCGACCTCCTAGAAACCGAGCCAGGGGCCAAAACTGCGGAAGGGCAGGCCGAGACCGTAGCTGAACACTGCGACGGAGAAAACCGTCAGACCGGCAGACAACAGGGCCGCCATCAGCGGCGTCATGCGCGACGAGGCGAAGGAGGCGATGAAAGCCGTCGCAAACAGCGCCGGCACAAAACCCAGACCGCGCACCGTCATGCCGAAGAAGATGGCAGAAGGCAGGATGAAGAGGAGGCCGCGCCAGGCGATCGGCCCCACGCCTTCATGCAGGCTGCGGAACGCCTGCACGATGATGATCACCCCAAGCAGGATCAGAACGCCCGCCAGCACCAGCGGAAAATAGCCCGGCCCCATGCGGAAGGCAGTGCCGATCGTCAGATCGAGCGACTGGAGCGCAAAGAATATGCCGAACAGAACAAAGATCGCGCCGCAGAGCGCATTGGTCTTGTCGATTGTGATCGATTTCATGGTTCCCCTCGAAAATGTCTGAGGTGCGGCCCCTCGCCGCCTGCGCCGTGACCAAGGCTTGGTTGCACGGTTTCCGCCGCAATCCGCTGTTTGCCGCAGGGTGCGGCAGCAGATACGGAAAGGGCCCGCATCCCGTGATGCAGGCCCTGAGGCATGGCTCAGTCGGCGTACTGGCCAGCGGACTGGATCACCGGCTTCCAGCGGGCGATCTCGCTTTCCAGCTTGGCCTTCAGCGCAGCCGGAGTGGCATCGGCTTCCGGCGAGGGTGCGGTGCCAAGTTCGGCAAAGCGGGCAGCGACATTCGGATCCTTCAGTGCCACCTTCAGCGCCTTGGAGAGGCGTTCGGTCACGGCCGCCGGCGTGCCCTTCGGCGCGTAGATGCCATGCCAGATGCCGACCTCGAAGCCGGCCAAGCCGGCCTCGACGGCCGTCGGCACATCCTTCAGCACATCGAGGCGCTTCGGCGAGGTGACCGCATAGGCCTTGATCGTGCCGCCCTGGATCTGCTTGGTGGTGTTGGTGGTCTGGTCGCACATGATGTCCACCTGCCCGCCGAGAAGATCGGTCATGGCAGGCCCCGTACCCTTGTAGGGAACGGTGACGAGCGCGGTCTGGATGGCGCTCATGAACAGCATGCCGCACAGATGCGAGGCCGCACCGATGCCGGCATTGGCCACCGTCACTGTGTCCTTGTGGGTCTTGGCATAGTCGATCAGACCCTTGAGGTCCTTGGCTTCCATGTCCTTGCGTGCCACGATCGTCATCGGCACGTCGGTAACGAGACCGACATATTCGAAGGACTTCAGCGTGTCATAGGCAAGCTTGCGATAGAGCGTGGCGCTGGTGGCCATGCCGATATGGTGCAGCAGCACCGTGTAGCCATCCGGTTCCGCATTGGCGACGCGACCGGCCCCCAGCGTGCCGCCGGCACCGCCGACATTTTCAATGATGATCTGCTGGCCGAGATCCTTCGACATGGCTTCGGCCACGAGGCGGGACACCGTATCTGTGGGGCCACCCGCCGAGAAGGGAACGATCATGGTGATCGAACGCTCGGGATAGCCGGCGGCGGACGCCACCGTGGACGAAAGGGCAACGGCTGCGACGGCGGTCGCGCAGGCAAGAGCCTTGAAGAATTTCATCGACATCCTCCTCAGATGAAACCAAGCCGGTCGCCGCGGCTCCTCCCGGGCAACCTGGTGGGTTCATCTGTCTCGGGCGCCCGCGTTTTCGCAATCACGCCGGAACCATGACGAGGCGAGACCTGCGGCTTTTGCGGTGCACATGGGTGGATTTCGAAACATCGCGCAGCCGGAGCGGGTGGAATTCCACCCATTTCAAAATCCGATACTTACTCCTCCAGCTCCCGCAGGCTTTCCGGCGACAGGAGCTTCTTGTCGAGACCGTATTTCTGCATCTTTTCGTAGAGCGTCTTGCGGCTGATTCCCAACTGTTCGTAGACGGGCTTCAGGGCACCACCATGGGCGGCGATGGCACTCGCGATGATGTTGCGCTCGAAGGCCGCAACGCGGTCCGCCAGGCGGCCGCTTTCGGGCTTGACCAGCGCGCCGCCATCGCCCGGGCGCATGTCGAGGCCGAGCACCAGGCGGTCGGCAGCATTGCGCAGCTCGCGCACATTGCCCGGCCAGTCCTTCTGGGCCACCGAAGCCACCACCTCCTGCGGCACCTCGATATCGTCGCGGCCATAGCGCGCGCACGCTTCCCTGACCAGCTGCAGGAAGAGCAGCGGAATATCCGCCCGCCTTTGGGCAAGCGAAGGCACGCGCAGTGTCGCGACGTTCAGACGGTAGAGCAGGTCGGCGCGGAACCGGCCGGCCTGAACCTCGGCCTCGAGATCCACCTTGCTGGTGGCGATGAAGCGCACGTCGAGACCGACCGTCTCGTTGGAGCCGAGCCGCGTGATCACCCGCTCCTGCAGCACGCGCAGGAACTTTGCCTGCAGGTCGAACGGCAGCGAGCCGATCTCGTCGAGCAGAATGGTGCCGCCACGGCCGTGCTCGAACTTGCCGTAGCGCGGCCGCAGCGCGCCGGGAAAGGCGCCGGCCTCGTGACCGAACAGCTCGCTTTCGATCAGGTTTTCCGGCAGCGCCGCGCAGTTGATGGCGATGAAGGGCCGGTTGGCACGCGGGCTCACATCATGCAGGGCACGCGCCACCACCTCCTTGCCGACGCCGGTTTCGCCGATGACAAGCGTATCGGCGTCCGCTGCGCCAATCGCCCGGATCTGGTAGCGCAGGTCGACCATCAGCTGGGTGCGGCCGGGCAGCCGGCTTTCCACGTCGTCGCGCTTGCCGGCGACGGCTCTCAGGCGCCGGTTTTCCAGCACCAGCCCGCGCCGGTCGAGCGCGCGGCGGATGACCCCGGCCAGATGCGGCATGGTGAAGGGTTTTTCGATGAAGTCATAGGCGCCCTCGCGCATGGCCTTGACGGCCAGCTGCACATCGCCATGACCGGTGACGAGAATGACCGGGATCTCCGCATCCAGCTCGCGGATGCGCTGCATCAGAGTCATGCCATCGATGCCGGGCATGCGGATATCGCTGACCACGACGCCATCGAAAGCATAACCGATCAGTTCCAGCACATGGTCGGCGCTGGCCAGCGTCTGCACCGACAGGCCGGACAGCTCCAGCGCCTGCGCCGTGGAGCGCCGCAGCTCCTCCTCGTCATCCACCAAAAGAACCCGCTGCATGCCTACTCCGCCGCCTGCCCCACCTCGGCTGCAACCTCTTCCAGTTCGATCCGGAACAGGGCGCCCCCCTCCGGATGCTCATCGACACTGAGGCTGCCGCCGAAATCCTTGACGATGTTATAGGAGATGGAGAGGCCGAGACCCAAGCCCTTGCCGATACCTTTGGTGGTGAAGAAGGGATCGAAGATGCGTTCCCGGATGGCAGCCGGCACGCCGGGGCCGCGATCGCGGACCAGAAGCACGACGCGCCCCGCTTCGCGACGCACGGCAAGATCGATGCGGCGCTCCGGCAGCCCCTCGACGGCATCGGCGGCATTGGTGATAATATTGACCAGCACCTGCTGCAGTCGCACGGAACCGGCCTTCACCAAAGGCGGCGGCTCCTCCATCGCGATGACCAGATCGGCATCGGCCGTCTTGAGGCGCGCCGCGACGATCTCCAGCGTATCGCGGATCACCTCGTCCAGCGCCACCGGCCCCAGTTTTTCGTTGGGCTTGCGGGCGAAATTGCGCAGGTGGCGGGAGATCGAGGCCATGCGATCGATCAGCGCGGAAATGCGCCGCACATTGTCACTCGCCTCCTCCAGCCGGCCACGCTCCATCAGCACGGCGGCACTGTCGGCATAGGTCTTGGCGGCAGCGAGCGGCTGGTTGAACTCATGCGACAGTGCCGCCGACATCTGGCCGAGACCGGCAAGCTTGCCAGCCTGGATGAGGTCGGCCTGGGTCTGGCGCAGTTGCTGCTCCGTCAGGCGCCGCTCGGCGATCTCCTCCTCGATGCGATGGTTGACGCGGGCAAGGTCGGCGGTACGCTCCTCCACGCGTCGCTCCAGCTCCTCGCGCGCCTCCGCCTGCAGGTGCAGCCGCTCGGCGAGACGCGCGCGCCGCTGCATCAGGATTGCAAGACCAAGGCCGGCAAGGCAGAGGGAAAGGAGCGCAACAACGACGGCCGTCTGGGCCTGGGCACGGGCGGAGACCGTGTCCGTCAGCACCGTCACCGTCCAGCCTGCCTGCGGCATCGGCTGCGACGTCGCCAGATATTCGCGCGCGCCGCCCGGATCCGTCACCGTCAGCAGGCGGTGGCCGTCATCCTGCCGCTCGGCCACCGGCAGCTCGCGCAGAATGGCATCGGAATAGCGGCGCGAGGCGCGGGTGCGCGTCAGCCTCTCCGGCGTCAGCGGCAGGATGGCGCTGTAGAGCCATTCCGGCGTGCCGGTCATGAAGATGATGCCTTCCGGATCGGAGACGAAGATGCGGGAATCGCCGCCGACCCAGGAAGCCTCGATCGTGTCGATATCCACCTTGAAGACGATCACCCCGAGGATGCGACCGCCGATCTCGATGGGCGAGGAGAAATAGTAGCCGCGTCGGGCCGAAGTGGTTCCGAGTGCATAGAACCGCGCCTGCGCGCCGGCCGCCGCCTCCTGGAAATAGGGGCGGTAGCTGAAATTCTGGCCGATGAAACTGGTCGGCAGATCGTAATTGCTGGCGGCGATCGTCTCGCCATCCATCGTCATCATGTAGATGTCGGAGGATTTCAGAAGCGCGTTGATGCCGCTCAGATAGAGGTTGGTCGCATGACGCAGCACCGGATCATCGGGTGACTGGATCAGTGCCTCGATGGCCGGCTGGTCGGCAATCAGTGCCGGCAGCGGTTCGAAACGCCGCAGATGGCCGTCGAGAGCGGCGACTGCAAGGCGCAGCGTGGTGGCACCCTGCACCTCTGCTTCCTTCAGGTAACGCCGCTCGATGATGGGGCTGCCATAGACGGCAAACAGGATGCCGATGACGACCAGACTGCCCAAAGCTGTGAGAAACTGCTTTTTCACCCGCGGCGCTCCTCCCCCGAGGCCGCCGCCAGTTGATCCGATCTCGCCGCACAACTCAAGAGCCAGCGAAGGATCCCCCAAGCTCTCTCAGGCATCGATTAACCGAACCTTCATGCGCAAGACCTAATGCTGCGGGACCTGGTGCGCATGGCCTGCCCTGCGGGTGGTGTGAGGGCAGCGGACTGCCAAGGAGGAACGGATGTATCGGCCCGTGGAGCCTGCAAGACTGGCGGATGCCCCGGCTTCCGGTGGCGTCCGTGCGATGCGTTCGCTGCTCGACCACACGCTTGAACCGCCCGAAGCGACAGCGCGCAGCCAAGCCCCCGGTGTATCGGGCGCAGCTGCCACGTCGTCGCCCTCAGGCCTGCATGCCGCACGTCCTGCCGCCGATCCGCTGGAGGTCCGGCTTGCCGGGGCCTTTCAGCGCCTCTCCTCCATCGGCGCTGCCGATCTCCTCAGCATGCTGCATCGCGGCCAGCGCCTGATTGCCATCTGTGCCGTGCTTGGTCTGGTCACGGCCCTTGCCTATGCCCTGACGACGCCGGCCCGCTTCACGGCCTCCACCGAGATCGTCATCAACCCCTCGAACCTCAACCTGGTGGCCGACGACGTGTTTGCCGCCAGCCCGCAACGCGACACCCAGCAGATGGAGGTGGAGAGCAAGCTGCGCATGCTGACCTCCGGCAAGGTGCTGCAGCAGGTGATCCAGGATCGTAACCTCACGCAGGATCCGGACTTCTTCAGGCCAGGCATCCTGTCTGGCCTGCTCTCGTCGCAGCCCACGGCAGAAGACCGAGAGCTTGCGGTGCTCAGGACGCTGGAGCGGCGCGTGACGGCAACGCGCGATGCGACCTCCTTCGTGGTGACGGTGTCCGTCTGGAGCGGCAATCCGGAAAAATCCGTCGAACTCGCGAAGGCCGTCGTCCGGGCCTTCGAGGCAAAACTGTTCGAAAGTGCGGCCGACAGCGCGGGGCGGCTGGCATCCACCATCAATGGCCGGCTGGAAGAACTGCGCCGCTCCGTCACGCAAGCAGAAGAGCGTGTCGAAAGCTTCAAACGCCAGAAGGGCCTTCAGGAGGCGCAGGGCGAACTGACCTCTACCCGCAAGGCAAGCACGCTGGATGCGCAGGTGCTGGACGCCCAGCAGCGCCTGATCCAGGCGGAGGCACGGGCTGACCAGATGCGGGCGGCTCTGGCCGCGCGTCGTCTCGCCAGCGACGCCCTCTTCGATTCCGCGACCATGACGGCGCTGCGGGCGAGCTATACGGGGCTCGACCAGCAGGTCAGTGCGCTGTCGCTCATCTATGGCGCGCGCCATCCCCGGCTGGTCAGCCTTCAGACTGAACGCGCCACCGTGGAACGGGCCATGACCGAAGAAGCGCAGCGCATTCTTGCCGCCGCCACGGCCGAGGCCGATCAGGCTCGCAGCAGCCTGAATGGGCTCAAGGGCAAGGCGAATGACGAGCGCGCGACCGTCTTCACCGACAATGATGCGCAGGTGACGCTACGGGAACTGGAACGCGACGCCCGCGCCCGCGCCTCCGTCTACGAAACCTATCTGGCCCGCACCCACCAGATCGCCGAGCGTCAGCAGATCGATACCAGCAATGTGCAGGTTATCTCAGAGGCCGTGCCGCCGCAGACGAAGAGCTGGCCACCGGGGGCGGCAATCCTCGCTCCGGCCGGCCTCGTGATCGGGGCACTGCTCGGTCTGATGCTGGCACTCACGCTCGGACTCTGGCGCCACGCGCTGCCGGCCCCGCCGATGGCCGCAAACCGGCAGTGAACAAGCGCAGGCCCGCGCCTTTCGGCCGACTGGATCCGGACCTTCGTTTTCAGCGCTTTGACAGAAGGTCCCGTTCATCCCGCACCAGATAGAGCCGGGTCACCACGTCGAGATGCAGGGCAAGCCAGTCCGCCATGGCCTGCTCTTCCGCCAGAATCCTCCGGAAGACGTCGACCGCCTCCGTGTCACCCAATTCGTCGGCTGCGGCAATCAGGACGAGATAACGCGCGATTTCGGCGTGTTCGAAGCCATAGGCGGCGATGGTTGCCTTCACCACCTCGTCGGAGGCCATGATGCCGCTCATGCCCTGGGCCGCAGCCGTGACCCGTCCTGCGACGTCGCGAAGCATCGAGGGGGAGTCCTGCGCACGCTCCAAAAGGGACTGCAATGCCGATGCATGCCCTTCCGTTTGCGCAAGATGCAGCTCCAGTCGCTCCCGAAGCTCGGGATAGTTCTCGATGCGTGCGATCTGTGCGCTCAGAAGTGCGATGGCTTGAACCTCCATGGCATGCGCATCACGCAGCCAGTCCCGGAAATGAACGATCGCATGGGTCATGGTGATGGCTCCTTCCGTCAGCGGTTCGGCCTGTCCTGCGACACCGGCCGTAAGTGACTGAAAACGGACCGGTCGGCCCCACGGTTCCCTGTCGCGCAGGATCCTGCGCTGCTCGCACGAACCTGCCTTGACCTGGCTCATCATCCGCATCGGGCGGGAACGTTTCCTGCCTGTACCGGTTGGATCGTTACCGGCAGAGACCACAGGAGCCCCCGATGTCCGATCCCCGCGATCCGAGCGAACAGCCGCCCATGCCCTCTCCCGTCTGGCGACCCGAGCCGCCGGTCGAGGAACCGGAACCGGACCTTTTGCCGGACGAGATGCCGGTGCCGAACCCCGACGAGACGCGCGAGCCGCCAGCGCATTTCCTCCCCGACGCCTGACAGCGATCCCTGACCCTTGATGAGACCACGTGGGCGGGTGGGAACCCGACGCACGCTTTGGCGTTTTCCGGGCTCAACCGACACGGAAAGGCGACAGGCGTGGACGCACACGGGGCAGCAATGGCAACGAGCACGACGGCTGGTATCGGCGCGCGCATCATCCAGCCGGGCCGCAATGCGTGGCGCGAGGCAGTTGCAGACAAGGCCACATTCCTGATCGATGGCGCAGCATATTATCGAAGACTGGAGCAGGTGCTGCTTGAGGCGAGAAGCTCCATTTTCATCGTCGGCTGGGATTTCAACCCGGACATCCGCCTTCGGCCGGACGATACGGGCAGCCCGACACTCGGCGAGATCCTGCGCGCGCGCGTGGAGGCCGAGCCGGCGCTGACGGTACGCATACTCGTCTGGGGCATGGGACCGGTCTATTCCGGCAAAAGCCTGCGCCTGTTCCGCAAGAGCGGCTGGAACGATCATCCGCGCATCCATCTCCACTTCGATTTCGAACATCCGGTGCGGGCAAGCCACCATCAGAAGATGGTCGCGGTCGATGATGTCGTCGCCTTTCTCGGCGGGATCGATCTTACCGCACGCCGCTGGGACGACCGGCGTCATGCAGTGTCAAATCCCCTGCGCTGCTCGCCGGATGGCACCTGCTACGGTCCGGTGCATGACGTGCAGTCGATCATATCCGGCGATGCCGCCCGGCTGGTCGGCGATGCCTGCCGCAAACGCTGGAAGCGTGCCACGAAGCAGGAACTTTTCGCGACGACCGGCGATCCGGAGCGCCTGTGGCCGCAGGATCTGGCGCCGCAGCTGACCCGCTGCCCCGTCGCCCTCGCCCTGACAGAGCCCCTGTTGTGGAACGGCAAGCGCGGACGGCGCGAAGCGGTGCAGCTGACCCATGATGCGCTGCGCGCCGCCCACAGCCATATCTATCTGGAATCGCAATATCTTGCCTCCTTCTCCGTGGCACGCACGCTGATCGAGCGTCTGCAGCAGCGGGACGGGCCGGAAATCGTCATTCTGGTCACGCAGGAATCACACGGCTTTCTCGAAAAGCTGATGATGGGGCACAACCGCGACCGCCTGATCCGCCGGCTGAAACGGCATGACCGCTATGGCCGGCTGCGCGTCTTCTATGCCGTGACGGAGGACGAAAACGGCGCGGAGCGGGAGATCATCGTGCATGCCAAGCTTGCGATCATCGACAGCCGTTTCATTCGCATCGGCTCCTCCAACTTGAACAACCGGTCGGAGGGACTGGATACCGAATCCGATCTGGCATTCGAACCCGGAACCGAGGAGGGCTATGCCGCAATCGCTGCGCTGCGCGACGACCTGCTGGCCGAGCATCTCGATGCCGAACCCGCGCAGATTGCCCGCTCGATGGCCGAAACGGGGTCGCTGATCCGCACCATCGAGCGCTTCAATCACAGGCCGCGGGGCCTGCGTCCCTTCCGCATCAGGCTGACGGAAGGAGAGACAAATTCACTTCCGGGCACGGCACTTGCCGATCCGCGCCGGCCCTTCTGGCCGTTTCGCCAGTTGAAGGTCGGCACCCGTTGGGCAATGTCACGCCTGATGCGCACGCTTTCCTGAGATGAGTGGTTCCGGTACCCGCCGGCGCCACCACACCTCCACGGCAATCAGCAGCGGCACGCCGATGCAGAGCGGCAGGAAATAGTAGAGCACGCGGAAGGCCACGAGCGCGCCGATCGAGGCGCTGGCCGGCAAGAGCAGCAGCATGGTGGCCTCCAGCACGCCGAGCCCGCCCGGCACGTGGCTCAGCATCGCGGCAATCGTTGCCGTGACATAGGAGGCCGCGACCTGCAGATAGCCGGCATCCGTGAAGGTTGCCAGCAACTGGTGCAGGGCCGCCGCCACGCAGCCGAAATTCACCGTGCCGACCACCACCTGCGCCACGCACATCGGCATGGTCGGCATCTCCATGCGAAACGAGCGGATTTTCAGCGGCGGCCGGCCCCAGACCGAGCAGACGACATAGGCCACCGGATAGGAGAGGAAGGCAAGCCCCAGCCAGAAGCGCGCCTGCGGCCCGAGCTGCAACAGAGTCTCGCCCGTCTGCGGCATGAAGAGAAGAGTGATCGCCGCCAGCATCGAAAGCCCCAGCAGAACGGTTGCACCGCAGAACAGGATGACCTTGGCCACCTCGTCCGCCGTCAGCCCCCAGCGCGTGTAGAAGCGATAGCGCACGGCACCGCTGGAAAGCGCCGCACCGCCGACATTGTGGCCGATGGAGAGCGCCGTGAAGGAGGCAAGTGCTGCCTTCGGATAGGCCTGCGGCTTGCCGACATAGCGCAGCGCCAGATAATCGAACAGCGACAGGCAGACATAGGAGGCGGCGACGAAACCCGCTGCCGCCAGAAGCCGAATGGGCGGGATGAGCGAGAGCGAAGACCGGATGTCGTCAAGACTGTAACGGCTGAGGCTGCGATAGACCAGCACGGCCGCGATACAGATGATGGCCGCCACGGCAAGCCGGATGATGATGCGCCTCACTTTAGCCCCCAGATGTTCAGGCCGGCACGGCGCCGGCAATGGTTAGGTCAGGGTGAAGGGAACGAAACGCGGGAGGTAGGGGTTCCCTGCGTCATGACCGAACCCGCTTCTGATACGCTCTCACGCTCGCCGCGGATCCTCCGCATTCTCAGCTACAATGTTCACGGTTGCGTGGGCACCGACCGCCGGCTGGACCCCGGCCGCATCGCCGACGTGATCGCCGAGATCGGCCCCGACATCATCGGCCTGCAGGAACTGGATGTGGGGCGACGGCGCAGTGGTGGTATCGACCAGGCGGAAGAGATCGCACGGCGGCTGAAGATGGATTTCCAGTTCCATCCGGCACTGCGCGTGGAAGACGAGCATTATGGCGATGCTCTCCTGACGAGCCTGCCGATGCGGCTTCGCAAGGCCGAAGCCCTGCCCTCCATCGGCGAGCCGCGCGGCGCACTCTGGGCCGAGATCGCGGTGGGGGAAAAAACCATCCATGTGCTGAACACCCATCTGGGGCTTTTGAGCCGCGACCGCCGCCAGCAGGTGGAGCATCTCTGCGGTCCCGGCTGGCTGGGCCACCCGGACCTCGCGGACCAGCCGGTGATCCTCATTGGGGATTTCAACTCCATCCCCTCCTCAAGGCCCTATCGTCTGCTCGCCGAGCGTCTTCGCGACACGAAAGAAGAGACCGGGCAGATGCCGCCGGCAACCTTCCCCTCCCGCTGGCCGCTGCTGCGGCTCGACCACATCTTCGTGGCCGGCGGCCCAACGATCCTGAAGACGGCGACCGTGACCTTTCCGCAGGCCCGTCGCGCCTCCGACCATCTGCCGCTGCTCTCCCTCGTGGAGATCTGAGCCGCAGAAGGCTGGAACCTTTTGCCGCGCCATGCGTTGGGGGATGGTCGCTCCCTGAGCGACAGCGTCATAGAACCTCCCCCTTTTGGGGCGCTTCCCCGTTCAGGAAGCGCCCTTTTCTTGTGTGGCCCCGTGAATTCGCCTGTGACAATTCGCCGGCCCGGATGAGCCGGCCTGCGGCAAAGGCGCTCATTGTGCACTGCAAGAGGGGCAGCCAAATTGCGTTTCATCAAGGCTGCGCGGCTTCGCGGGGTCTGACACGAAAAGCGAGTGCGCCATGTTCGACCAATTCGACGCCCTTCTTCTGGCCCGCATCCAGTTTGCCTTTACCGTTTCCTTCCACATCATCTTTCCGGCCTTTTCGATCGGGCTCGCCAGCTATCTGGCGGTGCTGGAGGGCCTGCATCTGTGGACGAAGAGGCCGGTCTACATCGAGCTTTTCGATTTCTGGAAGACGATCTTCGCGCTCGCCTTCGGCATGGGTGTCGTCTCCGGCATCGTGATGTCCTACCAGTTCGGCACGAACTGGAGCGTGTTTTCCGACAAGGCCGGGCCGATCGTCGGGCCGTTGATGGGCTATGAGGTTCTCTCCGCCTTCTTCCTGGAGGCGGGCTTCCTCGGCGTGATGCTGTTCGGCCGCAAGCGCGTCGGTCCCGGTCTGCACTTCTTCGCCACCCTGATGGTCGCCTTCGGCACGCTCATGTCGGCCACATGGATTCTTGCGGTCAATTCCTGGATGCAGACGCCCGCCGGCTTTGCCATGAACGCGGCCGGCCAGTTCGTGCCGACGGACTGGTGGGCGGTGATCTTCAACCCCTCCTTCCCCTATCGCTTCACGCATATGGTGCTGGCCGCCTATCTGACGACGGCGCTGGTGGTGGGGTCGGTCGGCGCCTTTCACCTGCTGCGCCGCACCGCGCCTCTGAGGGCCGGCACCATGTTTTCGATGGCGATGGGCATGATCTCCGTCGTTGCCCCGTTGCAGATCCTGGCGGGCGACGCGCACGGCCTCAACACGCTGGAGCACCAGCCGGTGAAGGTGATGGCGATGGAGGGCCATTTCGAAAGCCACCCGGACGGCGCGCCGCTGATCCTGTTCGGGCTGCCGAACCAGGTAGAGAAGCGCGTGGATTACGCGATCGAGGTGCCGAAGCTGTCGAGCCTCATCCTGAAGCACGACCTCAATGCGCCCCTGAACGGTCTGGACACCGTGCCGGACGAACTGGAGCCGCCGGTGGAAATCCTCTTCTTTTCCTTCCGCGTGATGGTGGCGCTCGGCTTTGCCATGCTGGGGCTTGGCCTGTGGAGCCTCATCTGTCGCTGGAAGGGAACGCTTTACAGCAGCGAATGGCTGCACCGGCTGGCCGTTCTCATGGGGCCTGCCGGCTTCGTGGCGGTGCTGGCCGGCTGGATCACCACCGAGGTCGGTCGTCAGCCCTACACGGTCTACGGCCACTTGCTGACGGCTCAATCGCTGTCGCCGATCGCCGCCCCGGCCGTGGCGGGCTCGTTGATCGCCTTCATCATCGTCTATTTCCTCGTCTTCGGCGCCGGTACCTTCTACATCCTGCGCCTGATGGGCCGGCTGCCGCGCGATCCGCAGGGGCATCTGGGGCTCGGCCCGATCCGTAGCGCCGGCATCACGCCGGCCGCCGGCATGCCGGAGGGCGCCGGCCATTCCCATCCGCGACACGGCAATTCCGGAGGTATCCGTCATGGCGCTTGACCTTCCCTTCATCTGGGCGGCGCTGATCGCCTTTGCCGTTCTCGCCTATGTGGTTCTCGACGGTTTCGACCTCGGCGTCGGCATCCTGTTTCCCTTCTTCCGCCACAAGCACGAGCGCGACGTGATGATGAACTCAGTGGCCCCCGTGTGGGACGGTAACGAGACCTGGCTGGTGCTGGGCGGCGGCGGGCTGATGGCGGTCTTTCCGCTCGCCTATGCCACCATCCTGCCGGCCCTTTATGCGCCAATCATTGCCATGCTGCTGGCGCTGATCTTCCGCGGCGTCGCCTTCGAATATCGCTGGCGCACGAAGCGCGCCGAACGTCTGTGGGACTGGGCCTTTGCCGGCGGCTCCGCCGTCGCCGCCCTCATGCAGGGCATTGCGCTCGGTGCGCTGGTGCAGGGCATCGATGTTGCCAACCGCGCCTATGCCGGCGGCTGGTGGGACTGGCTGACGCCCTTCTCGCTGCTGACAGGCGTTGCGGTGCTGGTGGGCTATGCTCTGCTGGGGGCCACCTGGCTGGTGATGCGAACGAGCGGAGAACTGGCCGAACGCGCCCGCCACATCGCGCTCCTCACCGCCGTGGCGACGGTCGCGGCCATGGGCATCGTCAGCCTCTGGACGCCGTTCCTAAAGGCGGATTATCTCGACCGCTGGTTCCGCTATCCGACCGCTCTCTTCACCGTGCTTGTCCCGCTGCTGGTGATCGGCTGTTTCATCCTTTTGCTGAACGGTCTGCAGAAGAAGCACGATACCAGCCCCTTCCTCGCCGCACTCGGACTGTTCGTGCTCGCCTATGCCGGCATCGGCATCAGCTTCTATCCCTATATCGTGCCGACCTCGGTGACGATCTGGGAGGCGGCGGCACCGGAGGAGAGCCTGCGCTTCCTGCTGATCGGCGCAGCGGTGCTGATCCCGGCGATCCTTGCCTATACCAGCTATGCCTACTGGGTGTTCCGCGGCAAGGTGAACCCGGAAGAGGGCTATCACTGATGGCGGGAGCAAGGCTGCGGCAGATCGGCTGGTTTCTACTGCTCTGGCTGGCCGGCGTCGGCGCTGTCGGCTTCGTCGGATTGGTGATCAAGCTCTGGCTCGGAGCTTAAGGGCAAAATCCTTACCGGCGAGCCAGCGCCACCAGATAGCGCGCCGGCTCCGGGCCGGGATTGAAGAAGACGCAAGGCTGTGGCGCGCCAAGTTCCAGACAGTCGCCGGGCCTGAGCGCATGCACGACCTCGCCCTCCGTGAAATCGAGCCACCCCGAGAAAAGCAGGATCTGCTGGCGCTGGAAGGCGAAGGCGGATGCCGGATAGGGCACGCGCACGCCGGCAGGCAGCGTGACCTCGATCAGTTCCAGCCCGCTGCCATTGGCCGGCGAGACGGCGCGGCGGGTATAGCCGGTTTCCGGATCGGTCCAGAGCGGCTGGTCGGCGGCGCGCGCCAGCCGCTCCTCCGCCCGCTCCGCCAACGCCAGCAGCACCGACAGTGGCAGGCCGAAAGCGCCGGACAGACGGCCGAGAACGGTGGCGGTGGGGCTGGCCTCGCAGCGTTCGATCTTGCTGATCATCGCCTTGGAAACGCCGGAGCGGTCCGCAAGCTCCGAGAGCGACCAGCTGCGGTTCTCCCGCTCGATCCGGATCCGCCCCGCAATCGCATCGGCAATGATGTCCATTCTTGCAATTCCCGTTGATCGTCTCCTATAGTAGACGAAAAGACGCCCATAGGAAACATGTCCGTGGCGGCACCATAACCGGCAAAACCGGAGGGGAACAATGCGTCCGATTCACTTCAATGCCTTCGACATGAACTGCGTGGGGCATATCCAGCACGGGCTCTGGGCGCATCCGCGCGACCAGTCGCATCGATACGATGCGATCGATTACTGGACGGACTATGCGAAGCGGCTGGAGGCGGGCCTGTTCGACGGCATCTTCCTGGCCGATGTGGTGGGCGTCAACGATGTCTATGGCGGAACGGCCGATGCGGCGATCCGCGGTGCGGTGCAGGTGCCGGTCAACGATCCGATGCTGCTGGTCCCGGCCATGGCCGCAGTGACGACCCATCTCGGCTTCGGGGTCACCGCCAACCTGACCTACGAGACGCCCTTCCTGTTTGCCCGACGGATGTCGACCCTCGACCACCTGACCGGCGGCCGGATCGGCTGGAACATCGTCACCGGCTATCTCGACAGTGCCGCGCGCGCCATCGGCCTTGATGCGCAGGCCGCCCATGACGACCGCTACGATCTGGCGGACGAATATATGGAGGTGGTCTACCGGCTCTGGGAGGAAAGCTGGGCGGACGATGCGGTCATCTTCGACCGCGACCGCCACCGCTATGCCGATCCCGCCCGCGTGCGGCCGATCCATCATGCGGGAAAGCAGTACCGGATCGATGCAATGCATCTCTCCGCACCCTCGCCGCAGCGCACGCCGGTGCTCTATCAGGCCGGCTCCTCGCCGCGCGGGCGCCAGTTTGCCGCCACCCATGCCGAATGCGTCTTCGTCAACGGCCAGAAGATCGAGGGCGTGAAAGCCATCGTCGATGATATCAGGGCAAGGGCCGTGGCCGGCGGACGCGCGGCCGACGACATCAAGGTCTTCATGGGCGCTACCATCGTCACCGGGCGAACGGAGGCCGAAGCGCGCGAAAAATTCGAGGACTATCGGCGCTATGTCAGTTCCGAGGCGGCGCTCGTGCATGCCGCCGCCTCGCTCGGCATCGATTTTTCCCGGTATGATCTCGATCAGCCGATCGAGACCGGCAAGAGCAATGCCATTGTCTCCAATGTCGAGGCCGTCACCCGCAGCGCCGGGCCGCAATGGACGACGCGCAAGCTGCTGGAACAGATGGTGCTCGGCAGCCGGCAGGCGCCGATGATCGGTTCGGCGGAGCAGATCGCCGACCAGCTGATCGCCTGGAGCCGCGACGCCGGCATCGACGGTTTCAACCTGTCGCGCACCGTGGTGCCGGAATGCTTCGACGACATCATTTCGCTTGTCGTGCCAATCCTGCAGGAGCGCGGCCTCTACAAGACGCACTATGCCGAGGGGCCGCTGCGGCAGAAACTGTTTGGCCAGCCGCGCCTGCTGGCCCGCCATATCGCCGCCGGTTTCCGCCAGCAACCGGGCGCGTGACATGCACCGTTATCCGAACCGAGATGCCGGCCGCTGGCCGATGCTCGGCTGGCTTTGTCTTGCCGTGGTCCTCTCGCTGTCACCCTGGTTTTCCGCGACCGCCGTGGCGCCCGAGCTGATCCGCGATCTGGCGCTCGGCAGCGCGGCCGGCGCCTGGCTGACCAATGGCGTGCAGCTTGGCTTCGTCACCGGCGCGCTCGCCGCCAGCCTGTTCAACCTGCCGGATATCGTGCGGATGAACCGGCTGACCGCCCTCTCCGCCGGCGTGGCAGGACTTGCGAATGCCGCGCTGCTGCTGGAGCCCGGTTTTGCCGGGGCCGTCGCCTGCCGCGTGTTCACCGGCTTCGCGCTGGCGGGCGTCTATCCGCCGGCGATGAAGCTTGCCGCCACCTGGTTCGAGCGGGGTCGAGGGCTTGCGCTCGGCTTCGTCATCGGGGCGCTCACCGCAGGATCCTCCCTGCCGCATCTGTTTCGCGGGCTGACGAGCGGGCTCGACTGGCGGGTGGTGGTCAGCCTTGCCTCTCTTTCGGCCCTGGCTGGCGCGGCGCTTTTCCTGATGGTGGTGCGGGAAGGGCCTTTTCCGTTTTCGCGCGCCGTTTTCGATCCGCGCCAGATCGGCGCCGTGCTGCGAAACCGCAGCCTGATGCTGGTCAATATCGGCTATCTCGGCCACATGTGGGAGCTTTACGCGCTCTGGGCCTGGCTGCTCGCCTATCTGACGGCATCGCCGGTGGCCTTCGGCGGGGCCGCCGCCGGCTCGCTTGCCACCTTCGCGGCGCTGATGGCCGGTGTCCTCGGCTGCATCGCGGGCGGGCTTCTCTCGGACAGGTTCGGCCGGGCGCTGACCACGGCCGGCATGATGATCGTATCGGGCACCTCAGCCCTGCTGGTCGGTTTCGTCTTCTATGGCCCGCTGGTGCTTCTGATGGCGGTCGTGCTCGTGTGGGGGGCGAGCGTGATCGGGGATTCCGCGCAGTTCTCCGCCGCAGCGACCGAACTCTCGGAGCGCCATCTGGTCGGTACGGCACTGTCGCTGCAGATGGGTCTCGGCTTTGCGCTGACCACCGTCAGCATCTGGCTGATGCCGCAACTGGCCGGGCTGATGGGCAGCTGGCGCTGGTGCTTTCTTTTCCTCGCGCCCGGCCCCTTTCTCGGGGCCGCGGCCATGCTTCACCTGCGGCGCAGCGGGCAGCTGGCCTGAGGCGCTCTTCCCCGGTCGCTTGCCTTAAACGCCCTTGGTCGGGATGCGGTTTTCCAGCAGACGGAAGGCATAGACGAGAATGCCGGTGAGGCAGAGATAGATCAGCGCCAGCAGCAGCAGCGGCTCATAGGTCAGGTAGGTTTCCTGCCGCACGCGGGAAATGATCGCATAGACATCCACCACCGTGACGGTCGCCACCAGCGGCGTCGATTTCAGTTGCAGCACCGTTTCGCCGGTCAGCGTCGGCAGCGCCCGATGGATGGCGCGCGGCAGCCAGATGCGGCGAAACAGCGTGAAGCGGCCCATGCCGAAGGCGCGCGCCGCCTCCAGTTCGCCGCGCGGCACGCCGGCAAAGGCACCGCGCATCACCTCGCCCTCATAGGCGGCAAACGAAATCATCAGCGCCGTAAAGCCATAGGGCCAGGCCTGCCGCAGATAGGGCCAGAGGAAGGAGGAGCGGATTTCCGGGAATTGCGCGAACAGCGAGCCGACGCCGTAATAAAGCAGCCAGAGCTGCAGGAGAAGCGGCGTGCCGCGGATCAGCGTGCAGAAGCCGCGCGCCAGAAGCGCCAGCGGCTTCGGCCCCGTGACCTGCACGAGCCCGAGCGGCACCGCGAGCAGGAAGCCGACGATCGCGGTGGAAAACAGCATCAGCAGCGTCTGGCCGATGCCGTAGATCAGCCGGTCCTGGTAGCGCGGCAGCCAGTCCCAGCGCATGAACCAGGCAACGCAGAAGATCAGCCCGGCAAACACCAGCATCAGGAAGATGCGGTGCGGCTCGAACAGGCTGCGGCCCTTCGGGGCCACATAGGCGGAGGGGATCTGGACCTCGCTCATGCCGCACCTCCCGGCCGGGTCATGCCGCGCAGGGCCCGCTTCTCGATTGCGCGAATGACAAGGTTCGAGACGAGCGTGATGCCAAGATAGAGCACGCCGGCGGCGAGGAAAAAGGTCATGTAGGCCTTGGTGGTGCCGGCGGCCTGCCGGGTCACCAGCGTCAGTTCGGCAAAGCCGACGACGGCAAGCAGCGCCGTATCCTTGGTGGCGATCAGCCAGAGATTGGAAAGGCCGGGCAGCGCAAAGGGCAGCATGGCCGGCAGCGTGACGCGGCGCAGCGCCAGAAGCGGCGACATGCCGTAGGCGCGGGCCGCCTCGATCTGCCCCGGCGGGATCGACAGGATCGCACCGCGCAGCACCTCGGTGGAGTAGGCGCCCTGCACCACGCCGATGACGAAGATGCCGGCAGCCAGTCCGCTGATATCGACGGAGGGCAACCCGGCCAGCGCCATCAGCTGGTTCACCGCATCGGTGCCCGCGTAATAGAGAATGAGGATCAGCACCAGTTCCGGCACGCCGCGAACCACGGTGGTATAGACTTCCAGCAGATCACGCAGGATGGGCCCGCCCCACAGCTTGCCGGCAGCCCCCCCGGTGCCGATCAGAAGCCCCAGTAGATAGCCACCGAAGGCCACCTGCAGCGAGGCCACGAGGCCGCCCAGGAGAACGCCGCCCCAGCCGGGCGAAGTGAGGGAAAGAAGGTGAAGTGTGGCGTCCATCGACCAACGCTTTCAAGGCCGCACAGGACCGCCGGCCGGCCGCCGCAAGGACAGGCGACCGGCAGTCCCGCAATGTCAGGCGGGGCTTACTTGCCGTAGATGTCGAAGGTGAAATAGCTCTTCGAGATCTTGTCGTAGGTGCCGTTGGTGCGGATGGCCTTGATGGCGGCGTTGAACTTGTCCTTCAGTGCCGTGTCTTCCTTGCGAAGCCCGATGCCGACGCCAGCGCCGAGGATTTCCGGATCGTCCTTCACATTGCCCTTCACTTCGCAGCAGGCCTTGCCCTGGTCGCTGTCGAGGAAGGCCTGCAGCGTGATCAGGTCGGCCTGAACGGCGTCAAGGCGGCCGGAGGCCAGATCCTGGTTGGCTTCATCCTGGGTCTGGTATTCCTTGATTTCGGACACGACCGGGCCGAAATACTTCTTTGCGTAGTCGGCATGGATGGTGGACACCTGCACGCCGAGCACCTTGCCCTTGAGGCCTTCGGGCGTGGCGTCGAACTTCACGCCCTTCGGGCCGATGACGGCGGTCGGCGTGTTGTAATACTTGTCGGAGAAGGCAATCGTCTTGGAACGCTCCGGCGTGATCGACATGGAGCCCATGATGGCATCGATCTTCTTGGAGGTCAGCGCGGGAATGATGCCATCCCAGGCAACCGGGGTCAGAACGCACTTCACCTTGGCTTCGGCGCAGACGGCATTCATGAAATCGACTTCCCAGCCCACCCACTTGCCGCTGGCATCCGGCGAGGAGAAGGGCGGATAGGGTTCGGCAGCCACACCGACCTTGAGTTCCTGGGCAGCGGCGGCGCCGGCGGCGGCAACGCCCATCAGCAGCGCGACCGCTGCGGATTTGAGGAGGTTCTTCATGGTTTTCCCCTTTCGGATATCTCGTGGTTTTCGATTGTCTTTTGATTTCAGTGGATGGAACTGATGAACTTCTTCAGCCGCTCCGATTGCGGATTCTCGAAGATGGCCTCTGGCGGGCCCTGCTCCTCGATCACCCCGCCATGCAGATAAACGACATGGCTCGCCACCTGACGGGCGAATTTCATTTCATGCGTCACCAGGATCATCGTGCGCTTTTCGCGCGCGAGATCGCCAATGACCGAAAGCACTTCGCCGACGAGTTCCGGATCGAGCGCGGAGGTCGGTTCGTCGAACAGCATCACCAGCGGCTGAATGGCCAGCGCGCGGGCGATCGCGGCGCGCTGCTGCTGGCCACCGGACAGGAAGGACGGATAGGCATCGCGTTTCTCGTAGAGGCCGACGCGCCGCAGCAGGGCTTCGGCCACTTCGATCGCCTTGTCGCGCGGCTGGCCCAGCACATGCACCGGCACTTCGATGACATTCTGCAGCACCGTCATGTGCTGCCAGAGGTTGAAGCTCTGGAACACCATGCCAAGCTTCGTGCGGATGCGCTGGATCTGCTTGCGGTTGGACGGCATCAGACCGCCGTGACCATCGGACTTCATCTCGATGCTCTCGCCGTGGATGGTCACCTGCCCTGCGGTCGGCAGTTCCAGCATGTTGATGCATCTGAGGAAGGTGGACTTGCCCGATCCGCTGCCGCCGATGAGCGCGATGACATCGCCCTGCTTTGCCGTCAGCGATACACCCTTCAGGACCTCCAGCGGACCAAAACGCTTGTAGAGATCGCGAACTTCAATGGCTTGCGCCGTTTCCGCCATGTTACCTTCACTGCCGGACCAACGCCCTGGTCCGATCTGCTAAACCGACTGTTCCCCCAGCATTTGTTGTTATCATACGGTGCTGGCGCCGCAAGCTTGTGATGAAGTTTTGCACTTGTCCAAAAATTACTCAAGCGTATAATAAGCACCTCATCACATTTTTCGCTCTCTTTCCCCCCGAGGTTTCTCATGCATGCATACGGCTCACAGGCCATGTCGACTTCCCTTCTTCGCGTTCTCATGCGTCGTCCGGGAGCAAGTCTGAAGGCCGCGAAGGCGGCCGAATGGCACTATGGCCCAACCTTCGATGCCGAACGGGCGATTGCCCAGCATGCGCATTTTGCCGATCTGGTGGCGCAGTCGGGCGCGGAAATCCTGTGGCTGGAAGATGAAGGCGATGGCATGGCCGATGCCATGTTCACCCACGACCCCTCGTTGATGACCGACCAGGGGGCAGTCATCCTGCGCATGGGCAAGCGGCTACGTCTGGGCGAGCCGGACCTGCACGCCAAGGTCTATGAGGACGCCGGCATTCCGATCCTCGGCCGCATCACGGCTCCCGGCAGTGTCGAAGGCGGCGACTGCGTGTGGGTGGACGACAAGACGCTGGCCGTCGGTCGCGGCGTGCGCACCAACCAGGCCGGCATCGAGCAGCTGTCCGCCATCCTCGCACCGCTCGGCGTCACCGTTCTCGGCTATGATCTGCCGCTGTGGCTGGGCGAAGAAGCCTGCCTGCACCTGATGTCCGTCATCAGCCCGCTGACCGAAACCATGGCGCTGGTCCACGCGCCGCTGATGCCCGCCGCCTTCTATCTGCTGCTGAAGGAGCGCGGTTACACGCTGATCCACGCGCCGGAAGCCGATTTCGCCGCCAGCAACGGCCTGAACCTCAACGTGCTGCCGACCGCGCCGGGCAAGGTGCTGATGGTTGATGGTTTCCCGGCAACCAAGGCGGCCATGGAAGCGCATGGCTGCACGGTGACGACCTTCGAGGCGGATGCGCTGTGCATTGCCTGCGAGGGTGGCCCGACCTGCCTCACCCGCCCCGTCCTCAGGCGGGCTCTGTGAGCCGGCGCACCTTTCACAGGGCGAGCGAAGCCGAGCGCCGCGAGGATCTGATCGCCGCGACGCTCGACTGCATTGCCGAATTCGGCATTCAGGGCGCCACCGTGCGCCAGATCGCCACGCGGGCCGGCGTGACCGGCGGCCTCATCCGTCATTACTTTGCGAGCAAGGACCTGATGATGCAGGCCGCCTATCGCGAGGTGATGCGGATGATGAGCGAACCTGCCCATGCCGCAGCCGCGAGCCACGGCACGGCGCGGGAAAAACTGGTGCGCTTCATTGCCGGCAACCTGACACCGCCGGTCACCGATCCGCGCATGCTCTCGCTGTGGGCCGCCTTCATCGGCCATATCCGGGTGGAACCGGAATTTGCCGCCATCCACCGGGAAAACTACATCGGCTTCCTCGCCGTGCTGGAAGGGCTGCTGACTGCCTTCTTCGCCGAGCAGGGCAGGCCGATCGACACGGACACCTGCCGGCGCCACGCAATCGCCCTCAACGGCCTGATCGACGGGCTGTGGCTGGAGGGCACACTGGTGGCCGACATGTTTGCCGAGAACCAGCTTGCCGACACGGCCCTCACCTCTGTAGAGCGGCTGCTCGGCCTTCGCGCCGGCGAACTTTCCGCCGCCAACCGTACCTGAACGGGAGATCTTCCAGTGCGTTACGCTTCCATCACCGACCGCCTTGCCGATCTCGGCTCCGGCCGCTGGGCCCTGCATCTGGCTGCCCGCCGCATGATCGCCGCCGGCGAGCCGATCATCGAACTGACCATCGGCGAGCCGGACCTGCCACCCGACCCTGCCCTTTTGGAGGAATGCAGTCGCGCCATGTATGCCGGCCGCACCCGCTATTCCAATGGCCGCGGCGAACCGGCGGTGTTGAAGGCGCTGGTCGCGAAATATGCAAAGCGCCGGCCGGGCGTCACGGAGAAGAATTTCCTCTGCTTCCCCGGCACCCAGACGGCACTCTATGCGGTGATGACCGGGCTGGTGGAGGCCGGCGACGGCGTGCTGGTCGGCGATCCGCTCTATGCGACCTATGAGGGCGTGATTGCCTCGACGGGCGCGCATCTGATCCCCGTACCGCTGCGGCCGGAAAACCGCTTCCACCTGCAGGCCGCGGATCTGGAGCGGGCGATCACGCCGGAAGCGCGCGTGCTGCTGCTGAACACGCCGCACAATCCGACCGGCGCCGTGCTGACCGAGGCGGAAATCGCTGCCATCGGCAAGATCTGCCGCAAGCACGATCTCTGGATCGTCTGCGACGAAGTCTACGAGCAGCTGCTGTTCGGGGACGACTTCGCCTCGCCCTTCGACATGCCGGACCTGGCGGAGCGCACCATCGTCGTCTCGTCCATCTCCAAGTCGCATGCCGCGCCGGGCTTCCGCAGCGGCTGGGCTGCCGGGCCGGAAGAGTTCTGCAGCCGCCTGCTGCCGGTCTCAGAAACCATGCTGTTCGGTGTACAGCCCTTCATCTCCGACATGACGGCGCTTGCCCTCTCCCGGGATTTCCCGACGGCCGGCATCATGCGGGAAAATTATAAGCGCCGCGCCGGCGTGGTGGAAGCGACACTTGCCGGCAGCAACCTCTTGAAGCCGATGATGCCGGAGGGCGGCATGTTCGTGGTGGTGGATGTGACCGCGACGGGCCTCGACGGCGCCGATTTCGCCCACGAACTGCTGCACACCGAAAAGGTGGCGGTCATGCCCGGCTCCTCCTTCGGCCATCAGGCGGCGGGCTTCATCCGCATCTCGCTGACGGTGCCGGACGAGGTGCTGGAAGAAGCGGTGCGCCGCATGGCAACCCTTGCCGGACGCCTGGCCGCCCTGCCAGCCGAACAGAAGTCGGTCGGCGGACGCCTCGGCGCCTGATCATCGGCATGTCATCCGACCCGACCTTCCCGCCTTCCGGGCGGGAAGGTTTTCTGCATCGAGATGCCCTATAACTTGCCGGCACCGGCATGGGCCCGGACATAGGCAGGAACCTCGGCGGCCGGAATCGGAGGGGTGCCATAAAGCGTCGGCGTCCAGCCGAGATCAGACGAGATCGGCGTCTTCGGATCGCTGTTCAGCGCTGCGGCAAAATCGGCCGGCTGGCCATTCACCAGCGAGCCGCGGTCGAAGAAGCGGGTGCCCCCCTGGACGATCGCCGCCTCGCCGATGCCGCCATTGCGGATCTCGAAATAATTGTTCTCCGAATAGATCGCCGACTCCTTGCCGATGCCGAAGCCACTGCGGAAGACCGGGAATTCGCCCTTCATCTTCAGAGCCAGAGCATGCTTTTCCTGAAGACTCGCAGCGCCCTTGATCGGCTGGGCGGCGGTTCCGGAAAAATAGTTGTTGTAGCTGTGCACCTTGCCGAAGCGCACCCGCGGCAGGCGCTGGCCGGCATTATCGAACCAGTTGGCCCGATAGGTGACGTTCAGCTTCCCCGCATCCGAATTCCGGCTGTCGCTGCCGCCGATCAGCGAGGTCTTGTCGTGTCCGGAAAAGTGGTTGTGGGTCAGCGTCACGCGGTCGGCGCCGTTGGTAATATCCACCTGCCCGTCATGATGCTGCACCTTCTGCTCGACCATGTTGTTGGGGAAGGGAAAGACCGGCGGGAAGAGGTGGTCGGGCCGTTCGCCGTCGGTGAAGGTGCAGTGGTCGATCCACACGCGCGTTCCGCCATTGATCGAGATGTTGTCGTATTCGGAGTTCCAGCGGCCGCCCGGGCATTGCTGCGGACCGGTTGCCGCATTTACATAGGCCTCCTGGCATCCCGGATAGCTGGTATCGAGCTTCCAGGAATCGCCGGGGTCCCAGGCGGGGAAATAATCGAAGGCATCCTCGAAGGTGATGTTGCGGATGATGACGTTTTCGGTGCCCTCGCCGATCACGAGATTGCCCTTGACGATCTTCGCATCGTTTCCGAGCCCGATCAGCGTGGTATTGGATGTGAGCTTGACGACAACCCGCGCCTTCTGGCGCTCAACCGATCGCTTGCGCGCCTCCTCCAGCGGCCCCGTCAGGTCCCGTAACGGACGCTTCTTGTCATCGAGCCGCACGT
Organism: Affinirhizobium straminoryzae; assembly: GCF_007004135.1. Classification (GTDB taxonomy): domain Bacteria; phylum Pseudomonadota; class Alphaproteobacteria; order Rhizobiales; family Rhizobiaceae; genus Neorhizobium; species Neorhizobium straminoryzae. The sequence goes on from NZ_VJMG01000028.1 coordinate 62,275, forward strand.
TCCAGACCTGCGGCGCATAGGCGGCCTTGTAGGCTTCGACGTCATAGGCGGGATCGGCATAGTCCTTTTCGAACAGTTCACGGTTATCATCATCGACCGAGAGATTGATCGTGCCCTTGACCTGAATGATCTTCGGACGATCCGGCTTGCCGCCGGGCCGCAGCGCGTCAAGCAATTGCGCGCGATTGGTTACCACAAAGACGTCGGATGGTGCCGACTTTGAACCGCCATCCGTTCCGGCACCCCACCCATCCTGTGCAGCGATCGCCTGCCGCAGCAGATCGGTCTCAGCCTTGGCAACTGGCCCAGAGAGAGATACCAGCACCGCCGCGAGCGCGCCGGCAAGAGGATGGCGGAATGGACGGGCAAGGATCATGAACACTCTCCGGTCAGCATGCCGTACGTCACGGCTATCGAGAGAGAGTTATAGGATGAATCGCGACACAGTCATCATATAAGTTTCAGGACTGATAGAGTTGCCTTGTCCCTCCCCGTTGCCCAGGTGAAAGACCGACACCATCCAGGGGGCAGCAGATCGCGCTCAGACGCCGAGATAGCGGTCCTGAAGCTCGGCCGTCAGCGCGTCGGGTCGTCCTTCCCAGGCGTTGCGGCCGTTTTCCAGCACCACGCAGCGATCGGCGACCGGCAGAAGCTCCGACAACGTCTTGTCCACCACGAGAATGGAAAGACCATCGGCCTTCAGCGCCCGGATGGCCCGCCAGATATCGAGGCGGATCACCGGCGCCAATCCTTCGGTCGCCTCGTCGAGAATCAGCAGGCGCGGATTGGTCATCAGCGCGCGGCCGACCGCCAGCATCTGCTGCTCGCCGCCCGAAAGGGAGCGCGCCAGCTGGTCGCGCCGCTCGGCAAGACGCGGGAAGAGGTCGTTGACCCGTTCCAGCGTCCAGCGACCGGGGCGCGCCGCCGCGACGAGGTTTTCGTAGACCGTCAGATTGGGGAAGCAGCGCCGCCCTTCGGGCACGAGACCGATGCCGAGGCGCGCCACCTTGTGCGGCGGCTGACGATCGGTCGGCTGGCCGCCGAAGGAGATCCGCCCCGCCTTTGGCGGCGTGAGGTTGCAGATCGACTTGATGGTGGTGGACTTTCCCATGCCGTTGCGGCCCATCAGCGCCACCACCTCGCCCTCGTCCATCTTAAGATGCACGCCGAACAGCGCCTGGCTGCCGCCATAAAACGTCTGGATATCGTGTACGTCGAGCAGCATCAGACGTGGTCTCCGAGATAGGCGGTGCGCACGGTCGGGTCGCGGCGGATCTCCTCCACGGTTCCCGTGGCGATCACCCGGCCGTAGACCAGCACCGAAATACGGTCGGCGAGCGCGAAGACGGCATCCATGTCGTGCTCCACCAGCAGGATCGGCGCTTCATGGCGCAAGCTGTCGAGAAAGCCGGTCAGCACCTTGGAGCCTTCCGGCCCCATGCCCGCCATCGGCTCGTCCAGCAGAAAGGCCTTCGCATCGAGCGCAAGCGCAATGGCGATCTCCAGCTGCCGCTTTTCCCCATGCGAGAGGTCCGAGGCCGGCACATGCGCACGCGCCGCAAGGCCGACGCGCTCCAGCCGGGCCATGGCCTGATCGCGCAGGCCCCGGTCCCGCATCACGGGGCGGAAGAAGCGGAAGCTCGACCCTGCTCCGGCCTGCACCGCCAGCATCACGTTGCGCAGGGCCGAAAAGGCGCCGATCAGCGAGGAGATCTGGAAGGTACGCCCCAGCCCCAGCCGCGCCCGCTCGGCAACCGACAGGGCACCAATCTCCTGCCCCGCCAGCCGGATCGCACCGGAATCCTGCCGCAGCGTGCCGCAGATCTGGTGGATCAGCGTGGACTTGCCGGCACCGTTCGGGCCGATCAGCGCATGGATCTCGCCGGGCCTCAGGTCGAGCGACACGCCATCGGTCGCCTTCAGCGCGCCGAAGCGCTTGTGGAGATCGCGGATCTCGAGAACCGGCTCAGCCATGACGTTCCTTTCCGGCGAAAAGGCCGATCACGCCGCCGCGGGCAAAGAGCACGGTGACGAGCAGGATCAGGCCGAGGAAGAACTGCCAGCGCTCGGTGATGCCGCCCAGCCAGAACTCCAGCAGCACGAACAGCGCAGCCCCCGCCACCGGACCCATCAGCCGTCCGGTGCCTCCAAGGATGACGAGGACAATCAGTTCGCCCGACATGTGCCAGGACAGCATGGAAGGGCTGACGAAGCGGTTGAGATCGGCATAGAGCGCGCCTGCCACCGCCGTGATCATGGCCGACAGCACGAAGGCGGTCAGCCGGATCGGCATCGGCGCAATCCCGATCGAGGCAAGGCGTACCTCGTTCTGCCGTGCCGCCTGCAGTGCCGCGCCGAAGCGGGAGGCGGACAACAGGGCCGAAAGGACAAGCGCCACCGCCAGAACCCCGAAGCAGACCAGGAAGAATTCCGTCGGCCGCATGGTGTTCAAGCCCGGAAAACCGTTACGCAGCGTGATGGACAAGCCGTCCTCCCCGCCATAGGCCGGCCAGGAGATCGCGAAATAATAGACCATCTGCGCAAAGGCGAGCGTGATCATGATGAAGTAGACGCCGGAGGTGCGCAGGCTGATCACGCCGATTGCAAGGCTGACCAGACCGGCCGCGAGCATGGCGACGATCCAGATCACCGGCATCTGGGCGGAGCCCTCGAAGCCGAACAGCATCGGTTCGCCGGACATGGCATGCGAGGCGAGAATACCTGCCGCATAGCCGCCAATACCGAAGAAGGCCGCATGCCCAAAGGAGACCAGCCCGCCAAGCCCGAGCGCAATGTTGAGCCCGACCGCCGCCAGAGCCAGGATCGCGATACGGGTAACAAGCGTCACCGTGAAAGTCTGACCGAGGGCATCGGCAACAAAGGGCACCGCCAGCAGCAGAACAAGGAGGAGAAGATTGACGCGTGTTTCCCGGTTCATGGTCTTCATCCTCATGCCTGCGCCGGAAACAGCCCGCGCGGTTTGACCGCCAGGATGATTGCCATCAGGATATAGATCAGCATCGAGGCGAGCGCGCCGCCGATCAGGCCGGCCTGATCCGGCGGCACCACCAGCGCCAGAAGCTGGGGCAGCAGGAACCGGCCGAGCGTATCGACCGAACCGACCAGAAGCGCGCCGATCAGTGCTCCCTTGATCGAGCCGATGCCGCCGATGACGATCACCACGAAGGCGAGGATCAGCACCGGTTCGCCCATGCCGACCTGCACCGATTGCAGTGCACCGACCATGGCACCCGCAAGGCCCGCAAGGGCTGCGCCCAGCGCAAAAACCAGCGTGTAGAGCGTGCGGATATCGACGCCGAGCGCTGCGATCATCTCGCGGTCGCTTTCGCCGGCGCGGATGCGCATGCCGAGCCGCGTTCTGGAAATCAGGGCATAGAGGCCGAAGGCCACCAGCGCGCCGGCAAGAATGATCGCCAGACGGTAGAGCGGATACTGCGCGCCGCCCGGCAGACCGACGGCCCCCTGCAGCAGCGGCGGAATGTCGAGATAGAGCGGAAAGGAACCGAACAGCCAGCGGGTCCCTTCCGAAAAGATCAGGATCAGTGCAAAGGTGGCCAGCACCTGGTCGAGGTGATCGCGCTGGTAGAGGCGGCGGATGACGGTGATTTCGATCAGCGCACCGGCAGCGGCCGCCGCCGCAAGACTTGCGACAAGGCCGAGCCAGAAGGAGCCGGTGAGCGCGGCGACGGAGGCGCAGGCAAAGGCGCCGACCATGTAGAGCGAGCCATGGGCCAGATTAATCAGGCCCATGACGCCGAAGATCAGCGTCAGCCCGGCGGCCATGAGAAACAGCATGACGCCGAGCTGAACCCCGTTCAGCACCTGCTCGATGACGAGAGCCAGGGTCACGAACGGGCCTTACTTCTTGCAGTCTTTGGCATAGGCATCGCCGTGATCGGTAAAGATCGTCTCGACGATCTTGTTGGTCAGCGTGCCGTTCTCCTTCACCACTTCCGTCAGGTAGATGTCCTGGATCGGATGGCGGTTGGTGTTGAACTTGAATTTTCCACGCGGCGACTGGATGTCGGCCTTGTTCAGTTCCGCGGTGAAGGCCTTCACATCCTTGACGCTCGCCTTGGAAGCGGCCGACAGGATCAACTGCGCCGCATCATAGGCCTGCACGGCGTAGATGGAGGGCAGACGGCCATATTCGGCCTGGAAGGCCGGCACGAACTTCTTGTTCGCGGCGTTATCCAGATCCTTCGCCCACTGGCCGGAGGCCTTGGCGCCCAGCGCCGCATCGCCGATGGCCGGCAGCACGTCCTGACTGAAGGAGAAGCCGGGGCCGATGACCGGGATCTTCACGCCTGACTGGGCATACTGCTTCATGAAGGCGATGCCCATGCCACCCGGCAGGAAGACGAAGGCCGCATCGGCGCCGGAGGCGCGGATCTGCGCGATTTCGGCGGCGTAATCCGTCTGGCCGACCTTGGTATAGACCTCGCTTGCGAGTTCGCCCTTGTAATAGCGCTTGAAGCCCGTCAGCGAATCCTTGCCGGCCGGATAGTTGGGCGCCATGATGAACGTCTTCTTGTAGACCTTGCTGGCATATTCGCCCATGGCCTCGTGAAGATTGTCGTTCTGGTAGGCGGCGTTGAAATAGAGCGGATCGCACTTTTCGCCGGCAAGCGCTGCCGGGGCTGCATTGGTCGACACGTAGATCTTGCCCTGCGCCACGGCGCCCGGCACGACCGCCATCAAAAGGTTCGACCAGACGATGCCGGTCAGGATATCGACCTTGTCGCTCTGGATCATCTTGTCGGCGATCTGTACGGCGAGTTCCGGCTTCTGTGCGTCATCCTCGGTGACGACGGTGATGTCCTTGTTGCCGGACTGCTTGATCGCCAGCATGAAGCCGTCGCGCGTATCGACGCCAAGGCCCGCACCGCCGCCGGAGAGCGTGGTGATCAGGCCGATCTTCACCGGCTCCGCCATGGCCAGCGACGAGGCACCAAGCGTCAACGCCAGCGTTGCGGCCTTCAGAAAAGTCTTCATGTGATGCACTCCCGTTTTCTTTGACGTCCCACTCTGTGATGCGCGACCTTTTGCGGTCGTTCTGTCATCCCCGGCACAACCATAGACGCAGGCCGGGATATTTTCCTAGTCGAAAGCAGTGATCCCCACAGGGCGTGTGACCCGACACGATCAGGCCGCACGGTCTTCCTTCAGGCGGAAGCGCTGGATCTTGCCGGATTCGGTTTTCGGCAGCGCCTCGGCAAAGATGATCGAGCGGGGATATTTGTAGGGTGCGATCAGGGACTTCACATGGTCCTGCAACAGCTTGGCGAGAGCGTCGCACGCCGCGGCCTTGTCTGTCAGCACCACATGCGCCTGCACGATATGGCCACGCTCTTCGTCCGGCACCCCGATCACCGCGCATTCCAGCACCGCTTCGTGCTTCAGAAGGGCTGCTTCCACCTCGGGTCCGGCAATGTTGTAGCCGGCCGAGATGATCATGTCGTCGGAACGGGCAGCGAAATGGAAATAGCCATCCTCGTCCTGGGTAAAGCTGTCACCCGTCAGGTTCCAGCCGTCGCGCACATATTCCATCTGGCGCTCGTCTGCCATGTAGCGGCAGCCGATCGGTCCCTTGACCGCCAGCCGGCCGATTTCACCGCGCGGCAACTCGTTCATCTGCTCGTCGACGATCTTCGCACGATAGCCCGTCAACGGCAGGCCGGTGCAATAGGGTTTTGCCTCACCGAGCCGGTTGGAGATGAAGATGTGCAGCATTTCGGTGGCGCCGATGCCATCGAGAATGGGCTTGCCGGTCTTTGCCGTCCATTCCTCGAACACCGGCCCGGGCAGCGTTTCCCCGGCGGAGACGGCAATCCGCAGCGAGGAGAGGTCAACCTTGCCCTGATCCATCGCCGCCAGCATGGCGCGATAGGCCGTCGGTGCGGTAAAGCAGATCGTTGCCCTGTAGGTCTCGATGATCTCCATCATCTTCGGCGGCGAGGCGTGTTCGAGCAGCGTGGCGGCGGCACCGAAACGCAAGGGGAAGATCGCAAGCCCGCCAAGGCCGAAGGTGAAGGCGAGCGGCGGCGAGCCGACGAAGACATCCTCCGGCGTCACCGCCAGCACCTCCTTCGCATAGGCATCCGCGATGATCAGCAGATCGCGGTGGAAATGCATGGTAGCCTTCGGCACGCCCGTGGAACCGGAGGTGAAGCCCAGCAGTGCAACGTCGTCACGGCCGGTCAGGACGGCATCAAAGCGGACCGGCTTGTTCAGGGCGGCGCGATCGAGCTCGGCATCATGGTTGGCGGTGCCGTCAAAGCCGATCACCTGGGAGAGGAAACGGCTTTCCTTGGCGACGGCGACCAGTTCATCCATCAGGCGCGTGTCGCACAGCGCCATGGAAATTTCCGCCTTGTCGATGATTTTTGCCAGTTCGCCGGCCCGCAGCATCGGCATGGTATTGACCACCACGGCGCCCGCCTTGGTGGCCGCCAGCCAGCAGGCCACCATGGCCGGGTTGTTGGCGGAACGGATCAGCACACGGTTCCCCGGCTTCAGCCCGTAATCCTCGACCAGCGCCCTTGCGATGCGGTTCGTCCAGTCCGCCAGTTCCTTGTAGGTGCGCCGGCGGCCATTGCCGATGAGGGCCGTATGATCGCCAAAGCCCCTTTCAACCATCCGGTCGGTCAGTTCGACGGCGGCGTTGAGATAATCGGGATAATCGAAACCGTCGAGCAGCAACTCCGGCCACTGTTCGAAGGGCGGAAGATTATCGCGCGCAAAGGTATCCACGTGACTGGTCGGTCCCAGCATGGCTCTGTTCCCTTCTGTATCTGAGGCGCCGTCGGACGGGTTTCCTCTCCCGGACGCGCACCTTGCGAGGCTGTTTCCGCCTCTTGATGGGGAAAGAATTGCACCGGACCGCCGCGCATGCAAGAGAGAAATTTTAAGTTTATAATATTTTTTTGACGACCGTCATGTCGCGGATCACGCGCCGTCCCCGTCCTCACCACCGCAAGGGGCTGGCGCAAAGCCACGCCATGGGCTTTAGGTAAAATGTAGCGATACGGGACTAGAATGGCCGGAACCGTCCGGCGACGGCGATATAACGCGGACTGCGACATGGCTGAGACCAACCAAGACGGCGGCAAGGCGACGGAATTCGACATCGATAGCGCGGACTTCCGCTTCGATGCCCAGCTGCGCCTGATGATGGGCGCCTTCTGGCAATCGGCGGTGCGCAATCGCGTGCTGCTGCTGACGGTGGCGCTGCTGGCCGTGATCCTGACCACCGTCTATGCGCAGTATCGGCTGAACTACTGGAACACGCCCTTCTACAACGCGCTGGAACGGCGCGATCTGCCGGCCTTCCTGTCGGAGCTGAAGGTCTTCTTCGTGATTGCCGGCTCGCTGCTGATCCTCAACGTCGTGCAGGCCTGGCTGAACCAGATGACGGCGCTCTACATGCGCGAAGGCCTGGCGCGCGATCTGGTGGACCAGTGGATGGCGCCGCGCCGGGCCCTGAAGCTCGCCAATCTCGGCACCATCGGCATCAATCCGGACCAGCGCCTGCACGAGGATGCGCGCAACCTGGCGGAACTGTCGACCTCGCTTGCCATCGGCCTCGTCAATTCCACGATCCTGCTGCTCAGCTTCATCGGCGTGCTTTGGTCGATCTCGTCCGATTTCAGCTTCACGATCGATGGACGCCAGATCGCCATTCCAGGCTACATGGTCTGGGCTGCGCTTCTTTATGCAGCAAGCGCCTCTCTGCTCAGCAACATGGTCGGACGGCGGCTGCCGGGCCTCAATACGCTGCGCTATTCGAAGGAAGCCGAGCTGCGCTTTGCCCTGATGCGCACAAACGAGAACCTGATGGCCATCACGGTGACGCATGGCGAAGACAGCGAGAGGCGGCGCATGCAGGCGGCCGTCACCGAAGTTCTCGCCGTCATCCGCCGGCTGGCGCTTGGCTACACCAATCTCACCTGGGTCTCCTCCGGCTTCGGCTGGCTGACAACGATCGCCCCCATTCTCATCGCAGCCCCGGTCTATTTCAGCGGCAGCATCTCCTTCGGCGGGCTGATGATGGCGATCGGCGCCTTCAACCAGGTCAATACGGCACTGCGCTGGTACATCGACAATTTCCGCCCGATTGCAGACTGGAAGGCCGCCCTCTACCGCGTCTCGGTCTTCCGCCGGGCGCTGTGCCAAATCGGCCAGGAAGAAGCGGAGGATAAAGCCCCCGCCCTGCTGACAGCCTCACCGGAAAGCCGGATCGTGCTCGGCGATCTGGTGCTGCTGCCCGGACCCGGAGGACGCGACAGCGACAAGGGCATGGAGCTTGCCGGCGAGGTGACCATCTCGCCCGGCGACCGGGTGATGTTCAACGGCGACCCGCGCGCAAACCGGCATCTGCTCTTTCTGGCCATGGCCGGCCTGTGGCCCTGGGGGACAGGCGAGATCCGCATGCCCTCCGCCGATACCGTGCTGTTCATGCCGCAAAAGGGCTATTTTCCCGATGCGAGCCTGCGCGAGGTGATGGCCTACCCCAACAAGGCAAGCGAGTTTTCCGACGAACAGTTGAGGGCGGCTCTTTCGGCGGCCGGTCTCGACCGGCTCGCCGGTCACCTTGATGCCCGCGAACGCTGGGACCGGACCCTGGAGGAAGAGGAGCGCACGCGGCTTCGTCTCGCCAGCGCCCTGCTGATTCAGCCGGACTGGCTGATCATCGATGACGCGCTGGAATCCCTGGATGCGGAAGCGCAGCAGGACTGCGTCGAGCTTCTCGGCACATTGCGCAATACAGCAATCGTGTATATTGGACGGTCCGATGTATTTACCCGCCTGCAACCGCGAATCGTGCATCTGACACCACTGCACACCAGCTGAGCCGAAATATTGTGATAGATGATCGGCGTTTATCCTTGCCTTTTCAGGGGGAATAATTCAATAAGATTGAGCTATGCATGATTGACATGCTTTGAGGCCGCAATGCAGCAGAAAATGGGCGCGGATACCGAGTTTGGCCAAAAGAGCCGCACATTTGATGAGCACGCGGCAGCCCGGGCGGATATGACAGCCTGCCTGCACCATGTCTCCAGCTTCGCCAGCCAGCTGTTCGGTGTCGATGGCACCTTCATAACCCTCGACGACCGTCAGATAGCCGTTAACGACATCCTTGCAGCTCAAGACGCAAGCGGCAACATTGCCCTGATCCGGATGGCAGCGTCAGACGATGTTGTCGTCGTCCTCGACCGCGCAAGCCTGTCGGCTGACGCGTCAGTGACGCAGACACTGCCTGCCGCTGCTTCTGCGGATACGGGGTTTCTCGCCGGCGCCCCCCTGACGGGCGCAGACGGCGTCTCCTTCGGCATGTTCTGGATCGTCGGCCAACATCCCCGCGACGGCTTTTCCCCGGGCGAGCAGCAGAATCTGCGCGCCATTGCGAGCATTGCGGCCAATCATCTCCTCGCCCGTCAGGCGCGGCATCCGGATGCCCTGCGGGCCGGCTTTGCCGATGAGGCAGCGATGCACCGTCCTGACCATCTGCAGGCAGCGAAACGATCGGCCCAGAGCGACATCGCACGCGCCTTGCGCCGGGCTGAATTCGTGCTGCAGTACCAGCCACAGGTCAGCCTGGAAGATGACAGCCTGTGCGGCATGGAGGCGCTCATCCGCTGGCAGCATCCTGTGCGGGGGCTTTTGCCACCCGCCGAGTTCCTGCCGCTGCTGGAGCAAAGCCCTCTCAGCCTGGATGTGGGCTGGTGGGTCTTGAGCGAAGCCGTGCGGCAGATGGGCGAGTGGCAGGCCAAGGGGCTGACGCGCGTCAAGATGAGCGTCAACCTGTTTCCGCTGCAACTGCGCAGCCCGGGCTTCATCGAGGCCGTGGCGGACCTTTTGACGCATCACGGCGTCGAGCCGCGCTTTCTCGAACTGGAAATCACCGAGACAGCCGCCCTGACGGATGGCGACGAATCCCTTCGCGTGATCAACGGCCTGCGCGACATCGGTGTCGGCATTGCTTTCGATGATTTCGGCACCGGCTATGCCTCGCTTGGGACGCTTCAGCATTATCCGATCACGACGCTGAAGATCGATCGCGGTTTTGTGCGGGATCTGCTCACCCGGCAGCGCGATGCCGCCATCACCCGGGCGCTGATCATGCTGAGCCGCGACATCGGCGTTACCACGATTGCCGAGGGCATCGAAACCATCGAGCAGGAACTGACGCTGAAGATGATGGGATGCGATTGCGGCCAGGGCTATCTGTTCGGCCGCTCGATGCCTGCATCAGACATTGCCGGCCTGCTGGCAAGGCAGCCTGTGCCTGCGGCTGTAGCACGCGCCGGCTGACGTCGCCTTCTCCTCTCCGAGGGTTGTCGAGGACACACAGTTGGGCCATCGCCAGGCCACGCCGGCTGCCACAGGGATCTGACTGTTTGCTCAGTCGAGCAGCAGCCGCAACTGCACGGCCAGTTCGCGTGCCGTATAGGGCTTCTTCAGCCAGCTTCCGTCGGCCGCCAGCTGCCTGCCGGCGATCTCCGGTTCGGCATAGCCCGACGTGAACAGGATCTTGATATCGGGACGCCGCTCGCGCACCACCTTGGCCAGTTGGTCGCCCGACATGCCGGGCATGGCGATGTCGGTAAAGAGAAGCGCCACTTCGGGGTGCCGGTCCAGCACATCGAGCGCCTCCAGCCCGTTGCCGGCCTGGTGAACGATGTAGCCCGTGTTCTCCAGACGGGCCACCGCGACCCTGCGGACACGCGGATCATCCTCCACGACGAGAATAGTCTCGGTGCCACCCGGCAGCTGCTGTTCCGGCATCGTGGTTTCCGATAGGGCATGTGCGGCAGAGGTCCTGCTGGCCGTGGGTAAAAAAAGCCGGATGCTGGTGCCCTGCCCCGGCTCGCTGTAGATCTGGATATGGCCGCCCGACTGGCGCACGAAACCATAGACCATGCTGAGGCCAAGGCCTGTGCCGGCCCCCATGCTCTTGGTGGTGAAGAAGGGCTCGAAGGCCCGCTGCTTGACCTCCTCTGTCATGCCCGTGCCGGTATCGCTGACGGCGACAAGCACGTAATCGCCGGCCCGCAGTTGCGGATACATCTGCGCATAGTCGAAATCGAGATGGACGCGGCTCACCTCCAGCGTCAGCTGGCCACCGTCCGGCATGGCATCGCGCGCGTTGAGCGTCAGGTTCAGCAGGGCATTCTGCAACTGCGGCCCATCCACCAGTGCCTCGTTGCCGCCGCCGCGCACCGTGGTGCGCAGTTCGATGCGGTCGCCAATGGTGCGGCGGATCAGCTCGGAAAAGCTTGAGATCATGTGGCCGAGATCGGTGACGCGCGGGTTGAGAGGCTGGCGGCGGCCGAAGGCCAGCAACTGGCCTGTCAGCTTCGCACCGTCATTCGTCGCCCCCTGCGCCTCGCGCAGCAGGACCTGCGCCTTCGGCTCGGTCACCCGCATCTCCAGCATTTCCAGATTGCCGCTGATGATGGTGAGCAGGTTGTTGAAGTCATGCGCCAGACCGCCGGTCAGCTGGCCGATGGCCTCCATCTTCTGGGCCTGGCGCAGTTCCTCCTCGATCTTGTGACGGCTGGTCAGGTCGCGGATGAAGCCGGTAAAGATGCGCTTGCCGTTCGAGATCGCCTCGCCAACGGCAAGTTCCATCGGAAAGGTCGAGCCGTCCTTGCGCAGCCCTTTCACCACCCGGCCAAGACCGATGATGCGGCGCTGGCCGCTGGTCAGATAATTGACGATATAGCGGTCGTGGTTCTCGCGGTCAGGAGACGGCATCAGGATCGCCACATTGCGTCCCTCCACCTCCTCGGCATCGTAACCGAACAGGTCCTCCGCCGTGGAAGAGAAGGAGGTGATGGTGCCAACCTCATCGATGACCACCATCGCTTCCGGCACCGTCTGCAGGATCGAGCGGAAATGCGCCTCGCGCGCCGCAAGATTTTCCTGAATGGTGGCGGCGGCGCGGAAATCCTCGTTGATCTGCACGATCAGGGGGCCATCACCGGTATCCTTCAGGACCCAGCGGCTCAGCACCGAGATCGTGTGACCGTCCTTGTGACGGTATTCGAGATTGCTCTTGAAGGCGCCTTCCTTGCGAATGGTCGCGATGACATCGTCCAGGACAAAGGGCGGCTCGGGCGACAGCAGCGTCAGCACGTCGAGCCCTGTCACCTCATCGGCCTGCCAGCCGAAAAGGCCGACACTGCCGCGGCTCCAGTGGCGGATGAAGCCTTCCACATCATGCGCGATGACATTCATGGGGTCGAGCAGCGACAGCAGGTTCGAGACCTCCGACGACGGCGGGCCGGAACTGATCATCTCTGCCATGCAAACCCCTTGGCTTTCGAAAAAGGCGACCCGTCAATGCGGCCAGACAGCCTGACGCGTCTTGACGGCATTGTCGCCGATGTCGTCATAACTATCGCCATCACCGCACAGCGCAAGGAGTTTTCCGGGCTTTGCGAGGTCGAAGGCGTGGCGGCCGTTCGGCGAAATCACGCCCCGCGCGATCAGCTTGGTGATGGTTCGCGATACGGTTTCAATCGTCAGGCCCAGATAGTCGGCCATGTCCTGCCGGCTCATCGGCAATTGAACGGTGCGGGCCATCGGACGGCCACCCTGCATGCGCCGGGCAATCAGCATCAGGAAGCTGCAAACGCGCTCTTCCGCGCTCTTGCGTGACAGAAGCACCATCTGGTCCTGGGCGGCGGCCATTTCGTCGCACATCAGCGCGAAAAGCTGCGGGCGAAGCTCCGGCGAATGCTCGACCGCTTCAATGAAGGCGCGCTTGGTGAGGCGGCGCACCTTGACGGGCGTGACGGCTTCAGCGCTGTAGAGATAGACATCCTTGAGCGAGAGACCCACCATGTCGCCGGCGTAGAGGAAGCCGGTGATCACCCGACGGCCATCACCTATGATCTTGAAAATCCTCAGGACTCCTTCGGTGACCTCGAAGATGTGCTGGGCGGCGTCACCCTGCCAGAACAGGCCTTCGCCGACATCAAGCGTCTCGCGCGGGACCGAGGCGAAGAGTTCATCCAGCGTGGCCAGTTGCGGCTTCATCGTCGCCATGGCGGCGAAAGCGGAGTGTGCGTTGGTGGCTGTCGAAAGCATGTCCGTCCCTCTGTCTTGATGGCCAAACTATGGCGGTCGGCGGTGACAGAAGGATGCCGGGCATGTTACGGTCCGGTTGAATCGTGTAACAGCGTGTAACAGCCAATCCGGTGGTTCGGCCGGTGGTCTGGCAGGTGGTCTGGTCAGTGGCATGACGAAATTCGAGAAGCGGGCCGAGCGCATCCTCATCGTTGATGACGATCCTCGTATCCGTCAGATGGTAACGCGTTATTTCGAGGACGAGGGTTTCCTCGTCACAGGCGCCCAAGACGGCGCCTCCATGCGCAAGGCGATGGCCGACTTTACCATCGATCTGATCCTTCTCGACCTCGTGCTGCCCAACAGCGAGGACGGGCTGGCCCTGGCCCGCGAAATCAGGGCCACCTCCGATGTTCCGATCGTGATGCTGACCGGTCGCGACGACGTGGTGGACCGCATCATCGGCCTGGAAGTGGGCGCCGACGATTACATTCCGAAACCCTTCCATCTGCGGGAGGTGCTCGCCCGCGTGCGCAGCATCCTGCGCCGCCGCAAGCCGGCCGAAGCCCCGGTCCAGGATCAGGGCCAGATCTACGAGTTTGACGGCTGGCGGCTGGAAATCAATCGCCGCCGCCTGATGAACCCGCAGGACGAAGAGGTGGAACTGACCACCGGCGAGTTCGACATGCTGGCCGTGATGATCCGCAATGCCGGCCGCGTGCTGACCCGCGAAATGCTGATGGACCAGACGCGCGGCCGCCAGCTCGAGGCCTTCGACCGGGCGATCGATGCGCAGATTGCCCGCCTGCGCAAGAAGATCGAACCCAATCCGGCCCATCCGGTCTTCATCCGCTCCGTGCGCGGCGTGGGGTATATTTTTGCGGCCGAGGCGAGCAGCGCAGAAGCGCGCGGGACCTGAGGCTGTCAGGCCGGCAATTGCAGGCGCGCCCCGCCAGCGCTTGCGGCCAGCCCCTGCAAGCGCTCCCGCAGCGCGGAGCGGACACCATCCTCATCGAGGACTGTCGCCACCACATGGAGAGGTACGTCCATGACAGCGCCCTCGTCCGTGTCGCGCAGTGTCGCGAGACAAAGCCCCTTCAGGTAACCAAGCCCGTTTTCGCAGACCAGCAGGTGCTCGCGCGCGCCACCTTCGTCCCGCGCCGCGATGATGCGTTCGCAGAACTGGCGCCAGTCGCCGAGATCGGCCGCCACATCGGCCGCACTGGCCAGCGGAAAGGCCCGGTCCACCTGCGCGACCGTGATGTCGGCTACGTTGTAAGCGCTGTTCATAGGACTTCCTTCGAAGGGGCTTGCCCTTCTTGTCTCTGCGCACCATCCGGCGACGCATCCCATATCTGAAGCCCATAATTAGCGACAAGGAATGGCGCACGCTTTGAGCAGAATCAACTGCGACAAATTCGTCACAAATGCGTCATCCTGTCAGCTTCACCAGCTGGCGAGTACCGGCGTTTCGAGAAGCCGCCCCGTGGTGACATCGGCAATACCAAGATCGGTCTGGTGCGGGCCGGCATTGCAGGCAAGCGTCGCTCCGAAGCAGGCCTTGAACACCAGATAGGGTGGTTGCCAATCGACAATGCGATCGATCGCTTCCCGAATGGCGGCAAAGCCGGCCGAGGCTTCCGCCACGCTCCCATCCGCGACAAGCCCGGCCAGCGGCAGTGGCAGGAGGGCTTGCACGGCGCCGCCCGAGGCGACGGCAAGGCCGCCACCGGCCGCAATCACCGCATTGGCGGCGGCAGCCATGTCGACCGGATCCTGCCCGAACACGGTCAGGTTATGGCTGTCATGCGAGACGGTGGTGGCAAAGGCGCCGCGCCAGTTGCCCCAGCCGGTGAGGAAGCCGACGCGCGGCCTTGCGGCGACGAGACCGTGGCGATGCACGACGGCAATCAGCGTGGCACCGTCGGGCGGCACGACGAAACCATCGCGCACAGCGGTCTCGGCCTCGCCCCAGCGGGTGAAGCGGGGCTGGTCGATCGTTGCAACGCGCGCGGCATGCCCCGTCGATGCGACACGAAAATCGTCCGGCGAGAGCGGCGAGAGCTTCATCGTGCCGGTCAGCGTCACGGTTTCTGTGGCGGCCGGCGGAGCCAGCAGCGCGCCGCCGGCGGCAACCTCACGACCGGAGACGAGAACGCGACGGGCCTCGAAGCGGGAGAGATCCTCGAACAGCACGAGATCGGCCCGGCGGCCGGGCGCGACAAGCCCGAGATCGGGGCGGCCAAGACGGCGTGCGCCGTTCAGCGTGGCCGCCTGCAGCGCCCATTCGGGCCGCATGCCATAGCCGACCAGCCGTCGCACCACGTCATCGAGCCCGCCGCCATTCTGCAGGTCGTCGGGAAACACGTCGTCGGTGCAGAGCGTCACCGTCTGCGGCAGGTGGCCGAGCCGTTCCAGCGCGGCGACGAAATCCGGCAGCAGGTGGTCGTGGCTGCCGCGCAGCTCGATCGCCAGACCGGCGCGAAGCTTCTCCATGAGATCATCGCCGGACACCAGTTCATGGTCAGAGCTGACGCCTGCCGTGACGAAGGCCTGCAGGTCGGAGCCGGTCAGGCTGCGCGCATGGCCGCAGACCAGCTTGCCCGTTTCAAGCCCCGCCTGGATGATGTCCGCCATGCGCGGATCACCCTCGATGATGCCGCGCATGTTCATCATTTCGGCGATGCCGGCGATATCCGGCCGCGCCAGCAGATCGGCCAGCACATCAGGACCGAATTCGGCGCCGGCGCGCTCCAGCCCCGGCGCGGAGGGCACCGATGAGGGGGCGAGCAAAATGACGCGCAGCGGCAGGTCGATCACCGCATCGGCCGCCCAGTTCACACCGGCAAGGCCCAGCACATTGCCGAATTCGTGCGGATCCCACACCACCGTCGTCACGCCCCGCGGCACCACGGCCTGCGCATAGGCGGCCGGCGTCACCATGGAGCTTTCGATATGCATGTGCGTGTCGATGAGGCCGGGCGCGATGAAGGCGCCGGCGGCATTGATGGTGGAGGCGCTGTCGAGACGCGAACCCGGTGCGTGGACGCTGGCAATCAGCGGCCCGACGATGCCGACATCGGCTGCCCGCAATTCGCCCGTCACCACATCGACCACGGTGCCGCCCCGCAGCAGCAGATCGAAGGGCACCTCGCCGCGTGCCGCCTGCACGGCGCGCAGGCGCAGTTCCGGCAGGTTGAGGTCGAAGAGTTCGAAGGGGCGGGTCATCGGGCAGCTTCGTTTTTGAGAACGTCGAGAATGATGTCGCGCGCCTGCTCGACGGCAATGTCGATGGCGCAGGCGGCATTGAAGGATGCGCGGCCGGGGCGGGTTTCCACCACGGTGCGGCCACGCGTATGGGTGCCGGTCAGTTCCGCATCAAGCCGCACATCGCGCCAGGTCACCAGATCCTCACGCAGGAAGGCGACGGCGGCCACGGCATCATAAAGCGACATGGCGCTGCGGCCGCGGCTGACGGCGATATCGATGAAACCGGAGAGCAGATCGGCGAGCAGCGCGCTGTTGCGACCGCCTGCCCCGCGCACCGGCTGCACGTCGGCGGGCGCTGCGAGCACCTTGCGGCAGAGATCGAGATCAACCATGCGCAGCGGCAGACCATGCGCCAGCACTATGGCGAGCGCCTCCGGATCGGCAAAGGCGTTGAATTCCGCGGACGCCGTGTGATTTCCGCTCGTCACGCCGCCGCCCATCCAGACGAGATCGGTGATGCGGGCCGCAAGGTCCGGCCGGGCAAGCGCCAGGGCGGCCAGATTGGTCAGCGGGCCGAGCGCCAGGATGCGGTGCTCCGCATCGCCATTCTCCAGCCAGGCGCAGAGGGAAGAGAAAGCATCCCCGGCGTGCAGGACCACGGGCACCTCCGGCAGGCGGGCGCCGGCCGAGGGCATTCCATGATCACCGAGGATGCCTGTTGCCGTCTCCAGACGGCCAAGGACCGGGGACGCGCGTCCCCGATGGAGCGGGAACGTCCAGCCGAACGCGTCCTGCGCGCCGGCCGCATTGCGTTCCACCTGTTGCAGACCGGCATTGCCGAACACCAGCGAGACACCGGCGATCGGCGGCCCGCGATGGGCAACCACCAGGATCGCCGCGATATCATCGAAACCCATGTCGGTATCGATCCAGACACTCATCACGCTGCCTCCACCAAAGATGCGGGGCTATACGTGACACCAAAGGCGAATTTGCCGCGCGCAATGTCCTGGAAAGGACCTGGGACCAGGGTCACCACGCGCGGCCGCCGGACCCGTTCCGCCGCTTTCGGAACATGGCCGGTGATGGCAATTCGCATGTCTGGGGCTTCCGGATGGCACACTGATTGGAACGGCCATCCATCTTGGCCATCAAAAGCTGCAAGGAAGGCAGAAATAGGGCCGGCGCACAGCTTTGCAAAATTCCAGCGCCGGCGGGCCGCGATCCGCGGCGCGATCACGCGCCCCGCAACGGAAAGCCTCATGCTTCATCTCCCTCAACGTTTCGGTTATCAACCGCACGCGGGCCGGAGGATTGCCGCAACATCAGCATCATCGGAACACTGTTGCTATCGGCCACAACCGTGCCCAGCGCCGTCACCCGCCCCTGCGGCAGACCTGCAATCACAGCCACCAGCGCCTGCACCGCCTGGCGGGCGATTTCCGCCATGTCCATGCGCAGCGTCGTCAGCGACGGCGTGATGACCGAGGACCATATGAGGTCATCAAAGCCGGTGACGCTGGCAGCCTCAGGTACGGCAATGCCGGCCGCCTGCAGTTCCGTCAGCGCGCGCACGGCGGTCAGGTCCGAGAGCCCGGCAAAGGCCGTCACCCCGTCCTTCACCATCGCCGCAAGGCCGAGCGGTGCATCCGCGCCGTGCGTCTCGGCATGCTGTTCCAGCCACAGCACCTCTGCCCGCACGCTTGAGCCAAGGCCGGCGCGCAACCCGCCGATCCGGTCCGACTGGACATTGGACAGGGGGCTGCCGCCGAGAATGAGAACGCGCTCGTGCCCGAGTTCCCGAAGATGCCGGCCCATTTCTTCGCCGCCGCCCCAGTGATCGGAGGCCACCGTATTGCCGGGGGTCGCCGGCGTATCGATGACGGCCACGGGACAGCCAATATCCGAAATGCGGGTGCCGCGGCGCGGGATGACGATGATGCCATCCACACCGCGATCGATGAGGCGCAGGATTGCCTGCGTCTGCTGCTCCACGGCACCCCGCGAATCCCCGATCAGCACGCCATAGCCGGCAGAGGATGCCGCTTGCTCGATGGCCTGGGCGATCTGCGGAAACAGCGGATTGGCGATATCCGGCAGGACGAGACCCAGAACGCCGGTGCGGCCGGTGCGCAGGGCGCGCCCCGCCACGCTCGGCACATAGCCAAGGCTGCGGGCGGTGTCGCGGATGCGTTCGGCAAGCTCCGTCGAGACACGCCCCTTGCCGGACAGCGCGTTGGAGACGGTCGCCACCGATACGCCGAGCGTATGGGCAATCGCGGACAGGTTGGGCTTCTCGCTCTTCATCATGGTGGATGCGTTGATTAATCGTTTAATCGATACTCTGAAGCGAATTGCCTGTCGAGAGCCTTTCGTTCCATGGCACAGTCCGACCGGAGCCCGTAGCGTATCACCCCAGCGTCACCGCGACCGAAACCGCACAAGCGGAAGTGATTTTCCAAGAGTTACAGGGTTTTCGCAGCATTATTTCTTGCGAGGAAAGGCCAGCCGATGGCACTTTCGAGTTATGTTGCGCTGCCGGCAGACCCGTCATGGCCGCGAGCGAGGGACCAGGGGCGCCGCGCAAAGCCCTTCAAACAGACCGAACCGGAGCCACCGATGAACGCCGAGCAGACCGCACCCCGTGACAGCCGCCGCACAGCGTCCGGCCGCACAGCGCCGGCGCGCATGGAGCCGCTGGCGAAGCTGCCGGTATTCTTCGGCCTCGACGGCAAGCGGGTGGTGCTGGCCGGCGGTTCGGACGGCGCGGCCTGGAAGGCGGAACTGCTCATTGCCTGCGGCGCGACCGTGCATGTCTTCTGTCCCGCCGATCACCTCGGCGAGGTGATGCGCGGCCTGATCGAAACCCATGCTGCAGAACGGGCCGCACGTACGGCCGAAGAGGCTGCGGTCCGCCCCGGCATCATTCACCATGACCATCCCTGGCACGTCGGCATCTTCGGCACGGCGGCGCTGGCGCTCGGCGATTGCGAGACCGACGAGGAAGCCAAGGCCTTCTATTGCGCAGCCCGGGCGGCCGGCGTGCCCGTCAATGTCATCGACAAGCCGGCCTTCTGCCAGTTCCAGTTCGGCTCCATCGTCAACCGTTCGCCGGTGGTGATTGCCATTTCCACCGATGGCGCTGCCCCCATTCTGGCGCAGGCGATCCGCCGGCGCATCGAAACCCTGCTGCCGCCGGCGCTGAAACCCTGGGCCGAAATCGCCCAGAGCATCCGCGAGGCGATCAATGCGCGCCTGAAGCCCGGCACCGAGCGGCGCAGCTTCTGGGAACGCTTCGTCGACCGCGTCTTCCGCGAGGCGCCGGCGGACGGCATTGCCGAGCAGCTGGTGAAGGATGCCGAATCGATCGCGCAGGCGGTGGAAGCGAGCGGCGAAGGACGCGTCACGCTGGTCGGCGCCGGCCCCGGCGATGCCGAGCTTCTGACGCTGAAGGCCGTGCGGGCATTGCAGGCGGCCGATGTCATCCTGTTCGACGATCTGGTTTCCGCCGATGTGCTGGAGCTGGCCCGCCGCGAAGCCAAGCGCATGCTGGTCGGCAAACGCGGCGGCCGCGAGAGCTGCAAGCAGGAAGATATCAACGCCACGATGATCGCGCTCGCCAAGAGCGGCAAACGCGTGGTGCGCCTCAAATCCGGCGACCCGATGATCTTCGGCCGTGCGGGCGAGGAGATCGAAAGCCTGGAGCGCGAGGGCATTCCGGTGGAAATCGTACCGGGCGTTACGGCGGCAACGGCCATGGCGGCGCGGCTCGGCGTGTCGCTCACCCATCGCGACCATGCGCAATCGGTGCGCTTCGTCACCGGCCATTCGCGCAAGGGCGAACTGCCCGCCGATCTCGACTGGGCAAAACTTGCCGATGCCAGCGTGACCACCGTCTTCTACATGGGCGGACGAACCGCTGGCGCCATCGCCGCCAAGCTGACCGGTCACGGCATGAGCCCGTCCACCCCGGCGGTCATCGTAAGCTCCATTGCCCGCGCGGAGGAACGCCGCTGGGCCGGCCCCCTCTCCGCCATGCCTGATGCCATGGCCGAGATCGGCTATGACAATCCCGTGCTGCTCGGGATCGGCGATGCGTTCATCAAGGCGAAGGTCGAGACGGAGACGTCCAACCTGCCGGACACGGAGAGTGCTGTCGCCCGCGCCGGATAAGGGCTCGGGCAAGGCGGGTCGCCGCGGTCGAAGAAAGAGCTTCCACCTCCAGCCCCTACCCCGTGGCCCTACCCCCGCGGCCGCTCCGCCCGCAGCGCCGCCGTGACCTCGGCCACCAGCGACAACTCCTCGAGATCTTCCAGCGCGATCGAAAGCCTGCGCCGCCAGTTGGGGTGGCTGTCGCTGGTGCCGGGAATATTGGTGGGCTCGGGCTCCTTGGTCAGATCTGCCAGCCTGACGCCAAGAAGCATGGAGGGGGTACGCGCCATCAGGCGATGCAGCGAAAGGATCAGGCGGTCGAGATCGGAACCGGCAAGAGACGACGTGTCCGGCGCTGGCGCCGTCAGCTTCTCCGACCCGAGCAGGCGTACCAGGTCGGCGCGCTCCGTTTCCCTCTGGGCAAGATCCCGATCGGCCACAGCCTGTGGCACAAGTCCATGGTCGGCGCGGGCGGTGATGTCTGCACCAGCCCACCAGCCGCCCAGCGTCTGGTGATCATGGGTGGAAATGCAGGCAAGCGATAGCGCCGGATAGGCGTCCGCTGGTGTAAAACCTGTATCGTCCCGCTCATAGGAGAAGATCCGATAGGAGAGCAGGTTGGCGCGGGCGAGATCCTCCTTCAGCCCGGCCGGCAGGTTGCCGAGATCCTCGCCAATCACCAGGCACTGATGATCGTGCGAGGCCTCGGAAAGCACCTGCAGCAGCGCCTCCTTCGGATAATCGACATAGGCACCCTCGGCGGGCGTGCTGTCGAAGGGCACGAGAAAGAGGCGCCCAAGCGCCGCGGCATGATCGATACGCACGGCGCCGGCATAGCGCATGGCAGCCTCCAGCATGCGGCGATAGGGCGGCTCATCGCCCGCCGCGATGGCAGAGGGCAGGAAGGCTGCCAGCCGCCAGTCCTGGCCGTCGACGGCCCAGGGGTCCGGGGGACCGCCAATACTGGCGGAAGACAGATAGATCTGCGGCTCGCTCCAGGTTGCCGAACCATCCAGCGCCTCGCCCACGGCAAGGTCAAGATAGAGGCCTATGCGCAGGCCCGCCCGTTCGGCAGCCCCCACGACATCCGACAGCTGCACATGCACGAGCCATTGCAGGAACATGTGAAACTCGATCTCGTCCTGTCGGGACTGGGCAAAGGCCTGCACGGCCGGGCCTTTCGCATCCTGCATGTCCTGCGGCCAGCCGCGCCAGCCGGCGGAATATCCGCGTGCCACCATATCGAGCGAGATCGTCTCGAACAGGGCATGCAGCCTCAGGCTCTCGCCACCCTGCCGGCAGAAGGCATCGAAGCAGGCCGGCGTATAGACGCTGCCGCCACCGTCACGCCATTCGCGCCAGAAGCGGCGCAGTTCACGCAATTTCAGGGCAGCGACGGCCGGATAATCCACCAGCGCGCTCGCGCGCAGCACTTCCAGATCCGCCAGCAGGTCAAGCGACACTGTGTAGCCAGGCAACCGATCGACAGCGATATAGAGCGGATTGAACCAGCGTCGGCTGGACGGTTCATAGGGACTGCAACGGGCGGGATCGGCGAGAAAGGGGGCGTGCAGCGGGTTCAGGCCGATGAAATCCGCCCCCCATTCGCCCGCCAGATGGCAGATTTCGACAAGATCCGCGAAATCTCCGATGCCCCAGTTGCGGCCGGAGCGGAGTTCGTAAAGCTGCAGCGTCAGGCCCCAGACCCGCTCACCGGACAGAAGCGGAGGCAGGTAGCATGCAGACATGGCAGGGGCGGACGTATCGTCAAGCCTCACGTTCAGCGCCGACAGGATCTTGCGCTTGGTATCGCTCGAAATCGGCACCTCCGTGCCATCGGGTTCGGGCCGGGTGAAGGCAATGCCGTGCTGGCGTGCCAGGCCATCCAGCGGCACGCCAGCGCGCTGTCGATTGTGGGGGTCAAAACGGCCAGGCTCAACCATCGGCAAGACTCCAGATCAGGGACCAGGGGGCGGCCTCCCCGGCGTCAATGTGACCAAGGCGGAAAAGCACCTCCCCCGTGGCCACCAGGGGCACACGGGTTGTAGAATCGCCGAGGTTCGCCTGCAATTGCAAGCGGCAACCCGAAAGGCTCCACTCGACCAGAAGGCCTTGTCCATCCACCTCGAAGCGGCCAGACTGCGGGCCGGCACCCGCCAGCAGCGGCACGATCCGCCGGTGGCGCAGCGCAAGCAGCGTTCGGTAAAAGTCCAGCATCTCCTGTCCCGCCTCGTCCGCCAGGCAGGTCCAGTCAAGCTTCGCGCTGCGGAAGGTTGCCTCGGCGGTCGGATCGGGCAGATCATCGCCATCGAAGCCCGGCAGGCGGGACAGTTCTTCGCGCCGGCCCTGGCGCACCTTTTCGTTCAGCTCCTCGTTGAAATCGCAGAAGAAGGGAAAGGGCTCGCGCGCACCCCATTCCTCACCCATGAACAGCATCGGCAGTTGCGGCGCCAGCAGATAGACGGCGGTGACCGCCCTGATGGCCTGCAGGGAAGCGGACGCGATCATCCGGTCGCCCAGCGCCCGGTTGCCGATCTGGTCGTGGTTCTGGATGAAGGAGATGAAAGCGCTCGGCGGCAGGAGCGCGCTCGGCTGGCCGCGTGCTTCGCCGCGATAGGCCATGTGCTCGCCCTGGAAGACAAACCCTTCCGCCAGGGCCCGCCCGATGCTGGCCACTACCTCGGCGAAATCGGCGTAATAGCCGAAGGTCTCGCCCGTTGCCGCCACATGCAGCACATGATGGATGTCGTCGTTCCACTGGGCGGAGAACAAAACCGGGCCCCCATCCCCGCCGCGCGCCAGCAGGTCGCTGCTATTGTCCTCGTTCTCGACGATCAGATGCACGGGACGATCGCCAGCTGCCGCCCGCACCCGTCGCGCCAGTTCGTGCAGCAGATGCTCCCCGCTGTCGTCCCTGATGGCATGAACCGCATCGAGCCGCAGGCCATCCAAGCGGAAATCCCGGATCCACGACATGGCGTTCTCGATGACGAAGTCGCGCACCGGCCGGGAGCCGGCATCGTCGTAGTTGACGCCATTGCCCCAGGGGGTGCGATGCCGGTCGGTGAAGATCGGCGCATAGGCCGGCAGGTAGTTTCCGTCCGGTCCAAAGTGGTTGTAGACGACATCGAGCAGAACGCAGAGCCCGCGTTCATGGGCAGCATCGATCAACGCCATCAGGTCTTCCGGCCGGCCATAACGGCTTTCCGGCGCATAGGGCAGCACCCCGTCATACCCCCACCCCCAGCGGCCGGGAAAATCGGCAATCGGCATGATCTGCAGGGCGGTGACGCCGAGATCGCGGAGATGGTCCAGCCGGTCGATCGCCGCACGGAACGTGCCCTGCGGCGTGAAGGTGCCGACATGCAGCTCGTAGAACACCAGTTCTTCCAGCGGGCGCCCGCACCAGCCTGCCTGCGGGCGGGGAATGGCGGCCAGATCCACCACTTCGCTCGGGCCATGCACATCACGCGGCTGATGGCGGGACGCGGGGTCCGGCACCAGAAGGCCATCCGGCAGGCGGAAGGCATAAAGGGTCCCCGAACCGGCCTCTGCAACGTGCAGACGGTGCCAGCCATCATCGGTGCGCTCCATCGGCAGGGGTGCGCGTCCCTCGATCTCAAGATCGATACGCGCCTGGAGGGGAGCCCAGAGCCGAAACAGGGTGCCGGACGGGCCGGGAACCGGACCAAACTGGAAGTCGCTCACGCAGGAAAGCCTTCTGACGGAGGAAAGTCCGGTTAGAACGGTCATCCATCGGAAAAGTTTCGCAGGCGACCCAATGCACCCATGCAACAGCCAAATGCAGCCTTTCGTTACAGTCAAAAAACCGCAACGACCATAAGACGATAGCGCACCCGCCCCGCCGGCGCGCAGTCTGCCGTTTCGCTAAAAAGC
The DNA here is from genome assembly GCF_007004135.1 of Affinirhizobium straminoryzae. GTDB lineage: Bacteria > Pseudomonadota > Alphaproteobacteria > Rhizobiales > Rhizobiaceae > Neorhizobium > Neorhizobium straminoryzae. The sequence continues at coordinate 86,635 of NZ_VJMG01000028.1, forward strand.
CCGGAAATGCGGGCTTTTGGGCGCCGACACCAGCGTCACGCAAGCTTCGTGAACAATGATTGCGCATCATCTCTGAGCAAAGCCTGTCATCCACAAAAGAACGAGCAAAGACGAGAGCGCCCTCGCGCAGGATGATTCCCAATATTGTCATCTCGAGGTCAAGCTATGCCCACAATTACGTTTGCAAATACAAAGGGAGGAGCCGGTAAAACCACGGTTGCTCTCGTTCTGGCAGCAGAACTTGCGCAGCGCGGCCTGCGCGTTGCGCTTCTCGACACCGATCCGCAGCAGTGGATCACCCGCTGGCACCGCCTGTCGGAAAAGCCGGCCAATTTCACCGTCGTCTCGAATGTGTCGGAAGAGACCATCGAGCAGGAGGTGAAGACACTCGGCAAGAAGATGGACTATGTCATCATCGACGTTGCCGGCGGTGTGACGCCACTTCTTGCCAAGTCCATCGGCCTGTCCGAACGGGTCATGATCCCCGTTCAGGGATGCGCCATGGATGCCGCCGGCGCCGCGCAGGTGCTGGAGATCCTCCGGGAACTGGCCGCCCAGTGTGACATCCGGATTGCCCATTCCGTCGTTCTGACCCGCATCAACTCGATCATCACCACGCGCGCGCTGATGGCCGTCAAGGCGCTGCTCGCCGAACAGCAGGTGCATGTGCTGGAAACCGCCCTCATCGAACGCGCCGCCTATCGCGACATGTTCGTCACAGGCGGCACGCTGCACACCATGGAAGCCGAGCGCGTCAGCAATCTCGACAAGGCCCAGGAAAATGCCCGCCTGTTTGCCGAGGAAGTCATGTCGCTGGTTCCCATGAAGGTTGCAAAGGCGAAGACGGCCAAGGCGGATGGCGCCAAGGCCAAGGCGACAAAGGCCCCGAAAACAGAATCCGCCAAGCAGCGCAAGGCTGCCTGATCCACCGCCCGGCAGACCTCCCAGGCGCCCGTAGCGATGCGGGCGCCTTCCACGTGTCAGGCCGAGAGCGTGACCGTCAACACCTGCCCGCCGAGTTCCACGGTGAAGCGGGAGGGCGCGGGAATGACCGGTGCGCCGGACAGCGTGCCCGTCGTCACAACCTGCCCCTTGCGCAGATATCCGCCCATGGGCAGGCCGGCATTGGCCGCCACCAGCACGGCAGCCAGCGGATCGCCATCGGGATGCCGGGCGGCATCCTCAAACAGCACGGTGCCTTCATTGGTCAGCAGCAACGGGCCAAGGTCGGCGCCCGGCGCCAGAAGGTCGCGGTCGAGCATCGGACCGACCAGATAGCCGACATTGCTCATGCCATCGGCGAGAAGATGTGCAAGGCTGTCGCGCGGGCCATCAACATAACGGCTGCGCACCAGTTCCACGCCGATCGCGACGCTGCCGATGGCGTCGAGTACATCCTCGCGACGATAGGCTTCGTCCCGTGGCGGCAGATCCTCGGACAGCGTCAGCGCCAGTTCGATCTCGACCTTGATACCGGGTTCATGCTCAGCCTGCGGGGCTTCGCGCACGAAAAGCAACGGGGCGGCGAGGATAACATCCGTACGCAGCGAAAGCTTGTAGCCAGGCGGCGTCACGAGCCCGAGCGCCCCGGCCAGGGCCGACTGCACGGCGTAGCCTTCCGCCTCGCCGGAGACGGCCACCGTGTCGCGCCCGACGGTCGTCCGATTGCGGATGGCCGCGAGCAAGACGGCCGCAGCGTTTGAAATCTCTGTGTCGTGCGAATGGTCGCTCACGCGGACGAATCTCCCCTGTTGATCCTTTCAGCCGTGCCATGCCCGAGGGGGATCTTCAACTGCCGCCGCGGAAACGCGAAGAGCAAAGAAAAACCCGGCCAGCAGGGCGCCGGCCGGGGGTTCTATGCCGATCGGCTGCCTCGGTCCGCCCGGGGAGACGGCAGACCGGACAGGCAAGCGGTTCGCGGAGCCGGATCAGCGTTCCTCAGCGCTGCGACGGCGCCTGGTGTTCGGCGGCATCCAGAATGCGGCTCAGCGTCAATGCGGCGAGCGTACAGATCGCGCCCGAGATCAGATAACCGCCGATGAAGACGATGCCGAACTTGCTGGCAAGACCGAGCGCCACCAGCGGCGCAAAGCCCGCGCCCACAAGCCAGGCGAGATCCGAGGTGAGCGCCGAACCGGTATAGCGATACTGCTGGCCAAAACGCGAGGAAACCGCGCCGGAGGCCTGACCGAAGGAAAGGCCGAGAATGCCGAAGCCGATGATGATGTAGGCATCCTGACCGCGACCGCCGGCGTCGAGCAGGAAGGGGGCGGAGAAGCTGAAGATCGCGATGATGACGGCTCCGACCATCAGCTGCTTGCGCCGACCGATGCGATCCGCCAGTGCACCGGACACCACGACCGCGCAGAGGCCGACCATCGCGCCGATGATCTGAACGAACAGGAATTCACCCGGCGACTGGCCACCATGCAGCGTGACCCAGCTCAGCGGAAAGATCGTGACGAGGTGGAACATCGCAAAGCTTGCCAGCGGCACGAAGGCGCCGAGCAGGATGTCGCGACCATGGACGCTGATCGTTTCGGAAACGGTGCGGGGACGCAGTTCATGGCTTTCGAACAGCTCGCCGAATTCGCGGCTGCCGACGATGCGCAGGCGGGCAAACAGCGCCACGACATTGATCGCGAAGGCCACGAAGAAGGGATAGCGCCAGCCCCAGGTGAGAAAATCCTGCGGGGTCAGGCTGGAATAGAAATAACCGAACAGGGCGCTTGCCAGCGCAAAGCCGAAGGGGGCGCCCAGCTGCGGCATCATCGCATACCAGCCGCGATGCTGCTTCGGGGCGTTGAGCGCAAGAAGCGAGGCCATGCCATCCCAGGCGCCGCCCAGCGCAAAGCCCTGGCCCAGGCGAAACAGCGCCAGAAGCGCCACCGACCACACGCCGATGGTTTCATAGCCCGGAAGGAAGGCGAGCGACGCCGTCGAACCGCCGAGCAGGAACAGTGCGATGGTCAGCTTGGTGCCGCGCCCGTAGGTGCGATCGATCCACATGAAGAACAGCGACCCCACAGGTCGCGCCAGAAAGGCCAGGGAAAACACGGCGAAAGACATCAGCGTTGCCGTTACCGGGTCTCCGGCAAAAGTGAAGACCAGATAGGGGAAGACCAGCACCGATGCGATGCCATAGACGAAAAAGTCGAAGAATTCCGACATGCGGCCGATGATGACGCCAATGGCAATGCTGCCGGGCGACAGCGGCTTGTCGTCATGCATGCGCTGGGCATCGCGCTCGAAGTCGGATGATGTCGGATTGCCTGCTGCTGTAGTCATGAATGCACTCCTCCTATGCGGCGAATAGTCGCCTCCCCACAAAGGAGGATGATGCATATTTGGCCGTTATCAAGTACCAAATGCGGTAGGTTCCAAATTCTGCCGCAATCCCGGCGTGTTAACGCCGTGTAATGGTCCTCGTTTACCATCTCGTAACGAGCCGGCTTGCTCGTTAGGCGATTGTTCAGTGCGCGGCCCCTAAAACAGCCTCTCGCCCTGTGAGTTCCGCGTGCACTGCACGAAAATGTTTTGCACTGCGACGAAAGACCTCATAGGGAGCACGCAGCTAGTGCTTTAGTCGCAAGTAGACAAAACGCAAATTTCGAACTGAAAGATGCCACGGTTGATGACGCTCATTCGCCGGCTTAGTGCCCTGACCCTACCCCTGGCCCTGTCGGGCTGTAATCTCGTCGTGATGTCGCCGTCCGGCGACATTGCCATGCAGCAGCGCGACCTGATCCTCGTCTCGGTCGCCCTGATGCTCCTGATCATCGTGCCGGTGATCTGCCTCACGCTGTATTTCGCGTGGCACTACCGGCGCTCCAACACGACGGCCAAGTACGATCCGGAATGGCATCATTCCACCCGGCTCGAAGTGGTGATCTGGTCGGCGCCGCTGGCGATCATCATCGCGCTCGGCGCCGTGACCTGGGTCAGCACCCACCAGCTCGATCCTTACCGGCCGCTCGACCGGATCGATTCCAAGCGCCCGGTCACCGCCGAGACCAAGCCGATCACCATCGAAGTCGTGGCGCTCGACTGGAAGTGGCTGTTCCTCTATCCGGAACAGGGCATTGCGACGGTCAACGAGATCGCAGCCCCGATCGATACCCCGATCGAGTTCAAGATCACCGGCTCGACCGTGATGAATTCCTTCTATATTCCCGCCCTTGCCGGCCAGATCTACGCCATGCCCGGCATGCAGACCAAGCTGCACGCGGTCATGAACAAGGAAGGCGTCTACGAAGGCTTTTCCGCAAACTACAGCGGCGACGGCTTCTCCGGCATGCGCTTCAAGTTCCACGGGCTGAGCAACGCTGCGTTCGGCGACTGGGTCAGCCGCGTGAAGAGCCAGGGATCCGCTCTCAACCGCGATGCGTATCTGAAGCTGGAGCGCCCGAGCAGTCGCGTACCGGTCACCTACTACGCCACTGTCGAGAACGGTCTCTATGACGCCATCCTGAACCTGTGTGTCCAGCCGGGCCAGATGTGCGCCAACGAGATGATGCACATCGACAAGATGGGGGGTGCCGGCGTCGACAGCGAGGAGAACCGCAAGCGTCTCGAATACGATACTCGCTGGGCCGCGGAAGCGGGCCCCGGCGCAACGTACCCGGCCACAGGCCACGGTGCCAAGCAGGGTCAGGAAGCCGAAGGCGTGAATGCGCCCGCGGCCGCAGGCGACGCAGGCCATGACGGCCACGGCGCTGCGCCTGACCAGCTGAACACAAACCCCAAGCCGTAACGCGGCTGATACGGACTGGAAACAACCATGTTCACGAATACAAACCTGATGGAATTCATCTTCGGACGGTTATCCTGGGATTCGCTGGCTTTCACCCATGAGCCGATCATCCTGGTCACCTTCCTCGGCGTGTGCGTCGGCGGTATCGCCGTGCTGGGCGCCCTCACCTACTTCCGCCTCTGGGGTTATCTCTGGAAGGAGTGGTTCACGAGCGTCGATCACAAGAAGATCGGCATCATGTACGTGATCCTGTCGCTCATCATGCTGCTGCGCGGCTTTGCCGACGCCCTGATGATGCGCACGCAGCAGGCGATCGCCTTCGGCGCCAACGAAGGCTATCTTCCGCCGCACCACTACGATCAGGTCTTCACCGCCCACGGCGTGATCATGATCTTCTTCTTCGCCATGCCGATCGTCACCGGCGTGATGAACTTCGTGGTGCCGCTGCAGATCGGTGCGCGCGACGTCTCCTTCCCCTTCCTGAACAACTTCTCGTTCTGGATGACCGCGGCCGGCGCCGTCATCATCATGCTGTCGCTGTTCGTCGGTGAATTCGCCCGCACGGGCTGGCTCGCCTACCCGCCGCTGTCGGGTGCGGACTACTCGCCGGGGGTCGGGGTCGATTACTACATCTGGGGCCTGCAGGTGGCCGGTGTCGGCACGACGCTGTCGGGCATCAACCTGATCGCCACCATCGTGAAGATGCGCGCACCGGGCATGACCATGATGAAGATGCCGATCTTCACCTGGACGTCGCTCTGCACCAACGTGCTGATCGTCGCCTCCTTCCCGATCCTGACGGCAACCCTCGTCCTGCTCACCCTTGACCGCTACGTTGGCACGAACTTCTTCACCAACGACCTCGGCGGCAACCCGATGATGTATGTCAACCTCATCTGGATCTGGGGCCACCCGGAAGTCTACATCCTCATCCTGCCGGCCTTCGGCATCTTCTCGGAAATCGTATCGACCTTCTCCGGCAAGCGCCTGTTCGGCTACGCTTCGATGGTCTATGCCACCGTCGTCATCACCATCCTGTCCTACCTGGTGTGGCTGCACCACTTCTTCACCATGGGGTCGGGCGCCAGCGTCAACGCCTTCTTCGGCATCACCACGATGATCATCTCGATCCCGACGGGTGCCAAGATGTTCAACTGGCTGTTCACCATGTATCGCGGCCGCATCCGCTATGAAGTGCCGATGTACTGGACGATCGGCTTCATGGTGACCTTCGTCATCGGCGGCATGACCGGCGTGATGCTGGCCGTTCCCCCGGCCGACTTCGTGCTGCACAACTCGCTGTTCCTGATCGCCCACTTCCACAACGTGATCATCGGCGGCGTGGTGTTCGGCCTGCTCGCCGGCGTCAACTTCTGGTTCCCGAAGGCCTTCGGCTATAAGCTCGATCCGTTCTGGGGCAAGATGTCCTTCTGGTTCTGGCTCGTCGGCTTCTACTTCGCCTTCATGCCGCTCTACGTGCTCGGCCTGATGGGCGTGACCCGCCGCGTCAACCATTTCGAGGATCCCTCGCTGCAGATCTGGTTCGTGATTGCCGCCTTTGGCGCAGTCCTGATCGCGCTCGGCATCGGCTCCTTCATCATCCAGCTGGTCGTCAGCTTCTTCAAGCGCGAAGAGCTGCGCGACACGACAGGCGATCCGTGGAATGCCCGCACGCTGGAATGGTCGACGTCTTCGCCGCCGCCGGAATACAACTTCGCCTTCACGCCCGTCGTGCATGACCATGACAGCTGGTACGACATGAAGAAGCGCGGTTACGTGCGTCCGCTGGAAGGCTTCAAGCCGATCCACATGCCGAAGAACACCGGCACCGGCGTGATCCTGTCGGCTCTGAGCGTGGGGTTTGCCTTCGGCATGATCTGGTACATGTGGTGGCTGGCTGCCCTGTCGTTCCTCGCGATCCTGGTCGTCTCCATCGCACACACCTTCAACTACAAGCGCGATTACTACATCCCGGCAGAAACCGTCGTTGCGACGGAGGCCGCCCGGACCAAGCAGCTTGCGGAACAGGCCTGATCAACATGAGTGACACCCAAGCCGTTTCGGCCGAGAAGCCGACCTTCTACCTGACGGAAGAACACCATCCGGAAAACAGCACCATGCTGGGCTTCTGGATCTACCTGATGAGCGACTGCCTGATGTTTGCAGTCCTCTTTGCAACCTACGCCGTGCTCGGCCGCAGCTATGCGGCCGGCCCCTCCCCCGCCGACCTGTTCGACCTCCAGCTTGTGGCGATCAACACCGCCATGCTGCTGTTCTCCTCCATCACCTATGGCTTCGCCATGCTGCGGATGGAAAAGGGCGACAAGGGCGGCACGCTGGGCTGGCTGGTGCTGACCCTGCTGTTCGGCCTCGCCTTCCTCGGGATCGAACTCTACGAATTCCACCACCTGATCCATGAAGGTGCCGGCCCGCAGCGGTCCGCCTTCCTCTCGGCCTTCTTCACCCTGGTCGGCACGCACGGTCTGCACGTCACCTTCGGCAGCATCTGGCTCGTGACGCTGATGGTGCAGGTGTCGAAGTACGGCCTCATCGAAGCCAACCGCCGTCGCCTGATGTGCCTTTCCATGTTCTGGCACTTCCTCGACGTGGTCTGGATCGGCGTCTTCTCCCTCGTTTACCTGATCGGAGTGCTCGGATGAGTTCGCAACCGCACGCGCCGGCGCATGAAAGCGCCCATAACACGCATCACGGGCACAGCCACGGCCACGAGGCCGCCCACGGCACCTTCGGGAGCTACGTGACCGGCTTCATCCTGTCGGTTATCCTCACCGCCATTCCGTTCTGGCTGGTGATGGGCAATGTGCTGGACAGCAAGGCCCTGACGGCCACGATCATCATGGCGCTCGCCGTCGTGCAGATCGTGGTGCACATGATCTACTTCCTGCACATGAACTCCAAGTCGGAAGGCGGCTGGACGATGCTGGCGCTGATCTTCACGATCATCATCGTCGTCATCGCGCTCTCCGGCTCGCTCTGGGTCATGCATCATCTGAACACCAACATGATGCCGATGAACCCCGAAATGATGAAGAACATGCCCTGACGGCAGGACGGGCGGCCTCTGCGGCCGCCCCTTCGAGGATTGCACGACATGACGAACGAGGTCCGCCCCACAGCCGCAAAGCGCCCTACGGCCTTTGCCCTCGTGATGGCGGGCCTCGTTCTCGTTTTTCTGGCGCTCGGCACCTGGCAGGTGCAGCGCCTCTTCTGGAAGCTCGACCTGATTGCCCGCGTCGATGCAAGGGTTCACGCCGAACCGGTCACCGTGCCAACCCCCGCCGACTGGCCGCGCATCACCGCCGAGAGCGACGAATATCGCCACGTCACCGCAACCGGCACCTTTCTCAACGACCGGGAAACCCTCGTCCAGGCCGTGACGGACCTTGGTCCCGGCTTCTGGGTGCTGACGCCGCTTCAGACCGCCGATCGCGGCACGATCCTGATCAATCGCGGCTTCGTGCCGGCGGAAAAGCGCGAGGCGGCCAGCCGCGCGGCGGGCGAGATCAACGGCGAGACGAAGGTCACGGGCCTGCTTCGCCTTACCGAACCCGGCGGCGGCTTCCTGCGCGCCAACGATCCCGCCGGCAATCGCTGGTATTCCCGCGATGTCGCGGCGATTGCCGCAGCGCGCGGCGTCGCGACCATTGCCCCCTATTTCATCGATGCCGACAAGACCCCGAATGCCGGCGGCTATCCGGTCGGCGGGCTGACCGTGGTGACCTTCCGCAACAGCCATCTGGTCTATGCGCTGACCTGGTACGCGCTGGCGGCCATGTCGGCCGGCGCTTTCGTCTATCTGCTGCGCCAGCGCCGCAGCGCCTGACGGCCGTCCATCCCCTGCGTTTTCCGGCGCATAGCCTGGCGGAACTCCCGATGTCCTCTGCCGTTAGGCACAGACAGGAAAGGCAGGCATCATGATCAAGGACCCCGCAAACGATCCCATCACCACGCCGGGCGACAGCCCTACGGACCGCCGCCGCAAGCAGCGCGGCGGACGCGGCATCGTGACCTTCTTCATCCTTTTTGCGCTGGGCGCCTTCGCCATGTATCTGTTCGTGGTGATCTACGGCTCGGTCGCCTCGACGCCGTAACGCCGCTCGCAGCAGCGGGGCCGGTCGCATCGGCAAGCCCCGGCTGGCGCATCACAGGGTCACCGGCTCATCCGTATGGTAGGCGAGGCTGCGGTTGCGGAAGCGTTCGGCCGCGCCGGGATCGGAATAGCGCGGCAGAAGGTCCATGTCCGTCTTGTTGAGGATCACGCCGACGGTCTTGGCCGCGAGCGCCGGCTCCGCCTCCATAAGCCCCTGCACCAGCTTGACTGGCGTCGCCCCCCATTCCGCCACAAAGACATAGGCATCCACGAAGGGCGCGAAGGCCTTGGCATCGATGGTCGGCACCAGCGGCGCCAGATCCACGACGATATAGTCGAAGCGGCTGCTGACCGTCTCCATCAGGCGCCCCATTTCCGGCGAAGCCAGAAGCTCGCTGGCATGCGGCTGGGTCTCGCCGCGCGCAAAGAAGGGCATCACCGCCAGCTTGGCCTTGGTATCGACCGTGATGGCGCTCGTCCACGGCACCTCGCCGCGCAGCACATCCATCAGTCCATGGGTGGCATCGGTTCCCAGCACAATGCTGGAGCCGCCCTGCGTCGGATCGGCATCGAGCAGCAGCGTGCGCTTGTTGAGCGCGCCGAGCAGGATGGCGAGATTGGCGGCCACCGTCGACTTGCCCTCACCCGACAGCGCCGAAACCACGGCGATGACACGGCATTCGCGGCTCGGCAGTGCCACGTCGCAGGCAAGCTTGGCATTGCGCAGCGTCTCGGCAAAGGCGGAGCGCGGATGCTCCGCCGCCACACGCGTCAGGCGACGGGCAAAGCGCTTGGCATCCCCCGCCGCGTCATAACCGGGATCGGCGGCATCCGGCTCGCCCGTCCCCTTCTTCTTCTTGCCGCGTGCAGCGGCCGCTTCCGCCGCAGCGGAGCGCACCAGCGGCAGATAGCCGAGAAAACGCATGCCGAGGCGCGCGCGCACGTCGTGCCCCAGCCGGAAGGCGCGCTCCTTCAGCTCCAGCACGGTCGCGATGCCGGAGCCTATGAAGAGTCCCAGCACAACGGAGAGCGCCATGGTCAGGGTCTTCTTCGGGCTGGAGGGCGCAGTGGGCACGCCTGCCTCCGAGATCACGCGCGCCTTGGCGATCGGGAAGGACTGCTGCTGCGTCGCCTGTTCGAAGCGGTCGAGGTAGGTCTGGTAGGTGGCCTTCAGCGAATTGGCCTTCTGCTCCAGCTCCCGCAGTTCCACCAGCGAGACATTGGCCTGCGAATTGTTGCCGGCCACATGGTCGATGCTGTCGCGCAGCGATTTTTCACGCGAGCTTGCCACCTCGTAATCGTTGCGGAAGCCGGAGGTCATCTGCTGCAACTCGCGAAAGATCTGCTGGGCGAGATCGTTCTTCTGGCCTTCCAGCAGCTTGGCCTGCGGATGATCGGCACCGAACTGTTCCACCACGGCACGCTCGCGCTCCTGCGCGGCCTGATAGCGGCGGCGCAGATCCTTGATGACGGAATTGTCGGTCTCCGTGGAGGAGACGAGCGCATTGTTGACGGCAGCCTGCGGCCCCTGATCGAGGATCGCCTTGTACTGATTGTAGCGGGCCGAGGCGGTTGCCGTATCGGCCTGCGCCACGATCAGCTGGCTGGTCAGGTCGGAGAGCTGCTGAGAGGACAGAAGTTCGCCGCGCGGCGAAATCAGCCCATGCTTGATCTTGTACTGTTCGACGGCAAGGGCTGCCTCCTGGGAGCGCTGGTTGAGGTCGTTCAACCGCTCCTGCAGCCAGTTCGAGGCTCGTTCGGTCGCGTCAAAATTGGCACTCAGCTGTTCGGACAGATAGGCCGCGGCATAGGACTTGGCGAGCCGGGCCGAGAGCAGCGGATCGGGCGACTGCACGGCAATGGCGATGACGGAGCTACGGCCGACACGGTTGACGTCGAGGGATTCCTGCAGGATGGCGGCAGCCTTTTCGCGCCGGCCATTGCGCGCATCCGTCTCGGACACGGGCGCGTCTGCCGGTTTGACCAGGCTCACCAGGCTTTTCACGCTACCCTTCAGGAGACCGATCGGCGACTGTGGCGGATCGAGAAACAGCTGATTGTCCTGCAGCTTCAGATCATCCACCACCCGCAGCGCCAGCGCCTTCGACTTCAGGATTTCAACGGCACTCGACAGCCGGTTGTCCGTCTGCTGTGCCGACTGGCTGTTGTCCTCCTGCTCGCCATAGCGCGACAGGTTCTCGTCGATCAGCATCTGCGTCAGCGCCGTATAGGTGGGCGGCGTGAAGACGAGATAGGTGCCGCCCAGCAGCACGGCCACCGCCACACAGAGGCCGATCAGCCGCAGGTGGCGCATCAGCGCGCTTGTCAGCCGGTCCAGATCGATGAAGGAATCCTGGTCCCGATTGGCCGCCGGGAACGTCGCCGTGCGCAGATTGACATGATCCATCATGAAGATCCCTTAACGTCCCTCGATCCGAGGGGATGATCAGAACGACGCCCGGGCGGGACGACGTGAATTGGAAACGAAGAAGCGGCGCAGACGCGCCGCGATCGGCATTTTCAAATGGCGCAGCGCGGCCGGATGGCGCACCGCAACCCCGAGACATCCCGAAAGCGACCGCTGCTTGATATGCCCGACCAGCATCAGGAAGGCGCCGGCCTCGATGAGGCTGCGGGTGCGGCGCGCCTGGGCGCGACGGGCCTCGCCCTCCAGCGGGAAACGCGCGACAAAGCCGCGATCGGCGGCGATCATCGCCTCCACATGCCGGGGCTCCAGCACGCGCGAGATCGATCCTTCGCGAATGTGATAGATGTAGCCGACGCCCGGTTCGACGGCGCAGCGACCGCCCGAAGCGAGCGCCGAGGCCAGCAGCAGATAATCTTCGCCGATCCGCAAGGACGGATCGAAACGCAGCCCCTGTTCGTTCAGGAACGCGCGCGAAAACATTGGCTTCATGTAGCCGAAGTTGAAGGTGGAGCGGAAAATCACGTTGGAGCCGATGAAGTCCGCCAGCGTCAGCAGGGGGCGCTGCTGAAGATCCTCACGCGCAAACATGGTGACCACGGGCTCGCCGGGCTTTGCGACATCGAGATTGTCCACCACGATCTCGGCCCCGAGACGCGCCGCCGTCGCGATCATCGCGGCGGAACGCTCCGGGCGCACCGCGTCATCGGAATCCAGCACGGCGATCCAGCGGCCGAGTGCGGCATCGATGCCGGCATTGCGGGCGGCACCCGGCCCGCCATTCTGCGCCATCTCGACCAGCCGCACGCGCGGATCGCCGAAATAGCGCACCAGTTCTGCCGTGCCGTCGCTCGAGCAATCGTCAACGACGACCACTTCCAGCGTGATGCCGGTCTGGGCCAGCGCGCTGTCGATGGCGCGGCCGATCGTCTCGCGCGCATTGTAGGCGGCAATCACGAAGCTCACATCCGGCACGGGCGCCTCGCTCATACAGCCTCCATCTGTCCATACTGGCGGATTTCCCGCAGTCCCAACACGCCGCTGACGGCCCCGACATGCAGGGCGCCGCGCAGGGCATAGCGGTTGCGGGCAACCGGGGAAAACAGGGAGCCGATCGCGCCGAGGCCGCAGACGCCAGCCTTGGCGGCAGCAATGGATGCATGCATCAGCCGCCCGGGGGCGGAGCGGCGCGCGCCGAGAATGCGGCCATGCGTCTGGCCAGAGCGGAAGCGCCGCTTCAAAAGCCAGCCGAAGCGCGCACGTTTTTCCGGCACCGGCTCCCGCAGCAGCGCGCGTTCGGCAAAGGCGATGGTGCCACCCTCGGCGGTCAGCGCGGAGAAGAACTGCGTATCCTCGCCGCCGCTCTGGCCGAGCGACAGGTCAAAGCGCCGGCTTTCGAGACGCGGACTTCTGAGATCAAGCAGCACGTTGCAGGTATAGCCGGTGCGGATGACCTTATCGACCCAGACGGGACGGGTGGAATGGAAGTCGCCGGTCTTCATCCAGGCGGGCGCCGTCTCGTCATAGACGGCATCGACCGGACCCAGCACCGCATCGGCCCCGGTGGAAAAGGCGGTCGCCAGCAGTTCGGACAGCCATTCCGGCGAGGCCGTCTCGTCATCGTCGATGAAGGCGAGATAGTCCGCGTCGCTTGCCGCAAGGCAGGCATTGCGGGCAATCGAGATGTTCGCCTTCGGGCAATGCACATAGAAGATCGTGAAGGGAGAACGCGCGCGCAGCGCCTCGACCCGCGCCTTCGCGCTTGGCACCGCATCGTTGTCGGCAACGATCAGGCGCAGCCGCGTGCCGGCCGGCACCACCTGCGCAAAAAGCGACAGCAGCGTGTCCTCCAGTTCCGGCCGGCGGAAGGTGCAGATGCCGATATCGACATAGACGAGAGACGGATCGCGCCCGGCCATCATGCAGCGGCCCTCCGGAAGCGGGAGCCGATCACTTCCTGCCAGAAGCCGGCCGACCAGGCGAAATGCATGATCATGGCCGAGACGGCGGCAAGCGGCCCGTGCGGATTGCGCTCGGCAAGGGCCAGCCAGAAACCGTAAGCGAGACAAAGGCCGGCCCAGACCAGAAGCGGAACGGCGGCTGCCCAATGAACGACGGCCAGCAGGGCACCGATGGCCACCGGCACCACCGCAAGCGGCAGCGCCTGACGCAGTTTCGGTCGCATGCCGTGCTTCAGGAGATTGCGGGCGCGGCCGCGGCCATAGCCCATGTACTGCCGGAACAAAGCGAGCGGCCTGGAGCGCGGGTAATAGGTCATGAAGGTGCGGCCGGTCATCCAGATGCGGAAGCCGGCGCGGCGCAGGCGCACGTCAAGCTCCGCATCCTCGTTGTGGGTGAAGCCCTCGTCATAGCCGCCGATGGCGCGGAACGCCGCAAGCCGCATCAGCGCATGATGGCCGTGGTCGATCCAGTGGCCGTCCGCGCCGGCCCGGTGCTTGGCGCCGCCATTGCCGAGTTTCGAATTCTGTGCCACCGCCGTTGCCTTCTGAAAGGCGCCGAAGCCGACGGTCTTCATGCCGACCACGACGGAATCGGCGCCGGTATCGACCGCCTCCTGCAACAGCACCTGGCAATAGTCCGGTGGGTAGTCGCCATGCGCATCCACACGGATCAGATAATCGCGCCCCTCGCCGTAGCGCAGGGCGGCAAGATTGACGGCCGCGCTCTGGATGCGGCGCGGATTGTCGAGAAGCACGAGCCCGTCGATCTCCTCTGCAAGGCGCTGGACGATCGCCCGCGTGCCATCCGTGCTGCCGCCATCGGCCACCACGATCAGCATGTCGTGATTGCCGCGTCCGGCGCTCAGCTGGCGCACGAGTGGTTCGATATGGGCCGCCTCGTTGAGGCAGGGGATGACCAGAAGAACCTTCATTTCGGCGGGTGTTTCCATCGTCATGCGATCAACCTTCCGCTGGCAGGGGGTGAGAAAGGGCATGATCGGCGGCGCGGCGCGCCCGCGGCGAGAGCACCGTCAACTGGCGCACCAGCGCCTCGCAGTCGGCCCGCGTGGTGATCCACTGGCGGCGTTCCACGCCGGCCAATGTCTGCTGCAGCGTGGCATAGCTTTCGGCGGGAAGCGCCGTCAGTTGCGCGCCAAGTGTTTGCGGATCGGCATCGGCGAGCAGCAAACCAAGGCCGCGGGCGGCGAGGAAGCGCCCCGTCTCGGTGCGGGCGAGCGCAATCGGCACCGCCCCGTGCAGCGAGGCCTCGTATAGCCGGTTCGGCAGAAGCCATTCGGAATTCAAACCTTCCTCGAAGAAATCGATCGCCCAGGCGAAATGCACATCGCGATAAATGGCGGCGAGATCCTCCGGATTGCGATAGATGCCGTGAAAGGTGACATGCGGCGCCTTTTCGACGATGGCCGCGAAATCGGGAAACTCCTTCGGCGAAACGCGCCCGCGGATGACGATCTCGACGCTTCCTCGCATCTCTTCGGCAAGCCGGCTCAGAATCTCCCAGGTCTTGCGGCAGCGGATCGCGCCGAACCAGCCGATCCGCCAGGCTTCGCCCGGCGCCGGCCGCTTCGGCTCCGGCGCTGCCTCCGCCATGTGACCATCGAGATCGAGCACCTTGTTTTCCAGAAGCAGGACCGGCAGGTGGAGATGCGACAGCGGCCGGAAGTAGTTCTCGACGAAGGCCGGCGAACTGGTGACGAGCATCGCGGCCTCCCGGCCGAAGCGGCCTTCGGCGGCCCGCAGCACCCGCCCCTTCACACCGCGGTCAAGCAGCAGACGGTGAATGTCGAGGCATTCGTAGACGACCGGCACATCGCCGCCGAACAGGCGGGCGGCCGTGCCCGACAAGGCCAGCGTTTCGAGATTGCGGGCAAGGATGAGATCCGGCGGCGCAACATTCTTCAGCACCTGCGACAGGGAAAATTTCGCCTTCGCCACCGCTGCGATGCGCTGGCCAAGCCGCCCGTCGGCGGTGCGGCCCAGCACGCGAAGATCGATCCCGGTCTCGCCGGCCAGCCGGTTCTCGTCACGCAGAAAACCCGCCACCGTCAGCTGCGCGCCTCCTGCCTTCAGCATGGTCACCCGTCGGCGGATGGCCGGATCGGAGAGATCATGGGCGAGATAAAGGATCTGCAACGTCACGTCGTCGAACTCCTGTTGCCGCGCGATTGCGGACATGCCGGCATGCTGTCTGACAAAGCCGCGAAATGCGGCTCAGTCTTGCGCGCAGAGCACGGAGCCCTGAAAACGGCAGCCCTCGCCGAGCGCGGTGAAGGCGATGCGTTCCACCTGCATCGTCACCGGTCCGGAATAGGCGAAGGTGCCCATCCAGTCCTTCAGCGTGTCGCTGCCCCAGAGGCTGGCGAAGATCTTCTGCGGATGGCTGGGGATCTTTGCCGGGTCCGTCACCTCATGCACCAGCCGGCCATTGACGAAATAGCGCAGCCGGTTGCGCTCCCAGATGAAGGCATAATCGTTGAAACCCTTGTCGGCGCCGCCGGCGACCGGCACCAGCTTCTCATTGCCGCCCTTGGCGGAAATATACTGGTTGAGCTGCACCTCGCCGGTGTTCTTGCCGAGCACCTCGAAGTCGATCTCGTCATGCGGCTGCTTGTCGGTCGGGCCGATATAGGAGAAGAAGGCGGAGTTCAGCCCGGTTCCGGTACCGGCCTTCATGCGGATCTCATAGGTGCCGTAACCATAGCGCTGGCGGGTCTGGATCTCGCCGCAGACATAGGCGCGGTCGCCCACCTGCTGGCGCTCCAGCCCGAGCGTCAGCCGGCCGCCCTCGACCTTCACCTGTCCCTTGGACCAGGTGCAGTTCTGGTGCGGGCCATTGTTCCAGCCGTCGGACACATACCAGAAGGACGTATCCAGCCGGTCGAACTTTTCCACGAAGGAGGGTCCGAGGGACTGCGCCGAAGCCGGTGCTGCGGCCAGCATCGCTGCACCGATGGCGGCAAGGACGAACGGGCGGATCAGGATCTTGCCGGTCATGGTCTACCTCTGCTGATGGATCAGGCGGGCGGAATGGCCGGGGCCGGACGCGGCCCCTTTCGGCGCACCGTGTGGAGGAAAGGATCTGCGATTGCGGCTGCCGGTCAGAACCTCGTAGAGCGCGGGCGCCTTTGCGCGCACCAGCCGATTGCTGAGAATCATGACCGCAAAGGTGAGAAGCACGGCGCCGATATAGAACACCGGATAGTAGTCGGCGCTGATATAGCGGTTCCACACCATCCACATCAGCATCAGCAGCGGATAGTGCGCGCAGAAGGTCCAGAAACTGAGGCTGCCGGAGGCGGCCAGACGCTGGCCAAGGCGGGTGCGCACCAGCGGCGCAGACAGAAGCCAGAAGCCGAGCGCGCCGAGAATGGCCAGAAGATTGCGCAGGATGTCGAGCATCAACGGATAATCGGGCCCGTTCGACAAAAGCGGATCGGCCAGGACCAGGGCGGCGAGCAGCACGAGCCCGATGCCGAGCGGCGCATGGCGATCCAGCATCTTGAGATCGACCCGCTGCAGCGCGAGGAAAATGCCGAGCGTGAAGCTGAACAGGATCGACTGCTTGAGAACGATGCCGGAGGTCAACTGCGGGATGACCGCGATGGCAAACAACACACCCAGCACCGGCGCCGGCGCCTTGCGCACGAGGAAAGCAAGCAGCGGCGACAGGACGATGCAGACCATCAGATCACGCAGGAAATACAATGGCAGGTTGACCGGAAAGTCGCCGGCGGCCAGAGCATGATCGGCCCAGTCGGCAGGCTTTGCGGCCCACAGGTCCGGAAAATAACCGATCCCGACGCCAAAGTGCTGCATGAAGAGCACACAGAGCAGCACTGACAAGTTCCAGATCAGGAAGGGCATCAGCAGCGTGCGCGCCTTTTGCCGGAGCGTGCGGCGATAATCGAATCCGTCGAGGCCCTTGCGAAACAGCAGATAACCCGAAAGGGCGCTGAGGCAGGGCACACCAATGCGAAACAGGCTTTCGCCCAGAAACACCCGAAGCCAGTCGAATTCATCATTGTTCTGCAGAAAAGGGCTCGCATCGTGGTCGTAAGGGACATGCACGAAGACGATGCCGGCAATCAGCAGCATGCGCATCAGGTTGATGCGGGAGGATATGTTCTGATCAACAGTCACACGGTTCACCCCTCTCTGGTCGCGATCCCCCCTTCGCCACCGGTTCCGATGAAGCGGACTTATGCCCACGGGAAAAAGTCTGCTGCCCAGTTTCGGGAATAATGTGGCACTGCAGCAAAATCTCAAGATGCGAATAGCCTCCGGAGCCATCCGAAAGCGGCTGCAGGAGAGCCCGAACGCTACAGAGGCAAGGCTAGTCAGTTGAATTCAGGGGGCTTTCCGCGATCACGCCGCCCCAAAAAATGTTCCAAAAATTTACACACCCCTCTTCAAAAAACTTTTCCGAGGCGCAGATCTCCTACCTCCGACGGGTTTAGCCGGCGCCAAATACGGCAAAAATGAGGCAAAATTCACGATCGCACCTCGAAGACGTGAGGACCGACAACAGAAGTGAACCATTTTAGAACACATGAGCCGAAACAAAACATTGGCCATCCCGCCGTTTTTCCGGCAGTTTGGGCGCTGGCATGGCAGGGTCTTGCCGCAATGCAATATGCGAACAAATTTCAGCCGGATTGAGAGGGTTCTCATCGGTCATGCTGACGGCCTGAGGCAAGGCTTGCGGCGCGAAAACACAGATTCACCATCGCTTTGCGGCCCGCCGGGCCGCCGGGCACAGACTGCCGTTTCATCCAGGTTTCCGGGCAGCGCCAGGGAACCGCGACATTGACAGGCTGGGGGCGACCTATGGCGACGTTCACCGTGATCATTCCGTTCTATCAACGCGAGCCGGGCATCCTCACCCGTGCCCTAGACTCGATTTTCGCGCAGACATATTCGGATTTCGATATCATCATCGTCGATGATGAATCCCCCCTGCCGGCCGCAAGGGAGCTGGAAGGGATGGATGCAGGCGAGCGGGACCGCATCCGCGTCATCCGCCAGCCGAATGCGGGACCGGGCGGCGCGCGCAATACGGGACTGGACAACATTCTCCCCGGCACCACGTTTGCGGCCTTTCTCGATTCCGACGACATCTGGCTGCCGACCCATCTGGAGAATGCCCACAAGGCGCTGACCACGCTTGAAGGCGACTGCTACTGGGCCTCGATGCAGGCGGACGAGGATTTCTACTACCATTTCGGCATGGCCAAGCTGGAAGAGGAGGCCGGCGCACGCCGCGTGATGGACGAGCCGCTGGTGCTTGAAGTGGCCGATCTCGCCAGCGTCATGCTGCGTAACTGGAGCTTCCTGCACCTCTCCTGCATGGTGATTGCCCGGCCGATCTTCGAGACGATCCGCTTCGAACCGACGCTGAGGCTAGCGGCAGAGGATGTGCTGTTCTTCTGCGACTGCATTCTGGCCGCGAAACGGCCAATCCTGTGCGATGCCGCCGGTGCCGGGCGCGGGCGCGGCATCAACATCTTCCACAGCATCGACAACCAGTCGCCGCAGTTCCTGCGCCAGCAGTTCAACACCTGGGTGGCGCTCGACAGGCTGGAGAAGCGTTTCTCGCGCCGCCCGCAGGATGTGGCCTCGATTGCCGCCTACAAGAACACCGCACGCCGGCAAGCGCTCTGGAGCCAGGCCGGCCTTGTGCGCCGCCGCAAGGTGCCGGACCTTCAGATGCTGGCGCGCTGGATGATGCGCGATCCCGCCCTGATCCGCACCGTCTTCGAACTCGGCACCGGCAAGATCCGCAGCGCGCGCTAGATCCTGCACATCAGGCCGGCCCTCCCCCATCAACGGAACCGAAGGACCACACGATGAAGCCCTATTACTGGGAATCCCACCATGGCAATTTCGGCGACGACCTGAATCTCTGGCTCTGGGACTATCTGCTGCCCGGCCTCAGAGAGGTGCATCCGCAGACGCTACTCGTCGGCGTCGGCACGGTGCTGAACCCGGTGCTGCTGCCGAAGAGCACGCCGAAACTCGTGATCGGCAGCGGCTATGGCTATGGCACGCCGCCCGATATCTCCGACCGAAGCGAATGGGACGTGCGCGCCGTGCGCGGCCCGCTGACCGCCGAAAAACTGGGCCTCGCCCCCGAGATGGGCATCGTCGATCCCGCCGTGATGGTGACCGAGATGCCGGAATTCCGGAACCAGCCGAAGCGCTTCAAGCGCACCTTCGTGCCGCACTGGGAATCGGCCGAGTTCGGCATCTGGGAAGCCGTCTGCGAACCGGCCGGGCTCACCTATCTCGACCCCCGCGGCGAGGCTCGCGACGTGATTGCCCGCATCGCCCAGTCGGAGCTGATCGTGGCGGAATCCATGCATGCCGCCATCCTGGCGGATGCCTTCCGTGTGCCGTGGGTCGCGGTCAGCACCTCGCGCGCCATCAACAGCTTCAAGTGGAGCGACTGGGCGGCAACCGTCGGCGTTACCTACCGGCCGCGCTACGTGCCGGTCTCCACCCGGGCGGAAGCCATTCACAAGCAGTCTCGCTTCTGGGGTGTGAAGTTCGAAGGGACTGGCGCCTCGCATGCGCCACCTGCCGGGCCCGGCAATGTCGGCACGCTGCCGCCCCGCACAGACATTCATGCGCCCTGGCGCAAGGCCGCCAAGCAGCTGCTGGCCGCCCCTTCCGCGCTTGCGCTGTGGCAGGCAAGCCGCGCCGAGCCGCAGCTGTCGCCGGAGGGTCGCCTGGAGGAACGCAAGGACCGGCTGTGCGCGGTGCTGGAAGGCGTGCGGCGGGATTACTTCTGACGCCACCCGCCGCGATGCCCAGCCTTACTGCCGGGCCACCGGCACGGCGGGCAGCAGATAGCGCAGCTTGCCGGCAGGCACCGGTGGCTGCGTCTGCTTGGCGCCGGCAAAGGCCTCCAGCTTGTCGCCCAGAACGCCGGCGAGGACGCCCGGCGCCGTCAGCGGGTGCGTCAGCAGATGACGAACCGCCGCTGGCGCGCCCCCCTTGGCCTTGATGTCGAGCGCATGGCGCAGGTCATGCCGCGCCCTGATATGGCGTTCGTGCCGCGCCACCGCCTTCGCCTGCTCCGCCGTCAGGAGGCCGGGTGTCAGCCGGATGCGACGCTCGGCCTCGTAAAGCCGGCGCAGGTCTTCCGTCCGGTGCCGGCCGCTCAGCGAATTGGCCCTGACCACCGCACCATAACCGCAGTGATCGATGACCTTGTAGCGGGCGCCACGCGCAAGGGCGCGCAGATAGAGATCATAATCCTCGCCGAGCCGCAGGCTCTCGTCATACCGCAAGTCATGCGCGATCAGGAAGCTTCGCCGCATGATCGGCTTCAGGAAGCCGATCTCGCCGCGTGGGCGGCCGCGCCGGGAAATGTTGCCCTCCACGAAATCGACGAGCGACAGCTGGCGGCTGCGGGCCTCGAAGCGCTCCGGCTCGACGGCTTGCGCGGGATCGTGATGGATGAAGCCGATATTGTCGGCAATCAGATCCCAGTCCGCCTCGGCCTGCATGGGAGCAAAGCGGCCGGGAAAGAAGAAATCATCCGCATCAAGAATGCCGATCAGCGGTGCGGTGGAAATGTCGATGGCATGGTTGCGGGCCGCCGAGGGGCCGCGGTTCTTGTCAAACCTTGCCACCACAAGCCGGCCGGTTCCATCATCCGCCCGATGCGCCGCACCGGCCGTGTCGTCGCCGGACCCGTCATCCACCACCACGACTTCCTGCACCGCCGCCTCCGCAAGCGCCGAGCGGATCGCCTTGCCGATGGTCTCGGCGGCATCCTTGGCCGCGATGATGACGCATACCTGTTTCCCGATATCCTCGGTCATGCCTGCCTCCGTTGCGGTCGATCGGTGGGATAGGAACTAGGATGATCGCCAGCATAGGGAAGCACCTGCAGCAAAATTGCGGCAGAGCAACATGAGAAAGATCAGCGGTCGCCAATCTTGAGCCGTGTGGGGGAGCGGGAAGCAATCTCACCCTTCACGGTCGCGCTGCCGCGCTCGTCAGTCCGCCCGGCGGCACGCGCCGCCTGCTCCTGCCGCTTCAGACGCTCGGTCCGTTCCCGATGCACCAGCACGAGGACACCGATGAAATAGCCGACCTGCAGGATCAGAGCACAGAGAAGTGTCTGCCAGACGGTGGCAAAGGCTGAACCGTTGAGCGCATAGGTCGCCACAGCAAAGACAACGAGAACGGTCGACATGCTGACGATGACGCGCGGCCCGTACATGGTGTCAGCCTCCCGATCTCGAGGTTTCGTTAGCGCCGTCCCGCTCTCCCTGTCCCGGTTGCACTCGGGCTTTACAGGAACGACCTGGTCAGAGTTAGCACATTTGCGTTCACACGTACCATGACTATTTGGTAATGTCGCTTCAGCAGTGCGTGTTCCGAAAACGGACAGATCCTGCCATCTTTCCGCCGCCATCCGGGCGCGATGAACGGTTTCGGCAGCGTGTGGCACGCCCATCCACACCCCCGCGATCAAAAATTGTTACACAGAAACGGCTCTTCGCGATCTCTGAGTTTGCAGTGCAATATATGCACCGCACCGCAAAAAGCAGAGCCTCTGACAGATCTTTCGGTCAGCTTGATGCGGGTGGAAAGAAATCGATCCCCCGGCTGGGGCAAGTGCAAGGCGGCCTTCACTTGACGAAGGTTAAGGCTTTCGCACCAGGTTACACTCCTTTTTTCGAAAATACACAACAACCTATCAGCATCGACTGAAGCGACACTGATGTGTCCCAAATAGGATCAACACCAGGATGCGTGGCAGGTGTGCCAAACAGGGAGTTCCGCCCCAACCTGATACAAAAAATAACTGGAAACAAATTCCGGTCGCACAATTATTATCTCATCCGCCGGCACATGATGCGCCGCAATGGCACCGACCACTCGCACCACCAATGGAGTCCTCTCTATGAAGTCCGCGACACGATCGGCAGGTTCGCCGCTTCCCGCAACCGAAGAGATGCACTTCGCCTTTCCCACAGGCGGCGTCGCCAAGCGCGCGTTCGATATCGTCACGGCCCTTTCGGCCCTGATCGTCTTCAGCCCGCTTTTTCTGATGATCATGGCGCTCGTCAAATTTTCCGACGGCGGCAAGATCTTTTACGGTCACAAGCGCGTCGGCCACAATGGCCGCCCGTTCCGTTGCCTCAAGTTCCGGACCATGGTGATGAACGGCGACGAGGTTCTGCGCCGCCACCTGCACGCCAATCCGGAAGCCGCGGAAGAGTGGCACGCCACCCGCAAGCTGAAGGATGATCCGCGCGTCACGACCGTTGGCACCGTGCTGCGCAAGCTCAGCCTTGATGAACTGCCGCAGCTGATCAACGTGCTTCGCGGCGAAATGAGCATTGTCGGCCCGCGCCCGGTCGTCGACGAGGAACTGTCGCTCTACGACAGCTTCGCGGTCTACTATCTGCGCACTCGCCCGGGTCTCACCGGCCTCTGGCAGATCAGCGGTCGCAACGACGTCTCCTACGAGCGACGCATCGCCTTCGACACGCACTATGTCCAGAACTGGTCCCTGATGCAGGACGTCTCGATCATCCTGAAGACCATACCGGCAGTGTGCATGTCACGCGGCAGCTACTGACGGGATTGCGGGAGGACCGCAGCCGGATGCTGCGGATGACGTATCCGTATTCGACCCGCCGCCGGCCAAGGCATGGCGGTTTTTGCCCGGATGACCGAGGGGAAGAGCGGCAGCCGGGCGCCAGAGACAAGGATCATTCATGCGCGTTGCACCCCATCGTGTTCAGCACTTTGCACGCCCTCGTCGTGCCCTGCGGCGACAGGGCCTTCTGGCACTGGTGATGGCCGGAACGCTGATGTCGCTGTCGCCCCTGCCCGGAGGCCAGATCGCGCATGCGGCCGAAGACCAGGGCTACCGGCTGGGCGTCATGGACAAGCTGCGCGTGCGCGTGGCGGAATGGCAGGCGGCGGAAGGCGAGATCCGCAACTGGGATGCGATTGCCGGCGACTACAGTATAGGCCCCGGCGGCCAGTTGTCCCTGCCCTTCATCGGCAGCCTGGATGCCCAGGGCAAGACGACCTCCGAGATCGCCGAGGAAATCGGCCAACGGCTGCAGCAGAAGCTTGCCCTGCGCAACCTGCCCTCCGCCTCCGTCGAGGTGGCGGAGTTTCGTCCCGTCTTCCTGACCGGCGACGTACAGACACCCGGCCAGTACGCCTATGGCGTCGGCATGACGGTGCTGAAGGCCGTCAGCCTGGCGGGCGGCCTGCGCCGTTCCGAGGCCGGCCAGCGCTTCGCCCGCGACTTCATCAATGCCCGCGGCCAGACGGACGTGTTCGATTCCCAGCGCGCACGCCTGGTTGCCCGCCATGCCCGACTGGAGGCGGAACGCGCCGACAGCGCCGAGATCGCCATGCCGAAGGAACTCGAAAAAGTGCCGAATGCGCAGGAGCTGATCCGCAGCGAAACCGCGCTCATGAAGCAGCGGCGCGACCGCTATGACCTGCAGCTGAAGGCACTCGCCGAACTCAAATCGCTGCTGCAGAGCGAAGTGGAATCCCTGAAGCGCAAGAGCGAGACGCAATCGCGCCAGCTGGAAATTGCCGAGCAGGATCGCGACAAGATCAGCAAGCTCAGCGAACAGGGCCTCGCCCTCAATTCCCGCCTGCTTTCGATCGAGGAGCGTACGGCAGAAGTGCAGTCGAGCCTGCTCGACATTGACACGAACATCCTGCGCGCCAAGCAGCAGCTGAGTCAGGCCGATCAGGACGAGATCAACCTGAAGAACGACTGGGAGGCCCAGCGCGCCAAGGACATGCAGGATACGGAAGCCGAACTGGAAAAGCTCAACCTGCAGATCGGCACCAACCAGCAACTGATGGCCGAAGCGCTGGCGCAGTCAGCCGAGGCGATCAAGTTCGATCCCAGCGGCCGCGCAGCCTCGATCCGCTACTCCGTGGTGCGCGACGATGGCAAGGGTCCCAAGGAAATCCCAGCCGACGAGATGACAAAGCTGCAGCCGGGTGACGTGATCCGCGTCACATCCGAGCTTCTGATGCAGTAAAGCCGCGCATCATGGGGACCGAGCGATGAGAATTGCAAAGGCCGTCTTCATCCGTGCGGACGAGAACACGGTATATGGAACAGTGGCGGTCGCGCTGTCGCTGTTCGTCTTTGCCTATTCCGCACGGCTCGGCCCCCTGTCGATCCTCGTCTACTATGGGCTGTGGCTTCCGCTCGTGCTCATGGATTACCGCCGCGTCCTCGGCAACTATCTGCGCTTCGTCTGGATCTTCGGCTTTGCGGCCTTCTGCTTCCTCTCGGTGTTCTGGTCTCCGGCACCGGGCGTATCCATGCGCACGGCGATCCAGTATCTCACCCATATCGTCTGCGCGCTGATTGCCATGCGCACGCTCTCGACCGCGACCCTGACGCGGGGCGCCGTGGTCGGATGCGGCATCGTGCTCGTCTATTCCCTGCTGTTCGGCGTCTATCACTACGACCCGCTGGATGGCACCTACAGCTTCGTCGGCGCCTTTGCCTCGAAGAACCAGCTTGGCTTCTTTGCCTCGCTCGGCCTGCTGTTCACCTATGCCGGCGTGATGATCACCGGTTTTCGCCGGCTGTGGCTTGGGGCGGCCGCCGGCACGGCCGCACTGTCGGCCTACAGCCTGCTTGCCTCGCAATCCGCCACCTCGGTGCTGACCACGCTGGCCGTCATTGCGCTCTGTATCGGGCTGCAGGTACTGGGCAAGCTTGCGCCGCGCCAGCGCAAGATCGTGTTTGCGGCGGGCCTGGTGCTGGTGGCAATCGGGGCCAATGCGGCTCTCGCGTTTGGTGCGATGGATGCCGTTCTCGGCGCCTTCGGCAAGGATTCGACGCTCACAGGCCGCACCTATCTGTGGCAGCAGGGCATCGAGGCAGCCCGACAGTCACCGATCGCCGGCATCGGCTACCAGGGCTACTGGGTGCAGGGCTTTCCGGAGGCGGAACGGCTGTGGGAAGAATTCTACATCGCCTCCCGCAGCGGCTTCCATTTCCATGACACCTATATCGAGACCATGGTGGAAACCGGCGTGATCGGCACGGTTCTCCTCAGCCTCATCCTGCTGACCGGCCTGTTCGGGCATCTGAAGCGCGTGCTGCATGACGACGACAACCCGGAAGCGCTTGTGATGTTTGCAATCCTGGCGCTGCTCTTGGTGCGCTCCTTCGTGGAAATCGACATCATGCACCCCTACCATGTGGGGTCCTTCCTCTTTTATTTCGCCGCCGGCAAGCTGACGCTGAAACCGCACCGCGCCGTCGATCCCGGCCAGCAGGTGCTGGCCTGGCCGGTGCCGAGACCGCATCTGGCCTGACACCCGGGCCGGCTCGCACAAGCCCATCATCTTCGACGACAGCACAAGTGGAACAGCGGCAATGAAGACGCTCTACGGCATTCAGTATCTTCGCGCGATCGCAGCCCTTGCGGTCGTTCTTTTTCACGCCGCCGAACGGTCCGGCGAAAACTTCGCCATCGGTGCCGCCGGCGTCGATGTGTTCTTCGTCGTCAGCGGCTTCATCATGATGGTGATCAGCCACAACCGGCAGCAGACACCGGCGAGCTTCCTACGCGAACGCATTCTTCGCATCGTGCCGAGCTACTGGATCGTCACCAGCATCATGGTTTTCGGCGGTGCGCTCGGTCTCTTTCCCAATCTCGTGCTGGACCTGCCGCATCTGATCGGTTCCTATTTCTTCCTGCCCGTGCCCTCGCCCAATGGCGGTGCGCTCTGGCCTCTCCTGGTGCAGGGCTGGACACTGAATTACGAGATGTTCTTCTATCTGGCCTTTGCCGCAACGCTGCTTCTGCCGGAGGGACGACGGCTTGCAGCGCTCGCCCTCCTGTTTGGCCTGCTCGTTGCAACCGGGCTCATGATCGATGCGCCGGGCGAACCCCTGCTGTTCTACACCCAGCCGATCCTGCTGGAATTCCTGGCGGGCGCGGTGATCGGCCGGCTGTGGCTTGGAGGCCAGGTGCCGCGCACGGAAACAGGCCTGATGCTGATTGCCGGCGCGGTGCTTGCCTTTGCGGCGATCTATCTCACCAACATGGATTTCAGCACGGCAATCTGCGCGCCGCTGGCCATCGCACTCGTCCTCGGCGTGCTGGCGCTGGAAAAGGGCGAGGCACTGCCGCCACTGCCGGGGCTCGCCTATCTCGGCGACGCCTCCTATTCCATCTATCTCTGGCATACGCTTGCCATTTCCGTGGTGCTGAAGATCGGTCTGGCGCTTTCGCTTCCGGCCCCTCTGATCGCCTGGATCGGCGCGCTTGCAGGCACCTTGCTCGGCATTCTCTGCTATGAGGGACTGGAACGGCCTCTGCAGCACTTCATCAAGCACCGGCGTCTCGTGATCCGTCGCCCACGCCGGCAGCCGGCGGAATAACCTTCAACCATTTCCTCAGCGACGTGGAACGCCCTCTGCGGTCAGGTCGAAGTGATCGAGAATGATCTGAAGATTGCGGCGGTGGGATTTGAAATAGAGGTCGAACAGATCGCCCGCCAGCGGCACGCTGCCGAACACCGCATCTGTACCGATATTGGCCAGCATCTCCATCTGCTTGCGGGCGGGAAGTCCGAGCCGGCGCGCCTCGTTGAGGATGACGAGACCGACGAGCGCCCCGCCGGCATCTCCCACCACAGGCACGAGGCCGAGAACGAAATCGGCGCCGAAACGGATGTTCGTCCCCGGAATCCGGACGGCGGTATCCATCAGCCGCGCCACCCGGGCAAGCCGCGCAAGGCGGCGCATGGCGCCGTCATCGAGGATCGTCCGCCGCGCGGCGGCTGCACCCATGTCCGTCGTTCTGGCCAAGCGTCACCTCCCCTGAGGGCCATGCCGACCCGGGACACTCAACGCAGACGACAGATGGCGGTTCCCCCTTGAGCGCGAAGAACGGCGGATGCGATCAGGTCACCGCACCGACCTGCCAGGGCACGAACTCGTTGTCACCGTAATCATAGATCTCGCTCAGCGTCTTCTGGCCGGACGCCACCGCAATCACATGCTCGAAGATGCGCTCGCCGGACTGCTCGATCGTCTCGTCACCGGTGACGATGCCGCCGCAGTTCAGATCCATGTCCTCCTTCATGTGCTCGTACATGTCGGAATTGGTGGCGATCTTGATGCAGGGGGCGGGCTTGAAGCCGGAGACGGAGCCGCGCCCGGTGGTGAAGCAGATGACGTTGCAGCCACCGGCGACCTGCCCGGTGACGGCGACCGGATCATAACCCGGCGTATCCATGAACACGAAACCCTGCTCGGTCACCGTCTCGGCAAACTCGTAGACCGCCTTCAACGGCATGGAGCCTCCCTTGGCGACGGCGCCGAGCGACTTTTCGAGAATGGTGGTGAGGCCGCCGAGCTTGTTGCCATGCGAGGGGTTGTTGTTCAGTTCGTCGCCATTGCGGGCGGTATAATCGCGCCACCAGTCGATGCGGTCGAGCAGCTTCTGGGCCACCGCCGGCGTCACGGCACGGCGGGTGAGCAGATGTTCCGCGCCATAGATTTCCGGCGTCTCCGAAAGCACGGTCGTGCCGCCATGGCGCACGATGAGATCGGAGGCATGGCCGAGCGCAGGATTGGC
>NZ_VJMG01000029.1 GCF_007004135.1 Affinirhizobium straminoryzae
GTCCATGACCGGTGCGGTAAAGGAATAGCGCATGAACCAGTATGATCTGAAGGGGCGCCACGCCATCGTGACCGGCGGGGCGCAGGGCCTCGGTTTTGCCATGGCGCGCCGTTTTATCGATTCCGGCGCGACCGTTACTCTCTGGGACATGAATGCGGCATTGCTGGATGAGGCACGGTCGGCGCTCGGCATGCAGGCACAGGCCGTGGTGGTGGACATTACGGACTATCCAGCGGTCGAGGCCGCGCTGGAGAAAACGGAGAATACAGGCGGGTCCGTGTCGATCCTCGTCAATTCGGCCGGGATTGCGGGACCTGCGGCACCGCTTGATGCCTATGATATCGACATGTTCCGCAAGATCATCGAGGTGAATCTCATCGGTACCTTCCATGTCAACCGTGTGGTGGTGCCCGGCATGAGGGAAAGAAACTACGGCCGTATCGTCAACATCGCCTCGATCGCAGGCAAGGAGGGCAATCCAAACGCGGCCGCCTACTCGGCCTCGAAGGCTGCGGTCATCGGCATGACCAAGTCGCTTGGCAAGGAGCTGGCCGCCTTCGACATCGCGGTGAACTGCATCACGCCGGCGACCGCGCAAACGCGCATTCTCGAGCAGTTGTCTGAAGAGTTCATCGACTACATGCGCTCCAAGATCCCGCGCGGACGCTTTCTCAAGGTGGAGGAGGCTGCCTCGCTGGTGACCTGGCTGGTGTCGCAGGAAAACAGCTTTACCACCGGTTCCGTCTTCGATCTGTCCGGTGGCCGCGCGACCTACTGAGGCGAAGCGAACGCCACGCTTACCTCATCGGGAGCGTGTTGCGTTCCCGATGAGACGGGTCAGATGTCCAGTGCATCCTTGAGCGCCAGTCCGTCCCGTATGCGGATATCAAGATCAGCCTCGATGTGGTCGATATGGTGCAGCATCAGCGCGCCGGCGCGGGCTGCATCCCGTTGCTCCAGGGCTTCCAGAATGTCGGCATGTTCGTGATGGCCGCACCGCGAGACGCCCGTGCTGCCATAAAGCGCGATGACCAGCGAGGAGCGTGCCACCAGCTCATCCATGAAGCGCTGAAGGATGGCGTTGCCGGCCACGGATGCCAGCATCAGATGGAAGTCGCCGGAGGCCTTGATCTCGGCGCGGCGGGCGGCGGGCCCGCGCTCGTTCATGAACCGGACCTCTTCCTGCAGGTGATGGCGAAAGGCATCGATCTCCGCGTCCGTGATCCTCTCGACGGCAGTTGCCGCAATGCCCGGCTCCAGCAGCCGGCGGGATGCAAAGACCTGGCGTGCTTCCTCGGGCGTCGGATTGGATACAAAAGCGCCACGGTTTCGTTCGGTCTTGACCAACCCCTCGAAGGTCAACATCTGCAGGGCTGCCCGGACCACCGTTCGGCTCGCCTCGAACAGTTCGCCCACTTCACTCTCCACCAACTTGGTTCCCGGCGCCAGTCGGCGGTCGACGATGGCGTTGCGCAGCGCCTCGCGAATGGCCAGCGCACGATCGTCCGGGACGAGGTCGAAGGGGGAGAGCTTTTCGCTGATGTTCATGGGAAATCCTGCTTTTCGTCCTGTTGTACGCCCGAGAACCGTGCTTTGCAAAGCCTCGATTGAAGTGCAGTCTGGATTGAATACGATTGATGGTGCCTTTGGTACACGATCGATCAAAAACTGTGCAG
Organism: Affinirhizobium straminoryzae; assembly: GCF_007004135.1. Taxonomy (GTDB): domain Bacteria; phylum Pseudomonadota; class Alphaproteobacteria; order Rhizobiales; family Rhizobiaceae; genus Neorhizobium; species Neorhizobium straminoryzae. Next base: position 1,677 of record NZ_VJMG01000029.1, read on the forward strand.
CATGTGCATCGCTTCTGTGCACACAGCGTCTCTTCATCTGGCTTTCATGCATGCTGCAGGTCGATTTTTCGGTGCTCCGCAAACTGGCACGCCAGATGCATGTTGAAAGCTGCCTCACAGGAGACACGCATGACCAAAGCCGCAGAGATCGAAATCGCCTCGGTAAGCAAGGTTTACGGAACGACGACGGCCGTGCACGCCATCAGCCTGAAGATTCCGGCCGGCAGCTACTGCTGCCTTCTCGGACCGTCCGGCTGTGGCAAGACCTCGACGCTGCGGATGATTGCCGGCCATGAAAGCGTCTCGAGCGGCGATATTCTGCTGGGCAACAAGGATGTCACCGACCTGCCGCCGGCGGCGCGCGGCACGGCGATGATGTTCCAGTCCTATGCGCTGTTTCCGCACCTCGATCTTGTCGACAACGTCGCCTTCAGTCTCAAGATGAAGGGCGTCGACAAGGAAACGCGACGCGCCAAGGCGCTGGACATGCTGAAGCTGATGCAGCTGGAGCCGTATGCGAACCGGCGTCCGGCGCAGCTTTCCGGCGGTCAGCAGCAGCGCGTGGCGCTGGCGCGCGCGCTCATCACCGACCCGGAGGCGCTGTTGCTGGATGAGCCGCTGTCGGCCCTTGATCCCTTCCTCAAGATCCGCATGCGCGCGGAACTGAAGAAGCTGCAGACAGCGCTTGGCATTACCTTCGTACATGTGACGCACAGCCAGGAAGAGGCCATGGCGCTCGCCGATCTCATCGTCGTGATGAATGACGGCCGCATCGAGCAGGCCGCGCCACCGCGCACCGTGTTCGAGCGTCCTGCGACGGCCTTCGTCGCGCGCTTCATGGGTGATCACAATGTCATCTCCGGCAGAGTGACTGCATCGACCGCCAGTGACACCCTGTTGTCAGTGCCATCGGGCGGTGATTTCTGGGCCCCCGCCAGCGATACGCCGGAAGGCGATCTGGCTGACATTGCCATCCGCACCGATCGCGTGCGAATGGGCGCGGCCGCCGAAGCCGGTCTCGGTTTTACCGGCACGATTTCCAATGTCGAATACCGCGGCTCCTCCGTGAAACTGGTTGCCACCGGCGCCGGTATCGAGGAGTTCACGGCCATCCTCAGCGACACGATGTTCTTTGACCGCCCCGTCAAGGTCGGCGAAGCCATCGAGCTGTCCTGGAACCGCGAGGACGTGATCGTCCTCGGGCGCTCCCACTAAGCAAGAACAACAGCAATCCCGCAAAAAACGAACGAGAGGAACATGGCATGACCGATACCACCAAGAAGCCGGCCGGCATTAGCCGTCGCAGCCTGCTGAAAACCGCTTCCGCTGCAGCCGGCCTCGCCGCCGGCTCCGGCGCGATCACGGGTTTCCCGACCATCTGGGCCCAGTCCAAGATCACGCTTCGCCAGTTCGGCACCGGCGTTTCCAACATCAACGCGATTGCCGAGCAGTGCAAGAAGGACCTCGGCATCACGCTGGAAATGACGGCAACCGATTCCGATGCTGCCGCCCAGCGCGCGGTGACGCAGCCGAATTCCTACGACATCGCCGATATCGAATACTGGATTCTGAAGAAGGTCTATCCGGCCGGCGTCATCCAGCCGATGGACGTCAAGAAGCTGAAGAACTACGGCAGCGTCGTTTCGCTGTTCAAGAACGGCAAGCTGAAGCCGGACAGCGTGATTGCGCAGGGCACCGCCCCGCACACCGTCGGCTATGTCGAGAAGCCCGGCACCAAGACCTTCGCGAAGGGTGAAACCGAGTGGTTCACCATGATGCCGACGATCTACAATGCCGATACGCTCGGCATACGTCCCGACCTCGTCGGGCGCGAAATCACAACCTGGGCCGATATTCTCGACCCGGCCTTCAAGGGCAAGACCTCGATCCTCAACATCCCCTCGATCGGCATCATGGATGCCGCGATGATCATGGAAGCCGCCGGCAAGATCAAATATGCCGACAAGGGCAACATGACCAAGGAAGAGATCGACAAGACGATCGAATTCCTGATCGGCCTCAAGAAGCAGGGCCAGTTCCGCGCCTTCTGGAAGAGCTTCGACGAGTCGGTCAACCTGATGGCATCGGGCGAAGTCGTCATCCAGTCCATGTGGTCGCCGGCCGTCGCTGCCGTCCGTTCCAAGGGCATCGCCTGCAAGTATCAGCCGCTGAAGGAAGGCTACCGCTCCTGGGGCGGCGGTCTCGGCCTTGCCTCGCACCTCAAGGGTGCGCAGCTCGACGCGGCCTATGAGTATATCAACTGGTACACGTCCGGCTGGGTCGGCGGCTATCTCAACCGCCAGGGCTACTATTCGGCCTGCATGGAAACCGCCAAGAAATTCATGACCGAAGACGAATGGGGCTACTGGATCGAGGGCAAGGCCGCCAAGGGCGACATTCTCTCCCCGGAAGGCAAGGTCATGGAGAAGGCCGGTGCCGTGCGCGATGGCGGCTCCTTCGAGGACCGCATGGGCAAGGTTGCCTGCTGGAACTCGGTGATGGACGAAGACCGCTACATGGTCCGTCGCTGGAACGAGTTCATCGCGGCCTGATTCGAGCTTGGCGGCCGCGTTCCTCCGGCAGGAACGCGGCTTGTCGATTTTCCTCCCGGTACGCTGCCCTTGCCTCAAAGCCGCATCAGGTTACGGAGAATGGCAGCCAGAGCACGCACCGCGCGGGGTGATCTGCTGGGGTACACTTCCGACAGAGGGCAATGCCGGTCCGCACTTGTCGTCCCTCGCAAGGGAGGTGACCGGCGGACCGGAGCGGGAATTCACAACGGAGACGACGATCCATGGCCACAGTCCGATTCATAGGCGCGGGCACGGGCGCGGGCACGCCAAAGGCGAGGCGAAGCCTCCGCATCCCGGCCAGGCTCGCCTCCTATCTTCAGGCGACGCCGCTGACGCTGATCCTCGGCTGCTTCCTGGCGCTTCCGCTGCTGATGATCGTCGTCGTCAGCTTCTGGGACTATGACTTTGCCCAGATGTATCCGGGCTTTCTGCTGATGAACTACCAGGAGACGCTGAGTTCCTGGGTGACGTGGCAGACCTATCTCAACACCCTGAAATATGCCGCCATGGTCTGGGCGATCACTCTCTTCCTCGGTTTCTGGGTGGCCTATTTCCTCGCCTTCCACATCCGCACCACCGCCATGCAGATGGTGCTGTTCCTCGTTTGCACCGTGCCCTTCCTCACCTCCAATATTATCCGCATGATCTCCTGGATTCCTGTTCTCGGCCGAAACGGCCTGATCAATTCCGGCCTGATCAGCGCCGGTATTGTCTCCGAACCGGTGGAATGGCTGCTTTATTCGGATTTCGCCGTGGTGCTTGCCATGGTGCACCTCTACACCCTCTTCATGGTCACGCCGATCTTCAACACGCTGATGCGCATCGACAAGTCGCTGGTGGAGGCGGCCCGTGATGCCGGTGCCTCCAGCTGGCAGGTGCTGACGAACGTCATTCTGCCGCTGGCCAAGCCCGGCATGGCGATCGGCACCATCTTCGTCGTCACCCTCGTGATGGCCGACTTCTCCACCGTGCAGGTAATGTCCGGCGGCCAGAGCGCCTCGGTCGCACTGATGATGAAGAACCAGATGTCGCTGCTGCAATATCCGGCTGCGGCTGCCAATGCGGTGGTGCTGCTCGTGCTCGTTCTCCTGATGGTCGCGGGCATCCTGCGCATCGTCGATATCCGCAAGGAACTTTGACATGTACAGTGACAAGCGCTCGCGCGAGTTCTACATCCTCGCCATCTTCTTTGCTCTCTTCGTCCTGTTTCTCTATGGTCCACTGTCGGCCATCCTGATCCTGTCGTTCCAGGGCGAGAACGGCGGCCTCACCTTCCCGCTCAATGGTGTCTCGCTGCACTGGTTCGCCAACCTGTTCGAAACGCAGGCGGTGGGCGATTTTGGCGGCTCCTTCCGCCGCTCGCTGGCGCTCGGACTGATGGTGATGGTGGTAACGGTACTTGTCTCGCTGCTGGCGGGCCTTGCCTTCCGCCGCCGGTTCATCGGCGCAACCGCGCTGTTCTATCTCTCCGTTGCGAGCCTCGTGGTGCCCTCGATCATCATCTCGCTCGGCATTGGCGTGCTGTTCTCGCAGCTTGGCCTGCAGCCGGCCTGGTATTCCTCCGCCTTCGGCGCGCATCTGACCTGGACGCTGCCTTTCGGCGTGCTGATCATGCTCGCCGTGTTCAACCGCTTTTCACCAGCTTACGAGGAAGCCGCGCGTGACCTCGGCGCCACCGCCTGGCAGACCTTCCGCTACGTGGTGCTGCCGATGATTGCGCCCTCGCTGGTGGGGGTCGGCCTGTTCGGCTTCACACTCTCCTATGACGAATTCGCCCGGACGCTGATGACGGCCGGCACCTACAACACGCTGCCGCTCGAAATCTACGGCATGACGACCAATGTCACGACGCCGGTGCTCTATGCGCTCGGCACCGTGACCACCGTTTTCTCCTTCCTCGTGATTGCCGGCACGCTGGGCCTCATCGTCACGCTCAACCGCCGCAGCCAGGCCAGCCGCTGATGCAGATCCTTCTTGTCAATCCGAACACCACCGCCAGCATGACGGCGACGGCGGCCGATGCAGCACGGCGCGTCGCTGCTGCCGGTACGGAGATCGTCGCTGCCACCTCCTCGATGGGGCCTGTCTCCATCGAGGGCTATTATGACGAGGCGCTGGCCGTGCCCGGTCTTCTCCTCGAGATCGCTCGTGGCGAGAAGGCGGGTGCGCAGGCGGCCATCATTGCCTGCTTCGACGATACCGGCCTTGATGCGGCGCGCGCTCTGGCCACCATTCCCGTGATCGGAATCTGCGAGGCAGCGCTGGCGTCGGTGTCCTTCATCGCCCAGCGGGTAACGATCGTGACGACGATGGAGCGGTCACGTCTGCCGCTGGAGCATCTCGTGCATCGTTACGGCATGGCCGGTCGGGCCAAGGTCCGCGCTGCCGATATTCCGGTTCTGTCGCTGGAGGATCCGCATTCCAACGCCCGCGACCGGCTCCGCAACGAGATTGCCGCAGCGCTTCGCGAGGACAAGGCGGAAGCGATCGTGCTTGGATGCGCCGGCATGGCGGATCTGACGGCAGAACTGCGTCGCGAATTCGGCGTGCCGGTCGTCGATGGTGTGGCTGCTGCCGTCAAGCAGGCGGAAGCCCTTGTAACGATGGGTCTTGCGACCGCAAAGCGCGGTGCCTATGCCGCACCTCTGTCCAAACCTTATCGCGGCCTTCTCGAGGTTTTCGAGCCGAGAAGCTTGACGGTATGAGCGCTGGCCTCGCGCCGGGGATGGAATGGGTATGCGTTACGGATGTCCCGACCCTGTCTCAAGATCCGCCATCGTGCCTGCATGGCGGATCTCGCCTTTTTCGAGGAGGTAGCAGCGGTCGCTGATCAGGCGGGCAAAGGGCAGGTTCTGTTCCGAGAGAAGGATGGCGACGCCCTCGCGTGTCATCAGACGGATTGCTTCGGCCATCTGCTCCACGATCTTCGGTGCGATCCCTTCCGAGGGTTCGTCGAGCAGGACGAGATGCGGATTGCCCATCAGTGTGCGGCCGATCGTCAGCATCTGCTGTTCGCCACCGCTGATCTGGCCGCCCGGTTTGTGGCGCAGATCGGCGAGATTGGGGAAAAGCGCATAGATCCGCTCCGGCGACCAGGTGGTCGTTGACCGGCGCTTCTGCCGGCCAACCTCCAGGTTCTCCGCCACCGTCAGATCGGTGAAGATGCGTCGGTCCTCCGGGACATAGCCGAGACCGAGCCGCGCGATCTCGAACGGCGGATACTGGCTGATGTCCGTTCCGCGGAAGAGGATTTTCCCCTTCCTCCGGTCGGTCAGCCCCATGATGGATTTCAGGGTGGTGGACTTGCCCGCCCCGTTGCGCCCGAGAAGCGCGACAACCTCCCCTGCTCCGACCTGAAGGCTGACGTCGAACAGGATCTGTGCCGGTCCATACCCGCTGTTGAGATCGGAGACCTGCAGCATGTCATGGGTCTCCGATCGCGAAGATACCCGTGCCGAGATAGACGGCCTGCACGCCCGGATGGGCGCGGACGTCTGACGGTGATCCTTGCGCGATGATCGTGCCGCGGCTCAGAACGATGATGCGGTCTGCGTGGGAAAAGACGATATCCATGTCATGCTCCGTGAAGAGAACGGCCAGTTGGCGTTCGCGGGCGATGGCGGCGGTGAGCCGCATCAGGCCGGCGCGTTCCTCGCTTCCCATACCGGCCGCCGGCTCGTCCATCAGCAGCAACCGGGGGGCGCCGGCAAGCGCGATGGCCAGTTCGAGCCGCTTGATGTCACCATAAGGCAGTTCATGGCACGGGCGATTGGCCTGCGGCGCCAGTCCGATAAGATCAAGAAGCGCGTCCGCCTCGGCAGCAAAGCGCCGGTCGAAGCGGGACAGAAGAGTGCGCACACCGCGCAGACCGCCGTGCCGGCTTTGCAGGGCCAGCTGAACATTCTCGCGGACAGTCATCGACAGGCATGTCTGTGCCACCTGGAAGGTTCGCCCGACGCCAAGGCGAAAGATATCGGAGGGTTGCAGGCCGGTCGTCTCCGTCCCTGCGATCAGGATGCGCCCGCCATCCGGACGGATTTGCCCGCTCAGCATGTTGAAGCATGTGCTCTTGCCGGCGCCGTTCGGACCGATCAGGGCCACGAGTTCGCCTGCCGAGACTGTCAGCGACACATCCGCAACCGCCTTCACGCCCTGATAGCTCTTGCGGAGGCCTTCCGCCTGCAAGATCGGCTTCATGTGCGACCTCTGACAGAGGCGTTGCCGGCGAGTAGACGTCCGGCCAGTGCCTGTTGCAGCGTGCCGACAATGCCGAGCGGGAAGACGAGGACCAGAAGCACGATGAGGCCGCCAAGGATGAGACGCGGAAAATCCGTGTTGCTGATCAGCCAGATCGACGCCATCTTGTAGACAATGGCGCCGGCCACGCTGCCCGACACAGTGCCGAAACCGCCGAGCAGCACCATGATCAGGCCATCGACCGACGTGCCGATCCCCAGCGTATCCGGGAAGACGCTGCCCTTCAGGAAGGCGAACAGCACACCAGCCAATCCGGCGAGAAAGGCACTGATGACGAAGGCTGCGTGCTGTACCGGCTGGCGTGAAATGCCGATCGCTGCAGCCCGCAACGGGCTATCGCGCAGGGCGCGCAGGGCGTAACCGAAGGGTGAAAAGGTGAGGTGCCGCGTCAGAAGCACGACAGCTGTGGTGCAGCCGAGCGTCAGCCAGTAATAGGCTGTTGCCCCGGATGCCCAGGCGGACGGCCAGACGCCGACGATGCCGTTGTCTCCCCCTGTGACCTCCACCCACTGGAAGGCAATGGACCAGACGATCTGGGCAAAGGCGAGCGTCAGCATGGCGAAATAGATGCTGCTGAGGCGTACGCAGAACCAGCCGGCAATCGCGGCAAACAGCGCCGACGCCAGCGGGCCGATGAGCAGCGCCGCCTCCATTGACAACCCGAAATGCTGGACGGACAGGGCGGCCCCATAGGCGCCAAGACCGAGACCGGCCGCATGGCCGAAGGAGTCGAGACCCGCAACCGACATTAGGAACTGGAGGCTTGCGGCAAAGATCACCGCAATCAGCACTTCGCTGGCGACGCCAAGTCCGTACTCCCCAAGCACCAGCGGCAACAGGGCCGCACAGATAAGAATGGCGAGTGCCGCACTGCGGCCAACGCCTCCGAGTGGTTGCCAGGCGCCATGGATCCTGTGGGATAGGGTTCGGCTCTGCGCCAGCGGTTTGCCAAGCAGGCCGAAGGGGCGAAGAACGAGGACGAGGGCCATGATGAGAAATGTGAGCACCAGCGAGATGCCGGGCAGGATCAGGATGCCGAAGGCATTGAGTTCTGCGACGATGATTGCTGCCAGAAAGGCGCCAGTCAGGCTGCCCAGCCCTCCAATGACCACCACGACGAAGACTTCCGTGATGATTGAAAGGTCCATGACGTGACTGACGGCATCACGCGGGATCTGAAGCCCGCCGCCGAAGGCCGCCAGAAAGACGCCCAACGCGAAAACACCCGTGAAGAGCCAGGTCTGGTTCACGCCAAGGGCGCCCACCATGTCGCGGTCCTCCGTGGCGGCCCGGATCAGCAGGCCCCAGCGCGAGCGGTGCAACAGAAGCCAGAGCAGTCCGAGCACGGCCGGGCCGAGCAGGATCAGCACGAAATCATAGACGGGCATGGGGCGTCCCAGAACGGTCATCGCGCCGGAGAGACCCGCAGCGCGGGGTCCGACCAGATCCTCGGGACCCCAGATCAGGCGCACGGCATCCTCCGCCATCAGTGTCAGGCCGAAGGTCGCGAGCAGTTGCAGAAGTTCGGGTGCGCGATAGAGGCGTCGCAAAAGCAGGATTTCGATGACAGCACCGAGAACCGCGACGATTGCAGCCGCGACCAGGAGGGCGAGCCAGAAGCCAACCGGTGTCTGCCAGCGTATTGTCAGGCTGTAGGCCAGGTAGGCGCCCAGCATGTAGAAGGCGCCGTGGGCGAAGTTGACGATCCGCGTGACGCCGAAGATCAGCGACAGACCGCATGCGACCAGAAACAGCGACGCTGCATTGGCCAGTCCGGTCAGGAATTGAACAACATAAAGTTCCACGGACACTCAATCCCTCGTCATCCGCTTGCGCCAAACCTCCGCACATGCGGCCGTCGATGATTGTGGTCGGTGGGGGCTTGGCTGCACCCTCCCCGGCCGTCAGGTTGCATGCGGATCAGGGCCGAAGCTTTGCGGCGTCCGCTTCGGCGGGCAGTACGTCATTGCCGCTCCGGTAGGTGAAATCCACCATCACGCCCTTGCCGTCGCGCACGGCCGTCTTGCCGACGAACGCGCCGAGCGTTGACTGATGGTCCGCGGCACGGAACGTGATCGGCCCGAACGGTGTGTCCACGGCAATGCCCCGGGCTGCTGCGATGAGGTCGGCTGTATCGGTGGACTTTGCCTTGGTCAGAATGGCTGCGGCGGACTTGACCAGCGCGTAACCGACGATGGAACCGAGGCGCGGATAGTCATTGTAACGGGCCTTGTAGGCGTCAAGGAAGGCCTTGTGCGCCGGTGTATCGATCCCGTACCAAGGGTAGCCGGTCACGATCCAGCCCTGCGGTGCATCCGCCTGGAGGGGATCGAGGTATTCGGGCTCGCCCGTGAGGAAGGAGACCACGGCGCGATCCCTAAACAGGCCGCGCGTGGTGCCTTCACGCACCAGTTTGACGAGATCGGCACCGAAGGTCACGTTGAGGATGGCGTCCGGCTTGGTTGCTTCCACGGCCTGCGCCACCGAGCCTGCATCGATCTTGCCCTGCGGCGGCCATTGCTCGCCGACGAATTCCACGTCCGGCCTTGCCTTTTTCAGCAGTTCCTTGAACACGGCAACGGCGCTCTGCCCATATTCATAGTTCGGGGCAATGGTTGCCCAGCGCTTCGCCGGCAGCTTGGCCGCTTCTTCCGCCAGCATCGCGGCCTGCACATAGTTGGAGGGACGCAGGCGGAAGGTGTAGTCGTTGCCCTTGGACCAGACCATGGCATCGGTCAGTGGTTCGCCGGCCAGATAGAACACTTTCTTCTGACGCGCAAAGTCGCCAAGGGCGAGCCCGACATTCGAGAAGAAGGAGCCGGTGAGCATCACCACCCCCTCGCGCGCGACAAGTTCATTGGCGGCGGTAATGGCATCGCCCGGCTTGCCGTTGTCGTCCCTGGAAATCACCACGAGTGTGTCGCCCCGGATGCCGCCGGCGGCATTGATCTCGTCCACAGCCATCTGCCAGCCCTTGCGGTAGGGCTCGGTGAAGGCCGGCAGACCGGAATAGCTGTTGATCTCGCCGATCTTGATGTCCGCAGCCAGGCTCTGACTGGTCGTGGACAGGCCAAGGAGCAGTGCTGCAAGGGTCGATAGCCGCGTCATCGCATTTCCTTCCGCAGGGCTTCGTCAGATGTCCGGCGTATCGGCGTCAAGTCGGGGTGCTCTGTCAATGCAAAGATGAAACGCTATTGGTATTGCTACTGCGGCAAGGCGGGTGATGAGCCGCCCGGCGGGTGTCTGGAGCTGCGGAAAACCGTGTGATCGCAACGCCCACAATTTTGCTGCGCTGCACAATCTATAATCATACTTTTCGTCTTTACAACCCGAGTTCCAGTCAGTATCAATAATGCAGACGCCTGGAGGCGGCGTCTTTTTTCGGGAGGACATCAATGAAAATTCTTCGCACGCTTGCGCTGGGCGCGAGCATGATCGCTATTTGCTGCACTGCAGCAAGCGCTGCTGGCCTGACCGTAGGCTTCTCGCAGATCGGTTCCGAATCCGGCTGGCGCGCTGCCGAGACGTCAGTCACCAAGCAGGAAGCCGAAAAGCGCGGCATCACGCTGAAGTTCGCTGACGCGCAGCAGAAGCAGGAAAACCAGATCAAGGCGATTCGCGGCTTCATCGCGCAGGGCGTCAACGCCATCCTCGTCGCGCCAGTCGTTGCCACGGGCTGGGAGCAGGTTCTGGGTGAGGCCAAGGATGCCAAGATTCCGGTCATCCTGCTCGATCGCGGCATCGATGCCTCGAAGGATCTTTACCTCACATCGGTTGCATCCGACCAGGTGAAGGAAGGCAGCGTTGCCGGTGACTGGCTCGTCAAGACGGTGGGCGACAAGCCGTGCCGGGTTGTCGAATTGCAGGGTACTGTTGGCTCCACGCCGGCCATCAACCGCAAGAAGGGCTTCGAGGAAGCCATTGCCGGCCACAAGAACATCAGCATTGCGCGCAGCCAGACCGGCGACTTTACCCGCTCTAAGGGCAAGGAAGTCATGGAAGGCTTCCTGAAGGCTGAAAACGGCGGCAAGAACATCTGCGCCATGTATGCCCACAATGACGACATGGCCGTCGGCGCCATCCAGGCGATCAAGGATGCGGGCCTCAAGCCCGGCAAGGACATCCTTGTCGTATCGATCGACGCCGTACCGGACATCTTCCAGGCCATGGCGGCCGGTGAAGCCAATGCGACGGTTGAGCTGACGCCGAACATGGCAGGCCCGGCCTTTGATGCGCTCGACGCCTACCTCAAGAGCGGCAAGCAGCCGGAAAAGTTCATCATCACCCAGTCGAAGCTCTATACGCCGGCGGACGATCCGAAGGGTGAGTACGAGCGCCGCAAGGGTCTCGGCTACTAAACATCTGAAGCAGGAATCGGCCCGTCTCCCGTGGGGCGGGCCGTCTTTCCGTGAGGGCCGCCAATCGGCCAGACTGAATTTTCGCGACGGGTGGGTGCAGGACAACATGGCGACAGCGGAAGACGTGGTGCTTGAAGCCAGGGGCATCACCAAGATATTCGGCAATCATACGGCCCTGAAAGGGGTCGACATCAGTTTTCGCCGCGGCGAGGTGCATGCGCTGTTGGGAGAAAACGGTGCCGGCAAATCCACGTTGATCAAGATCCTGACCGGTGCCTATACGCCGGATGGCGGGACCATCGAGCTGGAGGGGCAGCCGGTCTCCTTCACCACCCCGCAGCAGGCGCAGGCGCTGGGCATCGGAACGGTGTACCAGGAGGTCAATCTCCTGCCGAACATGACCGTCAGCGACAATCTTTTCATCGGCCGTCAGCCGAGTGCCTTTGGCATGGTCAACCGCTCCGCGACAGATGCGATGGCCCGCACGGTCTTGGCCCAATACGGTCTGGACATCGATGTCCGCGCGGAGCTTTCGACCTATTCCGTTGCTATCCAGCAGATCGTTGCGATCGCCCGTGCCGTTGAACTGTCCGGCAAGGTGCTGATCCTTGATGAGCCGACGGCGAGCCTCGACCGCCATGAGGTGGAGAAACTCTTCGAGATCATCCGCACCCTGAAGGCGCGCGGCCTCGCCATTGTCTTCATTACTCATTTTCTTGACCAGGTCTTCGAGCTTTCGGACCGCGTCACGGTGCTGCGCAACGGCTTCCGCGTTGGTTCGGAGCCGGTGAGCGCGCTCGACCGCACCGGTCTTGTCCGCATGATGCTGGGCAAGGATCTCGTCCATCACAACAATGGTCCCGTAGACGGTGAACCGGATGGCGGCGACGTGCTGATGTCCGTTCGCCAGCTCGGGCTCACGGGCAGCGTGCTGCCGCTCGATCTCGAGATCCGGAAGGGGGAAGTGGTCGGCGTTGCCGGACTTCTGGGCTCCGGCCGCACGGAAATGGCCCGCCTGATGTTTGGCATCGATGTTGCCGACAATGGCGCGCTGCATATCGATGGTGAAAGCCGGGTTGTGCGTTCGGCGCGGGAAGCCGTTTCCCTCGGTTTCGGCTTCTGCCCGGAAGATCGCAAAGCCGATGGCATTTTCGGTGATCTCTCGGTCCGCGAAAACATCGTCATCGCCATGCAGGCACGCCTTGGCTGGTTCCGGGCTCTGAACCGTGATGAACAGCTGGAAATCGCCGGCAATTTCATCGAGGCGCTCGATATCCGTACCGCTTCCGCCGAACTGCCGGTCAAGCTTTTGTCCGGTGGCAACCAGCAGAAGGTTATCCTCGCTCGCTGGCTTGCGACCGATCCGCGTTTTCTCATCCTCGACGAGCCCACGCGCGGCATCGATGTCGGTGCACATGCAGAAATCGTGCGTATGATCAGTCGCCTGCGGGAGGACGGACTGGCGCTGGTGGTGATCTCGTCGGAACTGGACGAGATCGTCAGCTATTCCTCGCGGGTTGTCGTGATGCGCGACAGGGCGCTGGTCGCCGAACTGCGGGGCGCGGACATCACGCCGTCACGGATCGTTCAGGCCATTGCCGGCCAGGGCGTGGAGAACGTGGCATGAAACGTCTGCAACTGACCGAAATCGTGCGGCCGCAGCTTCTGGCGCTCGCCTGCATTCTTCTGCTCAACTGGTTCGTATTCCCGGGCTTTTTCACCATTACCTGGCAGGACGGTCGGCTGTTCGGCAGCCTGATCGATGTCATCAACCGCGGCGCGCCCGTTGCGATCCTGGCGATCGGGATGACGGCCATCATCGCGACACGCGGCGTTGACCTCTCGGTCGGTGCTGTCATGGCGGTTGCCGGCGCGGTTGCTGCAACGGCCGCTGTCGCCGGACAGCCGTTGGTCGTCACCCTCATCGCGGCGCTTCTGGTCGGTCTGCTCTGCGGGCTCTGGAACGGATCTCTGGTGGCCTTTCTCGGCATGCAGCCCTTCGTTGCAACGCTGGTGCTGATGGTGGCGGGGCGTGGTGTCGCCCAGCTGATCACCGAGGGCTCTATCGTGACCTTTTCCGACCCGGCTCTGATTTTCGTCGGCACCGGTTCCCTGCTCGGGCTGCCGATGCCGGCGGTGATCGCGCTTGCCCTGATGCTCGCCGCCCATCTCGTCATGCGGCGCACGGCGATGGGGCTGTTCGTGGAGGCGATCGGCACGAACCGCTCGGCTGCAAGCTATACGGGTCTGCGCACCCGGACGGTCATCCTGACGCTCTATGCTTTCGGGGGGCTCTGTGCGGCGCTGGCCGGCGTGATCGCCGCAGCGGACATCCGTGGCGCCGATGCCAACAATGCCGGCCTCTGGCTGGAGCTGGACGCCATTCTGGCGGTCGTTATCGGCGGCACCTCGCTGCTCGGCGGACGGTTCTCCATCCCGATGTCGGTGCTGGGCGCCGTCATCATCCAGGCGATGAACACCGGTATTCTGGTGTCGGGCCTGCCGCCGGAATTCAACCTCATCGTCAAGGCGAGTGTCATCATCCTGATCCTTGTCATGCAGTCGGACCGTATCGGTGAAATCGTCGCCCGCCGGTTCGCACGTCTCAAATTGCGGGGGAAGACCTGATGAATCCGCGCTATCGGCCCCTCGCCGCCACCACGCTTATCTTCATCGTCGCCTATGCCCTGTGCATCATGCAGTATCCGTCCATGTGGTCGACCCGCGTGCTCGGCAATTTCCTGACGGACAACGCCTTTCTGGGCATTGCAGCGGTCGGCGCCACCTTCGTCATCATTTCCGGCGGCATCGATCTTTCCGTCGGCGCCGTGGTGGGACTGGCGGGGGTTCTGTCCGCCGTTCTGATCACCAAGCTTGGCCTGCACCCGCTCCTTGCCTTTGCCATCGTGCTGTTCGTGGCCTCCGCTTTCGGTGCGGGCATGGGCGCGGCGATCCACTTCCTGCGGGTGCCACCCTTCATTGTGACCCTTGCCGGCATGTTCATGGCGCGCGGCGTGGCCTCGATCCTGACCCAGGATTCGATCCCGATCGATCATGAATTCTATCGCACGATCTCGAGCCTCTACTATCTGTTGCCGGGCGGCGGTCGCCTGAGCGTTATCGGTTTGCTGATGCTGCTGGTTTTCCTGGTCGGCGGCGTGATCGCGCACAAGACCCGCTTCGGTTCTTACGTCTACGCGCTTGGCGGCAATCCGACATCGGCGGCGCTGATGGGCGTTCCGGTCGGGTTCACCACGATCGCCATCTACGCGCTCGGCTCTTTTCTTGGCGGCCTTGCCGGCATTGTCTATTCGCTCTACACCTCGTCAGGCTATCCCCTCGCGGCGGTCGGCATGGAACTCGATGCGATTGCTGCGGTGGTGATCGGCGGAACGCTGCTGACCGGCGGCTATGGCTTCATTTTCGGAACACTGATCGGTGTGATGCTGCAGGGACTCGTCCAGACCTACATCGTCTTTGATGGCACATTGTCGAGCTGGTGGACGAAGATTGCCATTGGTTTGCTGCTCTTCATGTTCATTCTCCTGCAGAAACTGGTGTTTTCCGCGCAGGGGCGCCGGACGAGGTTGCAGAAGGTTCCCGCATGATCGAACCGGGGAGCCTGCTTCGCTCCCTGACCGAGCGAACCGCGGCACGCAATTTCCAGTCCCGTGTCATCCATGACATCGGGGCCGGCGTTGTGTGCGGACGCTTTCCGATTGGCAGTACGCTGCCGAACGATGCGGCGCTGATGGATGAATTCGGTGTGTCGCGCACGGTGCTGCGTGAGGCGCTGAAGACCTTGGAGGCCAAGGGGTTGCTGGAAGCGCGCCCCAAGGTCGGCACCAAGGTCGCGAAAAAGAGCCGCTGGAATCTCTATGATCCGCAAGTGCTTGCCTGGCATCTTGTCGCGCCGCCAGACCGGGATTTTCTGGCCGGTCTCGGCGAGGTGCGCCGTTCGCTTGAGCCCCTCGGGGCGGCCCATGCAGCTGTGCGCCGCAGCGCCGAGCAGGTCCGTCTGATGCGCTACTGGATCCAGCAGATGGAGATTTCGCTCGATCAGGCCAGCAATTTCTGCGTGGCTGACTTCGAACTGCACCGCATTATCGGCGAAGCCTCCCGGAATCCCTTCATCCGTGGTCTGAATGGCGTGATCGAGCTGTCGCACGCCTTTGCCTATCTGAAGCCGGTGAACGAGCCTGACGGTGCCGATCTGATGCCCTTTTTCGGCCTGCACCGCGATCTCGTCACCGCCATCGAGAGGGGCGCAGAAGATGAAGCCGGCCATGCCATGCTGAAGGTTGTGGAATTCGAGCAGGTACTGTGAGGATGTCCACCTTATTCGATCAGCCCGAGGCGAAGGCCCACGGCCACCGCCTGTGCACGGTTCACGCAGTCGAGCTTGCGGATGACGCTGTTGAGATGCGTGTTGATCGTATAATCGGACAGCGACAGAAGATCGCCAATCTCGACGGAGGTCTTGCCCAAGGAGGCCCAGCGCAAAACCTCCAGTTCGCGCCGCGTCAGCGGCTGAACGATGGAGGTTTCGGACGGTGACAGGCGTTCGTACAGCCGGAAGGCCTGCAGCGTTAGCATGCCGATTTCGTTGAGTTCCGACAGCGACATGAGCGGGCGATTGCCGGAGAAGGTCATCATGTAGTGGGTGCCATCGCCCGACCAGAGCGGAACGAAAGCGACACTGTAGGTACCGTATTGCAGGAGCAAGTCTATCAGTTGCTGCGGACACAAAGTCTGGTGTTCCCGCAGATCAAGGCACAGCGGCAGCTGTGCACTTCTCAGCACTGTGGTCAGTGGCGCGACTGTGATCAGCCCCCCGGCATCGACTTCCTTCAACAAGCTGAGGGGCAGGTTTCGCATGACGAGTAACGGTAGGACCTTTTCGTCGCTGTCTTTTGGCATGCGACCAAGAGAGAAGTAGCGATAACCGAAGTGCCGGGCGAGATGACTGAAAGCATCCGCCATGTCCGCACGCGTCGCGGCGCCGGACAGCATCTGGCTGACGACTTCATGCCGTTCCGGGGTAATGCGCATGCTGGAGGGGGTTGTGCCATAAGGCATCAGGTCCGCTCCCCTGCCCGGAGGTTTTGAGGCGCCAGGCCATCATGCCGTCCTGACCGCGGCATCAGCGTATCAAGCCGTTGATCGCTTTCCTCACAATCTGCCGCCTCACCGTCAGACGGGATAGCGGCCGTGCCGCTCTGCGCCAGATGGCGGGCAAGATCATATGGGCCGGTCATTGGAGGTGTTGCGTTCATGCCTGACGACATCCGGGAAGAGCAAGGCACTACGTATAATGCTAAAGTAATTGCCTTTTCTAGCGAAAGTTTTCGGCTGATATAACGAAGTGTAATGTGCCTGGTGTATAACTCCTTGGTTGACGGCCCGCGTGTCCTTGTCCGCTATCACTGCCGTGGAGGCCATACTCCTTTTCTCTCAGTCACTTGCTGGTGCGGCGTTCCGCATCGAGGCTCGCAAGGTGTGCTGAACCGGCGATTTTCCGTCTCGAAGTTTTGATTCCGATCAATCGTCACCTTGTTCTCCTCGATTACAGCTGAGGCCAATGAACGCTGCAGAAAGTCGATCGGGACGGCATGGCATCAAGCCCCTGTGCGGTTTCAGACGGCTTGAAAGTTGACGCGCGCTACGCTTCGGAGAGCGATATGAACAACAGGATCACGCGCTGGATTCCCCTTGCCATCGTCGCGGCTGCGGCAGTCGGGGGCTATTACGCATGGATGCGCTTCGAGAAGTCCGATCTGCCGCCCGGTATCGCCTCCGGCAATGGCCGGATCGAAGCGACCGAGGTGGATGTCTCCACCAAGACGGCCGGACGAATTCGCGACATTCTGGCGCAGGAAGGCGATTTTGTGCGGCCCGGTGACGTTCTTGCCAGGATGGATACGCTTCAGCTTGAGGCGCAGCGCCGTCAGGCGGAAGCAACGCTGAGCCAGGCGCTGATCGGTGTCGATACCGCCAGAAGCACGGTCACGCAGCGGCAGGCGGAGCGTGAAGCCGCTGCGGCCACGGTTGCGCAGCGCGAGGCTTCCTTCGACGGTGCTCAACGCAAGCTGACGCGATCCGAGCAACTCGCTTCCTCCAATGTCACCACCCAGCAGGTTCTGGATGACGACCGTTCCAATGCGGAATCCGCGCGGGCGGCGGTGGCGGCCGCAAAGGCGCAGGTGGCAGCCTCGGATGCGGCGATCAGCACCGCGAAGGCTCAGGTCATCCATCAGGAAGCCGCGGTGGAAGCTGCGCGAGCCTCTGTCGCCAGCATCGAGGCCGACCTTGATGACAGCACGTTGAAGGCCGTGCGACCCGGTCGGGTCCAGTACCGGGTGGCGGAGCCGGGTGAAGTGCTGGCGGCTGGTGGTCGGGTGCTCAATCTGGTCGATCTCAGTGATGTCTACATGACCTTTTTCCTGCCGACCGCAGCAGCCGGCCGCGTCGCCATCGGCACAGATGTGCGCATCGTGCTGGATGCTGCGCCGCAATTTGCCATTCCTGCCAAGGTCGCCTTCGTGGCCGATGTCGCTCAGTTCACGCCGAAGACGGTGGAGACGGAGGAAGAACGCCAGAAACTGATGTTCCGCATCAAGGCGCGCATCCCGCAGGCGCTTCTGGAAAAATACATCCAGCAGGTAAAGACCGGCCTTCCGGGCATGGCCTATGTCAGGCTTGATGCCAACGCTGCCTGGCCCGCCACGCTGCCGGGTGTCGTGCAATGACGCTGGCGCCGCAACATGCTGCACTCGCCGCGCCGGTCGCCAGCCTGCAGGGGGTGAGCCACCGGCATGGAAAGACGCTGGCACTCGATGGTGTCCGTCTCGATATTCCCTCTGGCTGCATGGTGGGCGTCATCGGGCCGGACGGGGTGGGGAAATCAACGCTCCTGTCGCTGCTGTCAGGTGTGCAGGTTGTCCAGTCCGGACGCATCCGGGTTCTCGGGGGGGACATCGCCGAGCGCGGGCATCGGGATATGGTCTGCCCCCGTATTGCCTATATGCCGCAGGGGCTGGGCAAGAACCTCTACCCCACGCTTTCCGTCACCGAGAATGTCGATTTCTTTGCCCGCCTCTTCGGACAGGACAGAGAAGAGCGCAGCGAGCGGATCAGCGCACTGTTGCAGCGCACCGGACTTTCGCCTTTCCCGGATCGTCCCGCAGGCAAGTTGTCGGGCGGGATGAAGCAGAAACTCGGTCTTTGCTGCGCCCTGGTGCATGATCCGGATCTGTTGATCCTTGATGAGCCGACCACGGGCGTCGATCCCCTGTCGCGGCGGCAGTTCTGGGAACTGATCGAAGACATCCGTCGCGAGCGCGCCGGTATGAGCGTGATCGTCGCCACGGCCTACATGGAGGAGGCCGAGCGCTTCGACTGGCTCGTGGCGATGGACGGAGGAAAGATTCTGGCCACCGGTACGCCGGCGGAGTTGCGGGCGCGCACCGGCACCGACAATCTGGATTCAGCCTTCATCGCCCTTCTGCCCGAGGACAAGCGCAAGGGGCACACAGACCTCGAGATCCCGCCACCTGCAGACAACCAGGGCACCGACGACGAGGTGGCAATCGAGGCCGAGCATCTGACGATGCGGTTTGGTGATTTCAAGGCCGTCGATGATGTGAGTTTCCGCATCCGGCGGGGTGAAATCTTCGGCTTTCTCGGTTCGAACGGCTGCGGCAAGACGACGACGATGAAGATGCTGACGGGGCTGCTTGCGGCAACGGAGGGAACCGCAAGCCTTTTTGGTAGTCCGGTCGATCCCAAGGATATCGATGTCCGCCGTCGCATCGGTTACATGAGCCAGGCCTTTTCGCTCTACTCGGAGCTGACCGTTCGCCAGAACCTCGATCTGCATGCGCGCCTGTTTCGCATGGCGCCGGACAGGATCGACCAGCGCATCGAGGAGATGCTGCATCGGTTCGGACTGGCCGATGTGGTCCACAGCCTGCCGGACGCGCTGCCGCTCGGCATACGCCAGCGCCTGTCCCTTGCCGTCGCGATGATCCACGCGCCGGATATCCTGATCCTCGATGAGCCAACGTCGGGTGTCGATCCGGTTGCGCGCGACAGTTTCTGGCAGATCCTCGCGGATCTCTCGCGCAAGGACAGGGTCACGATTTTCGTCTCGACGCATTTCATGAACGAAGCCCAGTTGTGCGACCGGATTTCCCTGATGCACGCAGGAAAGGTTCTGGTCAGCGATACGCCGGCGGCGATCGTTGAAAGGCGCGGTGCGGACAATCTGGAAGCCGCCTTCATCGCCTATCTGGAAGATGCGATGGGCGCGGCAAGCAATCGGCCGGCGGAGCAGATTGCTGCTGATCCCGCTCCGGCACCACAGGAGGCACCGGTGCTTCGCCGGAGCGCTTTTGATCTCAGGCGCATGTTTGCCTATACGCAGCGCGAGACGCTGGAACTCCGCCGCGATCCGATCCGCGCCACGCTTGCCATTCTCGGCAGCGTGATCCTGATGTTCGTGATTGGATACGGCATCAATCTGGACGTCGATAATCTGACCTTCGCCGTCCTCGACCGGGATGATACCGCGTTCAGCCATGATTATGCGCTGCAGATCGCGGGATCGCGCTATTTCATCGAGAAGCCACCGATCCGTGACTATCAGGATCTCGATCGGCGCATGCGCAGCGGTGAATTGAGCCTGGCGATCGAGATACCGCCGGGGTTCGGACGCGATGTCGAGCGTGGGCGGGGCAGTGCCCAGATTGCAGCGTGGATCGACGGCGCCATGCCGACGCGCGCCGAGACGGTGCAGGGCTATGTCCAGGGTATTCACGCTGCCTGGCTTCAGGAAAAGGCACGCGCGCTTTACGGGGAATCCGCGAGCCGCGGCAGCTTTCAACTGGCCATCCGTTATCGCTACAATCCGGGCGTCGAAAGTCTGGTTGCCATGGTTCCGGCGGTCATTCCACTGCTATTGATGATGATTCCTGCCATGCTGGCCGCACTCAGCGTGGTGCGCGAGAAGGAGCTCGGGTCGATCATCAATTTCTATGCGACGCCTGTCAGTCGACTTGAATTCCTGCTCGGCAAGCAGATTCCCTATGTCGCGCTGGCGATGATCAACTTCGGGATGCTCGTCGCCTTTGCGGTGATGGTGTTCAGAGTGCCGCTGACCGGTAGCTTCCTGACGCTCGCTCTGGCGGCGCTGATCTACGTGATCAGCGCAACTGGCCTCGGCCTGCTGATCTCCAGCTTCATTCGCTCGCAGATCGCGGCCATCTTCGCGACCGCTCTCATCACGCTCATCCCGGCAGTGCAGTATTCCGGCATGATCGACCCGGTCTCGTCCCTGCAAGGGGCCGGCGCCGTGATCGGGCAGATCTATCCGACGAGCTATTTCGTCACCATTTCGCGCGGCACCTTTTCCAAGGGCCTCGCCTTCGGGGATCTGATCGGCTCCTTCATCCCGCTTCTGTGCGCCGTGCCGGTTCTTCTTGGCCTTGGCACCCTCTTTCTCAAGAAACAGGCGAGCTGAACCATGCGCGCGGCCAATGTTCTTCAACTCGGCATCAAGGAACTGCGTGGCCTGCTGCGCGACCCCGTGATGCTCATCCTCATCGTCTATTCCTTCACGCTGTCGATCTACGCCGCTTCGACGGCCATGCCCGAAAACCTCAACCACGCCGCGATCGCCGTGGTGGATGAGGACCAGTCGCCCGTTTCATCCCGCATCATCACCGCATTCACCCCGCCCTACTTCGTCGTGCCGAAACTTGTCACGCAGCAGGAAATGGACCGGCGGATGGATTCCGGTCTCGAGACCTTCGTTCTCGACATTCCCCCCAATTTCCAGAGGGATCTGCTGGCCGGACGCTCTCCCACCATCCAGCTCAACGTGGATGCAACGCGCATGACGCAGGCCTTTACCGGCGGCGGTTATGTGCAGTCGATCGTGTCTGGAGAAGTGAGCGAGTTTCTGGACGGCTATCGGGGCGCGAGCGCAAGCCCCGTCGATCTCGTCCTGCGCGCCCGTTTCAACCAGCAGCTCGACAAGGGCTGGTTCGGCGCGGTCAACGAGGTGATCCAGTCGGTCACCATGCTGTCGATCATCCTGACGGGGGCGGCGCTCATCCGCGAACGCGAACACGGCACGATCGAGCACCTTCTGGCCATGCCGGTGACACCGACCGAAATCATGCTCGGCAAGGTCTGGTCGATGGGCCTCGTTGTGCTTCTCGCCACCATCTTTTCCCTCGTTGTCGTGGTTCAGGGCTGGCTTGCTGTTCCGATCCAGGGTTCGCTGCTTCTGTTTATGGCGGCGGCCGTGCTGCAATTGTTCGCCACCACCTGCATGGGGATCTTTCTCGCCACAGTGGCCGGTTCCATGCCACAGTTCGGTCTGCTCATGATGCTGATCCTCTTGCCGCTGGAGGTTCTATCGGGAGGGATGACACCGCGCGAAAGCATGCCGCAGATCATTCAGGACATCATGCTGGCGGCGCCGAACACGCATTTCGTCATTCTCGCCCAGTCCGTGCTCTTCCGCGGTGCCGGCCTGTCCGTCGTCTGGCCACAGTTCCTGGCGCTCGCCGTCATCGGCAGCCTGCTGTTTGTCTTTTCACTCCGCCGCTTCCGCAAATTCCTGCGGTAATCCTTGCCGGGCAAACGGGTCTGGAGCGCGGTGCTGCAGCAGATAGCTCGTGCGGTGGCGGTCATACTGTCGCCGTGTGTGCCAGTCCCGATGCAATGTCAGCAGAATGCCTTTCAGAGAGCGCAGGAAATTCCGCTTGCGTGCACCTGTCCGCTCCACATCCAGAAGGCTTCCGCCGAGATCCATGGCAGCTTCGCGGATCGGATTGCCGGGAATGGACCAGATATCGAGGCCGAACTCCCAGAAGAATTTGATATCCTCGTCGACGACGCGGAAGATGTGTTTGCGTGACAAGAGCAATTCGGCCCCCTCGCGGGACAGGAGGTATCCGACAAGGCCGGCACGGGTTCTCTTCCACTTGACGAGTGGCAGGCCGGCGATCTCCACCGATATGCCTTCGTGGCGGGATCGGTCTCGCGGGAAGTCGAAGAGCTTGATCATGTGTCGACCATCGGCCAGCAGTGCCGATGCTTCTGCCACTGCCCTGTGCACCACAGCCGGATCATGAAAACGAAAATCGTCTTCGAGCAAAAGGGCATGGTCCCAGTTCTCCGCCAGCAGGCGTTGCCATCCAAGCCGGTGGGTCGCATAGGCGGCCATTTCGCCACGTGTCGGCATATGCTTGCACCATAAGGCCGCCTTGCGTGTGTCGAAGAGGTGATCGACCTCGGTATCTGTGCCGACGAAGCCGTGGGCCAGATGGACCTGATGTGGTGGGAACAAGGTAGCGGCTTCCGCAAGAGCACTCCTCATCCGTTCCGCCGGCGACCGGCTGCACGTGAGGATGATGACTCCGGTTCGCACCTGGTGCTCTGGGTCATGATGCATCGTGGACAGCCTGTATCTGAGGAAGACCGATTGGGGTCACGCCAAGGTCGCGCGCCAGTTGACCAAATGCCTCTGTCTCGAGAAGGTCGCGATATGGGATTTCCGGGAACATCACGCCTGCCCGGTGCACGTCACCATGGACCAGAAGCACGGTGCCGCCGACACCGTGCAGCGGTACCGCATCAAGATAGCGCAGGTCGTGAAGATGGCGCCTCACCCAGTAGTGCTCTGGAGGTTGCAGGATGCCGCCATTGATATGGCGGTAATACTCGTGATCAGGCGGTTCGCCGACGTCGAGGAAGGCATTCAGGTCATAGCTTGGCCCGTCCTGTCGCAGCACGCAGTCCGGTGTCACGATCTTTGCCCGCGCCGACAACAGGACATCCAGGAGATGGCGCGGCAATCCGACGACATCCGCATCAAGCCACAGAAACCAGTCTGTGTTCAGCGCGAAGGCCTGCCGCAAAAGGTCGTTGCGCGCACGGGCAAGACCGGCACGTCTGTGAAACTGGTAGACCCTGCGCCATCGCCTTGACCGGGGGACGTGGGGTGCGTTGCGATCCGTGCGGACCGTGGCGATGCTGGCGAACGAGCCGGCATGGTCCCGAATCAGGCCCGCAATCACCGAAGCGGTGTCGTCGGTGCTGTCGCCTTCGCCGTAAAGCACATGCAGGCGATCCTTTGGGTAGTCGAGGCCGAGGATCTGCTCCATGTTGCGGACAAGGGTGTCTGCACCGTTGCGTACCGGGATGAGAATGGCGACCTTCGGAGGTTCCGATGCGTCAGGCAGCGGACGTTGGAGGAGATCGATCGCGACGTGCTGCTGGGCGTCGACAAGGGAAAGCCTCGGGCTGTACAGGCGATGCCGCAGCTTTCGGAACTTGGTCACGGTGCGGCGGATGACGTTCGGTGGCGTTTCACGAAACCAGCTGCCGTTCCAGAAGTGCTCCGAAAATCGTCTATCCTTCCAGGCACCGCGTCGATCGCAGCTGCTCACATCTCCGGTCTCTGCAAACAGGTGGGAAGAATGCAGGGCGAAGGCGTCCGTGTCAGGCCACTGAAGCACGGCGGCGGTTAGAAGCAGTGGGCCTGTGGTCTCCAGCACGTCGCCGTCCCGACGGGGATACATACGGACGCAAAGTTCGATGAGCGTGTCCCAGAAAGGATGGCCAGCGGGACTTGCCATGGTGCCGTTGAAGAGCAGGAACGGTAGCCCTCGGCGGGTGGCGTGGTGTTGGCGATCCCGCGGCTCCTCGCACAGGACGATACGGTGGGTGCCGGCGAGTGGTTCCAGCGGAGCAAGACAACGCGTATCGATATCGGCGTAAACGCCGCCGAAACGCTTCAGCAGGCAATAACGGGCAAGATCAGCGCGTTGCACCGGACGGCTGTAGCCGTCGAAGAACGTCAGCAGGTCCGGAAACTCTTCGGCCATGAAAGATCTGAGCGCCGCGTCGTCCCAAAAACGATACTCCCAATCGGGATTCAGCCGTTGCCAACTCTCGGTATCCCCCTTATCCGGAGGCACAGATTTTGTGATCCACGTCTGATGGATGATGCGCGGCACACCTGGCGGTACGGGCAATGACATATTTGCAAGTAATTCTGTCACGAAACGATGATCATGCTTCCGGAAGTGAACTCCGGGACGCGGCGAATTATTCGAACCTATCATCGTTTTCCAGCGTAATTCGTTTCTTTCTCAAGAAGAGTGACGGCGCATCCAGTAAAGGTGACTTATCTGCAACAGTTTTACATCTCAAACGCGAAAGTATCGCGGAGTTGTTGCGCGTCATTGGGGAAACAAATCCGAGAATTCTACTTTTCGAAAGTGTAACTTTGCTGGAGGCTGTCGAGGCCGTGCGTCTGGCCTATCCTGATCTCCGGATAATCCTCGATTTTCATAACGTCGAATCCCGGCTCTACAGGGATATGCGTCTCGCCCGGTGGCCCGCGCCCCTCCGACCTCTGGGGGCTGCTCTTTTGCGGCGGCGCACTGAGAAGGCATTGGAAGCGGACAGGCGCGTTGTGGAACATGCGACGGCTGTCTGGGTCTGCTCGGAGGAGGACCGACGTCTGGTACACGCCTTTGGTGTCGACCGGCCGGTCTTCGTTGTCCCCAACCCCATCCCGGACTGGTGCCTGTCTGCCAGCGATGGCAATGCCGGTAACGGAGGAGACGTCCTTTTTGTCGGGCAGTTGCGCTATGGTCCCAACAAGCTGGCGGTACGCGAACTGGCGACCAGGATCATGCCGAGACTTCAGCGTATGAGGCCAGACGCTGGCCTGCATGTCTGCGGTCGCAATCCCTCCCGAAAGATGCAGAGACTGCTGGCAGGCACAGGCGCGAAGCTGACCGCCAATCCGCGGGATCTGGCTCCGATATATGCTGCGGCCGGCGTCGCGGCCATTCCGCTGCGGCAGGGAGGCGGAACACGGCTGAAGGTGCTGGAAGCTCTGGCGGTCGGCTGCCCGGTCGTCGCGACGGCTAAGGCTGTGGAGGGCCTTGGTCTCGTTCCGGGCCGGCATTATCTGGCGGCCGAGACGCCCGAGGACTTCGCCGAGATGCTGGCTCGCGTGCTGGCAGATGCGGGTCTCGCCGCGGATTTACGGGAGGCGGGTCGGACCTTTGTCCTGTCTAACTACGGCGACGGTGTGCGGTGTGAGACGGTCCGGCAGGCCGTTGTCGCCATGCGGGAGGTCTGACGCTGTACAAGCAGCGACGGGTTGCCGGCCAGCGGCTGCGATACCGCCTGTGCCGGCCTCGTCTGCCGGCTGATCTGTCATCGAACTGGAAGAAAAACTTCACGATCGCGTCACCGATCCGTGGCCCAGCCATCACAAATGCCCGCTACACCGCCCCCTGATTTCCGGGGGACAAAAGCCGGAAAGTCATTTTCCGAAACGAGGGCATTTTGCGATGAAACTCTTTGTTCTGAAGACGGCGCTTGCCGGTCTGATGGCCGCGACCACGCTGGGCGTTGCGCCGGCCTTTGCCGAGAAGACGAAGTTTGAATTCTGGTACGGCCTGAGCGGCGATCTCGGTGACCGCGTTCAGGATGCCTGCAAGAAGTTCAATGACAGCCAGAGCGATTTCGAAATCCTCTGCACGTCCCAGAACGGTTACGACACCACGCTGCAGAACACGATTGCCGCCTACCGCGCCAAGAAACAGCCGGCCATCACCCAGATCTACGACGCCGGCACGCTCGACCTGATGCTGTCCAAGGCCTTCATCCCGGCCAAGCAGCTGATGGCCGACAACGGCTACAAGATCGACTGGAACAACTATTTCGGTGGCATCGCAAACTATTATGCCACGGCAGCCGGCGAGTTGCAGTCCTTCCCGTTCAACTCCTCGACCGCGATGTTCTATTACAATGTCAGCGCCTTCGAGAAGGCCGGCATCGACTTCAAGCCGGACACCTGGGAACATGTCGAGGAAGCCGCCCGCAAGCTGAAGGCCGCCGGCTTCGAATGCCCGCTCGGCTTCAACTTCGACACCTGGCCGCTGCTCGAGCAGTTCTCCGCCATCCACAACCAGCCGCTTGCCACCAAGGCCAACGGCTATGAAGGGCTCGATACGGAAGTCGTCTTCAACAAGACGAAGTTCGTCGATCACGTGAAGTTCTTCAAGAAGATGCAGGACGAGAAGCTGTTCGTCGTCAAGACCAAGCAGCTTGGTATGGATATCGTTCCGGCCTTCACCTCGCAGACCTGCCAGATGATCCAGACCTCCGTTGCCGATCACGGCACCGTTGGCAAGACGCTGCCGGAAGGCGTGAAGTGGGATGTCGCGATGCTGCCGGTCTGGAAGGGCACGGAGCGCAAGAACTCGCTCGTCGGCGGCGCGTCGCTGTGGGTCATGGCCGGTCGCCCGGCTGCCGAGTACAAGGGCGCTGCCGCCTTCCTCAACTTCCTCGCCCAGCCCGACATGGTTCAGTGGTGGTCGACGGTTACAGGCTACATCCCGGTCACCAAGACCGGCTTCGATGCCATGAAGGCCAACGGTTTCTACGACAAGGCTCCCTACAAGGGCCGCGAACTGGCGATTGCCAGCCTGACCTACACGCCGACCTCGGAAAACACCCGCGGCATCCGTCTCGGCAGCTTCACCCAGATCCGCAAGGAAGTCTCGACGTCCCTCGAAGCGATCTTCATGCAGAACGCTGACGTTCAGAAGGAACTGGATCAGGCCGCCGAACGCAGCAACGCCATCCTGCGCCGTTTCGAGAAGACCTATGCCGGTCAGAAACTGAACTGATCGATTGCGATCGCCGAGTGCCCCGCGGCCAGCGGGTTGTGACCTGAGGGTCGCGGGGCATTCCCTCTCCTCGAGAGCGTTCTGGTCCATTCATGGAAAAACGTGCTGTCTTCAAAAGCTGGTGGCTGCCGATCGTCTTCGCCCTGCCGCAGCTTCTCCTGATCCTCTGCTTCTTTTACTGGCCGGTCGCGGCCGTCGTGAACTGGGCCTTTACCCTGGAGCCGCCGTTTGGGGGACCGGCCGAATTCGTCGGATTTGCCAATTTCCAGGAGGCGTTTGCGGATCCGTTCTACTGGAATTCGGTGGTCGTCAGCCTCATCTTCGCGATCGTCGGTCCGCTGTTTGCCATCTCCATCGGCCTCGTTCTGGCCATTGCGGTCGATCGGCAGCTGCCGGGCTCGGGCTTCTTCCGCTTTCTATACATCCTGCCCTACGCGATCGCAGGGCCCGCGGCGGGTATGGCCTTCCGTTTCATCCTGTCGCCGGAGCGTGGGCTCGCCGCGTCGCTCAACGCGATGTGGCCGGATATCTGGAACCCTGCCAAATATGGCGAGCATGCGCTGGCACTGGTCATCATCATCTTCATCTGGAAGTGGTCGGGCTACACCTTCATCTTCCTGCTGGCCGGTCTCCAATCGGTGCCGCGCGCCTTGGGCGAGGCCGCTGCCATGGATGGGGCCGGTCCCTTCCGCCGTGCGATCGACGTACAGGTGCCGCTGCTGGCCCCGACCCTGTTCTTCCTGCTGGTCACCATGATGACGGAAGGCTTCGTCGGTGCCGACACCTTCGGCATCGTGCATGCCGTGACGGAAGGCGGCCCGAACCACGGCACGGAAGTCATGGTCTATCGGATCGTCGACGAAGCCTTCAAGGGACTGAACTATTCCGGCGCCTCGGCCCAGAGCATCATCCTGATCGGCCTCATCATGATCTTCACCTTCATCCAGTTCCGCTTCGTCGAGAAGCGCGTGCATTACAAGTGAGGGCGGCATGATCCAGCGCACCCCCGTCGCCAATGCCGTAACCTATGCCATCATGGTCTTCGGCTTCATCCTGCTGATCGGTCCCTTCCTTGTGATCATCGCTGGGGCCAGCCAGACCATGCAGCAGGTCAACGCCATTCCCTTCAGCTTCCTGCCGGACAACCAGTTCCTGACCAATGCGGCACAGGCCTGGAAGCGGGCCGATCTCGGTACCGCCATGACCAACAGCCTCATCATGGCGGTGCTGGTGACGGCCGGCAAGGTGGCGCTGTCGGCCTTCACGGCCTTCGCCATCGTCTTCTTCCGCTCGCCGCTGAAGCACGTGTTCTTCTGGAGCGTGTTCATCACGCTGATGCTGCCGCTCGAGGTCCGCGTCGTTCCGACCTATGCCGTCGCGGCCGACCTGCTGCAGCCGGTGAAATCCATCCTGTCGCTGTTCGGCGGCATTCAGATCGGCATCGACTGGAACCTGTTGAACTCCTACACCGGCCTCACCCTGCCGCTGATCGCAACCGCCACCGGCACCTTCCTCTACCGCCAGTTCTTCATGACGCTGCCGGACGAGCTGGCGGAAGCGGCGCGCATGGACGGTTCCGGCCCGGTGCGCTTCTTCTTCGACATGCTGCTGCCGCTCTCGCGCACCAACATGCTGGCGCTGACGACCATCATGTTCGTCTATGGCTGGAACCAGTATCTGTGGCCGCTGCTGATGGTCACGGACCCTTCCTATAAGACGGTGATGATGTCGCTGCGCTCCCTGCTGCCCGCCGACAACGGCACACCGGACTGGAATGTCACGCTGGCCGGCTCCCTGCTCATCATGCTGCCGCCGCTGATCGTCGTCGGCGTGCTGCAGCGCTGGTTCGTCCGCGGTCTGGTGGCCACCGAAAAGTGACGCCGTATCCGGCCCCCGAAAATAAGGTTTGAAACTATGGCAGACATCGCTATTCGCGCCGTACGCAAGAGCTACGGCAAGACCCCTGCCCTGCATGGCGTCGATCTCTTCTTCGCCTCCGGCGAATTCGTCGTGATCCTTGGTCCGTCCGGCTGCGGCAAGTCAACGCTTCTGCGCATGATCGCCGGTCTCGAAGACATCACCGGCGGCGAGATCGCCATCGACGGTCGCGTCGTCAACCGGCTGGAACCGCGCGAGCGCGGCTGCGCCATGGTCTTCCAGAATTATGCGCTCTACCCGCACATGTCGGTGGCCGGCAATATCGGCTATGCGCTGAAGGTTTCCGGCGTGCCGAAGGCGGAGCGGGAGCGCCGTATTGCGGAGACTGCGAAGATCGTCGGCCTTCAGGATTACCTGGCGCGTAGGCCGGCAGCCCTGTCCGGCGGCCAGCGCCAGCGCGTTGCCATGGCACGCGCCATCATCCGCGAGCCGAAGGTGTTTCTCTTCGATGAACCGCTCTCGAACCTCGACGCGAAGCTGCGCATCTCCATGCGCGCCGAAATCCGCAAGCTGCACCAGCGTCTCTCGGCCACCTCCGTCTTCGTGACGCACGATCAGGTCGAAGCCATGACGCTTGCCGACCGGCTGGTGGTGATGAATCGCGGCCATGTGGAGCAGGTGGGCCGTCCGCTGGAGATCTACCACCGCCCGGCCAGCACCTTCGTTGCCTCCTTCATCGGCGCGCCGGCCATGAACCTTGTGCGCAGCCGCGTCGAGGTGGAAAGCGCCGGCATTCGCTTCGGTGGCGCGATGGTGGCGATCGATCCTGCCTTTGCCGCAAAACTGCGCGGGCAGGATGTGACCGTCGGTATCCGGCCGGAACATTGCTGCCTTGCCGCACCGGGCGATGGCGGCGTTGAAGCCCGCGTCGACTTTATCGAGGAACTCGGCGTCGGCCGCGTCGCCTATTGCGAGGTGGACGGCCTGCCCTTTGCCATTTCGCTGGACGATCATACAGTGGTGGCGGCAGGCGACAGCCTGTTCCTCACCCTGCCGAGCGAACACCTGCATTTTTTCGACATCGAATCCGGCCGCCGCATCGAGACGGATGCGGCCGCACCGGTTGCGGCACCGGCCGCGAGCCAGCATTCCGAACAGACCATGGGAGTCCATTGATGAACGAGATCATTTCAGCCATCGGCTTTTGCAACCGCACGGGCCATGGTGACCTTTCGGTTCTCGACGCGTCGCTGCGCGAGATCGCCGATACCGGTGCCGATGCCTGCGAGATCGGCATTTATGCCGAGGAAATCGTGTCCGGCGGCCGCATCATCGAGGATCGCACGCGCCGGGTGGAGGAGATCGTGCGCGCCTACGGCTTCAAGAAGCTGTCGCTGCACGGGCAGATCTCGTCCAACTTCATGGATCGCCAGCACCTCGCCCTGCAAAAGAAGGTGGTGCGCGCCATGCTTGAGCTCTGCAATCGCCTGGGCGCCGGCATTCTGGTGCACCATTCCGGTGCTGCACAACTCGCCGAGGGCGAAAACGGCGCGGATCTCGATCTGATGGAACGCGAGGCGCTGTCCGAGATGGCCGACGTCGCCAAGGGCTACGGCGTGCGCATTGCGCTGGAAAACATCTTTACGACCGAAAGCGGGCAGTATCGCCAGACGCCGAGCCAGGTGGCGGAAACGGTGCGCGCCGTTGGCCACGACAACGTGGTGGCGCTGATCGACTTCAGCCATGCCTATATCGAATCCACGTTCAAGCAGCTCGACTTCCGTGAGGAACTGCGTGCCATGGCACCCGTGACCGGCCATCTTCACGTGCATGACAGTTTCGGCCTGCCCTATACGATGGACAAGTTTTTCCATCCGGCCGAGGCGACAGCGCTCGGGATCGGCGACCTGCATCTGCCGCTCGGCTGGGGTGACATCGCCTGGGACGAGATCTTTGCGGAACTGACCTTCCTGCCGGACACGATGCTGATCATGGAAATCGATTCACACCGTTTCAAGGACCAGCAGCCGGGCTGCCTGTCACGCGCACGCAACCTTGCAACCCTCATCGGGCGCTGAGCAGGGCTGTCATGTCAAGCCGGGGCGGCAACCGCCCCGGCGGTCTTATCAGTCGTTGAGGGCGACCTGCGCCAGGGGCACGGGCGAGCCGGCAACGACGGTGGTGCAGGCAATCGATGCCATCTGTTTTTGCAGCGCGTCATGGGCGGCAAGCGTGACCGACAGTTCCTCCTCGGAGAAGGAATAGCCAGCCCGCTTGCCCGCCGCCACGACGGCAGCTGTCCCCTGCTGCATCGCGACGGAAATACGGGCTTCCAGCGCACGATCCTTGCGCAGTCGCATACAAAACTGTTGCAGGTCACTGAAGCTCATGCGGAGAGTTCCTTGGGCAGGATAGTCAAATATCGTCCTATTTCGTCATGCACATAATCATCGTAACACAGATGGTGACTGTAACGTTACAGCACCAGAAGAAAAGATGCTGTCTAAGATATGGGACAAATTTCAGCAAATTTGGGACATCCTGAGCCTTTCCGGGCGCCGCGATACACTCAGGTCGTTCTGCGCAATCCCTCCAGCCAGTGCTGCATCCAGTTGTCGCTGTCTGATTCGAGATCGGTTTTCAGGCGAATGCCGGCTTCCGCATTGCGGATCGCATCGCTCGGCCGTATGCCGTAATGCTGCTGGAAGGCGCGTGAAAAGGCGTTCTCGCTTGGAAATCCGGTGGAATAGGCGAGCTTGGCGACAGAGCCACGTGCCGTTCCGACCGATGTCAGCTTCAGATAGGCAAGCTTGAGGCGTCGTTCGCGTATGTAGTTTGCGATGCCGCCGACCGGTTCGAACAGACGATAGAGTGCCGATCGCGACAGGGCAAAATGGCGCATGATCATCTCGGGTGACAGCGCGGGGTTGGTCACGTTGCGTTCGATGAACAGCTGGATGGTCTGCAGGTTGATGTCCATCAGTGTTTCACGCTCCGCGGCGACTGCGGCGGAGAAGCTGCTGGAGACCAGAACCGATGCGACTTCCGCGGCGAGCCGACCTTCCGCGCCGGCAAGGCGCGGGGCGACCTTGGCCATCGACATCATGTGTTCACCGAGCAGAATGCCGAGTGTCGAATCGCCCATGACGCGTGAACCATGCATCTCGTCGATCACCCGTGGCGTCAGCCGCAACAGGGACCGCGGCAGCACGAGGCTGATGATGTCCATGTCGCTCGTCTGGCTCTGCATCGGGCGGCTGAGGTCGAAACAGACAATGTCTCCGCGCACCCCCTTCGCTACACCGCCATCGGCATCATAGGCACATTCGCCACCGACATAGAGCTGGATCAGGAGATGATCGACGCCTGTGGCAGCAACCAGTTCGCGCGTCCGGCGGAATGACTGGGCGGTTGTCGAAGATTTCCCGATGAGGAAATAGCCGAGATTGTAGCTGACGAGGTCAGCCCGGAAGTTTTCCAGTTCGTCCTTTGATGGCCTTGCCTCGAACAGACTTGAGACGCCCGCTCGCCAGTATTCGAAATTCTCATCACGGCTCAGCTCATGCGAGCGGATGACCTGATGTTCGATTGTATCCGTTGTCAAACGAAGTCCCCAGATCGTCTCGTTGTTCACCGGATGCGGCTTTGCAACCCAATCATTTGCCGACCGGCACCGTCAGGTCGAGGCTCTACATTGCCGACGACTAAAAAAACGCAAAATATGTGATGACAAATAAGACAATGCCGCAAATATCGCAATTCGTTGCGCGGGTCACGTGATGCAGGACGGCTATCGTTATCACACGTCTCTGTGATTTGGTGGTCATTGGCTATCGTGGCAGGTCAGGCTCGGGTCGCAAAGAAAGCAGAGCCTTGCAATCTATTTGGTCCGCGCCGTGTAGACACCGTCCCAGGTCTGGCCCGGCGGATATGCCCGCAACTCCTCCAGCCTCTGTGCATAGAGCGCGTAGAGGCCTTGCAGTTCGGCTGGTGCCCCCTGCCGTAAGGAGACAAGGCGGGTGTTCGCCTCGGAAAAATCACCCCGGCGATAATGGTCGAGAAAAGCGTCGTGTCGCTCGGCAAGCGCTTGAAAGATTTGGCTTGTGGCGACCGTCTCATCGCCGACCAGGGCATAGAGGCGTACGGGCGCGGCGCGGCCCTTGACGCGTACGTTGTCGATCTCGAGGAAGGCAAGTGAAGGTACCGCCTGGCGTGTGAAATCGCTGACGGCGATCGTCACGCCATAGAGCTTGGTGAGCCCTTCGATGCGCGAAGCGAGGTTGATGCTGTCGCCCAGCGCGGAATAGCTGAAGCGCTGGGCGGAACCGAGATTGCCAACACAGGCCTCACCGCTGTTGAGACCTATGCCGATCCTGATCGGTTCCTGCCGGCTGGCATTCAGTAACTCGACCGCCTTGACCATGTCGAGGGCGGCGCGACAAGCCTTCTCTTCGTGCCCCTCGATATCGAGCGGCGCATTCCAGAACGCCATGATCGCGTCGCCGATATATTTGTCGATCGTGGCCTCGCGTCGCAAAAGGACATCGGTCAGCGGCGTCAGGAAAGAGTTGATGAGGCTGGTCAGCGTCTGCGGATCCATGCCTTCGGACAGGGTCGTGAAGCCGCGGATATCGGAAAACATCACGGTAAGGCGGCGCGTTTCTCCGCCAAGTTCGAGAGCGGATGGTTCACGAGCCAGCCGTTCCACCAGAGCCGGTGCGAGATAGCGGCCGAATGCGCCTTTCACGATTCTCTTTTCCCGGTTTTCGAGCGCGAGCCTCAGCGGTGTCAGCAGCAGAAACACGATAACGAGTGTCACCACCGCGCCGACAGGATCGAGAATCAGGGAGAGTCGCGTGAAGGCGATCCACGACATGGCGACCAGACCGGTGATCAGGCCGGCCAGCATCATGGCGCTGGCGAGCGCGCCGTTGCGGGTTGCGATAAGGATCAGCATCAGACCACAAAGCAGCGTGACAAGGAGCAGAGTGCCATGTGCCCAGTCCGGTTCCTGCAGAAAGGCACCGGCGATGATCTGGTCGATGATTTCGGCATGCACCGTCACGCCCGGCATGGCGGCGGCCACGGGCGTGGCAACAATATCGCGCAGTCCCACTGCGCTGGTGCCGACAAGCACGATGCGGCCTTCCACGGCCTGGCGAATTCGAGCCGTGTTGGTATCTTCCAGCAGATCGGCGGCCGACAGGGTCGTCATCTGCGGCATGCCGGAGAAATAGAGCCGCATGCGCCCATCGGCTGCTGTCGGCACGTCCAGCGCACCCACCCGGAGGCTGGTCATGCCGTGGCTACCGCCTCCCCCTTCCCCGCTTGCATCGTTGCCGCGCAGGGCAAAGCCCTGAGCGCCCTGGGCAATTCTCAGGCTTTCCACGGCAAGAGCGGGATAGATCTGGCCGTTTGCGACGGCCGCAAGCGGCATGCTGCGGATGACATTGTCGGCGCTCGGACTGAACGAGAAGAAGCCGGCACCGGGCGCGGCCTTGTGCAGCACCTCGATATTACGAACGGCACCGGTAAATGGCGGCAGATAGAAACGGGGATCGCTGCCACCATAGGCAAAGCCTGCCTTGGCCGCATTGGGGGCAAGGTGGCTTTCGTCCGTCAGGGCGAAGCCGAGCACGGAGGGACTTGCAGAAAGCGCTGCGGCAAGGATGTTGTCATTATCCAGTGGCTCGCCGCCTTCTGGAAGCGTGATGCCGACACCACGCCGGCGCAGATCCTCCACGGCGCGTGCGGGCGACAGCCGATCCGGCTCGGAAAAGACGATGTCGAAGCCAATCGCAGCAGCGCCGAGCAGTTGCAGCCGATTGACCATGCGCGCGATCACCGCGCGGGACCATGGCCATTGTCCAAGTCTGTCGATGGAGGTCTCGTCGATATCCACCACCACCACAGGCGGATCGGTTGCAGGGCGAGGATGCAGTTGCTGATAGGTATCGAAAAGCTGATTGCTAAGGACAGCCGTAACGGACGGGTCGGCGCGCAGAAAGCCGAGACACGTCATCAGAACGCAGAAACCCGCCAGCGCTGTCAGCGCTGGCGGGGGAAATCGGTGTTTCCGCCTGAGGGAGACCGGTGATTTCATGCGTTCCGGTATCCGCAGGTCAATTTCGGTTGCCGCCGAAGATGCCCGAGGCCGACCAGCCCGATGCGGATGTGGCGAAGGATCCCATGATGCCCTGTGCGGTCGTGGCGCCATTGTTGACGAAGGAGCCCGTCAGCGCGGTTGCACCATTGGTTCCGGTGAACGTCGACGATGAGGCGAAACTGACATTGCTGTCGAACGCATGACCATCGAAATTGCTGACGGCCACGTTGCCGGTGCGGGCGCCGAAATCCATGGTCGCCGACATGTTTCCGGTGGCAATATACTGGCTGGAGCCGGAAAGAACGGTGCCAACGGCATGGCCGGTATAGGTCGCCTGACCGCTTGAGGGCATGGCGACATTGGCCGTGATATCGCCGATCACCCAGTTCCCCATATGGGCGTTCTGTGTGTAACCGTCGCTGACATCGGCAGAGCCCCACCAACCCCAGCTCATGTAGGCGCACTGGCAAAGCTCGGCAGAGGTGCCGCCATCGAAGATCTTCGCCGGCACCGTCTTGGCGCTGACCACATAGTTGCGATTGTTCGCTCCCGCGGAGGCAAAGTTTTGGTCATCGACATAGACGGCGCCGCCATAGGCGTCGGTGAAGCCGATTTCGTCGTTGTACGGGTTGCTGTCCGTGTCGAACCGCTGGAACGTTGCGCTGAAGGTGCCGCGATCACCATTGAAGCTGAACGAGGATGTTCCGGATTTGAGCGTGGTGACATTGTCGCGGGTAATCGCAATGGCCGAATAGCCCTTGATCGTCTGTCCTGCATAGCTGCGGGCGGCATTCGTATCGATCGAGGTCAGGCTGGCCACATGCGTCGTCGAGAAGTCGCCACCGGTTGGCGCCATGGCGTTGTGGTTGCCTTCGTCGTGATAGGATGAGGCGTTGCTGCCGATGGCATTGGTGAGAACCATATAGTCCCCGTTGGCGCCGAACACGCCGGAGCCACCATCGGCAACCGGGGCGCTCGCAACCTCTCCGGAATAGGAGGTTGAGCCATCGCTGGCATCAAGCCGGTCGCTGCCGCCGCGTTGACCGGTAAAGCCGTAGGCGGTGCCAGACCCCGACATTTCGCCGGTCATGATGCCGATCGCACTTTTCTGGCTCGCTCCTGTTCCGTCGATTGCCAGCCAGGCCTGCAGGCCGCGCGCTGTCGTGGACGGGAAGCCGAAATCATCAGGCGTGCCTGTCATCAGCAGGTCGCTGGAGACGGCACCGCTGAGATTGAGGGAGGCAAGCCGCGTGGCATCGGCGAAGGGAATGGTGGTTCCCGAACCGGTGACGAGGCCGGTCAGCGGATCGGCGGTCAGGGCGTAATGGCGGGTGCCCGACGTGGAAAACACGCTTGGAACATTTGGCGTTGCGGTGCCGGAGATGATGTAGAGCGGATCGGTTCCCTGCGAAAGAAGATAGGCACGGAAGCCATCGCGACCGACATAGGCGTTGCCGGTGTAGGTACCGTTGCCCGTGGTGACGCTGACAGGGTTGACAGTGAGCCCGGTGCTATCGGCAAAGATCGGCAGGCTGAGGGTGCTGTTATCACTCAGCGTGGCGGTGCCGGTGCTGCCCTCGTTGCCGGCGAGCGTGCCTGTTCGTTCGCTGCCGGCGTCGCCGCCGATGATGCCGTCGCCACTTCCGGGTGTGCGCAGCGTCAGCACGCGCACACTGTCAGAGCGCGGCACAGTGACGACCACCGGACGCGCGGCATTTTCAACCGCTGCGTTCCGTGCTTCCGAGGCAGCGACGACACCCGGCAGACCGTCCGGCCGGGACACGGGCACAGGCACGTTATAGGGAATGGGACTTGCCGAATTGTGCCGCTCGATTCCGCTGTCTGCCACCTGCTGGTCATTTGGCGGCACGCGAACTCCGCCATGCGTGCCGTCGCGGCCGGCCAGCCGATCCTGCATGTCTTGCAGGAATGTTTCCGGCGTCCGGGTCTCGTAGCGTCGGTCGCCATCGACGACGATCGAATAGCCCGCCTGGAAGATTCGGTTGGACAGGCCGCCGGAGGTCAGAACGACCTCGCGACCGAAGATCATCGATACATGCGGCGGGTTCCTGCGTTCACCATTTTTGCCTTTGCGACCACGTTCGTCGCGTGGCAGCTGTTGGCCGATATTGCCGAGGTCGATGTCCACCACGGCGCCACGGATTCCGGCCGTTCCGATCGGGGTGCGGATGGTTGCGCCATCCTCGGTCTTGGACGTGCGTCCGCCGATGAAGCGCATGAAGCCCTTGGAGAGGCTTGCGGAAACCTTGGCGGTGCCCGCTGCCGGATCATAGACGAAGTTGTCGATGGTGAGGCTTGAATTCGGACCGACGGTGAAGGCGGTACCATCGGCGAGCAGGATCTGCACAAGGCCGATATTGCTGGTGTTGATCACCTGATTGTGGATGACCTCATCGCCGATCGCTATCGTCTTGGTGATGCCGCCCTGCAAGCGGGCGCTGGCATCCTGGTTGACGGCGCTGGTGACGCCGACACGGTTCGATACCTCGGCTGCGGCAAGACCCGGTAGGGAGGTCAGCACAAGACTGGTGGCGGCAAGGAAACGATGACGGATCTTGACCATGTCAGAAGACCTTCTTGAGCCCGAGGCTGATCGTGGCATTGTCGAATTCGCTCGTATCGTAATTGGACCAGGACTTCTGATAGCTGGCCTGGATCTGCGCAGCCCAGGTCTTGTCCAGCGGAATGGTCTGGGTGACGTTGATCGACCATTTGGTGGTCGATTGCGTCTCGCTGCTGATCATCGGATCCGCATCGTCGTAATGGCGTTGCGAGACCTGGGTGGAGACGCCGAAATTCCAGAGACCCGGGAGTGCGACGATCGGGCTGTCGAAATCGATCGAGGCGCCGACGACAGCGGCATACTGCCAGTATGCATTGCTTGCGACATCCGCATCGAAGCGGTCTATGATGCCGGAAACGCCGAGGCTGAGGCTGCTGGTCAGGCGGAAGGTGCTCAGCAACTGCGCCTGGAACCGGTCGCCGGTCTTTTCATCCAGACGCGGATGATCTGCAGAGTTGTAGTAGGTCTCGTGGCGATATTCGCTGCGCAGACCGTAGAACACGTCATCGGACGCGCGCACGCCAAGCAGTGCTCCGGCACCCAGGACCGACGTCAGTGGATCGCCGGACAGGATGCCGCCGCCGGCGATGCCATACAGATCCAGCGAATAGCCTTCCCAGCCGAAACGGTTGAGATCAAAGGAAGGGCCTGCTGCCAGTTCCGCATAGGCCAGATTGAGATCGTGCCGGTCGCGATAGGCTTCGGCGTAGGTGCGCAGGTTCACCTTGAACTTTTCCCCCTGCCCGGGAAGGTCGAACAGGGCGGTGAAATCACCCGTCAGGAAGCCATTGGTGTCGGCCGTCTTGCGTGCATTGTCCGACAGCACGTAGTCGAGCCCGTTCAGCGTGACGAACTGGGAGCTTGGACCGCTGTTGGCATTGCTCTGGTAACGCAGACCGGTGGTGACGGAACCGGCAAACACACTGGTT
Source organism: Affinirhizobium straminoryzae (assembly GCF_007004135.1). Classification (GTDB taxonomy): domain Bacteria; phylum Pseudomonadota; class Alphaproteobacteria; order Rhizobiales; family Rhizobiaceae; genus Neorhizobium; species Neorhizobium straminoryzae. Next base: position 40,090 of record NZ_VJMG01000029.1, read on the forward strand.
TGTGTGTTGCGCTCGATTGCCTCAAGGTATTCGTTGACCTTGTCGCGCACCTTCGGCGGAACGTTGGTCCCGGATGCCGCCGCCTTGAAATAGGTTTCCGCCGTCGCATAGGCACCCAGCCGGAAATAGAGCACGCCGAGCTCCAGCTGCAGGCGCGGCAGTCCCGGTGCGAAGATCAGCATGCGCTCGAGCGTTGCGATTGCTCCCTCGAGATCGCCCACCTGGGACGAGAGTGCTGCATATTCGAATGCCACATCCAGATTGCCTGGCTTATCCAGCATCTGCTGAAACAGCACCTTGCGTCGCGCTTCGATCTTCTCCACGTCGGCGTTTGCTGCGCGCGGCGGCCGGTTGAAGTCCGACGAAGCCGCCTGGGCCCAAGACGGCGCCATGACTGCCGGCGTGCAAACACTTGCGCAGACGACCGCGCCGCAAATCCATCTGGAAAGCGTACTGACTGAAATCATTGTCCTGACCGAGAATCCCCATGCCCTGACCGGCATTTAACATAAGCGGCCGAGACATGAGGAGGAATCAGAGGTTTAGCAAAGGCGCAATTTCGTCCCAGACTAGTCGCTTTTCGTCCCGCTGCCTCGACCGGTGCGATGAGGCTGCAGATCTGGCCGTGGATGATGGTGCTGATCAGGCAAAAGGGGGATGGGCGGCGATCCGCCCGGGAAACAGGCGTTTTGCCGATCTGCGGGCGGTGGGCGGTGGCTGCAACGGGCAGCAGATTTGCTGGTCCGAGCCTCGCCACAATCATTGCCATGGCGATCTGTGGAAAGTTTTGTGCCGGGACGAAATACACGTAGTCGGGGACGAAATCGCAGCCTGTCTGTGTCTGTGCGTTCGGGGTGGCGTGCCTATAAAGGGTCCTCCGCCTTGGCTTTCGCCAGAATGAGCAAGCCTGGACAGTCGTGGTTCCTTGATGATGTCAATGATACGCAGCTATTTCTCTCCTGCCATGTTTGGTGTTCTTGCTGGCATTGACGGTCTGGGCACCAGTATTGCCTTCGCTGCGCTGATCTTTTCCGGTCCTCAGGCTGCAGGTCTGGCCGCTGGTGTCAGCGTCATGCTGGTCAGCTGCGTGATTCTGACCCTTTACGTGGCATGGCGTTCCTGTCACGCCTCCAGTGTCGCCCAGGTCCAGGAGACGACGATTGCCATCCTCGCGGCTGCTGTCACGGCCGCCGTCGGCTCAATGTCCGGAGGCAGCGCGGATCGTGCGGTTGCCACCACCTTTGCCATCCTGGGAGTCAGCACCGTCGCCACAGGGGTTCTGTTCTATGCTCTGGGGCGGTTTCGGCTTGGGGTTCTGGTGCGGTTCATGCCCTATTCCGTCATCGCAGGATTTCTTGCGGGATCGGGTTGGCTGTTGGTCGATGGCGCGCTGATGATGATTTCTGCTCACAGCAACCTTGCGGACATCCTGCTCTCCTTTTCCGACCCGCTGGTGATCGGCATTCTTGTGCCGGCAATCCTGTTTGCCGGGGTGATGTCGGCGGCCTTGCGGTTGATCAACAGCCCCTTCGCCGCACCGGTCGTGATGGTCCTGTCGGTTGGGCTCTTCTATCTGGTGATCGCTGTTGCCGGCATTCCCCTGGAGACAGTTCGGTCCTGGCGATGGCTGCCGGAAGCGGCAAGCGGCGGCGGCTTTCAACTGCCCTCGCCCCTCACGGTGATGACGCATGCAGACTGGAGCGCGGTTCTCAGCGTCACGCCGGTTCTCGTCTCGGTGCCGTTGATCGCCATGGCCGGTCTATTGTTGAACATCAGCGGTCTCGAAGTTGCCGCCGGCACGGAAATCGACGCCAACAGAGAGCTGAAGATCGCCGGCCAGGCCAATCTCGTGACCGGGTTGTTTGGAGGTGCCGCCGGCTTTACGGGGCTTGGCATGACCTTGCTTGCGGATCGCCTCAGGGTTCAGGGGCGTACTGCGGGTCTTGCAACGGGGCTGGTGATGGCGCTTGCCCTGCCCTTCGCAACCGAGTTGGCCGCCGGTGTGCCGCTCTTTCTTGCCGCCGGCCTGATGCTGATGCTGGGCGGCGAACTGATCCATGACTGGGCTGTGGTTACCTGCCGCAAGCTTCCACCGCTCGAATGGGCCATCGTGCTTGTCATCGTGGCATCCATCATGGCCTTCGGCTTTTTGAGCGGCATGGCGGTGGGGCTGGTCTTTGCCATCGCGACCTTTGTCTACACCTATGCACGGCTTCCTGTGATCCGATTTTCTGCCAGCGGTCGAGACCGGCGCAGCAGCACGGACCGGTTTCCGGCTGCCAATCATCTTCTGGCGGAAAAGGGGGAACTGATCCGCGCCATCGAACTGCAGGGATATCTGTTCTTCGGCACGATGGAGCAAGTCGTACGCGCGGTCCAGCGGCTCCTTGCGGCGGAAACGGCGCCGCGTTTCCTGATTCTGGATTTGCGTAATGTCAGCGGGATGGATTCCGCGGCGGTTGCCGGCTTCACGAAAATCGCCAATATGGCGAGGCGCCAGGACGTTGCCCTGATCCTTTCGCCCGCGATGCCGCTGGTGCTGCAGGTGCAGCAGCAGGTGGACATGTCCGGCGACGATCAGTCACCGGTCAATCTTGCGCCCGATCTCGATCATGCTCTGGAAAATGCGGAGGATCGTCTTCTTCAACAGTTTGGTTGCGTGGATGAGCCCGGCGACATTGCGGCACAACTCGTGGAGCGTCTCGGCTTTCACCCGCGACTTCCCGACCTCATCCGGACGATGGAAAGGCTGGAGCGGCCGCCGGGAGCAAGGCTGATGGCGGCAGGCGAGCAGGCTGATGATGTCTTCCTGCTGGGGGCAGGTCGCGTGCGGGTTCAACTGACGCTGTCCAATGGGCGCAGCTTGCGTCTGCGCAGCATGACCGCCGGTGCCGTGTTGGGCGAAGTGGCGTTCTATGTCGGCGGCATGCGAACGGCTGATGTGATCGTCGAGGAGAGAGCGACCTTGTTTCGGCTTGCGGGTGACACCGTTCGCCGACTGGAGCGCGAGGATCCGACCCTCGCGACGCTCGTTCACCGTCTGCTTGCCTCTTCGCTCGCCGAACGGCTTGCTTTGGCCAACCGCATGGTGCAACTCGCAAGCGGCTGATCGATGGCGGCAGGGGCCTTGTTTTCGGGGCAGGACGGATCCGGCTGCCCCTGTTTTGATTCTGTCTCTGGTGCTCCGATTGCAGCACGTCCACGTGATGATTATGGCCGCGAAAGGGCGTCTGACGACGATGCCCCCGTGACCGACGATGGGCTTGTCTTCTAGAATACATATTTAAATCAGAGACTTGAGGCAATTTCCGTTTGCTTCACCCGCTTCGTTTATGTCGCGTTAACCCTTCGCCTGTGGACGGATCGGCAGAATCATGTTCTATGTTTGGCGGGTTATGGCCGGCAAACCGGCGACGGGCCGCCAAGAGGGAAGCATGGCGATAGCAAATCAGGCAGACATGGCTGCACCTTCGCGTGAAGATGCCGGGAGCAAGATTGCCCGGCATGCAGGGCTTTTGTCCAGTCAACTGCAGCAGTTACGCACACGTATGTATCCGCCGAAGTCTGAGAAATCGCTGCGTCAGTTTCTGACCAACGAGGTCTCGAAGCTCACGTCGATTCCGGATTCGACGCTCAAGCTGATGTCCAGCGAAGGACGTGGACCGGTTCCGAGCCGCCTGGAAAACAATCACCGCGTCTATACGCTGGCGCAGATCAACGAATTGCGTGAGCTTTTTGCCAGGCAGAAGCCAGCGGAAGCGCTCCGCTTTCTTCCGCGCCGCCGCGCTGGCGAGCACCTTCAGGTGATTGCGATTGCCAACTTCAAGGGTGGTAGCGCCAAGACGACGACTTGCGTGCATCTGGCACATTATCTTGCCCTGCAGGGTTACCGGGTGCTGGCGCTTGATCTCGATCCGCAGGCATCGCTTTCTGCGATGTTCGGTGCGCAGCCGGAAGTGGATGTTGGCGCCAACGAGACCATTTATGCCACGCTTCGCTATGACGAGGCCGAGCGTCGGCCGATCCGCGACATTATCCGCAAGACCTATTTTGATGGTGTCGATCTTATTCCGGGCAATCTGGAGGTGATGGAATACGAACACGAGACGCCACGCGTGCTGGCCAACCGGTCGAGTTTCGGTGCGATCTTCTTCGAAAGGCTGAAGCTGGCTCTTGCGGAAGTCGAGTCCGATTATGACGTGGTGATCCTCGATACGCCGCCGTCTCTCGGCTTTCTCACCCTGAGTGCCATCTATGCCGCCACAAGCCTGATCATCACGGTCCATCCGGCCATGCTGGACGTCGCGTCGATGAGCCAGTTCCTGCTGATGATGGGTGACCTGATCAACGTTCTCAATGAAAGCGGTGCGCATCTGGATCAGGATTTTATCCGCTATCTCGTGACACGACATAATCCGAATGATGCACCGCAGTCGCAGGTGGTCGCCATGCTGCGTCACCTGTTCGGTACCGATGTGCTTTTGCCGACGGCCATTGAAAGCACGGCGGTCGAGGCTGCCGGTCTGGCGAAATGCTCGATTTATGAACTGGAAGTCGGGCAGATCGGTCGTGATACGCATCGCCGTGCCCGCGAGGCGGTCGATGCCGTCAACCAGGCCATCGAAAGTCTGATTACTGCAAGTTGGGGAAGAGGATGACCAAATCGCCCCGGAAATCGATCGTTGCAAGCTTCGGCCTGTTGTCAGCCGAACTGGAAAGCGAGCCGGCGGTGACGACGCCGGCTTCGCCCGTTGCAACGGTACCTCCTGCCGTTGCCCCCTCCCCGGGCCAGACGCCTCAGCCACGTGTCGGGGCCGGTGTGATCGGTGCCGCGCATCGGGCGATCGACGACATTCGTGCCGAGCGCGACCGCCTGCGTGCCATCGTGGAAGCGGGTGGCGGCTCCATTCTCGAACTCGATCCGAAGCTCGTCGATCCCTCACCCTATCCAGATCGGCTGCCGGATGACGATGTCTCGGATTTCGAGGCGTTCAAGCGCTCCATAGCCTCGGAAGGTCAGAAGGTTCCGATCCAGGTTCGTCGTCATCCCACGGCGGCGGGGCGTTACCAGATCGTCTATGGTCATCGCCGCTGGCGCGCTGCTCTTGAACTGCAGCAGTCGGTGCGGGCGCTTGAGGTTGAGCTTTCCGATATCGATCTTGTGGTGGCTCAAGGCATTGAGAATGCCAACCGTCAGGATCTGACCTGGATCGAGCGTGCCCTGTTTGCGCTGCGCATGGATGAAGCCGGGGTTCGGCCGCGCGACATCTATGCCGCCCTTTCGATCGAGGATGCGGAACTTGCCCGCATGCGCAGTGTCTACCGCGCGGTTCCATTGGATGTCATCGAAGCGATCGGCCGTGCGCCGAAGATCGGCCGTCCGCGCTGGCTGGATCTGGCGAAGACCCTGAACAGTGAGCCCGGAGCGCTGGATGTCGTCCGCAGCACCTTGTCGGGGCTGGCGGTTGATGCTCTGACATCGGATCTGCGGTTCCAGCGCGTTCTGTCCGCTGTGAAGCCAGGCGTACCAACGCGCACGCCAGGACAGTTGCTTGCGGATCGAAATGGACGGCGTCTCGGCGCCTGCCTTGTGTCCGGAGGCGAGATGCGGATTTCCGCAGACAGCCCGCTGGGAAAGGATTTCATTCGCTTCGTCGAGCAACAGTTGCCATCGCTTGTGGAGCGGTTCACCGCGACACGGGACACTTAAAAGTCCTGACCGCCATACGGCGTTCACGTTTGGACGAAGCAGGTACAGGAAAGGAAGCACAGCAAAAGAAAAAAGGCCCCCAAAACGTTGCCGTCGTGGAAGCCTCTCTGATTTAGCACCTCAAGACTCGCATTTCCACGAATCATAGTCAAGTCGCTTTGGCACCTTTTCGGGTGGACGGTCTTCTTTTGCCTCTTGATAGGTGAAGAGATATGCCAGGTGGACATGTGACGACGCCCTTTGGGCGGCGGCCGATGACCCTTGCCCTCGTGCAGCGACAGCTGGACGTGGACGGGATCCGGCCCGGAAAGACTGTGGATAAATGGAAGGTATTCCGCGATGTTGCGGAAGCACGCGAACTGCTTGGTCTGCAAGACCGAGGCATAGCGGTTCTGGACGCGCTTCTGACCTTTTATCCGGAAAATAAGCTGCGCCAGGACGGTCAACTGGTCGTCTTTCCCTCCAATACACAGCTGGCGCTGCGCGCGCATGGAATGGCTGGGGCGACGCTTCGCCGTCATCTCGGCTTTCTTGTGGAGGCAGGGATCATCATCCGGCGGGATAGTGCCAACGGCAAACGCTATATCCGCAAGGACAGGGCCGGCGACATCGAGGCCGCGTTTGGTTTTGATCTTTCTCCCCTGCTGATGCGTGCCGAGGAACTGGCAGGGCTTGCCCAGCAGGTTGCGGCCGCTCGCGCGGCCTTTCGGCAGGCCAAGGAAAGCCTGACGATCTGCCGACGGGATATTCGGAAGCTGATTTCTGCCGCGATAGAGGAGGGGGCTCCGGGGGACTGGATCGCCATCGAGGATGCGTATGTGGCCTTGGTGGCCAAACTGCCGCGAACTCCGAGGCTCGCCGACGTCAATTCGCTGCTTGCCGAGATGGAAGCGTTGAGGGAGATGATCCTTAACCTGCTGAAAAACAGCGTTAAAGCTGGGAATATAAGCAGCAAAGGCGCTCAAAATGAGCAGCACATACATAGTTCAAAACCACAAACCAGCAATGAACTTGAACCAGCCTTCGAAACGAAGCCAGAGGCGAAACCGGCGGACATTCAAAAACGTGAGAGTGGAAACAGCCGGGTGTTCCCCTTGGGATTGGTGCTGAAGGCCTGCCCGGAGGTGATCAATTACGGTCCGGACGGCGCCATTGGAAGCTGGCGTGATCTGATGGCGGCGGCGATTGTGGTGCGGTCGATGCTTGGCATCAGCCCGTCTGCCTATCAGGAAGCCTGCGAAATTCTCGGTGCCGAAAATGCGGCATCGCTGATGGCGTGTATCCTGGAGCGGGCCGGTCATATCAGTTCGCCGGGCGGCTATTTGCGAAGCCTGACGGATAAGGCCCGGCGCGGCGAGTTTTCGATCGGGCCGATGCTGATGGCCCTGTTGCGGGCACGCGGCGAAACTTTGCGTCTGGTCGTCTGATTTGGACTGTCCAGGGAAGCGTTGAATTTCATCCCCTTCCCTGGCGAGTTGGGTCGCTTGTGGCGATTGCCTTTGCCTGCCGAACGGAATCAGCGGGAAGATGCCTTGCACCGCAGCGAAGGAACCAACATGGTTTAAATATTGTGACTGCATTTCAGGCACAGGCGACACAATGTGTTGAAGACAGACGCCGGCAGGAGGTTCTCGGCTGGCAGATTGGGAGAGGTGGATGAAGATCGGGACACCGAAAGAGACGTTCGCGGGTGAGGCACGCGTTGCCTTAACGCCGGATAGTGCGGTTCAACTGCAGAAACTGGGGTATGAATGCCTTGTCGAAACGGGCGCTGGCCAGGCGGCCGGATTTTCCGACCAGGCCTATCGCAATGCCGGTGTGACTGTTGTGGGTGATGCGGCGGAACTGTTTTCCGCGGCAGACGTGGTTGCCAAAGTGCGCCCTCCCCTTCCCGAGGAAATCCAGCGACTGGATTCAGGCAAGACGCTGATCTCCTTTTTCTACCCGGCACAGAACGCGGCGCTTCTGGAGCAGGCTAAGGAGAAGGGCGCCAATGTGATCGCCATGGATATGGTGCCGCGCATTTCGCGCGCCCAGAAGATGGACGCTCTCTCCTCCATGGCGAACATCGCCGGCTATCGGGCCGTGATCGAGGCGGGCAACAATTTTGGCCGGTTCTTTACCGGTCAGGTGACAGCAGCCGGCAAGATCCCCCCGGCAAAGGTTCTCGTGATCGGTGCTGGCGTTGCCGGTCTGGCGGCCATCGGGACCAGCGTATCGCTTGGTGCCATCACCTATGCCTTTGATGTACGCCCCGAAGTCGCCGAGCAGATCGAGAGCATGGGCGCCGAATTCGTATTTCTCGAATTTGAGGCGAGCCAGGATGGTGCGGCGACCGGCGGCTATGCCGCTCCGTCGTCTCCGGAGTTTCGCGAAAAGCAGTTGGCGAAGTTCCGCGAACTGGCACCCGAGATCGACATCGTGATCACCACCGCTCTTATTCCCGGTCGCGATGCGCCAAAGCTGTGGCTTGCCGATATGGTGGCGGCGATGAAGCCGGGCTCGGTGATCGTGGATCTCGCTGCCGAACGTGGCGGCAACTGCGATCTGACCGTCGCGGATCAGAAGGTCGTCTCGGAGAATGGTGTAACCGTCATTGGCTACACGGATTTTCCGAGCCGCATGGCAACGCAGGCCTCCACGCTTTATGCCACGAACATTCGCCACATGATGACGGACCTGACACCGGCCAAGAATGGCAACCTCGTGCATAACATGGAAGACGATGTTATCCGCGGTGCGACGGTGACCTTTGAGGGTGCCATAACCTTCCCCCCTCCCCCGCCCAAAGTTCAGGCGATTGCCGCTGCCCGTCCGAAGGAGAAGGTGAAGGAACTTTCACCTGAGGAAAAGCGCGCGAGAGAAGCGGCTGCATTTCGCACACAGACGCGAAACCAGGTTGGATTGCTGCTGGGTGGAGGCGCACTCATTCTTCTGGCCGGGCTTTTTGCACCCGCAAGCTTCATGAGCCATTTCATCGTATTCGTTCTGTCGTGCTTCGTCGGCTTCCAGGTGATCTGGAATGTTTCGCATTCTCTGCACACGCCACTGATGGCCGTCACGAATGCCATTTCCTCGATCATTATCCTTGGTGCGCTGATGCAGATCGGATCCGGTAGCATTCTCGTCATTCTGCTGGCCGCTCTGTCTGTCTTTATGGCAGGCATCAATATCTTCGGCGGCTTCCTCGTGACGCGGCGGATGCTCGCCATGTTCCAGAAGTCCTGAGGCGGGAGAGGGTAAGATGGATTACGGTTTCACCACCGCCGCCTATGTTGTCGCGGCTGTTCTTTTCATTCTCTCGCTCGGTGGCCTGTCAGGACAGGAAAGCGCCAAGCGCGCCGTCTGGTATGGTATCGCCGGCATGGCGCTCGCCGTTCTGGCGACGCTTTACGGACCGGGCGCAGGACACTGGCTTCTCTCCGTGCTGATGATTGCTGCCGGCGGTGCGATTGGCTGGATTGTTGCCAAGCGGGTCCAGATGACGGAAATGCCGCAACTTGTGGCGGCGATGCATTCCCTCGTGGGCCTTGCCGCGGTCTTCATTGGTTTCAATGCGCATCTGGAACTGGGCCGCGTTCTCGCGATGGATGAAGCAATGCGTTCGGCGCTAACCGGTTTCGGTGCCATTCTTGCGCACAAGAGCCCTGTCGAACAGGTTATCCTCAAGGTGGAGGTTTTTCTCGGCGTGTTTATCGGCGCGGTGACTTTCACAGGTTCTGTCATCGCCTTCGGAAAGCTTGCAGGCAAGGTTGACGGCAAGGCGAGGAAACTGCCGGGCGGCCACGCGCTCAATGCGGCGGCTGCAATTCTATCGCTGATCCTGCTGTTTCTCTATGTTGGCGGCGCCGGGATCTGGACGCTGATCCTGATGGCACTTCTGGCCTTCTTCATCGGCTACCATCTGATCATGGGGATCGGCGGCGCCGATATGCCGGTGGTTGTATCCATGCTCAACAGCTATTCGGGCTGGGCTGCCGCAGCGATCGGCTTTTCGCTGTCGAATGATCTCCTGATCGTCGTCGGTGCGCTGGTTGGTTCGTCGGGTGCAATCCTCTCCTATATCATGTGCAAGGCGATGAACCGTTCCTTCGTATCGGTCATCCTGGGCGGGTTCGGTACAACAACCGGGCCCCAGATGGAGGTGACGGGGGAACAGATCGCGATCGATGCCGAAGGCGTGGCAAGCGCGCTGAACGAGGCGGACAGCGTCATCATCGTGCCGGGCTACGGTATGGCGGTGGCCCAGGCGCAGGGGGCGGTGTCCGAACTGACACGGAAACTGCGCTCTGCCGGCAAAACCGTTCGCTTCGCAATCCATCCCGTCGCCGGGCGACTGCCGGGTCATATGAACGTCCTGCTTGCGGAAGCCAAGGTGCCCTATGACATCGTTCTGGAAATGGACGAGATCAACGAAGACTTCCCCGATACCGATGTGGTCATCGTGATTGGCTCCAATGACATCGTCAATCCGGCGGCGGAAGAAGATCCGAACAGCCCGATTGCCGGCATGCCGGTGTTGCAGGTGTGGAAGGCAAAGCAGGTTTTCGTGTCGAAGCGAGGACAGGGAACGGGTTACTCCGGTATCGAGAACCCCCTCTTCTACAAGGAGAACACGCGGATGTTCTATGGCGACGCCAAGAAGTCGGTGAACGATCTTCTCCCGATGATCCGGTAATAGATGCAGTTTGCGGTCCTCCAGGGAGGACCGCAAATCACCTTCTTTGAAGGTGGCGGGAAAAGCTGACACCGCTTTTCGCGACAGAGAGGCGAACAGGAAGAAGAAACTCCGAAATCTGTCCGCTTTCGCTGGAACCAGCAGGCTCTATGCGGCGCGCCGACCCTGCTGCACGAAGGTCCTCCCGGTCCGGAAACCAGACAACATGCGGGCGACTTCGCCCATGTCATTGGTCATGGAGGTGGACGCGGCCGCGGTCTCCTCCACCATGGCGGCGTTCTGCTGGGTAACCTGGTCAAGCTTGCGGATCACATTGTCGATTTCGCGGATCGAAACCTCCTGGTCGCGAGCGTTCTGTTCGATTTTTCCAACCACATGATCGATATTGCCGATGTGGGAGACGATCCGCGACAGGGCGTGGCCCGTTTCGTCGACCAGGCTGACGCCTGTGCTCACCTGTTGATTCGATGCGGTAATCAGCGCGCGGATTTCCTTTGCTGCAGCGGCGGAACGCTGCGCCAATTCGCGTACCTCCTGCGCGACGACCGCAAATCCCTTGCCCGCCTCCCCTGCCCGGGCAGCCTCGACGCCGGCGTTGAGCGCAAGAAGGTTTGTCTGGAAGGCAATTTCGTCGATGACGCCGATGATCTTGCCAATTTCACTGGACGATCGCGCAATTTCCTCCATCGCGGAAATCGCTTTGGTCACAATGTTCTTGGCGTTGTCGCCATCCTTGTGCGCGCTGTCGATGGTTTCCTTGGCAGTACGGGCGGAACTCGTCGCATCGGCAACGCCGGCGACAATCTGCGACAGGGCGTCAGAGGCTTCTTCGACGCTTGCGGCTTGCCGTTCGGTTCGTGACGCGAGATCTGTCGCCGCGGCACCAATTTCGCGTGAGGTTTGCAGGACGGTGCTCGACGCTGTCGAGACTTCGTCGATAAGTGCCCGAAGACGGTCGACGGTGGAATTGAAGTTCCGGCGCAAGGCCTCGGACTTTTGCGAGAATTCGACGTCCAGATGTGCCGTGAGATCACCTTCGGCGAGTGCCGTCAGTCCTGCTGCAAGCCGACTGATCGCAAACTGGTCCGCTTGTGCCTCCTGCTGTTCACGCAGACGACGAGCCCTGTCCTCTTCGCGCAACCTTACCATCTCATCAATGTCTTGCCATATGAAAATCAACAGAGTTTCATTTTGACGCTGCCAGCGAATGAGTGTGACCATGACGGCGAAACGGCTGTCGTCTGTGCGGCGCACTTCCCACTCGAACCGGCAATGTCCATCCCGCATAGCGCGGGAGATGTATTCGGCAGCCAGCTCGTCGGATCGCCGTCCGCCAAACTGCAACTCCGGAGAAAATTCAGCAGGAGAAAGGCCGACGAGTTGGGCGTCGGGTTGACGCATGATGGTGCTGAAAGCCTTGTTGAAGGCCAGAACCCGGCCCTCGCGTATGACGCAGTAGGCATCTGGCGAGTTTTCAAAGAGGAAGGCGGATAGCTCCCGACGGAAGTCTTCTTTCGGAAACAGCAAGTTGAGCATGACATTCCCCGCGACAATGACGGGGGAACTCTAGACGGATAGGCTTAAAGCCGGGTTAAGTAAAGCAGTAGCTAATAAGCGGATCTGCGTCAGCCGAGTATGTGTTCCCGCAGGGCGGCTGGAGGAACCCAGCGACCTCGCTCCAGGGCGATGACGGGAAGACGGTGGTGGTTGCAACGTCAGCAGATGGCGGTGGTTTTGTGCTGCGATCATGCCGACAGTTGTGCCTCTTTGCTCTGGTGTCAGGACGCGGCGACGCCATATAGATATGGTTAATGATTCCTGAATGAATTCCCGAAGGCAGGCGTGAGGATGATTGGGCTGGCGCCTCGCCGCCCTTGCGTTTCAGAGCCTTGCCCGTTTCGACCATGAGGGCGGACGGGCTTTCACGGTTGGGCGTCCGGGAGGGCGCCACCAATCCTGTCTCGCAGGTATGTCAGGCAGTCCCGCATGCGGTTCAGGGTGCGTCGTCTCTCGTGGGAACTTTCGAGTGAATCTCCATTCATCGACAGCTCACGGAAACACCTGAATGCATCTGCAGGTTGCGTTGAGGTTTGGATGGTCCTTTCTCAATTTGGTTTTCGGAGACTTGGTTGCGAGGACGTCATGTGTCGGACACTGCATGAGGAGCTATCCGGATCGCGCAGCTCCGCATGCAGCGAAGCCCGCCGATGGCGTGTGGACGGGTGTCCGTTTCCTTTACCGGACGTCGCGCCGCGAACGGTCCGGCTCCGGTGAGCCTGCTCGTGATCGCATTGATTGGCCATTGGCTGTGGTCTGGGATGAAAGAGGGAAGGAGACCCCTCCCCTTCCCTCTTGATCGCTGAGGGACCCGACGATGCTTCGTTCCTGGCTCTGTATTCCAAGGTTTATTTCATCGCGACTGCGGTCGGCTTGTCAGGGCGGCATTTGTTCACCTGCTCTGTTGAAATAGATGCGATTGTAAGTCTTCATCGATGCGTGAGACTGTCAACCAGGGGCTTGTGGCACATCGCTTCGGGAACTGTTGGGAGCGGCGCGAAGTGCCTGATCAGTTTGGTGCGACCCTGACAGCTGTCAGGGTGGGTTGCACAATGCTACCCATCCTGTTTATGCCGCTGGTCGGTAACCGGTTGGCTGCTGGACATCACGCATTGTCGACCAAACTGCTACGAGTGAATGTCGTGATTGCGGCTGTTCCGGTGAACACTGCGAAAGGGCGTGGGTGGTTGCCAGCGGCGTTCGGTGGAGAATGGCTGAAGCTGCGTCTGCTCACGCGCGCGGTGCTTTTCAGCTGTTCAGCGTGTTAACCATCGCCACGTTGCCTGACAGCTGTCAGGAATCAGCGCGCCGTGGGATGATGCTCGGTGCGCGCCAGTCCGTTCTTCGGCCGGGATATGAGGGCCGCGGCAATGGAATACAAAGTCTCCCTTTGGAGAGTGATACGTGGACATTCCAACCCACTCACTGGTGATCGAAGAACTGTTTCGACGGGATCGATGATCGGAACTTCCCTAACGGCCTCCGTCCCGTCCGTGCGGGGCGGATGTACCATAGTTGGCCCTGGGGTCCGTGATGGACTGTTTTATCTTCGCAGGATGTATCCGATGTGATGGCGCCTACCCTTTGTACGGCTCCAGCCTGACAGCTGTCAGGACTTCCTGAGAGGGCGCGCCCGTTCTGCATGCATGTTTCCTGAATGCGATGCGGCATGCGGACATCCCTCGTGCGTCGCGATGCCCCCGCATCAACCCGCCGTTTACAGCGTCGATCCAAACCCTGAGCTGGGGATGGTCTCAGTCCCACATGGTGACGATGAAGAGGCGTCGGAATTCCGTTGCCACGAAATGTTCTGCCCTTCTTCCTGCCCGTGCCTGGGCTACAGCTTGCACCGGTTTGTGGCCGGCGATCTACTGCGTAATCCCTGAAGAAAGTGCATGACCCGCTTCAGGAGGAAAGGCGAGGTCGTGGCTCATTGCGCATGGCATTTGGAAAGAGGCAGTGCGTCTTATCCGGGGAAAGTTTCCCGTGGTGGAATGACTTTGAGGTTCAACCGAAGTGACTGGAGAAGGTCGGTCTGTTCGCTGACACTGCAATCAAGCGAATGCATGTATCCTTGTTTACGGCTGGCGCTCTCCTGTGCCGGTTGGTATCGCTGCTGCGATCGACTCCAATGCTTCCAACTTACCATGCGAGATGAAATCCCGAACGGAGCTGTGATGCTTATTCCTGCGGTAATGCCGGCGTTCTTACAGGGAGGTGTCGACGTCTGACCGACGCGAACGGCGAGGGGGTCATCCATCCAAATCCCATGGTCGTGCAGGAGGAGAAGCCAATGGAGGGATTCATGCGTATAAGCTTCGCCACGCAAGAGAGTTTGGATTTCGGTACGACCGGATTGATGATGCGTCGAATATTGGATGTGCCCGGATGAGATTGATGTCCCCCTCCGCAAGGTCCGGGGATATGTGATCGGATTAGCGATCCGATTGTATGTGTCCGGCGCAAGTCTGGGGCCGGTGACTTCGGGCTTCGCCCGTTCAGTTTGTATCCGCACCGCTTCACGATGACCGCGCCGTTTGCGTCCTGAGGACCAACAGCGCCGGGCTGTTCTATATCTGAGGAGGTTTCCCTGTGATCATCCCGGCGTTTTTGCAGTCAGGGGCTGGCGATCGGGGATGAATTCTCTATAATGCAGTCTCTCGCTGCAGTGCGGTTTTCCCGGCTTTTTTATGTTACGTGACAGCGTCCAGCTAACGGACTCTAATGTTCTTCTGGTGTCCGTTTGACGTTTCGTTTACCATAATTTCAATGAGTTACTCTTTGCGAAATTTGCCCGTGCACGGGCTGCTTTGCGGCACTTCGGATGCGACGGCGGCGATCGTCCGTCTTGATGAACGGCTGGCGCGTTCGCCGTCCGGTGAAGGGCTTCTTCAACGGCTTCACTTCGGCGATGCCTGCGCTTCGCTTTGGGTGGAAGGCGAACTGGTGCACCTCGAGGATCTGGTTTTGCATGATGCGGGGCATGACGTGCGCACGCCGACCCATGAGCTGACAATTGCCCGGGATATCCTGCGCACCCGCCGGCGCATCGCGGGGCAGCCTGCCGGCTGGGCGCTGGATCGGGAGGGGTTGGCAAGCCTTCGTTGCCAGGATCCGGGCGCGGCGCCGGAGCAGAAGGCCGTTGGCGGCAAACCTGTCTATGGAGGCGCGCCCATGGCGGAAGGCGCGGTCGATGATACGATATCGGTCGCCGATCCTCTGGCGGAAGAGTTTGCGGCGATTGATCGCGCCATTGCACGGTCAGATCGGGCGATCCGCGAGGTGCGCAGCGGTGCGACACCGCGCCCGGGTCCTGAGCGAAATACACTCGTTTACGATCCTGATTGGGATGAAGACGAGCGTCTGGATGAGTGGCGTGGGGTGCTCGTGCAGTCGGCAGGTCTGCCGGCGGTTCTTCGCGCAGCACTGCTGGTTGATGCATGGCATCAGTTGCAGGTTCTGCAGCATGCGCCCTGGCTTGGTCGTCTGCTGGCGGCAGAACTGATGCGGCAGGAGGGACTCACAGGCGGGGCTCATCTGCTTGCAGTCAGTATTGGCCTGAAGGCGATACCCGTCGAGCGGCGACGCCATCGGGACCGGGATGTGCGGTTGCTGGCCATTCTCCAGGGGGTGCAGGGGGCTGCCGAGTTCGGCCTGAAGGAACAGGACAGGCTTTCGATTGCGCTACAATTGCTTGAACGGCGCCTGTCTGGTCGCCGCATGTCATCCAGACTGCCTGAACTGGTGGAACTCGTCATCGGGCGTCCGCTTGTGTCATCTGCCCTTGTGGCCGCGGCGCTCGATATCACACCGCGCGCAGCGTTGCGCCTCGTGGAGGAGCTTGGTCTCCGGGAGATGACCGGGAGAGGGCGGTTTCGCGCCTGGGGCATTCTTTGACAACGTGAAGGTCCGGCGACAGGACGTGCCGCCGGACCTGTCTTCAATCCGCCACCTGAGGCAGCTCAACGAGGGGACGCAGCAGGATAGCAAGCGGCGGGGTGGCGGCCAGAATCGTCATGGCCGCGGTCTCTGTCGTCCCGCTTTGCTGGACCACCAAGCCGGCTTCGCTGCAGAGCACAGCGCCGGCCGCAATATCCCAGATGCTGGTGTGACGCTCCACATAGCCATCCGTGAACCCCAGGGCGGCAAAGCCGAGCCCTATGGTGGCGCAGCGATATTCTGTGATGCCCCATCCGTCGCGGCGAAGAGCGAGTTCCGTCTGCGCCATCTCCTCGGCCGGCCATTGGGCGCTTTCTCCGACAGAGGCGAGGCGGATCTCGGGAAAGGAAACGTGCCGGTGAAACGCCGCTCCGTTCTTCTGGATACCAAGCCCGTCGGCTGCACTCAGTGTGAGACTAAGGGCAGGGTAGGCGACAACTCCCACGACCGGCCGCCCGGCTTCCACATAGCCCAGCGAAACGCCCCAGAGGGGAGAGCCACGGAGAAAATTGGCCGTGCCGTCGATAGGGTCGATGGCCCAGAAGCTGTCGGAAACGTCGCCTCCCATTTCCTCGCCCAGCATCCGGTCGCCCGGAAGGCAATGCTGCAGTCGGGCACGGATCAAGGTTTCCACGTCACGATCGGCTTCGGAGACGAAATCGCTCGCGCTCTTCTGCTCGAGTGGCAGGCTGTCGCGAGCAATGAAGTGCGCCATGGCGCGGTGCGCTGCCTCGCCGATGATGCTGCGGGCGACGGTGAGACGATCAGAGACTGTCGGCATGGGGGGCCGTCCTTTCAAAAAGATCCGGGATGTCGGAGAGAATGGTCTGGGCGCCGGCGGCGAAGAACCGTTCTGTGGCCTGTGCCTCGTTGATGGTGGCAACGGCATATTCGATGCCACTGTCGGCCATGATCTTCAGCGCATCGTCGGGCAGGAAGTCACGCTGCAGGTGCAGGATCTGGCAGCGGGTTTCCGCCAGCAGCGCCTTCGGGTCGCGCGGCGGCACCACCACGGCAAAGGCACGCGGCACATCCGGCAGCAAGCGCGCGGCGGCATGGATCGATCGGATCGAGAAGCTGGTGATGAACAGCCGGCCGCGATGGACAGGCCACAGGTCCTTCATGGCGGCGAGTGCCACTTCCGCTGTCTCGATGTCGTCGCCCGCCGTCGGCTTCAGTTCCAGCTGCAGGCCGATGTCGAGATCGAGTACGGTTTCGACCAGTTCCTCGAGCGTCGGAACGCGGGTGCCGGCAAAGTCGGGCGAGAAGAAGGAGCCGGCATCCAGTTGACGGATGTCTTCGAAACTCATGTTGGCGACGAAGCCGCGGCCATTGGTGGTGCGATCGACCCGGTCGTCGTGAATGATCACCGGCTGCATGTCGCGCGTCAGCTTCACGTCGACTTCCACCCAGCGCGCACCCCTGGCAGCGGCTGCCCGCATGGCGGGAAGCGTGTTTTCCGGTGCGAGGAGCGGCGCGCCGCGATGGGCAATCAGGGCATCCGGCACGGCCACGTTCTGGCGCTGGATGGTTGCAAGAGGGCGGGGATCGAAAGCAGGCATGTCAGTTCTTTCGGAAGTTGTGAAGAGAAGGGATCAGGTCGTGACGTTGGCGACACGACCCAAGGTTGTTTTCGGGATGACTTAGTGCAGTGTGACCTGGTTGACGAAAGCCTTCTTGATGTCGTCGCCGAAGGGCTTTGCCGCCCAGACGGTGGAAAACTTGCGGTCGCCGGCCGCGATCAGCCCGACGGAACTGTCGGCATCGGGATGCTGCGGCGCGATGCCGAAGGTCTTCGCCAGCTCCGTCTGCGTGTTTGCACTGGTCAGCCAGTGGATCAGCACCAGGGCTGCCGCCTTGTGCTTGGCATTGGCGGGAATGGCGATGACATTGCCGCCGCCCGGCATGCCGAAGGACGGGATGTACATTTTGATGTCGCGCGAAATTTCGCCCTTGCGCTGCAGGCCGGCGATCTGGTCCTCCCAGCCGGCGATCAGCTTGAACTCACCGCTGTTGATGCGGGTCACGCTGTCGGCATTCGAGGCCGTGATGATGTAGCCATCGTGGTTGGCCTTGAACCAGTCCCAGGCCGGCGCGAGCTTGGCGACCTTCTCCGGCGTCGCGGCACCGTTGGCATAGTCGATGTCCTTGACGAGCGCGCGGGTCACGGCCTCGATGAAGGCCGGGCCGGAGCCGCCATTTTCCGTGTTGAAGCCCATTTCACCGGGGTTCGTCCTGAAGAAGGCGGCAAAGTCTTCCAGCGTGTGCGGCAGTTCCTTTTCCGAGATGCGGGCCGGGTTATAGGCAATGGCCGTCTGGTTGCCCCAGAAGGCCGGCGCATAACCCTTGTTGTCGGTGCCTTCGATGGAGAAGCGCAGCTTGGCGCCATCAGGCAAAAGCGGCTTCAGCGGGCCGTAGAGCAGGTCCTCGGCCTTGAAGGTCTGCAGAGCGGAACCGCCCAGCGAGATCACGTCGATATCGCCCTCGGTGCGGCCGCGCTCGGCCAGCATCTTGTCCATGTTGGCCTTGCCGTCGCCATCCGGGATGGTGACCTTGATGCCGTACTGGGCCTCGAAGGCCTTTACCTGTTCGCGGAAACGATCCTGGAAATACCAGTGGAACCAGTTGATCTGGCCCTCCTGCTTCGCCTCTGCCACGATCTCTTCCCAATTCATCTGGGAAAGATCCTTGGCGGCGGCCGGGGCGGGGAGGCCGGCCAGCGGCAGAGCCGTGGCGAGCGCAAGCATTGCGATGGTCTTCAGCATGGGGCTGGTCCTAGCTTGGTGGGGAGGGGAGGCATCGGCGTCATCCCTTTCCGGTGATGGTGGCCGGATCGGCGCTTTTCAGCAGGCGCTCGGCAATCAGCATCAGAAGTACGTTGGGAACGACGAGGATCAGGGAAATGGCTGCGGCATTGGGCCGGATGAAGTTGTAGCCGAGATAGGAGTAGAGGATCGTCGGTACGGTGGTGAAATCCGGCGCACCCACGATGTAGGAGATCGCAAACTCCTCGATCGACAGAATGAAGACGATGATGAGCGCTGCCAGCAGCCCCGGTTTCAGCACCGGCAGCGTGGCAGTGCGGAACACGGTCAACGGCGAGGCGCCCAGATCGCGGGCGGCGTCGATCAGGTCCTGCCGCACCATGGCAAAGGACAGGCTGAGCAGGCGGATCGCATAGGGCAGGAAGATGACGGTGTGGCCGAGCGCAATGCCGGCGAAGCGGGAATAGACCCCGAAGCGGACCAGCAGAGCGGAGAAGAAGATCGCCCCGACGAAGCCGGGCATTGCCAGCGGGATCAGCGTCAGCATCTGCGCTGTCGCCTTGCCCGGAAATTGCAGGCGGCCGAAGGCATAGGCGGTCGGCAGGGCGAGCAGCAGCGTCGAGACGGAGACCGTGGCCGCCAGAAGATAGCTGTTGGCAAGCGCCTGCGGCAGGGCGCTCGTGGTCCAGATTTCGATCCAGCGCCGGAAGGAGAGAACCGGCGGAAGCACCGCCGGATAGGCCCACGGGTGGGAGGGATCGACCAGCGACCACAACACCGCCATGGCAAAGGGAAGCGCCAGTACGATCGTGAAAACGGTGAGCGCGAGAACGACCGGCAGGCGGGTCTGCACAAGGAGGGCGGCGGAGCGATGACGACGCATGGTCTATCTCCCCGTCCGGCGCAGCAGGAACTGGATCAGGGCTGCCAGAGCCGCCGACCCGAACAGCGAGAGCCCCATCAGCATCACGGCAATCACCGCCGCCTCGTTCCAGCCATGGCCGGCATTGTCCTGCTGGATGCGGACCATGTACTGGGCCAGCGAATTGAGGCTGGTTGGCCCGGCGACGGACTGGAAGGAATAGTCGCCAGCGGCCCCGATGAAGATCAGGATCAGCGCTGCCTGCAGCGAGCGCAACGTCAGCGGCAGGATCACGCGACGCAGTCTCGCAAAGGCACCGGCGCCGAGGTCACGGGCGGCATCGAGAATGTCGTCGCCGATCGCCCGCACCGGCCCGGTCAGAATCAGGAAGGCGAAGGGCATGTTCTTCCATACCTGCAGGATCACGACGCCGATGGCATAGGGATCGTTCTGCATGCGGATCGGCCGGGCGACGAGACCGAGATGGACCAGCGCCGCGTTGAGAAAGCCCTGGAACGAGATGAAGTTCACGTAAAGAAAGGCGGCGACAAGCCCGTGCACGAGGATCGGCGCCTTGATCAGTGCGCTGACGAGATCAGAACCGGCGAAGGGACGGCGCAGCCAGAGCGCCACGGGATAGGCGAGCGCGACCGAGAGAAGCGAGGAGAACAGCGCAATGCGCGCCGAATACCAGAAAGCCCGCCAGAACTGCTGTTCCGACAGTACCGTGTGCCAGAAGCGCAGGGAAAAGCCCGAATCGCCCGAAAAATTGAAATAGCCGACGGATTGGGAGAGGGCCATGCCGATGACCAGCGACATGAAGGCGAGGATCGGCAGCAGACCCGGCAGCAGTAGAAGATAGGGCCGTACGGAGAAGGACGCACTCATTCCGCGGCCTCCCCGAGGAAGCGGATCGCTTCCGGCTTCAAAGAGAGCGTGATCCGCTCGCCTTCTGCAATCGGGGTGAAACCGTGCATCTGGATGCGGAAGGAAACCGGGTTCTCGCCCTCGGTCACCACGATGAGATCGCAAAGACTGCCGAGAAATGTGCGAGAGAGGACGCGCAGCGTGGCACGATTGGGACCGGTCTCGTCGCCGGCGGCAACAAGGACGGCATCTTCCGGGCGCCAGCAGGCAAAGATCGTCTTCGCAACGGGTGCGATCTCCGAGCGCACCGTCAGGCGGCCGAGTGGGCTTTCGATGTGATGCAGGCCGCTTGCGGCATCATGGCCGATCACGCGCACCGGCATGATATTCGCCGTGCCGATAAAATCCGCGACGAACCGGTTTTTCGGCTGCCGGTAGATGTCTTCCGGCCGGCCCATCTGTTCGATTTCGCCGGCGCGCATCACCACCACCAGATCCGACATGGCAAGCGCTTCCGACTGGTCATGCGTGACATAGACTGCGGTAAATCCGTGCTGGCGCTGCAGGGCTCGGATTTCCATGCGTACCTGATCGCGCAGCTTTGCATCGAGATTGGAGAGCGGCTCGTCGAACAGCATGATGCCCGGACGCACCGCCATGGCTCGCGCCAGCGCCACACGCTGCTGCTGGCCGCCGGACAGCTGACCTGGCAACTTGGCGAGCTGGGCGACGAGACTGACCTGTTCCGCCACTGTGCCGACCCGGGACCGGATCTCCGCCTCGCCGATCCGCTGCTGGCGCAGGCCGAAGCCGATATTGTCGGAAACGCTCAGATGCGGAAACAACGCATAGGACTGGAAGCACATGGCCGTGTCGCGCCGTTCCGGCGGGATGCCGGTCATGTCGTGCCCGCCGATCTCGATACGGCCGCTGTCCAGGGCCAGAAAGCCGGCAATCGCCTTCAGCAGCGTGGTCTTGCCGCAGCCGGAGGGGCCGAGCAGGGTGACCAGCTGACCCTGCTCGGCGGCGAAGCTGACGGATTTCAGTGCCTGAAACCGGCCGAAGCTGAGGCTCGCCTCGTCTATCGTCAGGGCATGGGGTGGCACCGGTCTTCCTCCGTCGATGATTGCATGGTCCGATCGTTTCGGATGCCGGTCATTTATCATGCTTTGTGTATAATAAATATGACAGAAAGATTTCCTCGAAACCGCTTGCGATGATCCCCTTTTGTGGACTCGATGGAAACGAGCACAGACAAATCAATGTCCACGTATGATTTTGCATGTCTCCAGCCTGACGCCCGGATCGACGATTGCGGGAGACGGGAAGACCGGCTAGGGAACGGGGACTGCAGGATCAGCAAAGAGGTTGCCGTGCCCGCCAGAACTCATCGTGACTTGTCGGGCAATGAACGGATGATCCTGGAAATCGTGCGCCGGCAGGGCAGCGTCATGCGCTCGCAGGTGGCGCCCAGCACGAACCTGACGCAGCCCTCCGTTCACCGCATCGTCGATGCGCTGCTGGAGGAAGGGCTGCTGATGCTGGGCGATGCGGTCATTCACGGTCGCGGCAAACCGAGCCCGGCGCTGATGTTGCAGCCCGATGCGGCGTATACGATCGGCATTTCCGTCAATACCGACAGCATTTCCTTCGGCCTGTGCGACTTCGCCTGCAGGATCGTGCATGAGGAGATGCTGGAGATGCCGCCGACCCGCCGGCGCGACACGCTGTTTGCCCTGAAGGAACAGATCCGCCGGGCGCTGGCAGGGCGCGGCATTGCCGCATCGCAGCTGGTCGGCGTCGGCTTTTCGATGGCGGGCTTCTTCGTCGGCGCCGACCGACGCTTCAACGCGCCGGAACCCCTCACCGACTGGTCGCTGATCAATCTGAAGGCCGAGCTGGAAACGCTGTTCGATCTGCCGGTCTGGACGGAAAACAACGCCACCACCGGGGCCATCGGCGAATCGGCCGTTGGCGCCGGCCGTCGGTTCGCCACCTTCGGCTATCTGTCTTTCAATTACGGCTTCGGCGGCGGCATCGTGCTCGATGGAAAACCCTTCTTTGGCGCCTTCGGCAATGCCGGCGAAATCAGTCGCGTCTTCACTGTGGAGGAGGGGCCGTCGCGGCCGGCGCTGGGCGAATTGCTGAAGCGGCTGAATGCGCGCGGTCTTGCCGTCGCCAATGTCCGCGAGCTGCGCCAGCGCTTCGATCCCGCCTGGCCGGGCGTCGCGGAATGGGTGGAGGAGGTCACTCCGGCGCTGAACCGGGCGATCGACATGCTGCGGGCGGTGATCGACCCCGAAGCGATCGTGTTCGGGGGCGAATTGCCGCGGGCGCTCGGCCAGTGTCTGGCAGCCGTTGCGCCATCGCCGAGCGCGCCGCGCTACGGCATCGATGCCCCCTATCCTGAGCGGCTTGTCAGCGAGATCGAGGGCGATTCCTCGATCCTCGGAGCGGCCCTTATTCCGCTGATGGATCGTTATTTCGCCTGGTCCCTGCCAAGGCCCTGAGAGTTTTGCGCCGGATCTGACCTACCCGGCAAGGGGAGCGCCTGTCAGCGTATTCGACAGGCGCTCTGCGAGCGCCAGCAGACGCACATCGTCATAGCGCGGTGCGGTCAGCGTGATGCCGATCGGCAGGGTTTCACCGGCGAGCCGCAGGGGCAGGTTGAGGCAAGGCACCTGCAGCAGCGTCCAGAAGGCATTGAACACCGGGTCGCCGGGCTTGCGGCCCACCGGTGCAAAGCCCGGTGCGCTGGGAGCGATGATGAGATCGAACCCTGACGCAAAGGCATCGAAGGCCATCCGGGCTTGGGCAGCATCGTCCTGCGCCTGCTTCAGATCAGCGAGGCTGCGCTTGTCGCGATTGTCGACGCGGTGATGGAAATCGTCATGCAGGGCTTTGCCATGGCGGCGGGCGAGATTGCGGAATGCGGCAGCACCCTCGCGATGCAGGATGGTGCGGTGGCCGATATCCAGGTGCTCGAAGCCATCCGGCAGATCGACGCGCTCCACATGGTGACCGGCGATCCGCAGGTGCCGCTCTGCCTGTTCGAGCGCGGCCAGCGATTCCGGCGCAAGCCGGCTATGATACGGTGTCTCGGTCACGGCGATCCGCAGCGACGCATCCGGCGTCGGGTCTTCGCGGAAGCGCTCGGTAATGCCGAACACCTCCTGCAGCAGGCGGATGTCGTCTATCGACCGCGCATACCAGCCGACGGTATCCAGGCTGATCGCATAGATCTTCATGCCTTCGCGGCTGACGAGGCCGGCGCTCGGTTTGTAGCCGAAGATGCCGCAGAAGGAGGCGGGGCGAATGGTCGAGCCGCCGGTCTGGGTGGCAAGCGCCAGCGGCACGTGGAAATCCGCGACCGCCGCTGCCGAGCCGGCCGAGGAGCCGCCCGGGGTTCGGGAGAGATCATGCGGATTGGCGGTTGCCGCATCGCGACCGCAGGCGGCAAATTCCGTGGTATCCGTCTTGCCGATAATGATGGCGCCTTCTGCGCGAAGGAGATCGACGGCGGCGGCATCGGCTGCCGGCTGAAAGCCGGCATAGAGCGGCGAATTGTAGGTGGTCGGCAGGTCCCTGGTGTCGAACACGTCCTTGATGCCGATCGGCAGGCCGTGCAGCCGCCCGCGTGCTGCCTTGGGCAGGGCATCGAGACGGGCCGCCTCGGCACGCGCCGCGTCGCTCAGCACAAGCCAGGCCCGCACATCGGCATCCCGTTCGCGGATGCGGGCAAGGCAGGCCTCGACCAGCGCGGTCGCCGTCAGCCGATCCTGCGCCATCAGCTCGAGGCATTCGCGCGCGGTGAGCTGGTGAAGGGGAGGGGAGACGATTGTCATGGCGAAAGACCCGGCGGTGTGCGGCGATGATGGTCTGTCAGGGACTGGAAGGTGATCCCAAGGGAGAGGCAGAGGCCGTCGCAACCGGGCGGCCCGATGATCTGAATGCCGGTTGGCAGACCGGTTCGACCCACGCCGCTGGGCAGCATCAGGGCCGGAAGGCCCAGACAGTCGAAGACCATGGTGTTGCGCGAGATGACCTGCTGGAAGGGCAGGGCCGTTTCGTCAATCTCCACCGTGAGCGTATCCAGAAAGCCGGCTTCGCCGCCAAGCCCGGGCGTTACGATGAGATCGACCGAGTGGAAGAGAGCGACAAAATTCCTCTGGGCAGTTGCGCGATATCGCAATGCCTCGCCATAGGCGGAGGCGGAGATCTGCATGCCCTGTTTCAGCCGGGCCACCAGCCCCGCGTCGAAACGATCCGCCTCATCGATGCGGCAGGCGTGATAGGCGGCCAGTTCCGAAAGCAGAATGGTCCAGCCCGCTTCGTGAATCGCCTGAATGTCGAGTCCGGGCAGATCCACAAGTTCGCATCCTTGCGCCTCAAACAGGGCGAGTGCTGCCGTCCAATTGGCGATGACGTGGGCATCGACGCTCTCGGTAAACCAGTTGGCGGGCACACCGAGCCGCAGCTTTCGGGTCCCGTTCGGCGGCGTGGACGGCGCCACAGCCGTCATGTGCGGCAAGACGATGGCGATATCCTCCGCACTGCGGGCCATCGGGCCGACGTGATCCAGCGTCCAGGAGAGCGGCGCAACGCCCTGCCTTGAAATCAGCTCTCGTGTCGGTTTGAGACCGGTCGTGCCGCACCAGCAGGAGGGAACGCGGATCGAGCCGCCGGTATCGGTGCCGAGTGCAAGTGGCATCAGCCGGCCGGCAAGCGCCGCACCCGACCCGGTGGACGAGCCGCCGGTCCAGCGCGTCGCATCCCAGGGATTGGTGACTGTACCGAAGCGCGGATTGTGGGGCGAGCCGCAGGCAAACTCGGTGGTGGCAAGCATGGCAAGCGGTATGGCGCCCGCCGCCCTCAGGCGTGCCACGGCATCGGCATCGGCGGGGGCGATGCGATTGCCGGTGAGGCGTGAGCCGGATGTGGTGAGGGTGTCCGCCACATCGATGATGTCTTTCACGCCAAAGAACACGCCTTCCAGCGGTCGCGGATTCTTGTGACGCCAGCGACGGTCGCTTTCCGCAACGCTTGTTTCGAGATCTGCTGCAAAGCATAGCACGGCCTCAGCGCCTGCCCGGGTGCCGGCGATGGCATGCTTCAATGCATCAAGAGCCGTGCTCGGGGTCAGGCTGCCATGGCCATAGGCCGACAGCAGGTCCGCCACGCCTGCCTCTCGCACCGCCTTGCGAAGCGGCGCCGGTTTCGGCGCCGCAGGCTGAAGAAGGTCGGCAGAGGTGATGCCGGCCTCCAGTCTTGCATCGGCCTCGCGGGGATCTTCGAGTTGAAGCGGATCGAGGATGCTCCCCGCATCGACCGTCAATGACATCGCCACTGAGCTTATTCCGCCGCCACCGAGGTGATCTGGCTGCGCGAGGCCATCAGTGGCTGGATATGCTCCCCGAACTGGTCGAGACCGATCAGGAAGTCGTCGAAGGTCAGCATGATGCCCTTGGTGCCGGGCACGGAGGCGGCCTCGTCCAGCATCTTCGCGACCTTGGCATAGGAGCCGACCAGAGTGCCCATGTTGAAGTTTACCGCACCTTCCGGCAGGTTGATCGAGCGTGCGGTGGAACTTGCGTCCGCATTGGCGTCCTTGCTGCCCTGATCCGCCATCCAGGCCAGCGCATCGACGTCCGCGCCGGCACGATAGCTCTGCCACTTGGCCTCGGCCAGTTCGTCGGTCTCGTCGGCAATCACCATGAACAGCACGTAAGAGCCGACATCACGACCGCTTTTGGCGCTTGCCTCGATCAGGCGCTCATTACCGGGGGCATAGGCCGTCGGCGTGTTGATTCCGGAGCCGAGCACGAAGTTGTAATCGGCATATTCTGCCGCAAACTTCATGCCGCGCGGGCTCTGGCCGGCGGCGACGATCTCGATCTTGTGCTCCGGCGTGGGCTTCATCATGCACTCCTTCATCGTGAAGTGCTTGCCCTCGAAGGTGCATTCGCCCTTCTCCCACAGTTCCTTCATGATGTGGACGTATTCGGTGGAATAGTCATAGCGGTAACCGAAATAGTCGTCGCCCGGCCAGATGCCCATCTGGTCATATTCGGCCATCTGCCAGCCGGAGACGATATTGACGCCGAAGCGGCCGGGCGCGACGGAATCGATGGTGGTCGCCATGCGTGCCACGATGGCTGGCGGCAGTGTCAGCACGGCGGTCGAGGCAAACAGCTTGATGCGCGAGGTGACGGCGGCAAGGCTCGCCATCAGCGTGAAGCTTTCGAGATTGTAGTCCCAGAATTCCGTCTTTCCGCCGAAGCCGCGCAGCTTGATCATCGAAAGCGCGAAGTCGAGACCATAGGCTTCCGCCTTCTGCACGATCTGCTTGTTGAGCTCGAAACTCGGCTTGTACTGCGGTGATGCCGTCGAGATCAGCCAGCCATTGTTGCCGATGGGAATGAAGACTCCGATATCCATGTGCAGTTCCCCTTGTCGTCGTTTTCGGACCTGTTCAAAGTTTTTATGTACGAACTAATGCAAACTTTGTCGGGGCTGTCCAGCATGAAATGTCGTGAAATTGTGCATGCCTATTTTGTGTGCTTTTTGCTAAAAAGCGCACGCAGGCACGCCGCGCGAATCATGCGCAGATGCTGAAAGTGACGGCGATTCCGGAGAGGACGATACGCCTCAGGTCTCGGCGCGCAGCGTCGTGGTATAGGTGAAGCGATCGGCCGGCAGAATCTGGAAAGCGTATTCGATCAGGCGGCGACCGCTGCCATAGTAGCGGCGGGTCACCTGCAAGGCGAGGTCGCCTTCCCTGCAGCCGATCTGTTCCGCGACCTCCGCGGCGAGGGCGACCGGCTTGATGTCCTGCTGGATCTCATGGATCATCTCGCCGGTATATTCTTCGATCAGATGAAAGATGGCGGATTTCGCCACCTCCACATCCTTCACGGCCGGCGCCAGGCGGGCGTCAATATAGACCTCGTTCCAGGAGAAGGCCTTCTGCCGCGCGGCCGTATAGCGCACGCCCGTCATGTGCAGGAAGCGCCGCCCCGGCCGGCAGCCGAGTTCCACCGCCAGCTTGCCCTGAGCGGAGATTTCCCGTCGGTGGGAAATCACGAATTCCGTATTGCTCGCCACCTCGAACAGTTCCGAGCGGGAATGGGCAATGAAGTGGCGGCGCGCCACGTCCATGCCGGCTTCAACGCGGGTTCCGACGCCCTTGCGGGCGGAGAGGCGCCCGCCGGTGCGCATCGTGGCAATCGCCTGGCGCACCGTCTGGCGGCTGACGCCGAGGGCGGCTGCCAGTTCGTTTTCTGTCGGCAGAAGCGAACCTACGGGAAATTCGCCGCTGCGGATGCGCGCTTCCAGATGATGAGCCACCTGAAGGTAGAGCGGCGCGGTGGCAAGTTCAGGGCGCCATTCGGCGTCGATGCCCTGTGCATCCCCCGGTGCATGCTCCATCTGCTCCGTCATCGTTGTGTCATCCATTCGATCGGTGCTCCATCAACAGGCTTTTGCGAGGGGAATCAAACGGTTTCCGCATGGCAGCCCCGCACGGTCGATCGGTTGCGCCAGATCCTGAAATCAGTTAGTACGTACAAATACTCGTTTCCCACACGCAATCCAAGGCTTCCACGCATGTCGGACATTCTTGCGGGAGAGCGGCGTCTGGCGCCGGCATCCTCGCTTTTGCAGACCCTTGCCGCCGCAACCCTGATCCAGATCGTGGCAACAGCCAGCGTTCTGGCGCTGACCGCCATCGCGCCCTCCGTCGCGCACGATCTCGGGATCGGCGCACACTGGATCGGCTACCAGATCAGCCTCATCTACGCCTCCGGCATGGTGTCCTCGGCGGTTGCTGGAACGCTCGTTCAGCGCTACGGCCCGGTGAAGGTGGAGCAACTGGCCCTCGTTCTCTTTGCGGTCGGCTTTGCCGGTATCGCCACGGCACTGGTGCCGGTCATCGTGGTTGCCTCGCTGCTGATCGGCTTCGGCTATGGTCTCAACAATCCGGCCTCGTCGGAAATGCTGAGCCGGGTCACGCCCCAGCACCGGCGCAACATCGTC
Source organism: Affinirhizobium straminoryzae (assembly GCF_007004135.1). Lineage (GTDB taxonomy): Bacteria > Pseudomonadota > Alphaproteobacteria > Rhizobiales > Rhizobiaceae > Neorhizobium > Neorhizobium straminoryzae. The sequence continues at coordinate 68,502 of NZ_VJMG01000029.1, forward strand.
TTTTCGCTGAAGCAGGCGGGGGTCCCGCTTGGTGGCATCTGCGCGAGCTTCGCCTTCCCTTATCTGTCTGCCCGGTTCGGCTGGCACGAGGCGCTGCTGATCGGTGCGGTCGGGCCGCTCGCCACCATGGGGTTGCTGGCCTTTACCCATGCGGCGGAGCCGAAGCAGGCGATGAAGCCTCGCTCGCTCGGACGCGGTTTTATCGAGGAGCAGTCGATCATCTGGAAAAGCCGGCCGCTGCGCACGTTGAGCGGGCTTGGCTTTGCCTATTCCGCCATGCAGCTTTCGGCCTCCGCCTTTGCCGTGGTGGCGCTGGTGCATGATGCGGGCTGGTCGCTGCTGTCTGCCGGTGCCGTGGCGGCGGCCATGCAGTTTGCCGGCGCCTTCGGCCGTGTGTTCTGGGGTGTCGTTGCCGATCGCATCGGCGGCGGCTTGCTGACCCTGTCGCTGCTCGGGCTGCTCGGCGGCTGCGGCTTTGCCGGGCTTTACTGGCTGGCCAACCTGCCGCTCGTGTTGCAGGCAGGGCTGTTCGTCCTGATCGGGGCCGTCACCATCGGCTGGAACGGCGTGCTGCTGGCCGAGGTCGCCCATCATGCGCCGGAAGCGCGGGTGGGGGCCATCACCGGGGGCGCACTGGTCTATACCTTCATCGGCGTCATCGTCGGCCCTTCGACCTTCGCCGCCCTCTATGCACTGACCGGTCACTACGGCGCGAGCTTTCTCTGCTTTTCGCTGTTCGGCTTTGGCGGCATGGTGGCGGCGTGGGTGGCGCATCGCAAGGACGATTGACGTCTCAATTCACTTCATCATGTACAGACATACCGAATGAAAATGCCGGCCTCGGGGTCGGCATTTTCATTTTGAGCCCCGAAAGTGCCCCTTGCTGCGGCGCGGTGATGAAACTGCCATCAGGCTGCGTTGTGCCAATTCCGGCAATTGATGCAATTATGTGCAGTGCAAAAATTTAGGCAGAATCACGTTGACGAGTTCTCGTTTATGTCCGTACATTATCTTTAAACGGGCATGGCCATCCGGGGATGCTTGCCGTCCGCCGGGGATAACGAAGGGGAATGTCGAAGATGCGCCAGTTTCTGCTCACGTCCTTGTTTGCCGCCACGGCATCGCTTCTGGCCGCGCAGCCCGGGGCTGCCGATCCGATGAGCGATGCGAAGGCGATCGTTGCCGATCACGAGACGATGCCGGTTTTCACGCCGCCGGGCGATGCCTTTGACGCAAAGGCCTGCATGGCCGGCAAGAAGGTGCTCTCGATTCCGATCTCCATGACCATTCCCTTCAATGTGGAGCTGCAGAAGGGCATGGCGGCTGCGGCAAAGGAGGTGGGTTTCACCTACACGACCTGGGACAACCAGCTGAAGGTGGACCAGTGGATCCAGGGCGTATCGCAGGCGATCAGCCAGAAATATGATGCGCTCGATATTGCCGGCGGTCTCAATCCCGAAGTTCTCGGGCCGCAGCTGGCGGAAGCGCGGGCGGCAGGGCTGAAGATAAGCACCACGCACCTCTATGACGTGACGCAGGACCAGTTCAAGGGCGTGGACTATTCCGCAAAGGTGGATTTCAGCGGCGCCGGCAAGCTGCTGGCGGCCTGGGCCTATGTGAAGACCGGCGGCAAGCCGAATGTGCTGATCATCGGCTCTTCCGACGTTCTGCCCTCCATTCCCTTCGTGAAGTCGATCCAGGCCGAGTTGAAGGCGCTTTGCCCCGAATGCAAGCAGAAGCATCTCGATGTGCCGGTCTCCGAATGGGCCACGAAGATCCAGCCCGGCGTACAGTCGGCGCTGCTCGCCGATCCCACGATCAACTATATCCTGCCGATCTACGATTCCATGTCGCAGTTCGTCGTGCCGGCGCTGCGCATCACCGGATCCGAGGGCGCGGTGAAGATCGCAAGCTTCAACGGCACGCCGTTCGTGCTGGATATGGTGCGCGAAAACCATGTGCAGATGGATATCGGGGAAAGCCTCGGCTGGGCCGGCTATGCTGCGATCGACAACATCATGCGCATGATGTGCGGCCTGCCGTCTGCAGCCAAGCTCAACGTGCCGCTGCTGATCTTCGACGAGCGTAACATCAAGACCGCCGGCATTCCCGCCAACTTCAACGATGGCTATGGCGATGCCCATCTGGAGGGTTTTCGCAAGCTCTGGAAGCTGAAGTGACGCAACGCCGTCAGACAAGGAGCCTGCCATGTCCGACAATGCCGTGCTTCACCTGAACAACATCCGCATGCGCTTCGGCAATTTTCAGGCGCTCAAAGGCGTGTCGCTGTCGATCCGGCGCGGCGAGGTGTTCGGTCTTCTCGGCCAGAACGGCTCCGGCAAGTCCACCCTGATCAAGGTTCTTGCCGGTTTCCACCAGCCGGAAGAGGGCAGCGAGGTGATCCTCTGGGGGCAGACCATGCCGCTGCCGCTCAACCAGATGGAGATCAAGAAGCGCGGCGTTGCCTTCGTCCACCAGCATCTCGGCCTGATTGCCTCGCTGACGGTGGTGGAAAACATGCGGGTGACGGCGCTCGGCACCCGCACGCCGTGGTTCGTCAACTGGCGGCGCGAGGCAAAACGCGTCGCCGAGCAGTTTGCCGCATTCGGCCTGTCGATCGATCCCTTTGCGACGATTGCCCAGTTGTCGCCGGTCGAGCGCGCCTTCGTCGCCATCGTGCGCGCCTTCGAGGATCTGAAGGCCTCCGATGCCGGTTACGGTGGCGAGGGCATCCTCGTTCTCGATGAGCCGACCCCCTTCCTGCCGGCCGAGGATGTCAAGCGGCTGTTCGGCCTGATCCGCTCCATCGTCGCAAGCGGCGCCTCCGTGGTGATCGTCACGCATGATATCGACGAGGTGCGCGAGATCACCGACCGCGTGGCCGTGCTGCGCGATGGCGAACTGGTCGATATCCTCGAGACGAAGGTGACCGAGCGCCAGGCCATTCTCGACACCATCGTCGGCAGCCGGATCGATGCTTTCGCCAAGGCGAGAGGCGTCGAGGCCCGTCCCCCTGCCGTTACCGTCACCGGCATCGCGATGGGTCGTGCAGCACCCTTCGATTTGTCGATCGGGGAGGGGGAGACGCTGGGAGTGACCGGCCTGATCGGCTCTGGTTTCGCAAGCCTTCCCTATGCGCTGTTCGGTGCGGTCAGGGCCACAGGCAATATGGTTCTGGATGGCCGTTCCATCGATCTCTCTCGTCTGACGCCGGCAGCTGCACAGGCGCTCGGCCTTGCGCTGTTGCCGGGCGACCGGCTGGGGGCGGCCGGTGTCGGCAGCCTGTCGGTCACCGACAACATCACCCTGCCGGTGCTGCCCGACCATCGCGGCCTGCTCGGTCTTGATCGTCCCGGCATGCTGCGAACGGCCGGCCATCTCTCGGAGCTGCACGATGTGCGTCCGCGCCGGCCGGAGCTGCCGCTCGGCTCGCTGTCGGGCGGCAACCAGCAGAAGGTGCTGCTGGCCAAATGGCTGCAGACGAAGCCGCGCCTGCTTCTCCTGGACGAGCCGACGCAAGGGGTGGATTTCGGCGCCCGCCAGCAGATCTTTTCTGCCCTCGACCGGGCCGCCCGCGACGGCACTGCCATTCTCTGCGCCTCGACCGATAACGAGCAGCTGGAGCAGATCTGCGACCGTATTCTCGTCTTTGCCCGCGGCCGTCCGGTGGTGGAGCTGCGCGGCGCGGAGATCACCCGCAAAGCCATCACCGAAGCCTGTTTCTACAGCGAAAGCCAAACCGCGGAGGCCGCAGAATGACGACCCTCGAGATGTCCGCCAAACCCGCCGCACCGGTTCGTGCGCCGCGCATCAACCTCAAGCAGGAGGGGGAACGCTTTGCGCTGGTCGGTGCCTGGCTGCTGCTGATCGTGATCTTCGGCATCCTGATGCCGGATTCGTTCCTCAGCTGGCGCAATTTCTCCACCATGTTCGGCTCGCAGGCCGTGCTGGTGGTGCTCACGCTCGGCATCATCATTCCGCTGACCTCGGGAGACTTCGATCTGTCGGGCGCCTCGACGCTGACCATGAGTTCCATGCTGATCGGCGTTCTCAACGCGCGTGATGGCTGGGGGCTCGCACCGACGCTCGTCATCGCGCTGGCGAGCGGGCTTGTGATCGGCGCGGTCAACGCCTTCTTCGTGCTCTATTTCCGCATCCACTCGCTGATCGTCACCCTCGGCGTCGGCACCTTCGTCAATGGCCTGATCCTCTGGATCAGCAAGTCGCAGACCATTTCCGGTGTCTCCATGTCGCTGGTCGAATGGGTGATCATCAACCGGCTGTTCGGCATTCCGCTCGCCTTCTTCTATGCGCTCCTTCTGGCGGCCGTGATCTGGTATGTGCTGGAATATACGATTGCCGGCCGCCGGCTGCTGTTTGTCGGGCGCGGACGCGAGGTGTCGCGCCTCAACGGCATTCCTGTCGATCGTGTCAGGGCCATCTCGTTCATCATCTCGGGGGTAATCGCGGCCCTTGCCGGCGTCTTCTATGCCGGCATGACCGGTTCTGCCGATCCGCTCTCCGGCCTCAATCTGCTGCTGCCGGCCTTCGCCGCCGCCTTTCTCGGGGCAACGACGATCTCGCCCGGACGGTTCAATGCCTTTGGCGCGGTGATCAGCGTCTATTTCCTGGTCACCGGCATTACCGGGCTGACCATGCTGGGCGCGGATGCCTATGTGCAGAACCTCTTCTATGGCGGCGCGCTGGTCATTGCTGTAGCGCTCAGCCAGCTCGTGCGCAATCGCCAGCCGCAGGAGTTCAGCTGATGGATGGCCAGGATATGCTGCCGGACCGGCTGGTCCGCGCCTTCTGGAAACGCCCGGCCAACGCGGCGGAGGACATTGCCATGCGCGGCGAGATCGGGCGCGATGCGCCGGCCATCGGCGCGCATGCGCTTGCCCGCGACGACGCGCTGTTTTCGGTCGAGCCTTCCCATTTTACGGCCCTGATGTTGCGGGAGGCCGGACGTGAGCGTTGACACGCCCTCCACGCTGACCGTGGCCGCTGCTGCGATCCGCAACCGCACCATCTCCTCCGTGGAACTCACGCAGGCCGCGCTGGAACGGGCTGACGCCAGCCAGCCACGTCTCAACGCCTTTCTCTCGATCGATCACGAGCATGCGCTTGATCGTGCCCGCGCGGCCGACCGGGCACTCGCTGCGGGGCACGTGCCCGGGCCCCTGCATGGCGTGCCGCTGGCGCACAAGGACATGTTCGATGTCGAAGGCCGTATCACCGGCTGCGGCTCGCGCATCCGTGCGGGCCACGTGGCGAGAGAAACCTCGACCGTGATGGCGCGTCTCGAGGCGGCCGGCAGCCTCTCCATCGGGCGGCTCAACATGTCCGAATTTGCCATGGGGCCGACGGGGCACAATCATCATCATGGGCGGGCGATCAACCCGATCGATCCTGCGCGCGTGACCGGCGGTTCGTCCAGCGGGTCGGGGGCTGCGGTCGGCGGTGGTGTGGTTCTCGCGGCGCTCGGCTCCGATACGGGTGGCTCGATCCGCTTGCCGGCGGCCTGCTGCGGAACGGTCGGCATCAAGCCGACGCAGGGGCGTGTCAGCCGTCACGGGGCGATGCCGCTCTCCTTCTCGCAGGATTGCATCGGTCCGCTTGCCGCAAACGTCGAGGACGCCTGGCTGATGCTCTCTCTGATCAGCGGGCCGGATGGCATCGATCCCACCTGCATGGCCGCGCCGCTGGGGTCGCTGTCGGAGGATTTGTCCAGCCTCCGGATCGGTCTTGCGACGGGCGCCTTCACGCAAAATCTTTCTGCGGATGTTGGTGGCGCGATGCAGCAGGTCGCGAGCCTCCTCGACAAAGCGGTGAAAGAGGTGCGCGATGTCGCGCTTGGCGCGCTGGAGGCGGTGACGGAGCTTGCCAATGCGGTTGCCATGACCGAGGCGGCCGCCGTACACTTCGACGGCATGCGCGAGCGTCCGGAGGATTACGGACCGCAGGTGCGCATGCGGATCTCGCAGGGGCTTGCGGTTCCCGGTCCCGTCTATGTCCGGGCGCTGCAGATCCGTGCCGTCATGCTCGCCCGCTTCCTCGATGAGGTCTTCGGCGTCTGCGATGTGCTGATGCTGCCGGCCATGCCCTTCGTCGCGCCGCTCGACCGCGAGGTCGATGTGGGGGCCGGACAGCGGATGAACGAGGTGGTGAGCGCCATGACCTCGCTCACCCGGCCCTTTTCTTATCTCGGCCTTCCGGTCGTCACTCTGCCGGTGGCTGTCGGTCGTGAGGGGATGCCGGTTGCGATCCAGCTGGTCGCCCGCCCCTGGCGGGAGGATCTGGCAGCCTCGGTGGCGCGGCATCTCGAACATGCGCTTGCCCTCTCCGCCTTCCTTCCATCTCAAGCATCCCCCACGGCCGCCTGAGGGCTGGCCAGGTTTTCAGGAGTTGTCCGATGAACGCCATCCAGACTGCCAGCCTCGAAGGGGCCGCGACGATCGATCCGGCTGCGTTCCGCAATGCCATGGCAAGGCTGGGCGCCGCCGTGCACATCATCACGACCGACGGCGTCGCCGGCCGCGCGGGTTTTGCTGCAACCGCGGTGTGCAGCGTGACCGATACGCCGCCGACCCTGCTTGTCTGTCTCAACCGGTCCAGTTCGGTGTTTTCCACGTTCGAGGCCAACGGCGTGCTGTCGGTCAACACCCTTGGTCCGGGACATCTGCGGCTGTCTTCCCTGTTCGGTGGCAAGACGCCGGTGGAGGAGCGATTTGCCGCTGCCGATTGGGTAACCGGAGACACCGGTGCGCCGGTTCTGTCCGACGCCGTGACCTCCTTCGATTGCCGTGTGGCAGAGGCGGTCGATGTGGGCACGCACAAGGTCCTGTTCTGCCGTGTCGTCACGCTGCGGGCCGGCAGCACGGACGAAGCACTTGCCTATTACCAGCGCGCCTATCACGTGCTTGGCGAGGCAAGCCGGGTTCCGGGCTGAAACTGCCGGGCGAGGGCGATACGGGATTGTCGCAATCCCTTGTTGCCAAGACCCTGCCGGCAACGATAACATCCCCGTGATGGTCCCGGCCTTCCTCAAGGGAAGCCGGGTTAAATGGGAACATGGTGGGGCGCCTCAAGGCGCCGAAACCATGGCTGCCCCCGCAACTGTAAGCGGCGAATGACGTCCGGATGCCACTGGCTTCAAGAGAGCTGGGAAGGCGGGCGAAGTGAGGAACCGCGAGCCAGGAGACCAGCCATCGGAGCCGGGCGGAGACGCCTTTTTCATTTTCCAGCCGCGCGGTGGGCGCGGACAAGAGGGACCAAGATGCATATCGAACCAGGCGTCGTTGACGGCGCAAAGATCATTCTCAGCTATGCCACGGCGGCCGTGGGCTTCGGCCTGACGGTGAAGATGGCGGCAGACGGCCTGCGCGACAACGGCGGTTTGCCGGCGCTTGCGCTGCGCAGCCTCGCCACGACCGCGCTGGTGTTCTGCTTCTTCGAAGTGCTGCCGCATCATCCGGTCGGCGTTTCGGAGGTTCACCTCATTCTGGGCTCGACCCTTCTGCTGCTGTTTGGGGCCGGCGCTGCGGCCATCGGACTGGCGGCTGGCCTCCTGTTGCAGGGCCTGTTCTTTGCCCCGTTCGATCTGCCGCAATACGGCATGAACGTGACCACGCTGCTCGTGCCGCTGTGGGGCATCAGCCTGCTGGCCCGGCGCATCATTCCCCGCCGCACCGCCTATGTGGATCTCAGATACGGCCAGGCCCTGGCGCTCTCGACCGCCTATCAGGGAGGCATCGTGGCCTGGGTCGCCTTCTGGGCGCTTTACGGCCATGGGTTCACCGCGGAAAACCTCGGCAATGTCGGTGCCTTCGGCCTTGCCTATATGAGCGTCATCCTGCTCGAACCGCTGATCGATCTCGCGGTGCTGGCGGCGGCCAAGTCGCTCAGCCGATTCAGCCGAGGCCCGCTGTTCAACATCCGTCTGCATCAGGCGGCCTGATCGTCTTTCGCAACAGCAATACAGATGCCGCGCGTGACACTGTCCGCGCGGCATTTTTTAATGCTTTGGCGTCGATCCCGTCAGGGTGTCGGCACGGCCAGAAAATCGTCGCGGCGCGGCGTGAAGCAATCGATGAGTTCCCCGGCCTCCAGGCACTGGCAGCCGTGCTCGACATTGCCGGGAATGACGAGGCTGTCGCCCGGGGCAAGCTCATAAGGGACGCCATCGCGGAAGAAGCGGAACCGGCCGCTCGCCACATAGGTGGACTGCACGTGCGGATGCTTGTGCAGCTTGCCTTCCGCGCCGGTCTCGAACCGGAAGGAGACCACCATCAGGTCGGCATTTTCGGACAGGACCCGGCGGTGCACACCGGCATCGGGGGAAACGGTCGGATAGGTGGGAAGGCTCATCGGGATCCTCGTGACTGATGTCTTTCTTGTCATACAAGATGAACATGCTATCTGACAAGATGGTCACTCGGCCTCTTTCCAACCTTGTCTTTGCATTCCGCAGAGGCAGAGAGGCGCGCGATGTGTCGTCAAATCCGTCGGCCTGCCTCTTTCTCGGGCTTGCATCATTTGTGTCCAGATTATGGCTTGACACCCTTCGCAGATGATGGCTGGATTGAACCAATCTGAAATTGGTTCCAAAAATGGTTCAGCCCCAAAGCCACCCCGACAATGCCAATTATGCGCTGGAAAAGCTGCGCGAGCTGCTGCGCGCCGGGGGCTTCGGGGTGGACGGCAAGCTGCCGACGGAGCGTGATCTCGCGGAGCGTCTCGGCGTCGGCCGGCGTGCCGTGCGCCAGGCCCTGGAAGTGCTGGAAGCTGAAGGCGAAGTCTGGCGTCGCCAGGGTGCCGGAACTTTCCTCGGGCAGAAGCCGGACGCGCTTTCGGCCGATGTCGGCGCCATCGTCGCCGGAACCGATTTCATGGAGATCATGGAGGTGCGTCTGCGCATCGAGCCGCAGCTGGCGCAGCTGGCGGCGCTGAGGGCCAGAGCGCCGGAATTGGTTCGCATGCGCGAACTGGCACGCAAGATTCGCGAGAGCGACGACGCCGATGCACGTGAACTCTGGGATGGTGCACTTCACCGGCAGATCGCCCAGAGCGCGCGCAACCAGCTGTTCCTGAGCATCTTCGACCTTATCAACCACGTGCGGCAGGACGAGGCGTGGCAGGCCATCCGCGAACGCGCGCGCAACGGCGATGCGGTGAAAATGGCCTATGCCCAGCATGAGGACATCATCGATGCCATTGCCGCGCGCGATCCCGCGCGGGCAGCCGAAACCATGCGCCGGCACCTGCTGATGCTGCAGGAGCGTCTCATCCGCGAGACCTCCCATGACGGACAGGATGCTGCCATGCCGCCGACCGGTGAACCCGTTTTGGCCTGAGATTGCGGCGGGCGCGCGCGCCCGTCGATTGGGGGACGCCGGAGGTTACAAGCCGGCACCAGTGAAAGAGACACGGATCGATCAGAGGAGAATGATCATGAACGGATTTTTGCGCCTGACGACGGCGCTTGCCTTTGGCGTGTTGACGGCTCTGCCGGCTGCCGCTGCAGACCTGAAAATCGGCCTGCAGGATGATGCCGATGTGCTGGACCCGGCCCAGTCGCGCAGCTTCGTCGGCCGCATCGTCTATACCGCGATGTGCGACAAGCTGGTCGACGTGTCGCCGGACCTCAAGATCGTGCCGCAGCTGGCGACTGGCTGGAAGTGGTCCGATGATGGCCTGAAGCTGGTCATGACGCTCCGGGACGGCGTGAAGTTCCACGACGAAACCACGATGGATGCCGCAGCCGTCGTCGCCACCATCGAGCGCAACCTGACGCTGCCGGAATCGCGTCGCAAGAGCGAGTTGTCCTCTGTCGCCAAGGTTGAAGCGACCGGGCCGCTGGAGGTGACCTTCACGCTGAAGCAGCCGGATGCCACGCTGCTGGCCCAGCTCTCCGACCGCGCGGGCATGATCGTCTCGCCGAAGGCCGCCAAGGAACTTGGCGCCAATTTCGGCTCGAAGCCGGTTTGCGCCGGTCCCTTCAAGTTCGTCGAGCGCGTGCAGCAGGACCGCATCGTGCTCGAGAAGTTCAAGGATTACTGGAACAAGGACGCCATCTTCATCGACAAGGTGACCTACCTGCCGATTCCGGATTCCACCGTACGCCTTGCCAACCTGCGCTCCGGCGATCTCGACATGATCGAGCGCCTGGCGGCGACCGACGCCCAGTCGGTCAAGGGCGATGGCAAGCTGAAATACGAGGCCGTCGTCAATATCGGCTACATGTCGCTCTATGCCAATGTCGGCAACGGCGCGCGCGCCAACAACCCGTTCGGCAAGGACAAGCGGCTGCGTCAGGCTTTTTCGCTTGCCATCGACCGCGAAGCGCTGATGCAGATCGTCTATGAAGGCACCGCCGTTGCCGGCAATCAGCCCTTCCCGCCGAACAGCCCCTGGTATGACAAGAACATCCCGGTGCCGGCCCGTGACGTCGCAAAGGCCAAGGCGCTCGTCAAGCAGGCCGGTTTCGACCGCGTCCCGGTCGAGATGCAGGTGCCCAACAACCCGGTTGCACAGCAGATGATGCAGATCGTCCAGTCGATGGTCGCCGAAGCCGGCTTCGACGTGCAGCTGAAATCCACGGAATTTGCCACGCTGCTCAACGAGCAGACGGCCGGCAATTACCAGCTCAGCCGCTCCGACTGGTCAGGCCGTGTCGATCCGGATGGCAATATCCACCAGTTCGTCACCTGCAATGCGGGCCTCAACGACACGAAGTACTGCAATCCCGAGGTCGACAAACTGCTGAACGCGGCACGCGCCTCGACGGACGAGACGGTGCGCAAGCAGAAGTATGATGCCGCCGCGGCCATCCTCAACGATGACCTGCCGATGATCTATCTCGGCCACCAGTCGTGGATCTGGGCGATGAAGAAGAGCGTCAGCGGTTTCGTGCCCAATCCCGATGGCATGATCCGTCTGACGGGAATGAAGAAGGAAGGCTGAGGTCTTCCCGGGTGCCGCGGAGTTCAGCCCGCGGCACCCCCTCCGCTCTATCCCTGAAAAGGAAGGCGCATGCCTGTTTTCATCGCAAAGCGTCTGCTGGTCGCGCTTCCGACGCTGTTGATCATTTCCATCTTCGTCTTCTCCCTCCAGAAGCTTCTGCCGGGTGATCCGGTGCTGGCCATGGCGGGTGAAGAACGTGACCCGGCAGTTCTCGAACTGCTGCGGGAAAAGTACCATCTGAACGACCCGATCCCGGTCCAGTATGTGCGATGGCTGGGCGGCGTCGTGCAGGGCGATCTCGGCATGTCCCTGCGCACCAACCAGCCGGTCCTCGAACTCATCAAGGAAAAGCTTCCGGTCACCATCCAGCTGGCGATCATGTCGATGATCTTCGCCTTCGCGATCGGTGTGCCCATGGGCATTCTGGCGGCGGTGAAAAAGAACACGGTTCTGGATTACGTGGCGAGCCTTTTGGCGCTTTCCGGCCTGTCAGTGCCGAATTTCTGGCTTGGCATCATGCTGATCCTGCTGGTTTCGGTGCAGCTCGGCTGGCTGCCGGCCTCCGGCTACGAATCCATCTTCGTCGATCCCGTGCGCTCGCTGCAGACGATGATCATGCCCGCTTTCGTACTGGGCAATGCACTGGCCGCCACGCTGATGCGCCACACCCGCTCGGCGATGCTCGGCGTACTTTCCGCCGATTATATCCGCACCGCCCGCGCCAAGGGGCTTTCGCCGCGCGAGGTCGTGCTGTCGCACAGCTTTCGCAATGCGCTGTTGCCGGTCATCACGCTGACTGCACTCCTGTTCGGCGAGCTGCTGGCGGGCGCCGTGCTGACCGAGCAGATCTTTACCATTCCGGGTTTCGGCAAGCTCATCGTCGATGCCGTCTTCAACCGCGATTACGCGGTGGTGCAGGGCGTCGTGATGTGCACCGCTCTTGGTTTCATCCTGATGAACCTGATCGCCGACGTGCTGTATGTCCTGCTCAACCCGCGTCTGAGGGCCAATCTATGACCGCCATCGAACAGACAGGCATGCCGCCGGCGCGCGCCGAAAGCCGCGCCTGGCGCAAGCTGAAAAGGAGCCGCAGCGCGCTGGCGGGGCTTGTGATCATCGCCTTCTTCGCGCTGCTTGCCCTTGCTGCGCCGATCCTGCCGATCCCGGACCCGATCGCCACCAGCTGGTCGGCCATCCGCAAGGCGCCGTCCGCCGCTCACTGGCTCGGCACGGACGATCTTGGCCGCGATATTCTCTCCCGGATGATCTGGGGTGCCCAGGCCTCGCTTCTGGCAGGTATCGTTTCGGTTGCCATCGCCGTCGTGATCGGTGTGCCCTTCGGCATCCTCGCCGGCTATTTCGGCGGCTGGGTGGATCTCGTCATCTCCCGCATCACCGAAGCCTTGCTCGCCATGCCCTTCCTGATCATGGCGATCGCGCTTGCCGCCTTTCTGGGGCCGAGCCTCAGCAATGCGATGATCGCGATCGGGTTGACCGCCATGCCGATCTTCGTGCGGCTGACGCGCGGCCAGGTTCTGGCCGTCAAGCAGGAGGATTATGTGGAGGGTGCGCGCTCCGTCGGCCTCGGCCATCTCGACATCATGTTGCGCTACATCCTGCCCAACGTCACCGCCCCGATCATCGTGCAGGCGACGCTGACTGTTGCGACCGCCATCATCGCGGAAGCCAGCCTCTCCTTTCTCGGCCTCGGCCAGCAGCCACCGGCGGCCAGCTGGGGCTCCATGCTGAACGTTGCGAAGAACTTCCTCTCCCAGGCCCCCTGGATGGCGATGTGGCCGGGCGCCGCGATCTTTCTGGTGGTGATCGGCTTCAATCTTCTCGGCGACGGGCTGCGCGATGCGCTCGACCCGCGCGAACACTGACATCGGACATGAAGGGCAAGACCCATGACTGACTTTACCACGCGTCCCGAAATCCTCGGCACCTTCGGCGTCGTCACCTCCACCCACTGGATCGCCTCGGCCGTCGGCATGAGCATTCTGGAAAAGGGCGGCAATGCCTTCGATGCAGCCGTCGCCACCGGCTTCGTGCTGCAGATCGTCGAGCCGCATCTGTGCGGCCCGGGTGGCGACATGCCGGCGATCATCTATTCGAAGAAGACCGACAAGGTGGAGGTGATCTGTGCGCAGGGGCCGGCGCCGGCCGGCGCCACCA
>NZ_VJMG01000002.1 GCF_007004135.1 Affinirhizobium straminoryzae
CGGTGCGCGGTTGGATGTCCTCGCGGATGAGCGTGTAGTCGCTCACCACGACCGACTTCAGCCATGCCGCGATGGCTGGCCCGCCGAGATCCTCGTATTCCCCGCGGCTGGCGCGGTCGGAAATCGTCACGATGGCAATGTGCATGTCTCAGCCTCCGAGATAGGACATGGGGCGGGCGATTCCCGCCACCCGCTTGAACTGATGCGAAACGCATGCCCCTCCGGCTTGCGTGAGACTGCATCGAGAATACGCGCCTCCAGCACCTGATCGGATTCGCCCGACCGCAGCACGTCGCGCAGGCCGACCGAGCCCTCCTCCCCCATGCAGGTGAAGAGTTCGCCTGTGGCGCTGACGCGAAGCCGGGTGCAGCCCGCGCAGAAATCGCAGGAGAGCGGCGTGATGAAGCCGAGCCTTCCACCCGTCTCCGTCTCCGCCACCCGCATGTAGCGCGCCGGCCCGCCGGTGCGATCCGGCAGCGGCGTCAGGGTCCAGCGCCCGGAGAGACGATGTCTGAGATCGGTGAGCGAGAGATGGCTCTCCCGGCGGTCGTGGGAGACGTCACCCAGCGGCATTTCCTCGATCAGCGTCAGGTCCATGCCCTGCCCGTGTGCGAAGCGGATCAGGTCGTCGACCTCCGTTTCGAAGCCGCCGTGCATGGCAACGGCGTTGATCTTGATCTTCAGCCCGGCAGAGAAGGCTGGCTCGATGCCTGCCAGCACCTTCTCGATCCGCCCCGGCGGGTGATTGCCGCATGGCCCGCATCATCCGGCGTATCGAGCGGAACGTTGACGCGCCGCACACCCGCCGCAAACAGCGCGGCGGCATGGCGGGAAAGCTGCAGCAGACCGACAAGGTGGCCGAGAAAAATCATCGGCACACCGAGATGAAAAAAGCACGGAGCCGCATATCCACTGCTCGCGCCGCAAAAGCTGGCTGGAACCGCAGCGCCAGAAACAGGGCGCTCGGTCGTAGCGGATGGCAAGCATGCATTGGATAAAGCCCCTTGTCCCCGAAAGGAAGGCCATTGCTTTCGGTGCGGAGGAGCTTGCTACGGGGAGAGGTCAATCCCGCTTGATTTACATCAACTCTCACCTGCCCGTTTTGAGAAACAAGAAGGCAGCGCCGCAACCGCAAGGGCGGGCTGGGCAGAGATCAGGCACCAGCCGGATATCGGGACAGGGCGGCATGACATTGATCAATCCGCGACGTGAAAATCCTCAAGGAGGAGGACAGGATGCGATCCTCGGAACTGCCCCAGGTCAAGGCGCTCGGCCTGTTCGAGACCATGAGCGACCAGAGCTTCGAGCGTCTGATGCAGGCGGCCTATCTGCAGACCTTTCCGGCGCATCTGACCCTGATCCACGAAGGCGTCACCGCAGATTTTCTCTATGTGCTGGTGGAGGGGGCGGTGGAACTGTATGCCGCCGCCAACGGGCGGGAGGAAACCATGGCCGTGGTGCGCCCGGTGGAAACCTTCATCCTGGCGGCCGTGCTGAAGGATGCGGTCTATCTGATGGCGGCCCGGACCATCGCGCGCTCGCGGATCCTGCTGGTGCCGGCTGCGGATGTGCGGCTGGCTTTCGAGGAAGACGCGGCTTTTGCCCGTGCCATCGTTTCGGAACTTGCCACGCGTTATCGCGGGGTGGTGAAGGAGCACAAGAACATCAAGCTGCGCTCCTCGGTGGAGAGGCTTGCCAATCGCCTGATCCGCTACGAGGCCGAACAGGGCGGCCATGGCGTGCTGGAACTGCCCTATGAGAAACGGATTCTCGCCTCGCTTCTGGGCATGACGCCGGAGAACCTCTCGCGCGCATTGCGCACCCTGAAGCCCTATGGCGTGCTGGTGAGCGGATCAACGATCCGCCTGACTGATCGCAAGGCATTGGAAACGCTTGCAAAACCGAGTGCCTTCATCGACGTCGACGCAAGCTGAACCGAACCTGAAAGGCGTTCCCCAAGAAAATCACTCCCAAAAACGCGCAATTTCATCATCGTGAACACCCGGTTAAAAGCAACATTAGAACTTGCCTACATTCGGATTCACAAAGAGAGGAATGATGGAAATCGCACCGAACTACGAGAAGATCGGCCTGCTGTTCATTGCCGGTCTCATTACCGTGATCTATCTGCTGAACAGCGGCGTGCTGTAAGTCCTGCGGGCCTTTTGGCCCGATCGATGGCTGCCGGAATCGCGACCGGCTGACGCCATCCTATGCACCGTCTCCCCGTCCTTCGCATCCGAGGACATCACGCGGCGGCCCTTTCCTGCAAGCCAAGAGCAAGACAGACTCACCGGTTCCATCGACCGGAGGACAGCCCTTGCCTGCGTGTCGGTCAGCGGCGGCGAAATAGCGGGCGAAGCGACGGTCGCTGCGCACTGGCCTCTCCGCTGCGGCGGGGCTGGCCACAATAGACCGCGAGTGCTCCGAGGGCTGCTGCACAGCAGACGGCACTCGCCATGGCAACGTCGCCGGCCATGACAAAGCCTGCCGCAGCACCGGTGACGCTGGCGCCGGCGATCGTGGCGAGCACGACGGGCAGGGAAACGGGTGTTGAGAGGGCGCGCTTGCGCACCATGGGTGCGCGGCGCACGCCATAGCGCGCATAGCGACCGGCAACATGCGCCATGTAGCGATCATGTTCGCTGTCACGGCGCGCTGCAAGCAGGTCCTTGCCGAAGAAGGCCAGAACCGCCCAGAGAAACAGGCTGCCGCAGGCGATGATCTCCAGTGCCAGCTGATACTGGCCCATCACCACCGCTGCCACCAGCGCGACCTCACAGACGGCCGCGACGAGAAGAAGCACGGCCGGAAGGGACTTCATCGGGCAGCCCCGGCCCGGGCGAGCGCCCGCCGCTGTTCCATCCGCGCTTCCGTGCGCGGCTCCATGGGTGGCATGCGCCGCTCGAGTGGCTGCGAGGGCATCTGCGGACGACCGAACAGGAAGCCCTGGACCCACTGGGCACCGGCTGCACGGGCACCGGCCAGATCAACGTCGCATTCCACGGCGCCGACCACGACCTCATCCGCCACGTGGCGGGCGAGCGAAATGAGATGACCGAGCAGCTGCGGTGCATCCGAACCGCGGGTGCGGATGCGGGCGGCATCGATCTTGATGATGTTGAAGCGCGTGTGGCGCGCATAGCCGATGGAGCTGAACCCCGTTCCGAAATCATCGAGTGCGACGCGGCAGCCGGCCTGCTGCACATGGCTGACGAAGTCGATGATGGTCTCGAAGCTGTAGGGACGCACGGTCTCGGCAATCTCGATCACCAGGCGATGGCCGATGCCGGCTTCGCTCAGCAGACGCGGGAAGGTGACGCGCCACCACAGATCCACCGAGGCGGACAGAACCGACATGTTGCAGCCGAGCACGACATCCGGTCGGCGGCGCAGTTCACAGATCACGGCTTCCGCGATCCTGCGGTCGAACACGCGCGTCAGGCCGAGGCGCTCAAGCGCCGGACCATAGACGCCCGGCATCACCACGCGGCCATCCTCATCGCTGAGGCGCACGACACATTCCGAATAGAGCACGTCGCTTTCCGAACCGGCGCGGCACACGGGCTGCTCGACCAGGGCAAAGCGGGCGTTGAACAGGGCGTCATAGGCAAGGGCTGCCGCGCTCATGTCGATGCGATAGTCCTGGGCGCTGTTCTGCGAGGCGGTGCGGCGCACCGCCGTCAGTTCCGGCAGCGATGCCGAATGGCTGAGTGCCACGACGATGCGGTTGTTGCCGACAGCGATCGGAAGGCTGGCGGCGCTGCAGATGGCCTCGTCGACGCGCGACCAGATCGGCATGCCGTCCGCAAAGTCGAAGGGCGAGGCGGCAAGGCCCCAGGGTTCCACGGCAAACGGCACATGCAGCGTGCGCTCCAGGCGGCGGGCCACTTCAGCCAGCACGCGGGCAGCAACGCCCTCACCGAAATGCGAGGAAATGTCGTCGAGATTGTCGATGACGATGAAAACCGAACCGGCGGCGTTCATGAGGAGCGGCTCCAGCTGATCATATAGACACTGCCCGACACGCCACCGGCGTAACAGACTGCGCCATTCACTTCATTGGCAAACGGGCGGAAAACGCCGTTCGACGTGCCAGAGAAGTTGACCGCTTTCCGGTCCGGGTAGGGTTTGTGCAGAAACATCGCACGTTCACCATACCCCGGATCACAGCCATCATAGCTGATCTCACCCTGCATGAAGGGATCCTTTTCCGTCGGTGATTTCGATCAGAAAGCCCGAGAGCTTTCCAGAATTGTCGCGTCAGTCGATCCATCAAAAATATGATTTATTTTTACCGGACCGCTTCGATTATTGTCAATGGGACGAACTATAGTGTCCTTGCAGCATAGGGACTGGAAACTGAGGTTGAACACTCCGTGAGCAAGGCCAAAGGCAAGTTCAAATCCTGCCGAAACGGAAGACATCCTGTCTCTGTTCGACAAAAAACCGGCCTGTCGCGCACCGGCTTCTGAACCTTTTGTATACCGTAACTCCTTCAGGAATCGTTAACAGATCCTTTGCAGGCCCTCTGTGCACTAATTTAGAATTACCCAACAGGTTCAATGCCTTCGCGAATGGCGCCCGTTTTCAGGTGGGCTGCGGTCTACAGCATCGGATTCCTGTTGCAAAGCAATTTTTGTGTGACTCCGGTTTGTGCGGCGCCCGGCTGGACAACCCGTGCGCGCAGCCTCCCCCCTTCCCCTTGCGGAGACATTCGGAAACAAAGCGCGGCAGGCGGGCGCCGGTTCCGGACGAGCCGGGTTGCTTGGATGGGATGGGCAGGGGTTCAAATAGAAGTGCAGTATTTTTGCCGCAATTTTGGATAGTGACGGCTGCAAATCAACGTGCCGACAGGAGATGGCAGGTGCCATGGTCCCTGATGGACAATAGAAAACGGATGACGGTTCAAAATGGGACTTTAATGTGTCCGACACTGAATCGTCGCGGGACGAAATTGGAGTCTGCCGGGAGAGTTTGGAGACGTGGTGCGCCTCGAGCGCCATTTTGGCACTATGATGGGGAGAGAAGTCGATCGTTTCCGAACGTTGCCGCGCGACCCGCCGAGGCATTGGGAGGCGGCATGTCGTGTGGGGCGGGCAAGCGCCAATCGGGCGTCGGCTGCTCTGAAAAAAATTAGTCTGCGCCGTCAGCGCGGCGAACCAATTTCCCTTTTTGGGCGAAATTGGTTCGTTTGAATCGCGCTAAAACTGCATTTCCTGAGGAAAGAATGTGCGGTGATTCGTCCGCCCCGAATCACCGCCGTCCTCGTGGACTGGGTAAACAATGCCTTTCGAAGCTTGCACGAAGCTGAACACGTGACGCGCGTGTCTCGGCAAACATCCCTCGATGCGCGAGGCGAAAATGTCAGCCGGCGAAGCGGTGCCAGTCCGCCTCGGATCCGCGGAAGACGTTGAGGTCGATCTTGCCGTCGACGCCCTGCGAAAGGCCCGAGCCGGAATACTGCCAGAACAGCCAGTTGCGGCCCGGATAGACCTTGGAGGGGTGTGCGGCGACCGAGCGCAGCCAGAAGTGATGATGCGGGAAGGCGCCCTGCAGATGATCGGCATAGAAATCCGGGGCGGTATAGATGATTGGCCGCTTGCCGTAATGGCGCTCCAGCCGGTCCATGAAGACCTGCATCTTTTCGCGTACCAGGGCCGGTGTCAGCCGGCGCTTGCACGCGGAATCGCCGTTATATTCGACATCGATGACCGGCGGCAGCGCGGATGGATCGCGCGGCACGTTGCGGATGAACCATTCGGCCTGTTCGCTCGCCACCCGGCACCAGTAGAAGAAGTGATAGGCGCCGCGGCGGATGCCGGCGGCATGCGCGCCACGCCAGTTCTCACGGAACATAGGGTCCAGATGGTCGCCGCCATCCGTCGCCTTGATATAGGCGAAGTTGGCGCCCTGGGTGCGCAGCGTCGGCCAGTCGATATCGCCCTGCCAGCGCGAGACATCCACGCCGTGGACGGCATGATTGCGCGGCGAGGCGCGACCGAAGTTGATCGGCTTGGCATCCTTGAAGCGGTGGCGGTAGATCCGTTCGCGCAGGATGGCCGGCTCGGCCGGCGGCATGGCCATCGGGGCGGCAAAGGCGGCGGGCCGTTCCTGCGGCACCGGCATGCCCCCCATCGGCGGTCGACCGACCAGAACCGGCGGCTGCGGGACGGCACCGGCCCAGGCCAGCGCCTGCGGATGCTGCGAGGCGTCCGCCACTTCCACGGCGGCAGCCGGCAGCGGCACCTGGGTTGCCGGACCGGCGAGTTCCCGCTGTGTCTGTGAAAGGCCGGGCGTCACGCCGGACGCGGTCCTGTCCGGAACGGAGGCTGCAGATGCCAGACGCCCTGCCTTCTGCTGCGCACCGGCTGATGCGCCCTGCGGCATGGGGGCCGGCGGAAGCGGTGCGGCAATCGAAGGTCCCGGCCCCCCCTGCCCTACCTGGGCCATCGGCACCGGCGCCGCGATGCCTGTAATCGCGCCGGTCTTCTCGTCGGATGGTCCCACCGCCAGCACATCCTCCGTGCCACTGGCACGGCATCCGCCAATCATGAGGCAGGCAAGCAGGAGGCTCGAAAGGACAGGATGACGCATGGGACCCAATACTCTGTACGCGCGTGTCTCTCCGCAAGCCTGCCCGGCACGGGCGGTTCACGGCAAATGCTAACAGAGTTTTACCGTCAAAAGCTGAATGCAATCTTTACAGACCGATCGCGCGGCAAGCCGCCGCGTGACGGGCACCCTCTGAAAGCCGGAGCCCTTGCGATGACCTGTCGGGGCCGCAGCGGGGAGATCGGTCCGCCGGATGTTCAGTGCCGTACCGGCCGGTCGTCCTCGACATCCCTCTCGCCCTCCCCCGGCGCCTGATTGGCGAGCAGGCGATGCCAGTCCATGGCGGCTCGGCCGGCGAGGTTGCGCATGTCCTGCAGCGTGTGGACATCGGCGCCCCGGTTGCCGAGGCGCTGCAGAAGGCCGCCGAGATCGTGAAAGGCGACTTCGGCCTCGACGCTCGCCACGCCCGCCTCGCGGCGTGCCCTTTCGATGGAGTCAGCCGGCTCGGCGGTCAGCACGGCGTCGCGGTAGCGGCCATTGGCCCCGATGCCCTCGCGGATAAGGAGCGACAGGGCGGTTCCGAAATCCGGCCAGAACAGGAAGACGGCGAGCAGCGCCGCCACGCTGCCGATGACATTGTCTAGCATGCGGGCGGATGCGATGCCCGCGCCCGGATGGAGCATGTCCGTCACGAAGACGAACAGCATCGTCAGGAACACCACGAAGATCGTGTAGTTGACGGAGCGCAGCGAGATGGAGGCTGCGGCGAGCGCCACCGCCAGCAGCGAAAGCGGCAGTTGGGCGCTGATGACCTGCAGAACCATCAGCGCGATCAGCCCGCCGAGCAGGCTGCCGGCAATCCGCTCCAGCGCCCGCGCCCAGGTGATCCGAAGCCCGCCTTGCAGAACGACGATGACGGCCATGGCCGCCCAATAGGGATAGCCGAGCTGGAACAGTGTCGCGACCGCATAGACGGCCAGCAGACCGGCGGCCTGACGCGCGGCCTGCCGGATCATCGGTGTGGGAAGTCTGTCTCCCCTGCCCTTCTGGCCCGCAGGCGGCAGGGAGTCCGCAGCCGATGCGGTCAGCGGCTCTGCAAGACTGTGGAGTGCCTGTTCGAGGGCGAGCGCGCAGCCCACGAAGACGGGCTCCGTCAGGTGATGGCGCAACGCTCGCACCCGCGCCCTCGCCCGGGCGACCGCGCGTTCCTCCGTTCCGGCACGTAGGGTGACATGCCAGGCAAGCAGAGCCTTTCGGCACGCCTGCGCCGTGGCCAGCCGCTCGCCAAGCAATCCCACCCGGTCGATATAGGCCTGGTCGAGGGCAATCAGGGTTCCGAAGGTGGTTTCTGCCGCTGCAAGCGCCTGTCGTACGGAGGTCGGGGCGCCGTTTTCACCTTCATAGCGCGCGAGCAGACTGCGCAGCCGCTCGATGGCCAGGCGCACGGCCCGTCTGTGTTCGGCATGGTCGCTGTGCCAGTCCGCATCGCGGTGCGCCCCATCCCCGAGCGCCACCAGATTGTCGGCCATATCCAGCAGCCGGACGGTCACTGCCTCGGTGGCGCGGCGGAGCGGCGCCAGCGGATCGATCCGCCAGACGACATTGATCAGCAGATAGGCCCAGGTGGCCCCCCCAAGAAAGGCGAATGACTGGCCGAGCGCCTGCGGCAGGGGATGGGGAAAGCCGACGGCGACCACCGCAACGACCGCAAGCAGTGTACCGACCAGCCCGCCATAGGGCAGAAGGGCCGCGGCAACGACCGCGAGAAAGACCAGAAGCGGCCCGATGACCATGTCCGCATGGGGGAAAAAGGAGGCAAGCCAAGACCCCAGAAAGGCCACAAGCGTGCCGCCCGCAACGAACACGCCGAGCAGACGGCGGCGCAAGGAATCAGGCCCCGGCGCATCGCAAAGACAGGTCCAGTAGGCGGCAAACACCGCCCAGCCCCATTCTGCGTGACCGCTTGCCAGCGCAAGGCCGAGCGGCATGGCCACGGCCAGCGCCGCCCGATAGCCCTCGACGCGGTTGAAGTGTTCGGGGATCAGTCCGAAGGATCGCAGTTCAAGGCGGCGCCCCAGCCATCGAAGACGTCTCGTCATATGTCACCCCAGCCAGAGGCGCCCCTCCCCGGCGCCGGCTTGTTGTTCTTTTCGTCCAGGCGCGCAGCTGTCTCGCGCGCTTGGTCTGTGATTGGTCCTGCCAGTTTCGTCTTTGACCGTAAATCCGGCTTTTCTGCGCGTATTTTGGAGAATATTTGGTCCGACCAATCACTTGCACAGTAATCGCCGGGCGCGCGGGGCGATCAGGTGTCGTCGCCAATGCTTGCGGGCGTGGTTCCCGCCTGCTTGCCTCCACCTGTCGCTGCTGCCCCTATTCCGTGCGCCACGATCGGCCGGCCCCAAAGGTGTGCGGATGGCGGGAAAGATTTGCAGGAAACCGCACAGGCTGTCGAGGGCAAGAATGTCCATCTTCTGTCGCTGCCCTCCCCTCCCCTTCAGCTTGCGCTTGCGCCATCTGCGAATGAGGACTGATCGCCACAGACGGCTTCATGCACTGCATCATCTCTGCAGAGAACGGGCGTGGTGAAGGGACCGGATTGATGCCCCGCCCTCACCCCGCCTGCCCTGCCAGCACCGCCTCGATGGCAAGGCCGGCCGCGAGGATCGAACGGTCCTGCATCGGCAGGCCCGCCACCATCAGGCCGACCGGCGCTTCGCCCGGCGCATGGCAAGGCAGCGAGAGGCCGCAGCCATCGAGGAAGTTGAAGAGGGTCGAATTGCGCAGCACCAGCCCGTTGGCGGCAAAGAAGGCGGCATCATCGGCAAGCAGCGGCGCGATTTCCGGCGCGATGACGGGCACGGTCGGCAGGATCACCGCATCGTAACCGCCAAGCCGGTGCATGGTCCGCGCCTGCCAGTCGGCGCGCGCGGAAAGCGCATCGAGATAATCGGCCGCGGAAAGATCGCGGCCACGCAGGATGCGGGTCTTCACCCGCGGATCGTAGGTGTCGCCGGCCTTTTGCAGAAGGTCGCGATGCCAGAAATAGGCTTCCGGCGCCACCAGCCCGCCGCGACCATAAATGCCGGCCACCTCGGAAAATTCGGGCACGGCGATCTCGCTGAGGATGGCACCGGCGGCGGAGAGGCGCGACAGCGTGCGGGCAAACACGGCACTCACCGTTGCGTCCATGGCGTCCAGCACGACGGTCTGCGGCACGGCAAGCCGCAGCCCACGGATCGGCAAGGCCGCCGGTACCCCCTGCCCTTCGCCGGAGATCACCGCATCGATCAGCGCGCAGCAGGTGACGCTGCGGGCAAGCGGACCGATCGAATCGAGCGAGGTGGACAGCGGGACGACGCCCGCCGTCGGGACGCGCCGCGCCGTCGGCTTGAAGCCGGTCAGGCCGCAGAGCGCCGAGGGAATGCGGATCGAGCCGCCGGTATCGGTGCCGATTGCCGCAATCGCCATGCCATCCGTCACCGAGACGGCCGCCCCGGAGGAAGAGCCGCCCGGCACGCGACCGGTGGCGCGGTCGAAGTGGTTTTTGGGCGTGCCGTAATGCGGATTGATGCCGATGCCGGAAAAGGCGAACTCGCTCATATTGGTGGTGCCGGTGATGACGGCGCCCGCCGCGACCAGCCGCTGCACGACCGGCGCATCGGTGGCGGCCGGCGGCTGATCTTTCAACGCCACGGAACCGGCCAGCGTCGTCTCGCCGGCAAGATCGAACAGGTCCTTCACCGAGATCGGCAGGCCCTCCAGCGCTGACCGCACATGCCCGGCCGCGCGAACGGCATCGGAGGCCTCGGCCAGTTTTCGCGCACGCTGATCGTTGCGCCGCACATGGACCCGCGCGCCCTCCCCTTCCGGATCGTCGATCCGCGCCAGCGCCGCCTCCGCGAGCTGCCGGGCCGTGACAAGGCCCGCCTTCAGCGCCGCGGCAGCGGTTTCGATGGTGGCGGAGCGATCGGAAAAGGCGGGCGGAAACAATGTCATGAGCGGCAACCGGATTCGGGGATGAAAGGCCGCCATCCTTGAATGTTTCGCGGCGGCGCGCAAGGTGGCAGGGGAGGCAGGGGGCGTGGATCCTCGGGTCAAGCCCGAGGATGACGACAGAGAGGGCGGTGATCGGGAGTGGGCGACCGAGAATGGGCAACCGAGAGGAGCGGTGAGCAGGAGGGCTTGCGACCGAGGTGACTCTCGATCGGGCGTGAAGGCGTTTATCCGTGAGGAAGCGACTGCGCCGTTCCGCGGCGTCCATGCCCGTGCATGGCGCGCCGCGTTCGTGCGCTTGGGTCTGTGCACAGCCCCACTCCGTGCACCTGCCTGATCCGCGCCTCCGCTCTTGTTTGCTCTGCGCCCGCGACACTCTCCGCCGTCATCCTCGGGCTTGACCCGAGGATCCATCGCCTCACCCGAAAGCGGTGCGGAACGACGTGGCAAACGCCCGGCGGACGCAGCGCCTCGAAGGAAGAGGATTTTCCCGAGCCATTCGGGCCGGCCAGCACGATGCAATGGGCGGGCGGCATAGGCGTCTATCGTCTGGCGACGCGCGCCGGCAGTTTCGCCTTTGGAGGATGCGGCGCATCCTTGCTTTCTGTCGTCTTGTCTGCTTTCAGGTCGCCGCAGCTCGGCACAAGCCCAACAGCCCGGCCGCGTTCTACGGCTTGGTTGCCGATCCGCATCAAGGCGGCGCGGTTTTTTTCGAGCGTCTCAAGCAACATGATCGTGCTCCTTTGCGCGCAAGAATACAGAGGGGAGAGGGGAAAGGCAAACGCCGCCTGGAGAAGCGGGCAGGGTAGTCGCACCCCCTCCGTCACCCCACCGGTGCACCCGCCAACGAATCGGTTGACAGCTGTCAACACGCCAAGTCCCGCGGCCGAGTCGCCTCAGCCCTGCCGCAGCAGCGGGCGCAGCTGGCGGGCAACGGCCTGGAGGGCGGGGAGGTAGCGGTCGGCCATGCCGGCGGCGGCCACCTGGGCAGCGGGGGCGCCGATATTGAGTGCGGCCACCACCCTGCCTCTCGCATCGGCAAGCGGCACTGCGATGGAACAGAGGCCAAGCTCCAGTTCCTGGTCGATCACCGCGTAGCCTTGGCCCCGCACCTCGGCCAGTTCTGCCATCACCTCTTCCGGATCGGTCTTGGTCTGCGGCGTATAGGCTCTCAAGGGGCCGGGGCCGATCAGCGCACGCGCCTCGGGCTCAGGCAGCGCCGCCAGCAGCACGCGGCCCATGGAGGCGCAGGCGGCAGGCAGGCGGCTGCCGGGCATCAGGTTGATCGACATCACCCGCCGCTGCGAGGCGCGCGCCACATAGACGATCTCCGCCCCGTCCAGCACGCTGACCGAAGCGCTCTGCCCGACCGCCTCTGAGAGCTGGTCAAGGAAGGGCTGCACGATGTGCGGCAGCGGCGTGGCGGAGAGATAGGCGTGGCCGAGCCGGAGGATGCGCGGTGTCAGCGTGAAGAATTTG
Source organism: Affinirhizobium straminoryzae (assembly GCF_007004135.1). Classification (GTDB taxonomy): domain Bacteria; phylum Pseudomonadota; class Alphaproteobacteria; order Rhizobiales; family Rhizobiaceae; genus Neorhizobium; species Neorhizobium straminoryzae. The sequence goes on from NZ_VJMG01000002.1 coordinate 12,028, forward strand.
CCGTCGTAATCGGCATAGCCGAGTTCCGCGAGCGTCAGCAGACAGCGCCGGGCCGTGGCGCGGTCGAGCCCCGTCAGCTTCGCCACGTCGGAGATGGAGAGCCGCGGCTCAGCCTCGCCGAAGGCCTCGATCACGCGCAGGCCCTTGGCGAGGCCGCCGATGAAATCCGTGTCCCGCATGATCCCTCCCCGTGCGCGTATAATGGCATCTGGACGTCAGTTTGTGCGATATATGAACAAAAGTCAAATAACGCACAAAAAAGTTGACGGCTGGCAACTCGAAGGCGCTAACTGCCGCCATCTCGAATGTCCTTGGGAGAGAGACAGAATGGACAAGACCCTTGCCAGCGTGGCAGAGGCCGTCTCCGCCATCCATGACGGGGCTACCCTCATGATCGGCGGCTTCGGCGGCTCCGGCGCGCCAATCGAACTCATCCACGCGCTGATCGACCGGTTCCTCGCAACCGGCAGCCCGAAGAACCTCACCGTCATCAACAACAATGCCGGCAACGGGCGCATCGGCATCGCCGCCATGATCGATGCCGGCATGGTGAAGAAGATGGTGTGCTCCTTCCCGCGCTCGTCGGATCCGCGCGCCTTCACGGACAAATATCTGGCCGGCGAGATCGAACTGGAACTGGTGCCGCAGGGAACGCTGGCAGAGCGCATCCGCGCCGGCGGCGCCGGCATCCCCGCCTTCTACACCCCGACCGGCTATGGCACCGAACTGGCCGAAGGCAAGGTGATCGCCGAATTCGAGGGACGCGCCTACGTGCAGGAGCGCTGGCTGAAGGCCGATTTCGCCATCGTCAAGGGTCAGCTCGGCGATACCTACGGCAACCTCACCTACAACAAGGCCGGCCGCAACTTCAATCCGCTGATGTGCATGGCGGCTGCCACCACCATTGCCCAGGTCTCGAAGATCGTCCCGGCCGGCGGCATCGATCCGGAACAGGTCGTCACCCCCGGCATCTTCGTCAACGGCGTCGTCGAAGTCGAAAACCCGCAACAGGAAGAAGTGCTCATCCGAGCCGGAGTGGCCCACGTATGACCGACACCACGCTCAACACCCGCGAGGACATCAAGCTCTCCAACGCCCAGATCGCCTGGCGCGCCGCGCAGGACATCGAGGACGGCGCCTATGTGAACCTCGGCATCGGCTTTCCGGAAATGGTCGCCCGCTTCCAGCCGCCCGGCCGGCAGGCGATCTTCCACACCGAAAACGGCATCCTGAATTTCGGCGAGGCACCGCCCGCCGGCGAGGAAGACTGGGACCTGATCAATGCCGGCAAGAAGGCCGTGACGCTGAAACCGGGCGCCGCCTTCTTCCACCATGCCGACAGCTTCGCCATGGTGCGCGGCGGGCATCTGGATGTGGCGATCCTCGGCGCCTATCAGGTGGCGGAAAACGGCGATCTCGCCAACTGGCGCGTCGGCTCCAAGGGCGTGCCGGCCGTCGGGGGCGCGATGGATCTGGTGCATGGCGCCAAGCAGGTCTTCGTCATCACCGAACATGTCACCAAGGATGGCAAGCCGAAGCTGGTGGAGAAATGCACCTTCCCGCTGACCGGCGTCGGCTGCATCACCCGCGTCTATACCAGCCATGCCGTCATCGATATCCGCGACCGCCGGTTCGTGGTGCGCGAAAAGCTTGCCGCCATGAGCCTGGAGGAATTGCAGGCGATGACCGGCGCCCCCCTTCACACCGATGGCCCCGTGGCCGATCTCACCGTGCCGGCGCTTTGAGGAACAGATCATGACAGACGCCTTTATCTGCGATTACATCCGCACGCCCATTGGCCGCTTCGGCGGCTCGCTGTCCTCCGTGCGTGCCGACGATCTCGGCGCCGTGCCGCTGAAAGCTTTGATCGCCCGCCATGCCGGGCTTGACTGGGAGGCGGTGGAAGACGTGATCTTCGGCTGCGCCAACCAGGCGGGCGAGGATAACCGCAACGTGGCCCGCATGTCGGCGCTGCTTGCCGGCCTGCCGGTCTCCGTCACCGGCACCACCATCAACCGGCTCTGCGGTTCGGGCATGGATGCGGTCATCACCGCGGCCCGCGCCATCCGGGCCGGGGAGGCGGAGCTGATGATTGCCGGCGGCGTGGAAAGCATGAGCCGCGCCCCCTTCGTGCTGCCGAAGGCCGAGACGGCCTTTTCGCGCAATGCGGAAATCTACGACACCACCATCGGCTGGCGCTTCGTCAATCCGCTGATGAAGAAGCAGTATGGCGTGGATTCGATGCCGGAGACCGGCGACAACGTGGCGATCGATTTCAAGGTCAGCCGCGAGGACCAGGATGCCTTTGCCGTGCGCAGCCAGGCCAAGGCTGCGGAAGCCCAGGCCAATGGCCGGCTTGCCCTGGAAATCACCCCGGTCAGCGTCGCCCAGCGCAAGGGCGATCCGCTGATCGTCGATCGCGACGAGCATCCCCGCGCCACCTCGCTGGAGGCGCTGGCCAAGCTGAAGCCAGTCAACCGCCTGGAGGGCGCCACCGTCACCGCGGGCAATGCCTCCGGCGTCAATGATGGCGCGGCCGCGCTGATCATCGCTTCGGAAGCGGCGGCGAAGAAGCACGGCCTCACGCCGATTGCCCGCATTCTCGGTGGCGCAACGGCCGGCGTTCCGCCGCGCATCATGGGCTTTGGCCCGGCGCCCGCCTCGAAGAAGCTGCTCGCCCGGCTGGGCCTGACGGTCGACCAGCTGGACGTGATCGAGCTGAACGAGGCCTTCGCATCCCAGGGCATCGCGACGCTGCGCGACCTCGGCATCGCCGATGACGATGCCCGCGTCAACCGCAATGGCGGCGCCATCGCGCTCGGCCACCCGCTCGGCATGTCCGGCGCCCGCATCGCCGGCACCGCCGCCCTGGAACTGAAGGCCACCGGCGGCCGCTACGCGCTCTCCACCATGTGCATCGGCGTGGGCCAGGGCATCGCCGTGGCGCTCGAGCGGGTATAACCCTCTACCGTTCGATCCGCCGTGGTGCTTGCGGCGGATCGAACCGGCTTGCATCAAGCATACATGCTTCGCAGCAAGAACAATTAATATTCCTTTTACATAATCAATTTTTTCTGTACTATTGAAAACATTGTCAGATACGGAGAGCAAAAATGCCCGTTGCTGATGCGTTTCATTTCGATAATGTCGTGAATATTGCTGCGATCATCGCGCTTGTTACGTTTTTTCTGAAATACGTCATCGACGGATACATCGGCAGACGGCGAAACATCCGTGAGAGACGGAAGATGATCCTCGCCTTGTATACCGAGGTGAAGCTGAACGTCGATAATCTGCGAGAGGACGGGGGGCAGATTGATTTTCATGATATTGCGGGCTTTCTCGCCGCGTCTCCGCAGAATGCGCCGCATATCGTGGTGTTCTATTACAGTGACATCTACAAATCGAAGTTCAACACGCTGTCTGATCTGCCTGATGTTCTGATCAAGAACATCGTACAGTTCTATGGCGAGCTCGAGTATATCGGCCTTCTGGCGGCCAGCCTTACAAAGCCGTCGTTCCAGGTGGTATCCCAGAGGGCGCGGGAAGCCACCATCATGGAACTGCAAAAGGCTCTGGCAGAAGCTCTCAGTGGCGGGACGAAGCTGCTGGACGCCTTTGACCTCATCATGCCTCGTGCGCTCAATCGCGAATAGCCGAAGCGATCCGTTCGAACCTTGCCACTCATTCGGTACCGAATGAATGGGTGGGTGCAGGCACATGCCACCGCCGTAGAGCGCCCGCGCATCCTGAAAAATCTGCCGGCGGTCGTCGTCGCGGGTGCAGAACATGGGGCCGCCGCGACAGGGGGGGGGGAGCTGCGTGCACCCCTCACCGAGAGTGGGCGACCGATGGTTCCGCCCTTGCCAATCCCCTCAGGTCGTCATCCTCGGGCTTGACCCGAGGATCCAGTCCCTCGCGAACCGCAGCCGCGAAATGCCACAGGGGTAGCGCCATGGATCCTCGGGTCAAGCCCGGGGATGACGCCGGAGAGGGGAGGGGATGACACCGAGGGGCAAGGGCGCGGTTGAGAAGCCGCGGAGAGGGAGAGTATGACAAGGAAGGCGAGAGCGACGCAGGGAGGAGAGGCCAGCAATTCTCGCCACACGGCGAGAAGGCCGAGCCTGCGAATCGATCAGCCCTTATTGTCAGTTAAAACTTACCGATAAAACGCCCGCGCATCCTGAAAAATCTGCCTGCGGTCGTCGTCGCGGGTGTAGAACATGTGGCCGCCGCGATAGAGGGTAAGCTGCGTGCGGCCCTCGGCAAGCGTCGACGGCAGCTGGTTCAGCACGTAGCGGCTGGCGCCGAACGGGGTGAGGATGTCGGAATAGCCATGCGCCACCATCAGCCGGAAGGAGGGGATGGTGGAGAGAAGGTCGCGCAGGTCGCTGGCGATGCTTGATGTCACCCGGCTGTCGCCGCCGCGCCCGCCGTTCCATTCCCAGCGCCGGTTCACCTCCTCGTTCAGCAGGGTGTAGGTCATCTCGGTGCGGAAGCCGAGGCTGTCGCGGGCGTAAGCCGCAAAGGCGGCCGCATAGGCGCGGGTATAGCCTTCCAGCACCGGGTCGTCATTGCGCACGAAGACCGATTCCGGATAGGCATCGGCATGGGTTTCGCCCGCATCGTAGGGGCTCAGAATACGGCCGGGGCCGCCGGCCTGCTTGGCGTAGAGATCGCCGACAAAGCCGCGGGTCGGCGCAATGGCCTGTTCCGAAAGCCCGGTCCAGCCGGCAATCCTGCGATAGAAGGCTTCCGCCGCCTCGCCCTGCGGCCAGGGGCCGGCAAGGGTGGCGAGATAGTCGGTCATCGCAAAACGTTCGGCTTCGCTGACCTTTTCAGGGTCGAAACGGCCCTGTCGTTCCAGCTCTGCGGCCGCAAGGGCCGGAAACTGCAGCGCCGCCGCCAGCGGATCGCCGTCATTGCCGAACACGAAGCGGCCTTCCATCAGCGGCGAGATCATCACGATGCCGGAAGGGATCAGGCCCTGGCTGTTCTTCATCGCCAGCGCCACCTTCGCGGCGCGGAAACCGCCATAGCTTTCGCCGAGCAGATATTTGGGTGCCGGCAAGAGATCGGCATTGTCGCGCAGATACAGCGAAATCGCCTTGGCAAGGCTCTCGGCATCCTGCCGCACGGAATAGAAGCGCCCGGCCGCCTCGTCGCTGACGGCGCGGCTCCAGCCCGTGCCGACCGGATCGATCAGCACGAGATCGGAAAAGGCCAGCCAGCTTTCCGGATTGTCGGTAAGCGCCGGCCGGCTGCCATCGGCATTGTCACCGGAAAACGGAAGAATTTTCGGGCCGACCAGCCCGAGATGCAGATAGGCGGAGGATGCCCCCGGCCCGCCATTGAAGGCGAAGGTGACAGGACGCCCCGGCGCGCGATCCCTGGCGCGATAGGCGGTGTAAAAGATCTTCGCCGTCACCTTGCCGTCCTGGCCGCGCAGCGCAAGCGTACCGGCGGTGGCCGAATAGGGGAGGGGCCCGGCGGCGGTCTGCAGCACATGCTCGCTCACCGCATCGGCCGGCAGCAGATCGATGAGCCCGCCGCTGCGCTCCGCCCCGGCAGTGCGCGGCGGGTGCTCCTCGCCACCTGTATCCCCGCCGCCGGCCTGCTGGGCAAAGGCGGGTGGGGCGATGAAGTCGGGAGCCGCCACGGCTACCGAAAGCAGGCAGGCGCCAAGAAGGGCAAAGCATGTGGCAAGGCGCATGTCGTTATCTCCTGCTGCGGCAGAGGCCGCTGTATCTGGTCCGGGCGAGGGGCTGGCTTCGAAGACACCGTTGCGATGTCCGCCTTCAAAACAGTCCGTGCCGCCGCAAGACGCCCTCAATGTAGGGCGGTGCGACAATAGGGAAACTCAACTTGGCTTGAACGGCCGCCACAAGCCGGTAAAGAAGATGTCAGCCCATGCCGGATGCAGATGTGACGGGAGCGGCGAGGGGATGCGTTCGCGGGGGCGGACGCTGGAAGGTGGCCGGTTTTCTGGTCACCTGACCAAGGGACAAGGGTCAAGGGGCAACGCCACACTTATGCAGGTGATGCGGCAGATCATGCGGGACAGGATGCTCGCCGGCGCGCTTGCGCTGGTCTTCGGCTACCTGTTGCTGCTGCAGGCCGCCGTCGGCGATTACAGCCGCAGCATGATGGGAGCCGCCCTGCTGACCGATCAGGGCACGCTCTGCACCGCGCATGGTCCGCAGGGACCCGCCGCCCATGAAGATCAGGCGGCCGCCACCGGTGCCGGCCAGAGCGATCACGAGACCGATCACGGCAGGCTCCTGCCGGATTGCTGCGGTATGCTCTGCCGGCTGGCGGCCAACCTGTCTGTCGCGCTGCTCGCGCCCCCTGCAGCCGGCTCGCCAACGCTTGTCGCGCCACCGGACGAACCCGTCTTTGCAAGAGCCGCAGATGCCCGCCCGCAGACCCTGCTGCGCGGCCTGAGCGGGGCAGCCCGCGCTCCGCCCATCCTGATCTGAGCCAAGTTTTCGCACCGCCGGCAGCAGGGATTGCGCCGGCTTGCTCTGTCTTCATTTTCAGGAAAACACCATGTCCGACATCACCTTCGGGCGCAGCGCCGCGTCGAGCCCGACGCGCGCCGCCGATCTCTACCGCGCCGTCTGGCGCTGGCATTTCTATGCGGGGCTGCTGGTCCTGCCCTTCATGATCACGCTGGCGCTGACCGGCGCGCTCTATCTGTTCCGCGACGAACTCGACAACCTCATCCACCGCGATCTGAAGCAGGTGGCGGTGGAGGAGACGCGCGCGACACCCTCGGCGCAGGTCACGGCCGCACTCGCCGCCTTTCCGGGCAAGGCGGTGAAATTCACCACACCCGCCACGCCGACCGCCTCCACCGAGGTGACGGTGTTAACCGAGACCGCCCGCCTGGCCGTCTACGTCAATCCCTACACGGCCGATGTTCTGGGCAGTCTGCCGGATCGCGGCACGGTGATGTGGACGATCCGCACGCTGCACAGCCTCAAATATTTCGGCACCTATGCCCGCTATCTGATCGAGATCGCCGGCGGCTGGTCGATCCTGCTGGTCGGCACTGGCCTCTATCTGTGGTGGCCGCGCCAGCAGACGGGCGGTGTCATCACCGTACGCGGCACGCCGGCGCGGCGTGTCTTCTGGCGCGACCTGCATGCGGTGACCGGGCTTTTCGTCGGCGTCGTCATCGTCTTCCTCGCCGTCACCGGCATGCCCTGGTCGGGCGTCTGGGGCGCCAAGGTCAACGAATGGGCGAACGGCAACAATTTCGGCTATCCGGCGGGCGTGCGCGTGGATGTGCCGATGTCCGGCGAGCATCTGGATCACGTGGCGAAAACCACCTGGTCGCTGGAACAGGCCAAGGTGCCGCTGTCACCACAAGCTGCACCGGGGGCCGGGCAGGGGATGCAGCCGATCGGCCTCGACCGCGCCATCGCCACCTTCGACGGGCTGGGGCTGACGCGCGGCTATTCCGTGGCGCTGCCGCAGAAGGCAAGCGGCGTCTACAGTGGCTCGGTCTATCCGGATGATCTCGCAAAGCAGCGCGTCGTGCATCTCGACCAGTATAGCGGCACGCCGCTCCTCGACATGAGCTATGCCGATTACGGTCCGCTCGGCCGCGCGCTGGAATGGGGCATCAACGTGCATCTCGGCCAGCAGTTCGGGCTGGCGAACCAGATCGTGCTGACGATCGCCTGCATGGCCATTATCCTGCTGGCCGTCTCGGCCGGCATCATGTGGTGGAAGCGGCGCCCACAAGGCGCGCTCGGCGTGCCGCCGATGCCATCAGACCCGCGCGTGTTTCGCGGCCTGATCGCCATCCTCGTCGTGGGCGGCCTGATCTTCCCGCTGGTCGGTGCCTCGCTGATCGTGCTGCTGATCCTCGACATGGCCTATCTGAAGCTTTCGAGGCCGCGCCGGGCGCGCGCCTGAAACAGACGGCGAAGAGGGGAGGGGGGCATCCGCTAATGCCCCCCTCAGATCTCTGTTCACCGGCGGGCGATCACCCAGACGGCATGGATGATGCCGGGCAGGTAGCCACAGAGGGTGAGAAGAATGTTCAGCCAGAACTGCAGGCCAAGCCCAACCTGAAGGAAGACGCCGAGCGGCGGCAGCAGGATGGCGAAGAGAAGGCGAATCAGGTCCACGGAGTGCCCCTTTGGCAAACGGATTGCGGTTCACCGGCATCCGGGCTTGTCGCCGGATATCGGTCTGAGCCGCAGCAACGCGACAGAAGCCGATTGGTTCAATCCGGATCCAGCAGGGCAGGCGGCGGGTGTCAGCCCGCCGTTTCCAGGGATTTCTCGATGCGGCCGCGGCCGATCTCGATGACGTGGCGCATGGCGGCCACGGCCTTTTCCGGATCGCGCGAGGCAATCGCATGGGCGATGCGCAGGTGATTCGCCGCCACTTCGTCCAGCATGTCCGGCGAAGCGGCGGGCGAGGAGAGGCGAAACGCGATGGCGAGCGCTGCCTCGATCAGCGCGCTTGCCGAGCGCATGAACGGATTGCCGGACATGCGGGCAATCGCCAGATGGAATTCGAGATCCACCTTGGCAATGCTTTCCGGCGTGTGCGTGAGATCGTCGAATTTCGCAGCGATGGCATAGAGCGCGACGATATCGTCGCTGGTGGCGCGCTCTGCGGCGGCGGCGGCCGCCGCCGGTTCCAGCGCCATGCGCATTTCGGCCAGATATTCGATGAAATCGAGATCGACGCCCGCATCGCAGCGCCAGCCGAGCACGTCGGGATCGAAAAAATTCCAGTTCGAGCGGGGCAGCACGCGGGTGCCCACCTTGGCCTTCGGCTCGATCAGCCGCTTGGCGGCGAGCGTCTTCATGGCCTCGCGCAGCACGGTGCGGGAGACACCGAATCGCAGCGACAGGTCCGCATCGCCGGGCAGGATCGCCCCTTCGGCAATGGCACCCGATACGATCGCACTGCCAAGCTCTGCCACCACATGCGCGTGGCTGCTGCCCCGCTTCCTGCCGGCGATGGTCGTTTCAAGCAGCCCCACGAAACTCTCCTTCAGATCGGCCCGTTATCCACAGCCGCCCGGGCTTTCTCCCCGGCGGTGCGAATATCGCTGCCCGCAATCGCTTCGCCGTCTCCGGTTCCATCTCAGCACCGCGTCTCGTGTAGGTCCCGAGGGTGCGTGCTGACAAGGCCGGTTTCAGCCCGATTCCGTCCTCCCGGAGCTGAAAAACCCATGCATTTTCAGAGCCGAAAAGCGCGCGAATTCCCGCGCACGCCAGCCTGAGGTGCATCCGTTTCATCAAGTCCTCCCCCGGATGATGACAGATTGGAAGGCATAAGGATCATATAATATGACTTTTGCAAACGGACTTTTTGTCGGCTTTGCGAAGAAAACAGCGCCCTTTCGGATTAAATCGTTATAATTTGATGTGATTGATGGCATTTTGCCCAGTGCCTGCCTGTTGTGCATGCAGAAGAAAGGGTGCTAGGTTGCTTGACAACAGGGCTTTCGGGCAAATAGTCATATTATTGACAAGACCGCGTCCCACGGCGCGGGGAGGAGGGCATGGCCGGATACGGGCGCCATGCCGAATCGTGAGACGGGTGCATTAAAATCATGTTGAGACTTCTGCAGGTTGCGGTCGATGGCCGGGTGCGTGTTGTTGCCTGGGATGGCGAGGGCGAGGCACGGGTTGTCGAGGGCATTTCCTCCACCTACGAGCTGGCAAGCAAGGCGATCGCCGCGGGCCAGGGCTTTGCCGACTACATCGCAACCCTGCCGGCCGGCCCCGTTGTGGACCTTTCCGCGGCGCAGGCCGAAGGCCGCCTGCAGCTGCCGGTCACCCATGCCGACCCGGCCCATTTCATCGTCGCCGGCACGGGGCTGACCCATCTCGGCTCCGCCGATGGCCGTGACAAGATGCACAAGGCGGCGCAGTCGGAAGAAAAGCCGACCGATTCGATGCGCATGTTCCTGATGGGCGTCGAGGGCGGCAAGCCGAAGGCCGGAGAAACCGGCGTGCAGCCGGAATGGTTCTACAAGGGCGACGGCTCGCAGCTGAAGGCGACCGGCGAGGACCTCGTCTCCCCCGCCTTCGCGCTCGATGGCGGCGAGGAGCCTGAGCTGGCGGCGATCTATCTGATCGGCGAGGACGGCACGCCCTATCGCCTCGGTTTCTGCCTTGCCAACGAATTCTCCGACCACGTTACGGAAAAGGGCAACTATCTGTGGCTCGCCCATTCCAAGCTGCGCCAGGCCGCGCTGGGCCCGGAACTTCTGGTCGGCGAACTGCCTCAGCATGTGGAAGGCACCTCGCTGATCCGTCGTGGCGACGCGGTGATCTTCGAAAAGCCCTTCCTGTCGGGCGAAGCGAACATGTCGCACACCATCGCCAATCTCGAGCATCATAACTTCAAGTATGATCTGTTCCGCCGTCCGGGCGACCTGCATGTGCACTTCTTCGGTACGGCGACGCTGTCGTTCACGGCGGGCGTGAAGACCGAGCCGGGCGACCAGTTCGAGATTTCCGCTGCCCCGTTCAAGTTGACGCTTGTCAACCGCCTGGCCGTCGCCGAGGACGCGCCGGTCGCCATCCGTCCGCTCTAAGAGGTCTCGCGTTTCTCATGTCCTCCATTCGTCTCGCCATCGTCGGTCTCGGCAAGATCGCCCGCGACCAGCATCTCCAGGCGATCGCCGCCAATGACGGCATCGAGCTGGTTGCGGTCGCCAGCCGCAATGCCAGGCTTGATGGCGTCCACTGTTTCACTGACATCGATGCGCTGCTCGCCTCCGGCGTGGAGATTGATGCGGTGTCGCTCTGCACCCCGCCGCAGGGCCGTTTCGAGCAGGCGCGCGCAGCCCTTCTCGCCGGCAAGCATGTGATGCTGGAAAAGCCGCCGGGCGCGACCATTGCGGAAGTCTTCGCGCTGGACCGTCTGGCCAGCCAGCAGGGCGTTTCCTTGTTCGCCACCTGGCACTCGCGCGAGGCGGCCGCCGTCGAGCCGGCCCGCAAGCTTCTTGCCGAACGCAAGGTCAAGTCAGTCCATGTCGAGTGGAAGGAAGACGTGCGCCACTGGCATCCCGGCCAGGACTGGATCTGGGAGCCGGGCGGTCTCGGCGTGTTCGATCCGGGCATCAATGCGCTGTCGATCGTCACCCGCATCATGCCGGAGAGCTTCCACCTCACCGCGTCCGATCTGTCCTTCCCGGCCAACCGGGCAGCACCGATTGCGGCCGATCTCGAATTCCGCAGTGCGAGCGGCATCGCCCTGACGGCGGCCTTCGACTGGCGCCAGACCGGCCCGCAGACCTGGGACATCCGCGTCGAGACGGAAGAAGGCCCGGTCGTGCTGACCCATGGCGGCAGCCGCCTCTTCGTTGACGGAGACGCCCAGATCGTCGAGGAAGATCGCGAATACCGCAATCTCTACAAGCATTTCGTGTCTCTGGTGAATGGCGGTCAGTCGGACACGGATTTCTCGCCGCTGGTGCATGTGGCCGATGCCTTCATGCTGGGCCGTCGGCACGTGGTCGAAACCTTCGAGGACTGAGCCGGAGCCGGCCTTCCCGTTCACGCTTTTGCAGAAGAAGACAAGCCCATGAGCAACAATACCCTTCCCACCGCGACCGGCCCGAATGGCAAGCTGCGCTCGCGCGCCTGGTTCGACAATCCGGCCAATGCCGACATGACGGCGCTCTACCTGGAGCGCTACATGAACTTCGGCCTGAGCCAGGCCGAACTGCAGTCCGACCGCCCGATCATCGGTATTGCCCAGACCGGCTCGGACCTGTCGCCGTGCAACCGCCACCATCTGGAACTGGCCAACCGTCTGCGCGAGGGCATTCGCGAAGCCGGCGGCATCGCCATCGAATTCCCGGTGCATCCGATCCAGGAAACCGGCAAGCGCCCGACGGCGGGCCTTGACCGCAACCTCGCCTATCTCGGCCTCGTGGAAGTGCTCTACGGCTATCCGCTCGACGGCGTGGTGCTCACCATCGGCTGTGACAAGACGACGCCGGCCTGTCTGATGGCCGCTGCCACCGTCAACATCCCGGCGATCGCGCTGTCGGTCGGCCCGATGCTGAACGGCTGGTTCCGCGGCGAGCGCACCGGTTCCGGCACCATCGTCTGGAAGGCCCGCGAACTGCTGGCAAAGGGCGAGATCGACTATGCCGGCTTCGTCAAGCTGGTTGCCTCCTCGGCGCCCTCCACCGGTTACTGCAACACCATGGGCACGGCCACCACGATGAACTCGCTGGCCGAAGCGCTCGGCATGCAGCTGCCGGGTTCGGCCGCGATCCCGGCGCCCTACCGCGACCGCCAGGAAATCTCCTACCTGACCGGCCTTCGCATCGTCGAAATGGTCAAGGAAGACCTGAAGCCGTCCGACATCATGACGAAGGATGCCTTCATCAACGCGATCCGCGTCAATTCGGCAATCGGCGGCTCCACCAATGCGCCGATCCACCTGAACGGCCTTGCCCGCCATCTCGGCGTCGAGCTGACCGTTGACGACTGGCAGACCTATGGCGAGGAGATCCCGCTGCTCGTCAACCTGCAGCCGGCCGGCGAATATCTGGGTGAAGACTATTACCATGCCGGCGGCGTGCCGGCGGTCGTCAACCAGCTGATGCAGAAGGGCCTCATCAACGAGAACGCGATGACCGTCAACGGCAAGACCATCGGCGAGAACTGCCGTGGCGCCGTGATCGAGGACGAGAAGGTCATCCGCCCCTACGACCAGCCGCTCAAGGAGCGCGCCGGCTTCCGCGTGCTGCGCGGCAACCTGTTCTCGTCGGCCATCATGAAGACGAGCGTGATCTCCAAGGAGTTCCGCGACCGTTATCTGTCGAACCCGAACGATCCCGATGCCTTCGAAGGCCGCGCCGTGGTGTTCGACGGTCCGGAGGACTACCATCACCGCATCGACGACCCCTCGCTCGGCATCGACGCCAACACCGTGCTGTTCATGCGCGGCGCCGGCCCGATCGGCTATCCGGGCGCTGCCGAAGTCGTCAACATGCGCGCGCCGGATTACCTGCTGAAGCAGGGCGTCACCTCGCTGCCCTGCATCGGTGACGGCCGCCAGTCCGGCACGTCCGGCAGCCCGTCGATCCTGAATGCCTCGCCGGAAGCCGCCGCCGGCGGCGGCCTGGCGATCCTCAAGACCGGGGACCGCGTGCGCATCGACGTGGGCCGCGGCAAGGCCGACATCCTGATCTCCGGGGAGGAGATCGCCGCCCGTTACGCCGAGCTTGAGGCGAAGGGTGGTTACCAGTATCCGAAGCACCAGACGCCGTGGCAGGAAATCCAGCGCGGCATTGTGGGGCAGATGGAAACCGGCGCGGTTCTGGAACCGGCCGTGAAGTATCAGCGGATCGCGCAGACGGAAGGTATTCCGCGCGACAACCACTGAGAGGGGGCGCCCGATCCGGTGCAGGGTCCAAGGACCCGGAGCCGGGGGTGCTTCAAGGCTCAAGAGAACATGTGGGCGACGGTGACGCCGCCCACGGGGGATTTTACGGGCGGGTTCGAAGGGAGCCTCGCCACTCAGGAGGAGTAAACATGAAATTTCTGAAGTCTCTCACCACGGCTGCCGTTTTTGCAGCCATGGCCTTCGCCGCGCCGGCCGGCGCCGCTGACAAGGGCCTCGTCGGCGTGGCCATGCCGACCAAGTCGTCCGCCCGCTGGATCGCCGACGGCGACAACATGGTGAAGGTGCTGAAGGAACGCGGCTACAGCGTCGACCTGCAGTACGCGGAAGACGACATTCCGAACCAGCTGTCGCAGATCGAGAACATGGTCACCAAGGGTGCCAAGGTTCTCGTGATCGCCTCCATCGACGGCACCACGCTGTCGGACGTTCTGCAGCAGGCTGCAACCCAGGGCATCAAGGTCATCGCCTATGACCGCCTGATCCGCGACACGCCGAACGTTGACTACTACGCCACGTTCGACAACTTCCAGGTCGGCGTTCTGCAGGCCACCACGCTGGTCAAGGCTCTCAAGGCCGACACCGAAAAGGGTCCGTTCTACATCGAACTGTTCGGCGGTTCGCCGGACGACAACAACGCCTTCTTCTTCTACAACGGCGCCATGAGCGTTCTCCAGCCGCTGATCGACAAGGGCGTGCTGAAGGTCGGTTCGGGCCAGGTTGGCATGGACAAGGTTTCCACGCTGCGTTGGGACGGTGCAACCGCCCAGGCCCGCATGGACGCCATCCTCTCCGCCTTCTACGCCGACAAGAAGCTGAACGCTGTTCTGTCGCCCTATGACGGCATCTCCATCGGTATCCTGTCCTCGCTGAAGGGCGTGGGCTACGGTTCCGGCAACATGCCGATGCCGTTCGTATCCGGTCAGGACGCTGAAGTTCCGTCCGTCAAGTCGATCATCGCTGGCGAACAGTACTCCACGATCTTCAAGGACACCCGCGAACTCGCCAAGGTCACCGTCGACATGGTTGACGCCGTCATGAGCGGCAAGCAGCCGACCGTCAACGACACCAAGACCTACGACAACGGCAAGAAGGTCGTTCCGTCCTACCTGCTGAAGCCGGTTGCCGTCGACAAGACCAACTGGAAGGAAGTTCTGGTCGGTTCCGGTTACTACACCGAAGACAAGCTGAAGTAAGATCAATCGGGGCGGCGGCGGAAACGCCGCCGCCCATTTCCAACTCCCCATCGGAGAAGATGGCATGCTCGCACCCGTCACTGCGGCCGAACGCCCGCCGATTCTTGAAATGCGCGGCATTTCGAAGTCCTTCGGCGCGGTCAAGGCACTGTCCGAGGTCAGTTTCACCGTGCGCGAAGGGGAAATCCACGCGCTGGTCGGCGAAAACGGCGCCGGTAAATCGACCCTCATGAAAGTGCTCTCCGGCGTCTATCCGCACGGCTCCTATGAAGGCTCCATCCTGTTTGCGGGCGAGGAGCGGCACTTCCGCAATATCAACGATACCGAAGCCCTCGGCATCATCATCATCCACCAGGAACTGGCGCTGATCCCGCTGATGTCGATTGCCGAGAACATCTTTCTCGCCAATGCGCCGTCGCGTTTCGGCGTGATTGACCGTTCGGCCGTACACGAGCGCACCAAGGCGCTGCTGGCCAAGGTGGGTCTTGGCGAACAGCCGGATACGCTGATCACCAATCTCGGCGTCGGCAAGCAGCAGCTGGTGGAAATCGCCAAGGCACTGTCGAAGGATGTGCGCCTGCTGATCCTCGACGAGCCGACCGCATCGCTGAACGAGAAGGACAGCGCGGCGCTGCTCGAACTGCTCAAGGAATTCCGCAAGCAGGGGATCACATCGATCCTGATCAGCCACAAGCTGAACGAGATTTCCGAGGTGGCCGACCAGATCACCGTATTGCGTGACGGCCGCTCCGTCGGCACGATGGACTGCCATGCCGACGTGATTTCGGAAGACGAAATCATCCGCCGCATGGTCGACCGTGACATGGAAAGCCGCTACCCGAAGCGCACGCCGAACATCGGCAAGGTGATTTTCGAGGTGGAAAACTGGTCCGTCTACCACCCGCAGCACACCCAGCGCCAGGTTGTGAAGAACCTTGGCATGCAGGTTCGCGCCGGCGAGGTTGTCGGCATTTCCGGCCTTATGGGCGCCGGTCGCACCGAATTCGCCATGAGCATCTTCGGCCGCTCCTGGGGCCGCAATATCACCGGCACGGTGAAGATGCACGGCAAGCCCGTGGATGTCTCCACCGTCACCAAGGCGATCGATGCGGGTCTGGCCTATGTGACGGAAGACCGCAAGCAGCTCGGCCTCATCCTGTCGGAAGACATCCGCAAGAACATCTCGCTCGCCAATCTGCCGGGTGTGGCGCGCCGCGCCGTCATCGACGACATTTCCGAGATGAAGGTCGCCCAGGAATTCCGCGGGCGCATGCGCATCCGCAGCCACAACGTCTATCAGGAAACCGGCAAGCTCTCCGGCGGCAACCAGCAGAAGGTGGTGCTGTCGAAATGGCTGTTCACCAATCCGGACCTGCTGATCCTCGACGAGCCGACCCGCGGCATCGACGTCGGTGCGAAATACGAAATCTATTCCATCATCAACGAACTCGCGGATGCCGGAAAGGCAGTCGTGGTGATCTCCTCGGAAATGCCGGAGCTGATCGGGATCTGCGATCGCATCCTGGTCATGCATGAGGGCGAATTCGTCGGCGAAGTGGCCGGCGCGGACGCCACGCAGGAGAACATCATGCGCGCCATCATGCGCCGCAAGGGGAGAGAAGAATGACCACGACTGAAACCTCCGCGCCCGCGCGTCCCTCGGCGGCCGCGTTCCTGAAGGACAATCTGCGCGAATACGGGATGCTGATGTCGCTCGTCGTCATCGTCATCTTCTTCCAGGTTGCCACCGGCGGCATCCTGCTGAAGCCGCTGAACCTGACGAACATCATCCTGCAGAACAGCTACATCGTCATCATGGCACTCGGCATGCTGATGATCATCGTCACCGGCCATATCGACCTGTCGGTCGGGTCGGTGGCCGGCTTCATCGGCGCCGTCGCGGCGATGATGATGGTGCAGTATAATTTCGACTTCGTCACGGCGAGCATCATCTGCCTCATCCTCGGCGGCGTGATCGGCGCGGTGCAGGGCTATTTCGTCGCCTATTTCAAGATTCCGTCCTTCATCGTCACGCTTGCCGGCATGCTGGTCTTCCGCGGCTTCATGATCGCGGTGCTGAGCGGCCGCTCCATCGGCCCGTTCGACGTGACGTTCCAGAAGCTCTCGTCCGGCTTCATTCCGGAATTCTTCTCGTCGGAAGGCGGGCTCTACGTCACCTCGCTGATCCTGGGCGTGGCGCTTGCCCTGCTGCTCGTCTGGCAGAACATCCGCAGCCGCGCGCGTCATCTCTCGCATGGCGTCGAGACCGAGCCCTTCGGCTTCTTCGTCGGCAAGAATATCGTGGTGCTCGCCGCCGTCGGCTACATCGCCTATCTGATTGCTTCGCATCGCGGCATGCCGAACGTCCTGATCATCATGGCGATCCTGGTGGCGGCCTACGGCTTCTTCACCAACCGCACGATCATCGGCCGCCAGATCTATGCGGTCGGCGGCAATGCCCGCGCCGCCGAACTGTCCGGCATCAAGACCGCGCGTCTGGTGTTCTGGACCTTCGTCAACATGGGCGTGCTGGCAGCGCTCGGCGGCCTCGTCGTCGCGGCCCGCCTCAACAGCGCCACCCCGAAGGCCGGCGCCGGCTTCGAGCTTGATGTCATCGCGGCCTGCTTCATCGGCGGCGCCTCCGCCTATGGCGGCGTCGGCAAGGTGACGGGTGCCGTCATCGGCGCCTTCCTGATGGGCGTCATGAACAACGGCATGTCCATTCTCGGCATCGGCATCGACTACCAGCAGGTCATCAAGGGCCTGGTGCTGCTCGGCGCCGTCTGCGTGGACGTCTACAACCAGCGTCGTTGAGCATCCTCCCAAGCGTTCCGACCTGAGCGGAAGGCCGCAAATCCTCCGGGGTTTGCGGCCTTTCTGCATTTTTCCGGCTGCTTTTTCCGGCATGCGTCGATGACCGGCAGCGGCCCTGGACAGGTGAAGGTCCGGTTGCAGCCGCAAGCGAGCTGACACGTCCGCGCCACCGGGCGCGGAACATGCGGAGGCCTGCCTGTTGCAGGGCGCCATGGCGGATGCGGTTCAGTTATGCCGGCTGGTAGAGCGCGGCATAGCGCTCGCGCAGCACATTCTTCTGCACCTTGCCCATCGTGTTGCGCGGCAGGTCTTCGGCAAAGATGATGCGCTTCGGCTGCTTGTAGCGGGCAAGCCGGTCCTGCAGGGCGGCGAGGATCGCGCGCTCGTCGACGGCGGCATTCGCCTTGCGCACGACGATCGCGGTGACGCCCTCGCCGAAATCGGGATGCGGTACTCCGATCACCGCGCTTTCAACGATACCTTCCAGCTGGTCGATCTCGCTTTCCACTTCCTTCGGATAGATGTTGTAGCCGCCGGAGATGACGAGATCCTTGCCGCGGCCCACGATGTGCACATAGCCCTTCGCATCGATCTTGCCGAGATCGCCGGTAATGAAGAAGCCGTCGGCGTTGAATTCGGCCGCCGTCTTTTCCGGCATCCGCCAGTATCCCTTGAACACGTTGGGGCCGCTGACCTCGATCATGCCGGTTTCCCCGGCCGCCAGGACCGCGCCACTTGCGGGGTCGGTGATCCGGACCGTAACGCCCGGCAGCGGAAAGCCGACCGTACCCGCGATCCGCTCGCCGTCATAAGGATTGGACGTGTTCATGTTGGTTTCGGTCATGCCATAGCGTTCGAGAATGGCATGGCCGGTGCGCCGGAAAAATTCCGCGTGGGTTTCGGCAAGCAGCGGCGCGGAGCCGGAGACGAACAGACGCATGCCGGATGTGGCCGCATGGTCCAGCGCGGCGCTCTGCAGCAGCCGCACATAGAAGGTGGGCACGCCCATCAGCATCGTGGCCTGAGGCATCAGCGCCAGCACCTCGTCCGGATCGAATTTCGGCAGAAGGAGCATCGAGGCGCCGGCGAGCAGCGTCACATTGGTTGCCACGAACAGGCCATGGGTGTGGAAGATCGGCAGCGCATGGATCAGCCGATCCTGCGCCGTCACCCGCCAGTAGTCTTTGAGCGTCAGCGCATTGGACAACAGGTTGTGATGCGAGAGCATCGCACCCTTGGAGCGGCCGGTGGTGCCCGACGTGTAGAGGATTGCCGCCAGATTGTCCGGTTCGCGAGGCGCATTGCTGAAATCGGAGGGTTCGTTCCGGGCGAGGTCGATGAGAGAACCCGTGCCATCGGCCTCCAGCGTTTCCACGATGGCGCCGCGCGGTTCGGCGATCGCGAGCACGCCTTCCCGCGCCCTTTGCGAGACGACCACGAGGCGTGGTTCGGCATCGCCGATGAAGTAGTCGAGTTCGGCAAGCGTATAGGCCGTGTTGAGCGGCAGATAGATGGCGCCGGCCCGCAGGCAGGCGAGATAGAGGATCAGGGCTTCCGCGCTCTTCTCCACCTGCACGGCGATCCGGTCTCCCGGCGTGACGCCCAGCCGCCTGATGGCGCCGGCCAGTTGTCCGGACAGCGCGATTGCGTCGTCATAGGTCCAGACCGTGCCGTCCTTCAGCAGGATGAAGGGCGCATGGCCGGGTGCGGCCGCGCAAATGGCATCGAAAAGATGGTTGCTCATCGCGTGTTCTCCTCCTCAGTTCGCCGCGCGCGCGGCTCTTGCCGGCATGGCCGGCAGGCTGCGTCGCATGTCCTTCTCCCGACCAAGCAGCGCAGTCACCGCCGGGGCCGCCGTCACTTCGCCGCGCTGGGCCAGTGCCTCGTGGTTGGCCTCTATGTCCTCGAGCTTGTAGAGATAGTTGACCATCAGCCCATGTGCCTGGGCAAGCGCCTTCGGCGACCGGTCTCCGAGAAAATTCAGTCGCTCCAGCCGCGCCCCATTGCCGAGATGAAACCGTGCCACCGGATCCAGGGGACGGCCCGTGGCCGTGCGTTCGACCAGGAAATAGCGGGCGGCAAGTGACAGCAGCACCGGCTCCAGCGCCCCCGCCAGGGTGGCATCTCCGGCCCAGGCCGGATCACCCAGCCGCTCGAGGAGGGCCATGTCCGCCTCGCCAAGGCCAAGCCCCGCTTCGGAGCGGCGTGCCGATGACAGCCAGCCGGCAAATCCCGGCACCGGCGACAGCGTGACGAAGGTCTTCAGCCCCGGCAGGTCCCGACGCAGATCCTCCACCACCTGCTTGATGAGGAAATTGCCGAAGGAAATGCCGCGCAGGCCATCCTGACAGTTCGAGATGGAGTAGAAGACCGCTGTGGTCGCCTGGTCGGCGGCAATCGGCGCGCGTCCCTCGTCCAGGAGGTCGGCAATCGCCGCCGGCACCCCGCGGGTCAGCGCCACCTCCACGAAGACCAGCGGTTCGTCCTTCAGTCTCGGGTGGAAAAAGGCGAAGCAGCGGCGATCCGAGGGCTGCAGCCGGCGGCGCAGTTCGTCCCAGCCGGCAATTTCGTGCACGGCCTCGTAGCGAATGATCTTCTCGAGAATATGCGCCGGCGTCGACCAGTCGATCGGCTGCAGGGTCAGGAAGCCACGGTTGAACCAGGAGCCGAACAGGTGGGCGAAATCGAGATCGACGGCGCCGAGATCGGCATCGCCGGCCTTGATCGCCAGCAGTTGCTCGCGCATGCGCACCAGCCGTTCCGTTCCGTTCGGCGCCAGATTCAGCCGCCTGAGCAGTTCCTGCCGTCGCGGTTCGGCTGCCTCGTGCAGCGCAATGACGGAAGCAGGGCTTTTCTCCGTCCGGTAGCGGTCGATCGCCCGCTCCAGCCGGGCGGGATCGGCGCCGAAGCCTCTGGCCAGCATCTTGAGGAAGTCTGCGGCCTCACCGGCGTCAAGCCGGCTCCAGCGGTCGAGAATTTCCGCCGCGATCGCCATGCCCGATGCTTCACCGCGGCTGGACAGCAGCATGTCGCACAGCGTCGAAATATCGAGCTCCGCTGCCGCGTCGCGGGCGCGCGGGCCAGCGAAAAACAGTGCACGCCCGCGCTCGGTGATGCCCTGCAACATGTCGCTGAGAAAGGAGGTACCAGACATGTGCGTTCCTCTGTTGGGCGGCTGCGACCTTTGCGCGTGCCTTCCCCGCCCTTTGGGCGGCACAGCAGCAAACTGGACGACATCGTACACATTGTCAACAATCTTGCATACATGAAGAAGGGTATTGCATAATTAGCGATGTGGTGGAGCGTCGGGCTCAAGGCCGGCCGCCGCCATGATGCCACTCAACCGTGCATCATGAAAGCGCCCGTGCCGATCAGGGATGGAGCGGGCGCTTTCATGATGCAC
>NZ_VJMG01000030.1 GCF_007004135.1 Affinirhizobium straminoryzae
CTGAGCTACACCCGCGCATCGTTTCCAGGGAAGGAAGAAGTCTTCCCGCCGACCGGCAGCGCCAGTCGATGAGCGGCTCTCTAAGGGGTTCATCCCGGGGTGTCAAGCAGGTTTCACGACAAAACCGTGACGTCATGCGCTTTCTTGGAGAGACCCCTCGAGGCACCCAAGGCATGCTGTGGACGGATCTATTTTCGTATTCACTCAAATGGCCGGAACCGCAGGGCTTTTCACCATCCGCCTTGCTTCGGACGACAAAAAAAATCAAAAAAACTTCACAAACCCTCTTGCGTCATTCCCGCGATCCGCATAGATCACGGCCACCGACGCGGCGGACACGAACCGCACAGCGGACGGGCGATTAGCTCAGTTGGTAGAGCGCCTCGTTTACACCGAGGATGTCGGGAGTTCGAGTCTCTCATCGCCCACCATTTTCCTCTATATAATTGTTTTCTTCGCTCCTTGGTCTTTGGCGCTCGGGCGCTTCAAGTGCGCGATGCGGCGAGTGGCCCGTATATTGTCTGTCCAGCTGGTGTCTGTGACGGGTAGGTCCCGACGCCCCTCATCCGCTCACCGCTTGCTCGGCCAAGGCTCGCTGAGGAGAGAAGCAATCCTTAAACGGGGTGGCCTGCAGAGCGATTGCCGGGACGGCGGAGACGCCTCCCCAACAAGTTCTGGACACGCAATTCAGCCTCTGGCACAAGCGCCATCGGAACGCGACCGCCGTTATCTTTAGAACGGGGTCGGGCGGCAGATTGACGTCACGTTGCTGTCACGAGAACACGTGACCGTTCCATTTAACCGGCGCATTCCACAGAACACATCCCTGTCGTGACACGACGGGGCGCTGCGACGCCTCACAGCTGCAGCGCAGCGCGATGATCGACATACCAGTCGATGAAGGCGCTGACGCCCTCTTCCAGCCCGATTTCAGGCTTCCGCCCCGTCAATGCCATCAGGAGATCGGGGCTGGCATAGGTGCGTGGCACATCGCCCTGCTGCATGGGCAGCATTTTCCGGCGCGCGGGCTTGCCCAGCACCTTTTCGATGGTTTTCACGAAATCCATGAGACCGACGGGCTGGCCGCCGCCGATATTGACGACGCGGAACGGCGCCTGATGGGACAGCGTATCGCAGACACCGGCGGCGGTAACGCGATTCGATTCGTTCGGCGCGATACGCGAGAGCGCAATGATTCCCGAGACGAGATCGTCGATATAGGTGAAATCGCGACTCATCAGGCCCTCGCCATAGATCTCGATCTCCTCGTCCTCCAGCATCGCCTTGACGAATTTGAAGAGCGCCATGTCCGGCCGGCCCCAGGGGCCGTAGACGGTGAAGAAACGGAAGGCGGTGGTCGGCAGGCGGTAGAGATGCGAATAGCTGTGCGCCATCAACTCCATCGCCTTCTTGCTGGCGGCATAAAAGGTGAGCGGCTCATCCGCCTTGTCGCTTTCGCCAAAGGGAATCTTGTCATTGGCGCCGTAGACGGATGAGGTGGAGGCGAGCATCAGGTGGCTGACACCGGCGTTTTTTGCCAGTTCCAGCACGTTCCAGGATCCGACGAGGTTCGAATCGAGATAGGCTTTGGGATTTTCCAGGCTGTAGCGCACACCCGCCTGCGCCGCGAGGTGGATGATCACGTCCGGCACGCCCTGCTCCAGCGTGCTCTCCAGCACGCGCTGGTCCTCCAGCATGCCGATGACAGGGCGGAAGGCGGGAAACTGCGCCAGCGCCGCGTGGCGGGCTTCCTTGAGGCGCAGATTGTAATAGGGCGTCATCCCGTCAAAGCCGGTGACCCGATGCCCCTCCTCCAGCAGACGGCGGGCAAGGTGAAAGCCGATAAAGCCCGCGGTTCCCGTGAGAAGGTAATGCATGTCAGGTCTGTCTCCCTCTGTCGTGGCGGCGGATAGAAAAGCATTCCCGCCGCCATTGCAACCTCATGCGGCCCGGCTTTTGCGGACCGGGGCTGCGAAGGCGACATTCCCGATGGCTTGCGAAGGTCTGGCCTGCCTCAGGCGCCGGCGTCCCCCGCCCGCGCCTCCTTCAGCATCAGCGCCAGCGATGCGGAGAGAATCAGCAGTGCGCCGAGCCAGAGATAGCCGCTCGGCGCATAGCCGAAGACCAGCCAGCCGGCGATCACGTTGAGCGGCAGCTTCAGATCATCGAAGGGCTGGACATAGGCGGCATCCGCCGCGTTGTAGGCGAGCGTCAGCAGATATTGCCCCAGCGCCGTCAACAGGCCTGCAGCAAGCAGCAGCCAGAGTGCTGCGCCGGACGGCAGGACAAAGCCTTCCGCCAGTGCCAGGCCTGCATTGATCGGCGTCAGCAGCACCAGCAGCCAGACGGTCACGGTTTCCGGTGCCTCGTGATGCGTCAGGTCCTTCATGATCAGCGAGGAACCGCCCCAGAGCAGGGCCGAGAGCACCGGAAGCAGCGCCGCCGCAGAAAACGTGTCCGACCACGGCTGCAGGATGATCATCGCCCCGACGAAGCCCGTCAGCGTTGCCAGCCACCGGTGCAGGCCGACTGTCTCGCCGAGGAACAGCCGCGCCCCGACAATGACGAAGAAGGGCGAGGTCATGACGAGCGCAATCGCCTGCCAGATCGGCACGGTGGCAAGCCCCGTAATCCAGGCCTGAACGCCGAGTGCCGCGAGCGCGACCCGCACCACATGCCGCCCCGGATAGCGGGTGCGCATGGCAGACAGGCCGAGACGGCGCAAAAGCGGCAGCGAGATGACGAGCGCAAAGCCATATTGCCAGAAGGCCGTGGAGGCCGCCGGAAAGGCAAGCGTCATGGCCAGCCGCTGGGTCGCGACATTGACCAGGGCGAAGGTGATGCCTGCCAGCACCATGTAGACGGCGCCCACAACGGCCCGCGAGCGGATCAGTGATGCGGCTTTCGAACTGTTCATGCCATTCCCTTTTCTGTCCGACCCTCTGACGCGATCAGGACGACGGGGATAGCCAGGCCAAACGGCATTGCAACGCCTGCCGCGGAAACGGCAAGACACAGGCGCGCATCCGACGATGACGCCCTTCCCCGCTCTCTTCCATCCGGACTGTAACCGTCGGCTCCGGAGTTCGACCGGATCTGCTGACCCCACGCCGACAGATCGGCACGGGCGCTTGCGGGCTTGCGACCCCTTTCCGGGTTGCCTACCGCCGGTGGGGATTTTCACCCCGCCCCGAGAACGCTGCCGGAAAAACCGGCATGCCCATGGTTAGGGCAGCGGGCGGGGAATGGCAAGCGCCAACGGCACATCTTCAAATCCGAAGGCGGGTGGCCAAAACGAGAAAAGGCCCGACGCTGCCGCCGGGCCCTGAACCGTCACGCCGCAGCGCGGCGTGGCCTTGTCTTCGTCACAGCAATCAGCTGTTGACGGCATCCTTGAGGCCCTTGCCGGCGGAGAACTTCGGAACGTTGCGAGCCGGAATATCGACTTCAGCGCCGGTCGACGGGTTGCGGCCCTTCGAAGCTTCGCGGCGGGATACGGAGAAGCTGCCGAAACCGGCAAGACGGATGTCGCCACCGTTCTTCAGTTCCGACTGAACGGTCTCGAACACGGCGTCGACAGCCGAAGCTGCATCAGCCTTGGAGAGACCAGCCTTTTCAGCCACTGCGGCGACCAGCTCGTTCTTGTTCATGTTTCCACCCCTTTCAATGGTTTCACATACATGGATCTGTCGGGGGCGACTCTGATTTCGACGACCCCTTCGGACACTCAAAAGCGCCGCGATCGCCTGAAAAACAAGGGGCTTTAGCGAGTTTTCACAAAAAAGGCCGGCAAAACGCCGGCCTTTTTGCTTTCGGCCTGTGGATACAACACAGGCTGTCATCATTCAGTGGGCCAGAGAGGCCCCGGCATCATCGACGCCTTCCACGGTCGCAATGACCGGCGTTTCCACCGTGCCGTCCCATTCGATGGGTTCCGGCTGGCGCGTCAGCGCATGCTGCAGCACTTCCGACATCAGCGAGACCGGGATGATCTCCATGTTGTTCTTCACGTTGTCCGGAATGTCCGCCAGGTCCTTGGCATTCTCTTCCGGGATCAGAACCTTCTTGATGCCGCCCCGCAGAGCAGCCAGCAGCTTTTCCTTCAGGCCGCCGATCGGCAGCACGCGGCCGCGCAGCGTCACCTCGCCCGTCATCGCCACATCCTTGGAGACCGGAATGCCGGTCATGATGGAGACGATGGCCGTGGCCATGGCAATACCGGCCGACGGGCCGTCCTTCGGGGTTGCCCCTTCCGGCACATGCACGTGGATGTCCGACTTGTCGAACAGCGGCGGCTGGATACCGAAATCGACGGCGCGCGAGCGGACGTAAGATGCCGCTGCCGAGATCGATTCCTTCATGACCTCCTTCAGGTTGCCGGTGACGGTCATGCGGCCCTTGCCGGGCATCATGACGCCTTCGATGGTGAGCAGTTCACCGCCGACTTCCGTCCAGGCCAGGCCCGTGACGACCCCCACCTGATCCTCGCGCTCGGCCTCGCCGTGGCGGAAGCGCGGAACACCGAGATAATCGTGGATGTTGGCGGCCGTGACCTCCACCGTCTTGGTCTTGCCCTTGATGATCTCGGTCACCGCCTTGCGGGCGAGCTTCATCAGTTCGCGTTCGAAGTTACGCACGCCGGCTTCGCGGGTATACTGCTGGATGACCGCCATCAGCGCATCGTCGCTGACGGAGAATTCCTCCGGCTTCAGCGCATGTTCCTTGATGGCCTTCGGCAGCAGGTGCCGCTTGGCGATCTCGCGCTTCTCGTCTTCCGTGTAACCGGCGATGCGGATGATCTCCATGCGGTCCATCAGCGGCGCCGGGATGTTCAGCGTGTTCGCCGTGGTGATGAACATCACGTCCGACAGGTCGTATTCCACTTCCAGATAGTGATCCATGAAGGTGGAGTTCTGCGCCGGATCGAGCACTTCGAGCAGGGCCGAGGACGGATCGCCGCGGAAATCCATGCCCATCTTGTCGATTTCATCGAGCAGGAAGAGCGGGTTGGAACGCTTCGCCTTCTTCATCGACTGGATGACCTTGCCGGGCATCGAACCGATATAGGTGCGGCGGTGACCGCGGATCTCGGCCTCGTCACGCACGCCGCCGAGCGCCATGCGCACATATTCGCGGCCGGTGGCTTTCGCGATCGACTGGGCGAGCGAGGTCTTGCCGACACCCGGAGGGCCGACGAGGCACAGGATCGGGCCCTTGATCTTGGTGGCGCGCGCCTGCACCGCGAGATATTCGACGATGCGTTCCTTGACCTTGTCCAGGCCGTAGTGATCCTGCTCGAGGATCTTTTCGGCATTGTTGAGGTCGGCCTTGATCTTGGACTTCTTGTTCCACGGAATGGTGAGCAGCCAGTCGAGATAGTTGCGCACCACGGTGGCTTCCGCCGACATGGGGCTCATCTGCTTCAGCTTCTTCAGTTCCGCCTCGGCCTTTTCGCGGGCTTCCTTGGTCAGCTTCGTCTTGGAGATGCGGTCTTCCAGTTCGGCCATCTCGTCGCGGCCGTCCTCGCCCTCGCCGAGTTCCTTCTGGATCGCCTTCATCTGCTCGTTCAGATAGTATTCGCGCTGGGTCTTCTCCATCTGGCGCTTGACGCGCGAGCGGATGCGCTTTTCCACCTGCAGGACGGAAATTTCGCCTTCCATGAAGCCGAGCGCCTTTTCGAGGCGCATCTTCACGCTCACCGTTTCGAGCATCGCCTGCTTCTCGGTGATCTTGATGGAGAGATGCGAGGCAACCGTATCGGCAAGCTTGGAATAGTCGTCGATCTGGCTGGCGGCGCCCACCACTTCCGGCGAAATCTTCTTGTTGAGCTTCACATAGTTCTCGAATTCCGAGACGACGGAGCGGGCCAGCGCCTCCACCTCGACGGAATCCTCTTCCGGCTCGGCGAGGACCTTCGCGGTCGCCTCATAGAAATCCTCGCGCGACGTGTAGGTATCGATCTTGGCGCGGGCGCGGCCTTCGACCAGAACCTTCACCGTGCCATCGGGCAGCTTCAGAAGCTGCAGGACATTGGCCACCGTGCCGACCTTGTGGATGGCGGACGGCGCCGGATCGTCGTCGCCGGCATTGATCTGGGTGACAAGCATGATCTGCCTGTCGGAGCCCATGACTTCCTCCAGGGCGCGAATGGATTTTTCGCGGCCGACGAACAGGGGCACGATCATGTGGGGGAAGACCACAATGTCGCGCAGGGGCAGAACCGGATAGGTATCACCGCCAGGTGCCGCAGACGCTGTATTCGTCATGTCATTTCCTTTCACTCGTCCCGCTTGCGGGAGACGGCCCGAAATCGATCCGGGTCTTTCTGTCCTCCCCAACGTGGAGGTTTTGAATGGGGTTTTCAAGCCTTGCGCACGCCAACGCCGGACAGATGCGGCCCAAGGCCAGAGACTTAACGCGGATTGCTTACGCGTGACTGGACGCCGTCATGCCGCCCGGATCATCGCGCCGGCACCGCCGGGCACCCAGAGGGCGAAAAGACCGGCTCCGTCCTGCGGAGACCGGTCCAGCCGTTCAGGACAGGATTGCAAAAACCCCGTCCAAACAGGGGACAGGGGAACCGCGGCTCCCTTGTCCGAAAGGCTTTGGATCAGGCCGACACGTTGGCCTTTTCCTCCTGGCGATCCGCATAGATGTAGAGCGGGCGGGCCGTGCCGCGCACGACCTCTTCCGAAATCACCACTTCGCGCACACCTTCCAGCGCCGGCAGTTCGAACATGGTGTCGAGCAGGATCTTTTCCATGATCGAGCGCAGCCCGCGGGCGCCGGTCTTGCGGATGATCGCCTTCTTGGCGATCTCGCGGAGCGCGTCCTCGTGGAAGGTCAGTTCCACTTCCTCCATCTCGAACAGGCGCTGGTACTGCTTGACGAGCGCGTTCTTCGGCTCCGACAGGATCTGGATGAGGGCTGCCTCGTCGAGATCCTCCAGGGTGGCGAGCACCGGCAGACGGCCGATGAATTCCGGGATGAGGCCGAACTTCACCAGATCTTCCGGCTCAAGCTCGCGCAGCACCTCGCCGACGCGGCGGTCGTCCTGCGCCTTGACGGTAGCGGCAAAGCCGATCGAGGTCTTCTCGCCGCGCGCCGAGATGATCTTGTCGAGACCGGCGAAGGCGCCGCCGCAGATGAACAGGATGTTCGTGGTATCCACCTGCAGGAATTCCTGCTGCGGATGCTTGCGGCCGCCCTGCGGCGGAACGGAAGCAACCGTGCCTTCCATGATCTTCAGAAGCGCCTGCTGCACGCCCTCGCCCGACACGTCACGCGTGATCGACGGGTTGTCGGACTTGCGGCTGATCTTGTCGACTTCGTCGATATAGACGATGCCGCGCTGCGCACGCTCGACATTGTAGTCGGCGGCCTGCAGGAGCTTCAGGATGATGTTTTCCACATCCTCGCCGACATAGCCGGCTTCCGTCAGCGTGGTGGCATCGGCCATCGTGAAGGGCACATCGATGATGCGCGCCAGCGTCTGCGCCAGATAGGTCTTGCCGCAGCCCGTCGGGCCAACCAGCATGATGTTCGACTTTGCCAGCTCGACATCGCTGTTCTTGGAGGCGTGGGCGAGACGCTTGTAATGGTTGTGCACGGCGACGGAGAGGATCTTCTTCGCCTGCTTCTGGCCGATGACATATTCATCCAGCACCTTGATGATGTCCTGCGGCGTGGGAACGCCATCGCGGGACGACTTCATCATGGAGCTCTTGTTCTCCTCGCGGATGATGTCCATGCACAATTCGACGCATTCATCGCAGATGAACACCGTCGGTCCGGCAATCAGCTTGCGGACTTCGTGCTGGCTCTTGCCGCAGAACGAACAATACAACGTATTCTTGGAGTCGCTGCCGTTGCTGCCGCTGACTTTGCTCATATCACTTCCCTTCCAGCACACCGCTCGCCCGTCACCCAGGCGCGGATCCTTCTCTTGCCGGCTGGCAGGGTCCTTCCGGACACCTGCCCGCTTCGCTACCGGGGATACTCTACCGGTGGGATGTTACCCGTCCCCGATCCGGTGGCAACGAAACCCCGTTTCGACCGAATGCTATGTCATAATAATTCAACACAGCCTTAATATGAACTATTAGCGCGTTGCCCGCCAGATGAAAGCCCCGTTCTCGGTCACAACGGGGTGACGGCAGGCATGTTGCTCCGCATCATCAGGCGGAGCCGCCTTCCAGTTCCAGACGCGAGGTCAGGACCTTGTCGACCACGCCCCATGCCAGCGCCTCGTCGCAATCCATGAAGTGGTCGCGGTCGAGGGTCTTTTCAACTTCCTCGTAGGTGCGACCGGTGTGCTTCACGTAAACGTCGTTCAGGCGTTTTTTCATCTTCAATATGTCACGAGCATGACGCTCGATATCCGACGCCTGACCCTGGAAACCGCCAGACGGCTGATGGACCATGATGCGCGAGTTCGGCATGGCAAAACGCATGCCCTTCTCGCCAGCGGCCAGCAGCAGCGAACCCATCGAGGCAGCCTGGCCGATGCACAGCGTCGACACCGCAGGCTTGATGAACTGCATGGTGTCGTAGATCGACATGCCGGCGGTCACGACGCCGCCCGGCGAATTGATGTAGAGCGCGATTTCCTTCTTCGGGTTCTCGGCCTCGAGGAAGAGCAGCTGCGCGCAGACGAGCGAGGCCATATGATCTTCCACCGGACCGGTGAGGAAAATGATACGCTCCTTCAGAAGGCGCGAGTAGATGTCGTAGGACCGCTCGCCGCGATTGGTCTGCTCCACAACCATCGGCACCAGGGCCATGGCGGTATCAACGGGATTTCTCATGGTGTTCCTTTGTTTCATCGGGCGCCCGACGGCGTTGCCGCGCCAGGAATCGTCTACAAATCGGTCAACTCCCTACATAGAGTGTTGCGGCCCCGTACTTCAAGACGGCCCGGAGGATATCCTTAATCCGTGCCGCATGAAGCTAACAATTCGCAAACGGAGCAAAATCCGATTTTTATGATAAGGGCTTCTTTATATGGTTGCAGCCGTGCTACTGCTTCCAAAGCATAATTCGGAGATCTGACAACGTGCTGAAGACGGCACTGCTACTCTGGGCGGTAGAGGCGGCAACGCTTTCAGTATTGCTGCTGGCCATGTGGGCCAACGATCGCCGCCAGACGGTCGTGCTGGCGTGGTCGCTGGGATTTGCCGCCAATGCGCTCGGTGCAGCGCTGGTGGGGTTGCGCGGCGAGATTCCGGATTACCTGTCGATCGTTGTCGGCAACGGCTTTCAGGCGCTGGCGCTATCCTGCTGGGCAGCCGGCGTGCGCCATTACGACGACCGCAAGTTCACCGTCTGGCTGCTGACGCCCGTGACGATCTGGTTGATCGGCATGCATTTTCCCTTCTTCGCGTCCACCTTCTGGATGCGCGTCTTCCTGTTCCAGTGCATCTCCGCTCTCGGCTATGGTATGATTGCCTATGTGCTGGCGGAACCAAAGCTGCCGCCGCGCAACGGGCGTCTGGTGTTTGCGTGCATCGCACTCGTCCAGAGCCTGCTGATGATCTATACCGGCATCGCCTGCCTGTTCGTCAGGCCGGAAACGTTCAGCGAAATCCCCAACGGTTTTTTCTATACGGTCATCAACATATTCTGTCTGGTGTCCGGAATATTATTTGGTGCGCATCTTCTGATGTCCCGCACGGAGCGTCGGTTACAGCAGCTGATCGTCACCGATCCGCTGACCGGCGTGCTGAACCGGCGTGGCTTTCTGGAACAGGTCCAGGCCATGCGCGCCCGTCCCCCGGCCGGAAAGCTGATGCTGGCGCTGGCCGTCTTCGACCTCGATCACTTCAAGCGCATCAACGATCGCTATGGCCACAAGGGCGGCGATGCGGTGCTCATCGCCTTCTGCCGCTCGTCCATCGAATGCATCGGCACGCGCGGCATCTTCGGCCGCATCGGCGGCGAAGAATTCGCCTGCCTGCTGCATGTGGCAAGCCCGGCGGAAGCCGTCGGCATCATCGAGGCCATCCGCCTGTCGCTGATGCGCCAGCGGATCGGCCTTGCAGGCACAGACCGGATTATCATCGCCACCGTCAGCTGCGGCGTGACCGTCTCCTCGATCCTCGATGCGGAGGTGGACGATATGCTGTCGAATGCCGACCGCGCACTTTATGCCGCCAAGGCTGCGGGCCGCAATGCAACCGTGCTGCACGACGGCAAGGCGAGCTACCGCGTCAGTGACGGCCAGCCGCGCGAAGAGCCGCCACAAACGTCCGGCCAGGACACCAGCGTTACCTCCTTTCCGCTTCCGCCCCTGCCGCCGCTTTCGGCCTGACGACCGGTGAAGGTGCAGCACGCCGGCGACGGCAGGTCACAGGGACGGATGTCAAAACCCGCTTTTCTTGGCGCGCAAGATATCCTACCCAATCGGGCATGACACAGCTGCCTGATTTCCTCACGATTGATCCCTCCACCCGCACGGTCTCGCTGGACGCCCGCAATCCCGCCTTCTACGGCGATCCGAACCGGACCTACGCCGCGCTGCATGCAGCCTGCCCGACCTTCTACTGGCGGGAGCAGAAGCAGTGGTTCTTCTGCGGCTACGACCATGTGAACGCGCTTCTGCGTGACCGTCGTTTCGGCCGGCAGATCCTGCATATCGCCAGCCGCGAAGAGCTGGGCCTTCCCGAGCCCGCCGCCCATACCGCCAACTTCGATCTCGCCGAACGCCACTCGCTGCTGGAAATCGAGCCGCCGGAACACACCCGCCTGCGCACCCTCGTCAACCGCGCCTTCGTCTCGCGCCATGTGGAGAAGATGAGTGGCGAGATTGCCGACCTCGCCAACCGGCTGATCGACGGTTTCGAACGGGACGGACGAACCGAACTGCTTTCGACCTTCGCCGACATCATTCCGGTGACGATGATCGCCCGCATGATCGGCATTCCCGAGGAGATGGGGCCGCAGCTTCTCAGATGGAGCCACGACTATGTCGGCATGTACATGTTCAAGCGCTCCCGCGCCGACGAGGACGCCGCCGACCGCTCCGCGAAGGAATTTGCGGACTATGTGAAGACGGTGATCGCCGAGCGCCGCGCAAACCCGCGCGACGACCTCCTGAGCCACATGATCCACACCGAGCACAAGGGCCAGTTCCTGTCCGAGGAGGAACTGATCTCCACCACCATCGTGCTGCTCAATGCCGGCCACGAGGCGACGGTGCACCAGATCGGCAATTCCGTGCGGGTGATCCTCGAAAGCGGCCTCGATCCGCAGGCGATGTTTGCCGATGCCGCCGCCACCGAACGCACGGTGGAGGAAACCCTGCGCATCTGCGCGCCCGTGCACATCTTCCAGCGCTGGGCGCTCGAAGATGTCGAGGTGGATGGCGTGCCGTTCAGGCGCGGCGACAAGGTGAGCCTCATCCTTGCCGCCGCCAATCTCGATCCGGGCAAGTTCCCGGAACCGCTGATCTTCAAGCCAGAGCGCAACGAAGCCGCCAATCTTTCCTTCGGAGCCGGTATCCATTTCTGCATCGGCGCGCCACTGGCCCGGCTCGAACTCAACATCGTGCTGCCGCTTCTCTTCAAGAGGTTGCCGGGGCTGCGGATGGCCGGGACACCTGTTGTGAAGGACGTCTACCATTTCCACGGACTGGAGCGGCTCGATCTCGCCTGGTGACACAGCGCCACATTTTGCCAGCTCTGCGCTTTGCATGTATTCTGCCGCCATCCACAGCGGAGAAGAGACATGCGCCATGTTTCGATTGCAGAGGCCCGGGAACAGTTCGATGAACTGATCGCGCTTGCACGCGACGGCGAGACCATCGTGCTGACCGAAGACGGGAAGACCGTGGTGGAGCTGAAGGCCGCGCCGGCGCCGCGACGCCCCGTGGATATCGAGGCGCTGCAGCGCGATCTGGCGGAGCTGCGCAGTTCGATTCAGGGTGTCACGCTCGAAGAACTGATGAGCTACCGCCACGAAGGGCATGATCGTTGATGACGCTGGTCATCGACGCATCCATCACCGCCTCCTGGCTTCTTCCTGACGAGCAGAGCGCGGGCGGACAGGCATGGTTCACGAAAACCCTACGCCAGGGCGCAGCCGTACCGGCCATATGGCAATACGAGGTCCGCAACATTTTGCGGATCTGCGAAAAGCGGGGCAGGCTCGGTCCGGTTGGAATCGTCAAGGCGCTGGAAACGTTGGCGAGCCTGCCGATCGTCACGGCCTCCATGGAGGGGTGGGATCACATCATGTGGCTGAGCGCCCGCCACACCCTCACCATCTACGACGCGGCCTATCTCGAACTCGCGCTCCGGGTCGACGGGCAGCTTGCGACTTTCGACAGGGCCTTGGCCGCCGCCGCGCAGGCGAATGGCGTGCTGGCGTGCGTATAGGCGATATCGCGCCTTAAAGCCGGATCACATAGTCCTTGCGCGTGGTTTCCACCACTTCCCAGGTGCCCCGGAAACCGGGACGCAGGATGAGGCGGTCGCCGGCCTTGAGATGGATCGGCGTGCCGCCCTCCTCCGTCACGATGGAATACCCCTCGAGGATGTGGAAATACTCCCATTCGTCGTAGGCGATCCGCCATTTTCCGGGCGTCGACTGCCAGACGCCGGCATAGAGGCCGCCTTGCGCCTCCTCGATGTTCCAGGTGGTGAAACGCGGATCGCCGGAGATCAGGCGGTCCGGTGCTGGCGCGCCCTCTTCCGGGGTGATGGCGGACAGGTCGAAGGAGAGAAAACGGGACATCGGCAGGCTCCGGTGAGGGGGGCGGCGCCGCGCGCGCCACCTCCCCCCGTCTCTTAGACCTTCGCCAGCGACTGTTCCAGATCGGCGATGATATCGGCGACATCCTCGATACCGACCGACAGGCGCACCACGTCCGGCCCGGCACCGGCCGCCACCTGCTGTTCCGGCGTCAGCTGGCGATGGGTAGTCGAGGCCGGATGGATGACGAGCGAGCGGGTGTCGCCGATATTGGCCAGATGCGAGAAGAGTTTCAGCCCTTCGACGAAATTCTTGCCCGCCTCGTAACCGCCCTTCAGGCCGAAGGTGAAGACGGCGCCGGCGCCTGAGGGCGAATAGCGCTGCTGCAGGGCATGGTTGGGATCGTCCGCAAGGCCGGCATAATTGACCCAGGACACCTTGTCATGCGCCTTCAGCCAGGCGGCGACCGCAGCCGCATTGTCGCAATGGCGCTGCATGCGCAGGGACAGCGTCTCGATGCCGGTCAGGATCATGAAGGCGTTGAAGGGCGAAATGGCCGGACCGAGATCGCGAAGCCCAAGCACGCGGCATGCGATGGCAAACGCGAAATTGCCAAACGTCTGGTGCAGCACCACGCCGGCATATTCCGGGCGCGGTTCCGACAGCATCGGATATTTGCCGGAGGCCGACCAGTCGAAGGTGCCGCCATCAACGATGATGCCGCCCATGGAATTGCCGTGACCGCCGAGGAATTTTGTCAGCGAGTGGACGACGATATCGGCCCCATGTTCGAGCGGCCGTACCAGATAGGGGCTCGCCATGGTGTTGTCGACGATGAGGGGCAGGCCATGCGCCTGCGCCACCTCGGCAATCGCGGCGATATCGACGAAGGTGCCGCCCGGATTGGCAAGACTTTCGATGAAGAAGCCGCGGGTATTTTCATCAACCGCAGCAGCAAAGCTTGCGGGATCGGCGGGA
Organism: Affinirhizobium straminoryzae; assembly: GCF_007004135.1. Classification (GTDB taxonomy): domain Bacteria; phylum Pseudomonadota; class Alphaproteobacteria; order Rhizobiales; family Rhizobiaceae; genus Neorhizobium; species Neorhizobium straminoryzae. The sequence continues at coordinate 13,669 of NZ_VJMG01000030.1, forward strand.
TCGGCCCAGCGCACCTCCCAGCCGAAATTCTTGAAGGCATGGCCGAACTGGTTGATGGAGCCGCCATAAAGCCGCCTGGCCGCGACGAAATTGGCGCCCGGCTGCATGATGGTGTGGAAGACCAGCATCTGTGCCGCGTGACCGGAGGCAACCGCAAGCGCCGCCGTGCCGCCTTCAAGCGCCGCCACCTTCTCCTCCAGAACGGCCTGAGTCGGGTTCATGATGCGGGTATAGATGTTGCCGAACTGCTGCAGGCCGAACAGGGCGGCGGCATGATCGGCATTTTCGAACACGAAGGAGGTGGTCTGGTAAATTGGCGTGGCGCGGGCGCCCGTTGCCGGATCGGGCTTTGCCCCCGCATGGATGGCGAGCGTCGAAAAGCCCGGATTGTGATCAGTCATGACATATCCTCCCGTATGATTTTCCGCATGACGTTCTCGTCATGGCAAGGCCTGACCGGCCTTCCGGCGCGAACTATAGCGGCCGAATCCGCCAGCGCCAGCGGACCGGTCCGGCGATCCGTTCGCGGCGTGGATTTTTTTGTCCGCAAGACACAGCCTTGGAGAAACGACGGGCGCAAAAGAGATTTTGACCAGGATCAAGGCCGTTGGCCCGCAGAGTGCCATTGTCAGGACGAACACATCACGCCCTGGAGCACTGCCATGACCATGAACGACGCCACCTCCCATCTCGGGCAGCGGGTCCGCAAGCAGCTCGTTGACTGGTATTCCGACCTGCGCATCCGCCACGAGGAGGAGCGCTCCCTGATCAATCTCGATGCGGAAAGCCGCCGCAAGCTGGCGCAAGACTGCAACATCGCCATCGACCAGCTGCTGGACGTGGTCCGCGCCGGCCCGCATGGCGCCGATGAAATGGAAAGGATGCTGAAGGCCCTGCACATCGATCCGGTCGATCTGCAGACCCACCTGCCGGAACTGTTCCGCGACATGCAGGTGACCTGTGCCACCTGCGGCCACAAGGGCCGCTGCCGCCACGAACTGGAAGACGGCAGCGCCGCGGTGACCTTCGGCGAATACTGTGCCAATGCGCAGGCCCTCAACGTGATGCGGGCGGAGCCGCCGCTGCTGCGCGAATAAGCGAGAAGAAACGAAAAGGCAGACTGGGGTGGCAACGCGCGCCGCCCCTTTTTCTTGACCGCATGCAGGGAGAGACCCGTAAAGCCGCAGCCCCCGGGCGTCCGGCGCGGATTGCCGGACCCGCAGAGGCGATTTACCGCCGCCCGATGAGCCGCGGATATTCGATGGCCGGGCAGCGATCCTGCACGACCTTCAGACCGGCTGCTTCGGCCCTGCCCGCCGCCGCATCGTCGCGCACGCCAAGCTGGGTCCAGATCACCTTCGGCGACGGATCAAGCGCCAGCGCCTCATCGATCACGGCATCCACATACTCGGAAGCGCGGAACACATCGACCATGTCCACCGGTTCGGGGATATCGGCGAGCCGGCCATAGACGGTGCGGCCCAGAATGGTCTTGCCCGCCTGTCCCGGATTGACCGGAATGACGTGATAACCCTTCGACAGCAGGAACCCCATGACGCCGTGGCTTGGCCGCGACGGATTGGGCGAGGCGCCCACCACCGCGACGGTTTTGACCGTCTTCAGGATGTCGGCAACGTAACCGTCTTCGTATCGATCGTGATTCATCGCGTCGTCCTCCTCCGGCCCTTGGCCTGACGATAGTCTGCGCTAGTTCCCTTCCGGGATCCTTAACAGGACATTTAAGATGCGAGCCATACACGCTGCAACCCTTGCCCTCCTGCTGCCCATGCTGACGCTTGCCACGCCGGTGCTGGCGGTTTCCCGCTACACGTCCACGCAGATGGCCTGTGCCGACGTGCAGGCGAAGATCGCACGGGAAGGGGCCGTCATCCTGCGCTACAGCGGCCGCAAGGGCATTCCGCTCTACGACCGCTACGTGGCGTCCGGCCGGCAGTGTTCCTTCGATGAATTCGCCAAGGCCTCGACGGTTCCGACCGCCGACCGGCAAAATTGCCCGGTGCGCCATTGCGAGCGCCGGCCGGAGCCGGAAGACTGCCGCAATTTTCTCGAACCCGGCTGCTTCGGGCTCGATTGACACCCTGCCCGCGGCAGAAAAGGCAGCCTCGACGACGATTATTTTGTGGTAACATGAAACCACATTATCAAGTCATTGTTTTTGCTCGCCTATTTTCCAAGGCGTCGGTCCGGTCGATCTTGACCGGATTTCAGCACATCCGTATAAGCCGCGCCAGGATGACGGGAGCCGTATGCGCGCCCGGCATCCCCGGCCGCAACAGGCCAAACCAAGCAACAAGAAACGCCCGTTGCCGAGGATTTCCTCGTTTCGGGATCACCAAGAAGAGAGCACATATGTCTACCTTCGTACAGAAGCCCGCCGAGGTGGAGAAGAAGTGGATCCTGATCGACGCCGAAGGTCTCGTCGTCGGCCGTCTCGCCACGATCATCGCAAACCGTCTGCGCGGCAAGCACAAGGCCACCTACACCCCCCACGTTGACGACGGCGACAACGTCATCGTCATCAATGCCGACAAGGTGGTCTTCACCGGCAAGAAGTACTCCGACAAGAAGTACTACTGGCACACCGGTTATCCGGGCGGCATCAAGGAGCGCACCGCACGCGCCATCATCGAAGGCCGCTTCCCGGAGCGCGTTCTCGAGAAGGCCGTCGAGCGCATGATTCCGCGCGGCCCGCTCGGCCGTCGCCAGATGAAGAACCTGCGCGTCTACGCCGGCACCAACCACCCGCACGAAGCTCAGCAGCCGGTCGCCCTCGACGTGGCCAAGCTGTCCAACAAGAACACACGGAGCGCCTGATCATGGCTGACCTTTCTTCCCTCAAGGACCTCGGCACGGTCGCCCAGGCTTCCGCTCCGGTTCACGAGCGCAAGGTTGACTCGCTCGGCCGCTCCTACGCCACCGGCAAGCGCAAGAACGCAGTCGCCCGCGTCTGGGTCAAGGCTGGCTCGGGCAAGATCATCGTCAACGGCAAGGACTATTCGGCCTATTTCGCCCGTCCGGTCCTGCAGATGATCCTGCAGCAGCCGATCGTCGCATCTGCCCGTAACGGCCAGTTCGACATCGTTGCCACGGTTGCCGGCGGCGGCCTGTCCGGCCAGGCCGGTGCCGTTCGTCACGGCATCTCCAAGGCGCTGACCTACTTCGAACCGGGCCTGCGCTCCGTTCTGAAGAAGGGCGGCTTCCTGACACGCGACAGCCGCGTGGTCGAGCGCAAGAAGTACGGCAAGGCCAAGGCCCGTCGTTCCTACCAGTTCTCCAAGCGCTGATCGCGCACCGGGAACCGGTTTCCGGAATTGGAAAAGGCGGGGCTTCGGCTCCGCCTTTTTCGTTGCGGGTCAGGCCCGCCACGGCGTCTGCAAACACCCCGCAGCGCGCCATCCATCAGCATTTGGAACTTGTTCATCAACGGCGTTTCGGCATCATGTCGGCCACCAGACCACCGGACATCGCCCATGAGCCTTCCATCATTTGCCACCCTGCCCGCCCCGCCCTACCATGTCGTCACCTTCGCCTCCCAGCGAACCGACGGCGATAACGGCTATGGCGCCATGGCCGATGCCATGCTGGCGCTGGCCGGGCAGCAGCCGGGCTTTCTCGGCGCCGAAAGCGCACGCGACGAGGCTGGCTTCGGCATCACCAATTCCTATTGGCGTGACGAGGAAAGCATCCGGGCCTGGAAGCAGGTGGTGGATCATCTCGCCGCCCAGCGGCGGGGACGGCGGGACTGGTATCGGCACTATGCGGTGCGGATCGGTGTCATCCACCGGGCCTATGGTTTCGACCGGCCGGAGACTGCCGCAGCCACAGACGAGAACGCATTCGAAAGCACCTGAGCCATGGCCTCGAAATCCATCGACAACGCCTTCACCGCCAGAAGCCTGCGGGGCGCCGCCACCGATCCGACCTATGCCGGCGCGCTGTCCTTCATGCGCCGCCCCTTCACCAAGGTGATCGAGGGGGCGGATGCGGTGGTGCTGGGCATTCCCTTCGATGCCGCCGTCTCCAACCGCCCCGGCGCGCGTTTCGGGCCTCAGGCGATCCGCCGCGCCTCCGCCATCTTCGACAACGATCCGCAATATCCCTTCGCCCGCGACCTGTTCGAGGCCATGGCGGTGGCCGATTACGGCGACGTGCTGCTGGACTATGGCAACCACCGCGAAACGCCGGAGCGGATCGAACGGCAGGCCGCCGAGATTCTGGAAACCGGCGCCTATCTGCTGGGGCTGGGCGGCGACCATTTCGTGACCTGGCCGCTGCTGAAGGCGCATGCCGCGAAGCACGGACCTCTGGCGCTCGTGCATTTCGATGCGCATCAGGACACATGGGACGACGATGGCGAGCGCATCGACCACGGCTCCTTTGTCTGCCGTGCGGTGCGCGAGGGCGTGATCGATGCGGCCCGCTCGATCCAGATCGGCATCCGCACGCAGGCGCCGGAGGATTTCGGCATCCGCATCCTGCACGGCTACGCCGTGGAGGACATGAGCGCGCAGGCAATCGCCGACGCGATCGTCGCGCATGTCGGCGACGCTCCCTGCTACCTCACCTTCGACATCGACTGCCTGGACCCGGCCTTTGCGCCGGGAACCGGCACGCCGGTGGCGGGCGGTCCCTCCTCGGCAAAGATCCTGTCGGTGCTGCGCAAGCTGGGTGCTCTCGATATCCGCGGCTCTGACGTGGTAGAGGTGGCGCCGGCCTACGACCATGCCGACATCACCGCCATTGCCGGTGCAACGGTCGCCATGTATATGCTTGGCCTCAGGGCCGAGCGTCTTGCGGCGGGCCTTTAACAAACTGAATCAAGTCGCGGATAAACTGAGTCCGCAACCCCGGTTAAACCCCTGATTTTCTGGATAAAGACATGAGCGCGAAAATCTTCATCGACGGCGAACACGGAACCACGGGCCTGCAGATCCGCACCCGCATGGCCGGCCGCCGCGATGTGCAGCTCCTGTCGATCCCGGAAGCGGAGCGCCGCAATGCCGCGATGCGCGAGGACCTGCTGAACAGCGCGGACATCGCCATTCTCTGCCTGCCGGACGATGCTTCCCGCGAGGCGGTGTCCATGCTCTCGGGCAACAACCGGGTGCGCATCATCGACACCTCGACCGCCTACCGGGTCGCCGAGGACTGGGCCTATGGCTTTGCCGAGATGGACGCGGCGCAGGCGGACAGGATCCGCTCGGCGCGCTGTGTTGCCAATCCCGGCTGCTACCCGACCGGCGCGATCGGCCTCATCCGTCCGCTGCGGGCCGCCGGCCTGCTGCCGGATGGCTACCCCGTCACGGTCAACGCCGTTTCCGGTTATACGGGCGGCGGCAAGCAGATGATCGCCCAGATGGAGGACCAGAGCCGCGAGGATGCGATCAGCGCCAACAACTTCCTCTACGGCCTGACGCTGAAGCACAAGCACGTGCCGGAGATGAAGGTGCATGGCCTGCTCGACCGTGCCCCCCTCTTCTCGCCCTCCGTGGGACGTTTCGCGCAGGGCATGATCGTGCAGGTGCCGCTGTTCCTCGAGGACCTCAAGGATGGCGCGACGCTGGAGAGCGTGCATGCCGCCCTCGTGGCCCATTACCAGGGCCAGGACATTGTCACCGTCGTGCCGCTTGCCGACAGCAGCGCGCTGGCGCGGATCGATGCCGAGGAACTGGCAGGGCAGGACACGATGAAGCTCTTCGTGTTCGGCACGCCGGGCGGCGCGCATGTCAACCTCGTCGCCCTGCTCGACAACCTTGGCAAGGGCGCCTCGGGTGCTGCGGTACAGAACATGGACCTGATGCTCTCGGCCTGAGACATCACGCAAGACGGGAGGGGCAGGATGCTGGACCACATCGGACTGTCGGTGGCCGATCTTGCCCGCTCTCGCGCCTTCTACGACGCCGTGATGCCGAGGCTCGGCGCGGCCTGTGTGATGGCGGTGACGGCGGAGGAAACCGGCGGCACCTATGAGGGCGCAGGCTATGGCCGCAACGGCAAGCCCTCCTTCTGGATCGGCAGCGGCGGTCGTACCCGAGGCAGCCTGCATGTGGCTTTCGTGGCCGACAGCCGCGCCGCAGTCGATGCCTTCCATGCCGCGGCCATGGCGGCGGGCGCCACGGATAACGGCGCACCGGGCGTGCGGGAGCATTACCATCCCCACTACTACGCCGCCTTCGTGCTCGATCCCGACGGTCACAATATCGAAGCCGTCTGCCATCTGCCGCCGATGGACGCGTGAGCATGGACGAAGGCTCCCCGTCCGTCGATCCGCTGCTGCGGTCCGACCTCTTGCGGGGCTGGTCTCTGAACGCGCCGCGCCTGATCGCCGATACCCATTCCAGCCGCCTCTACCGCGTGCGGCGCGCCGATGGCAGCGGCGCCATCCTCAAGCAGTTGAAGCCCGAGGGGCTTCGCGAGAGGGCCGGCTTTGCCTATCTCGCGTGGCGCAACGGGCTGGGTTGCGTGCGTCTGCTGGAGCAGTCGGACGACGCCTGCCTGCTGGACGATGCCGGCACGCAAAGCCTCGCCGACCTGCACAAGGCGGAGGGCGATGAGGCCGCAACGCCGGTCCTCTGCGAGCTTCTGCCGCTGCTGCATGCGCCCTCCGACCGGCCTCCACCTCCGGACCTGATCCCGCTGGAGCGGCATTTCCGCAGCCTGTTCCGGCTTGCTGAAAAGGACGGCCCGCACCGGGAGATGGCGGTCTGGGCGGCCCGGCACGCACGCGACCTCATCGACCACCAGACGCGACAGATCCCGCTGCACGGCGACCTGCACCACGACAATGTCATGAGGGGCATAGACGGCACCTGGCGCGTCATCGACCCGCAGGGCCTGATCGGCGATCCCGCCTATGAGGTGGCCAATATCTTCGGCAATCCCGGTGGCGCGCATCTGTTCGAACCGGCCCGCGTGGTGCGGCTCGCCGAAACCTTCGCACCTGTGCCGGGCTGCGATCCGCGAACGGTGCTGCGCTATGCCGGTGCGCATGCCATGCTCTCGACCGCCTGGTCGCTGAATGAGCCGGACAACCCGAACGCGACGGAAAACATCCGGGAGCGGCTTGCCGTTGCCGGTTTCGTTCGTTCACTGATCGGGCAACAATCTGTTTGAAATTTGTGTTGTAGTGTGAACAGCCGATCCCCGCTATGGTCGCCTCAGGATCGGAGATCACCTTCCATGCAGCAGACGCGTTTTCCCGTATATTTCATTCCCCATGGCGGCGGCCCCTGGCCCTTCATGGACTTTCCGAAGAACGACGAGGGCAAGGGCCCCTGGGACGAACTGGGCGATTTCCTGCGCGGGCTGGACGCCGAGATCGGCCGCCGTCCCAAGGCGGTGCTGGTCGTGTCCGGACACTGGGAGACGGAACCGCTGCCGACGCTGAGCACGGCCGCACAGCCGCCGATGCTGTTCGATTACTACAATTTCCCGCCGCACACCTATGAACTGTCATATCCGGCGCCAAACTCGCTGGAGCTTGCCGCCCGCGCCCGCCAGCTGCTGTCGAACGCCGGCATCGACTCGGCGGAAGATCCCGCCCGCGGCTTCGACCACGGCGTGTTCATTCCCTTCATGCTGATCTATCCCCAGGCGGATGTGCCGATCACCATGATCTCGCTGAAGAACACGCTCGACGTGGAAAGCCATGTGGCGATCGGGAAGGCGCTGGAACCCTTGCGCGACGAGGATGTGCTGATCATCGCATCCGGCATGAGCTATCACAACATGCGCAAGTTCCGCAGCGCCGAGCCCGACCACGTGGCCGAAGCCATCCGCTTCGATGACTGGCTGACCGAGGCGGTGGAGACGCCGGACCCGGATGCGCGTGCCCAAAAGCTTGCCCTCTGGCCGGACAATCCGGATGCCCGCGCCTGCCATGTGCCGGACCATGACCATCTGGTACCGCTGTTCGTGGCAGCGGGGGCAGCCGGCGCAGACCGCGGCACGCGGATCCTGCGGACCACCTTCCTCGGCAAGCCCTATTCCGCCTTCCGCTTCGGCTGAAGGATCAGGCGGCGGCCGGGCTGCGGCGGAATTCGCCGTAGAAGCCCCGCCAATGGGTGATGGCATAGGCCAGAACCACCAGACCGCCGCCCTGATGCAGCAGGCCAAGCTCGATCGGCACATGCAGAAGCAGCGTGGCGATGCCGATGCAGGCCTGCAGGCAGACCAGCCCGAACAGCGCCATGGCACCCTTGGCATGCGTGCTGCCGGGCGTTCTGGCGATCGAGACGATCATGTGGACGAAGGTCAGCGTCAGCAGCAGATAGGCGCCGCAGCGGTGGACGAACTGCACCGTCTTCGGGTTTTCGAAGAGGTTGATCCACCAGGGCTGGCGCAGAAAGAGATCGCCGGGGATCAGCGATCCATCCATCAGCGGCCAGGTGTTGTAGGAAAAGCCGGCATCGAGACCCGCCACCAGCGCGCCGAGATAGATCTGGAACAACGCGAGAAAAGCGAGACCGCCCGCGGCAAGATGCGAATGCGCGGTCGGCGGGGCATCGACGCGCTGCGGTGTCAGCCCGCGCATGATCCACACGCAGGCGGAAAAGATCAGGCAGGCGATCGTCAGATGGGTGGCGAGGCGGTACTGCGACACATCCGTGCGCACGGAAAGTCCGGAAGAGACCATCCACCAGCCGACGAAACCCTGGAAGCCGCCGAGCGCCAGCAATCCGACCAGCGGCAGCCGCAGGCGCCTTTCCACCCGGCCGCTCAGCCAGAACACCAGAAGCGGCAGGCCGAAGACGAGGCCGATGGTGCGCGCCAGCAGGCGGTGCGCCCACTCCCACCAGAAGATCGTCTTGAACGCATCGAGCGTCATGCCCTGGTTCAGCTGAGTATATTGCGGGATGCGCTGGTAGAGCTGGAACTCTTCCTCCCATTCCGCAACCGACAGCGGCGGGATGACCCCGTGGATCGGCTTCCACTCGGTGATGGACAGGCCCGAATCGGTCAGCCGCGTGGCGCCGCCCACCAGCACCAGACAAAAAAGCGTGATGATGACGACCTGCAGCCAGCGCCGCAACAGCAGGCGGTTTCGTTCAAGCCGGTGCACGGCCTCGGCTCTGCCGGTCTGCGTGATATCCAAGGTCGCCATGGCGTTCTCCTGACATTCGTCAACAATGTCCATCTGCCGTTGATTTGCCTGATGCCCCCGTGCAAAACAAGGGGAGAGGCTTTGCGGCATGCCGTCGCGGCAGGTTGGGGACGTCGCAGGTCGGCACGGGCGGGGAGAGAGACAATGCCAGTTCGGTTGAAGAAACTCATCGGCACCGTGCTGATCGTCATTCTCGTGATGCTCTATGCCCTGCTTGCGACCACATTCGCCACGCTTGCGCTGTCGCAATCTCCGTGGTGGGTGCATCTTGCCTATTTCGCGCTGACCGGCGTGCTGTGGGTTCTGCCCGCCATGCTGATCATCAAATGGATGGCCGGACCGCGCCAGCGCTGACCCGGCAAAGCTCCCGCCTTCATCGTCACTTAACCGTGACGGCCAAATCCTCCCTGCGTTTTGCAGGAGGTAAAGGTCGCCTTTCGCTCCAGCTGCTAGCCTTGCCGTGCAACGATGCAGTGGCAGGGGTTGAGCGTGCAGGACGGATTGCTGGGATCGATGGAGACGGCGGGGCGCGGCAGGCCCGCGCTGCAGATCACGATACGCGACAGGACGAGTCCGATGACCCTGTCGATCGTCCGCGACATCACGGAGATCGAGGCCGAGTGGCGGCGCCTGGAAGCACTGCCGCGCAATTCGCTGCATCAGGGTCTCGACTGGTGCAAGGCCTGGGTCGCGGCGCACCGCGCTCCGCTGACGCTGGTGGTTGGCCGCATCGAGGGACGGATCGCAATGATCCTGCCGCTCGAGATCCATCGTCGCTGCGGCATCACCAGCGCCGTTTTCCTCGCGCATCGCTATAACAACATCAACAGCGGCCTGTTTGCCGATGATCTCGCCCTGTCGGCCCGGGCGCAGCAGGCCCTCGTTCGCGATCTCGCCAAACACCTGGGCGAGGAGGTGGATCTCGTGGTGCTGGAGGCCGTGCCGCTGGTCTGGCGTGGTCGCCCCCATCCCTTCGCGGCCCTCACCCGCGTGGCCCACCAGAACCATTCCTTCCAGCTGCCGCTGAAGGGCGACATGGCGGCCACGCTCGCACAGGTAAACGCCAAACGCCGGCGCAAGAAATTCCGGACACAGACGCGCCGGCTGGAAGAAGCCGGCGGATTCGAGCATTACATGCCGCGCACCAGCATCGAGCGTCATGCGCTGCTGGAGGAATTCTTCCGGCAGAAGAAGGTCCGCTTCGACGCCCACGGCCTGCCGGACTCCTTCGCCAGCCCGTCAGTGCGCAACTTCCTGCATGCACTGCTGGATCTGCCACCGAAGGGAGATGACCATCCGCTGACGCTGCATGCCGTCCGCCTCAGCGGTCAGCCGGGCAAACCCATTGCCGCAATTGCCGGGCTGTCCCGCAAGGGTGACCACGTGATCTGCCAGTTCGGCTCGATCGACGAATCACGCCTGCCGGAGGCGAGCCCCGGCGAGCTTCTGTTCTGGCTGATGATCGAAAAGGCCTGTCGCGAGGGAGCCCTCCTGTTTGACTTCGGCGTCGGCGACCAACCATACAAGCGAAGCTGGTGCCCGGTGGAAACCGTGCTGCACGACATCCTCCTTCCGCTGACCCCGAAAGGTAAGCTGGCGGCAGGCCTGCACAGCGCTCTGGTCGCCATGAAGACACACCTCAAGCGCAACCGCTTCCTCTATCATCTGGCGCAGCGTGTGCGGGCTGGACGGCTGGTGCCGACCCTGACCGAATAGCGCACTCAGGAGGCTTCAGGAGCCTTCAGGCGGCATGACGCCCGTGCGGCGTGCCGGTCAGATGGGTGCCACCGGTCATCACAAGCGCATCCGGATAGCCGGCCGCGGCGAACCGGGCGACGGTCTCGGCAATGACATCCTCCGAGGCCCCGGACAGGGAGAGAATCAGCTCGGCATGGCTGCCGCGCATAAGCCGCTCCAGCGCCCGCACATCCGCCGGTCCACATTCCACCAGCACGATTTCATAGGCGCCCGTCAGCGCATCGATGATCATGGTCAACCGATCCGCAGCCCGCATGGCTTCCGCCGCATCGGCCGTGCCCTGCGGAATCACATGCGCCTCCGAGAGCCGGTCCGGATGGATCGTATCGCCGAAGGCTGCTTCGCCGCACAGAAGGTCGGTGATGCCGGCAAGGCGCGCATCGCCTGCCATCAGGCCGGTCGGGCAGGCCGAGCCGGTCAGATCCACCAGCACGACCGAGCGGCGGCGCGCGGCGAGCGCCCGCGCCAGCATGACGGCGGCGGCCGATCCCGCATCTCCCTGCGGCGAAACCGAGATGACCAGCGCATCGCGCCGTCGCAAAAGGTAATCCCTGACCGCCTCGATGCCGAGCGCCGGAACCGCCGCCGACGGCACCGGAGGCACTGGAGCGGATACCGCCGGGGCTTCGAAGGCAGCCTCATCAGGCGGTGGTGGCGTGGCCCCGGGTGGCGTCTCGAGCGACGGGATGATGGCGTTGGCGTCATCTAACGGCTGCGCAGTGGTCCGCACGCTCTCCGGCTGTGGCGTCAATGACGGTCCGAGACGGGGCGTTTCGATGACCGGACCGGGGGTCTGTGTCTCGGGGAGAACCGCGGCAACGGGCGTCATCTCCTCTGGCGGAGCGGCAGATACGGGGTTCGACCGGGGCACCGATGAGACATCGATCTCGCCACCGGCCGGGCGCAGCGCCCGTCCGGAAAACAGCGCCATCAGAATGAGCACGATCACCTGCACCACGAAGGCCGCGAGCGCTGCAACGATGGTGATCGGGATCACCTTGGGGAAATAGGGCTCCGGCGGCTCGATCGCGGTGGAGACGATGCGGGCATCGGCGGGTGTCGACTGAACATCGATCCGCGAGGCCGCCTCGCGATATCGGGCGAGATAGGTTTCCAGCAGCTGGCGCTCGGCCGCCGCCTCGCGCTCCAGCGCGCGCAGGCCCACCTCCCCCTCGTCGCTGCGGGAGGATTCGGCCTGGAGGCTGCCGAGCTGCTGCATCAGCTGCTGCTCGCGCAGCCGCGCCACCGTCGCCTCGCCTTCGAGGCTGGCGAGGATCTTGCGCGTTTCCGCCTCGATCTGCTGGCCGATGCCGGCAAGCTGCGCGCGCAGTGCCTTCAGGCGCGGATGCCCTTCCATCAGCGTGGTCGAGGCATCGGCGATCTGGCTGCGCAATCCAGCCTCGCTTTCCTTCAGACGCTGGATCATGGCCGAGCCGACCACATCGCTCAACGTATCGGTGCCGCGTCCGGCGGCGAGTGCGGCGCGAACATTTCCGGCGCGTGCTTCCGCCGAGGCACGATCGCTGCGCACCTTCGCCAGTTCAGCCGACATGTCCGCGAGCTGCTTCGTGGTGAAACTGGTATTGTCACCGGACTGAAAGAGGCCGTGCGCGGCGCGATAATCGGCCACCTTCTTCTCGGCCGCCTCGACGCGCGCCCGCAGCGTCTCGATCTCCGGCTGAAGCCAACGTGTGGCATCCGAATGCGTATCGCGCTTGGCATCGCTCTGCAACGCGAGATAGGCCGCCGCCAGCCGGTTGGGGATGGCCGCAGCAAGCTTCGGATCCTTCGAGCTGAATTCGATGGCGATCACGCGCGAGCCTTCGACGGGATAGACCTGCAGCCGCTCGCGAAAGGTCTTGAGGATGCGGTCCTCTGCCGGAAGATCGAGCGGATCAGGCTTCAGACCGACAAGCACAAGCGGGTCCGGCAGCAGCGCGTAGGCATCCGGATCGAACTCCTTGCGGGCACCGAGATTCATCTCGCGGGCAATGGCGCGGATAAGATCGGCCGATTGCAGGATCTGCGCCTGGCTTGCCACGTTGGAGGCATCGAGCAGGCCGTCATTGGCACCCTGGGCACCATCACCGGCAAGGCCTGCCCCGCGCGCCTCGATGACCAGCCGGCTTTCGGCCTTGTAATAGGGCGACATCAGGCTCGAGACGGCAAAGGCCGCCACGGCCGCCAGCGCCGTGGTGAGAAGAATGCGCCGCCGCTTTTCCCAGACAGCGGAAAACAGCTGGCCGAGATCGATATCCGCATCCTGATTGCCGCTGACGCCCGCCATGAACAACTCCGCTTCCAAGTTATTCCAAACTCTAGGGGATCGCGGTAACCCCGGCGTTAATGGCACGCCGCGGCGCGGGCTCCTGTCGCTTTCGCGCACAACCGGACGCGGAAAAGTTGAAACCTCTTTACCCGCCATTAACCATAACAGCCGATAACAGGGTCAATCGCCTCACCGAAGCCGGAGCCTCGCGCGAAATGTGGTTCGCACGAAAAAGATCTGCCCTGTCGCTAGTTGCAGCAGCCTGCCTCTCGGCCGCGCTTGCCGGCTGCACCAGCTACAGCCCGGCACCGAAGGCCTTCGCCCAGGCAACCATCCAGCCCTACCGTCTCGACAGCGGCGACCGTCTGCGCGTCGCCGTCTTCGAACAGCCGAGCCTGTCGAACACCTATACGGTCGATCAGGCGGGCTACATCTCCTTCCCGCTGATCGGTCAGGTGCCGGCGCGCGGTCAGACCCTTGCCGGCCTTGAGGGCGCCATTGCCACGAAGCTGAAGCAGGGCTATCTGCGCAACCCGGACGTGACGATCGAGGTCGACCGCTATCGCCCCGTCTTCGTGATGGGCGAAGTCGGCCGTCCCGGACAGTATTCCTACGTGCCGGGCATGACGGCACAGAACGCGATCGCGATTGCCGGCGGTTTTACCCCGCGCGGCAACCAGCGCGATATCGACATCACACGCAAGATCAATGGAGACGTCCTGACGGGCCGCACAAGCATTTCGAGCCCGATTCTGGCCGGCGACACCATCTACGTGCGCGAACGGCTGTTCTGAGACCATGACGGCACGTCCGCTGCGGATCATCCATTGCTTTCGGTCGCCCGTCGGCGGAATTTTCCGCCATGTGCGCGATCTGGTGGAGGAGCATGCGGCGGCTGGCCATCAGGTCGGCATTCTCTGCGACAGCTCCACCGGGGGCACGCATGAGGAGAAACTCTTCGAGGCGATCGCGCCCCGGCTTGCGCTGGGCCTGACGCGCCTTCCCATCCGTCGCTCGATCGCTCCCTCCGATCTGGCGGCGCTCTACAGAAGTTATCGACATATCAAAAGTTTGCGGCCGGATGTTCTGCACGGACACGGCGCCAAGGGTGGCGTCGTGGCACGGCTCATCGGCTCAGTGCTGCGGGTGAACAGGTATTGCGTAGCCCGCCTCTATTCTCCGCATGGCGGCAGCCTGCACTATGACCGGTCGCGCCCGGCCGGTCAGGTGGTGCTGCGTCTGGAACGCCTGCAGGAGCGCTTCACCGACAGCCTCGTCTTCGTGTGCGATTATGAGCAGCGAACCTATGAGGCGAAGGTGGGCAAGCCTCGCGCGCCGGCCCGGGTGATCTACAACGGCATCACCGACAGTGAATTTTCTCCCGTGACGACGGCCCCGCAAGGGGCCGATTTTCTCTATATCGGCATGATGCGCGACCTGAAGGGGCCGGATGTTTTCATCGAGGCCTTTGCCGAGACCGAACGCGCCGTTGGCCGCCCGCTCTCGGCCGTGATGGTGGGCGACGGGCCGGACCAGCAGCGCTACCGGGAGATGATCGTCGAGGCCGGACTTGGCCGGCGCATCCGGGTGGAGGACGCCATGCCGGCGCGGACTGCCTTTTCGCTGGCCCGCACGGTCGTCGTTCCCTCCCGCGCCGAGGCCATGCCCTACATCGTGCTTGAAGCGCTGGCCGCCGAAAAGCCGGTGATTGCCAGCCGCGTGGGCGGCATTCCCGAAGTGTTGGGTGTCGACAGTGCTGCACTTGCAACGCCAGGCGATGCCCGCGACCTCGCCCGCCGCATGACCGACGTTCTCATCGATCCCGACTGGCAAGCGCGCGTGATGCCGCTGCCGGAGGCATTCCGGGCCACCTTCTCCGTCTCCGCCATGGCGGGACAAATGCTCGGGCTCTACCGCGAGCTGATTAGCCCCCACTGATCGACAATCGCCACTCAAAGCTTTCTTAGCACCTTTGCTGCTATTGCTGCGGCTTCAAGCGCGCATCACGCGGCTCCTGCCGCCTGAAGCGCATGCTGAGGACTTAAGGGTAAGGCAGGCGGGATCACGACGATGAACGAACCGGCGCGGCAGGACGAGTTCAACGTGGAGGCCCTGCGCCAGAAGGTGACTGCCATCGCGCCCGATGCAGCCCCGGCCGCAGGCGGCCACAAGCCCGTCGAACTGAATCCCTTCGCCCGCCAGATTGCCGAGCAGTTCCGTGACACAAACCGCAGTCCCGCCATGCTGGCGGGACAGATCCGGCTGGCCGAGTTTCTCCTGATCCTTGGTGTCGGTCTTGTCGCCACCCTGCCCGCAGGCATCGCAGAGGCCACCGATCTTCTCGCTCCGCTTCTGGTGAGCGCATGCGCGGCTGCGGTGGCGGTTTTGCTGCTGCAGCTCGCCGATGCCTATCAGATCCCGTCGCTCCGGGCGCCGAACCGCATGTGGCGTCGCGTGATGACGGCCTGGACGATTGGCTTTGCCGTGCAGATGGCGGGCAGCGTCGCGATCGACCGGCCGATGTCGTCTGTGGCCATGCTGGCGCTCTGGTATCTCGTCGGCACACTCCTGCTGCTGGCGCTGCGACAGGCTCTTGCCTTCGGCATCCGTCACTGGTCGCGCAATGGAATCATGGAACGGCGCGCCGTCATCGTCGGCGGTGGCCAGCCGGCGAAGGATCTGGTGCGCGCGCTGGAACAGCAGGAGGACAACGACATCCGCATCTGCGGCCTGTTCGACGACCGCGGCAGCGAGCGCTCGCCCGATGTGGTCGCCGGCTATCCGAAACTCGGCACCTTCGATGAACTGGTGGAATTTGCCCGCCTCGCCCGCATCGACATGCTGATCATCGCGCTGCCCGCCACCGCCGAGGAACGCATCCTGCAGCTGGTGCGCAAGCTCTGGGTGCTGCCGGTCGACATCCGGCTTGCCGCCCATGCCAGCCGCCTGCGCTTTCGCCCGCGCACCTATTCGCATGTCGGCAGCGTGCCGATGCTCGACCTGTTCGACAAGCCGATCCGCGACTGGGATTCGGTTGCCAAGCGCATCTTCGACATCGCCTTTGCCGTGGCCGCTCTGCTCGTTGCCTGGCCGGTGATGCTGGCGGCGGCCGTTGCGGTGAAGGCCACCTCGAAAGGGCCGGTCTTCTTCATGCAGAAGCGCCACGGCTTCAACAACGAGGTGATCAACGTCCTGAAATTTCGCTCCATGTACACGGAGCTTGCCGATCCGACCGCGCGCAAGGCGGTGACGAAGAACGATCCGCGCGTCACCCCGGTCGGCCGCTTCCTGCGCAAATCCTCGCTGGACGAGCTGCCGCAGCTGTTCAACGTGCTGCGCGGCGAGCTTTCCCTCGTCGGCCCGCGCCCGCATGCGGTGCATGCCCAGACCGGCGAACGCAAATATGTGGACGTCGTCGAGAGCTACTTCGCCCGCCACCGGGTCAAGCCAGGGGTGACCGGCTGGGCGCAGATCAACGGCCTGCGCGGCGAGCTGGACAGCGACGAGAAGATCCGCGCCCGCACCGCCTACGACCTCGATTACATCGAAAACTGGTCGCTGCTGTTCGACCTGAAGATCCTGTTCCTCACGCCGATCCGCCTGCTCAACACGGAGAATGCCTATTGAGCGCGCTGGCCGACAGCCCTGCCCCGCCGTTTCACCCGCAACGGGCGGCGCTGAGGCTGGTCGGTTCCGGCATGGTGGCCTTCGGCGTCTTCCTGTCCGGCTTCGTCATCTCGGAACCCGCCCCTTACGAGCTGATGATGGCGGTGCAGATCGCGCTCTGGTTCCTGCTGGGGCTGAAGATCTCGCGGCCGGTGGCACCGCTCCTCATCCTGCTGCTGCTCTTCAATGTCGGCGGCATCCTGTCCCTGACGGTGATGGCGGATATCTCCGAGGGGCCGATGTATATGGCGGTCTCCACCTTCCTCGCCCTCAGCGCCGTCTTCTATGCCGCCATCATCGAGGATGGCCACCAACGCCTGCTGCTGATCTTCCGTGCCTGGGTGGCCGGGGCTCTCATCACGGCGATTCTCGGTATTCTCGGCTATTTCCATGCCTTTGCGGGGGCCGAGATCTTTACGCTCTACGACCGCGCCAAGGGTGCCTTCCAGGATCCCAATGTGTTCGGGCCCTATCTCGTGGCGCCGGCGCTCTACCTGATGTACAGGCTTCTCTCCGGCTCGCTTGCCCGCGCACCGCTTTACATCGCCGGCCTGCTGGTGCTGACGCTCGGCATCTTCCTCTCCTTCTCCCGCGCCGCCTGGGGGCTTTACCTGTTTGCCACGCTGATGCTGGTGGCGGTGATGCTGCTGAAGGAGCGCACCGCCGCCTTCCGGCTGAAGATCTTCTCGCTCTCGCTTGCCGCCATGGTGCTGCTGATCGTGGCGATCGGCGGCGTACTGCAATCAAAGAAGGTGGACGAGCTGTTCCTCAATCGCGCCAAGCTGGTGCAATCCTATGACGGGGCGCGCCTCGGCCGCTTCGAGCGGCACAAGATCGGCTTCCTGATGGCGATGGAGCGGCCGCTCGGGCTCGGCCCCATGGTGCTTGGAAAGATGTTCGGCGAGGACGAGCACAATATCTGGCTGAAATCGCTCACCACCTATGGCTGGCTGGGATTCGTCTGCTACGTGACCTTGATCTGGTCCACGCTGATCATCGGCTTTCGATCACTGCTCCGGGAGCGGCCCTGGCAACCCTATCTGATGATCGCCTGGATCCTGATTGCCGGGCATGCGCTGATCGGCAATGTCATCGACATCGACCACTGGCGCCATGTCTATCTGCTGTTCGGCATCGTCTGGGGCTGCTTTGCGCTGGAGCAGCGCCATCAGCGCGACCGAACCGCTCCCGCTCCGGCGACGACAGAGCCCTCTTGACCGCGGCCGGCGCAGGCCCATTTCATCAGGCATGATCAGCATCGAACAAATCCGCGCCGCACGCGCCATGCTTGGACTTTCCGCCAAGGACCTTGCCCGGGCGTCCGGTCTTTCATCTCAAGATATCGAAGCGCTGGAGCGCGGAGAAATGCCGGGCATCGATCTGGCGCGGCTGAAGGCAACGCTGGAAGGCCACGGCATCGTGTTTGTGGCGGCAGGCGAGGATAATCCGGGGGCTGGCCCCGGCGTCCGCTTGCGCCAGGCACCGGCGGATGAGGGACTGCGTCCGGAACATCTCAGCTCCGCCAACGACGGTTGAGGCGCATCGGCGCGATCGCCACGGACGCATCCTCGTGCCGGTGGCGAAAACGGCCAAGTGCGGCCCAGACCATCACGCCGAAAAGCGTCAGCGGCCACACCAGACACAGGACAAGGCCAATGACCCGCAGCCCTGTCCACCGCTCGCCCGAGGCCAGCCGATCGAGAATCGCCTGCCCCAGGAAGACGAGCGCCACCAGCATGTAGATGCAGGCCAGGACCACCTCGAACCAGAGGGGAAGTGTCACCGTGAGAACCTCGCGAAAACTGACGACTGCTCGAATTATGCCGTCTTTTGCGCCCGACACAAGCAGGCGGCGCGCCGCGCCGGGCGCGACGCCATCAGGTTCGTGCGCCCTCGCGATTTGCCTGGAACAAAACCACGACTGGGTCGTTGATCGGCGCCCGCTCGAACGCGGGTTCTCGATCAAGGAGTTTTGGAAAATGGCCCGCAGCAACAGTCTTTACCTGATCATCGGCGCGCTCGTCGTGGTCGTCGCCGGACTGGGCGCCTATGTCGTGCACGAGGAAACCAAGCCGAAGGGCGTGGAGATGAGCATTTCCAGCAATGGCGTCAAAGTGGAACAGAATTGACCTGCCTCAATGCGAGAACGTTTGCGAATATTAACCTTTCGCGATATACAATCATGCGGGGAATAGCAGAAAACTGCAGCGCATAAAAAGAGAACGAGAGGGTGCATCATGACCGAGCATGTCGATCAAAAAGTCACCGAGAGGCAAGGCCTGCGCAAGGTCTGGAACGTCAGCGAGTTCGCACGGCGCTACCGTCTGGATTCTCGGGAAGAGAACCGGCTTCTGAAGCTGCTGGGGCCCTTTGCCTCGGAGCAGGAACTGCTGATGAACGCAACCCGTACGCCGATTTTTCGCTAGGCAATTCTCCCTCACGCCCGAATTAGGTCTTGCACCCTGCGCGGCAAGTCAGTAAGGAGGGCGTGCTTCCAAGGAAGCAGGTCGGGGCGTAGCGCAGCCCGGTAGCGCACTTGACTGGGGGTCAAGGGGTCGCTGGTTCAAGTCCAGTCGCCCCGACCATTTCTTCCCGGAACCTTCCCATCCCCCAGATGGCGGTTCGCTTTTCTTCAACAGCCTGTGCCGCACTATTGCCCGTTGATGTGTCGCGGTCAGCGGTGAGTTTCACTGTGCAGCTAAATGGCTTGAAACCTCCTGCCGGATTGCCGGATTGCTTTCAACCGGCCAAAGGTCTCCTCCGCCGTGACAGGCGCATGAGATCGCACGGGACCGTACTCCCGAGACATCATCTTCCCTCATCCCCCAGAAGACACGCAGTCCGATCCCGATTCGGAGCCAGTGCGAAACCGGACACTGCGGAAGAGAATCTGGCAGCGCTGGTGGGCCGTATCCTCAGAAACAGGCAATGTCGCGGTACAGGGAGGCTGCACGGAAAACGTCCTTGGCGAGATCGCAGGCAGGAACGGGCGACACCGCCGGCCCTTCCCGCAGCAAAACGGCGGCCGTCAGCGCACCTGGTCCAGCAGGCGCTTGCATTCCAGAAGATCGAAGAGAGCCTCCTGCAGGAGGGCGCGGTCTTCCTTGCCGATGGAACTCTTGCCGATCGACACTTCCAGCGAATCATCCTCGCTGCCACCGCCGAAGCCGAAGAAGCGGCCGCTGGGCTTTGCCTTCGGCCGGCCGACGATCTGGTCGTCGTCGGGGCTCACCACCTTCGGTTCCACCACCCGGTCGTTGTTGGCGGCCATGATGGCCTCCATTGTCGCCATGTCGCCAGAGGCAATGGCGGCCACGAACTTGTTGCCATTGGTGCGCAACAGCTTTTGCACGCCCTTGATGGTATAGCCGTGATCGTAAAGCAGGTGACGGATGCCCTTCAGAAGATCGACGTCTTCCGGGCGATAGTAGCGGCGGCCACCGCCGCGCTTCATCGGCTTGATCTGCGGAAAACGGGTCTCCCAGAAGCGGAGCACGTGCTGGGGCAGGTCCAGATCGTCGGCAACTTCGCTGATCGTGCGAAAGGCGTCCGGGCTCTTGTCCACGTTCTCATCTCCACCGCCGGCAAAGCGCCGACTCACGCAACGGCATTTCGATTGATAAACCGCATTTCAACGGCTTACGGCGTCGAATTCAAGCGTTTCAAGAAATGATAAACAGACGAATGCGTGAAAATCACGCTCAACCGGGCGGATTGACCGGCTTCAGCTTGGCCTTGCGGGCGAGATGCGCCTTGAGGATGCGCTGCTTCAGCACGTTGGAGGCCTTGAACGTCATGACGCGGCGCGGTGAAATCGGCACTTCCTCGCCCGTCTTGGGATTGCGGCCGATGCGTTCGTTCTTGGCGCGCACCTGGAAGGTGGCGAAGGACGACAGCTTCACGATTTCGCCGCGCACGATGGCGTTGCAGATCTCATCGATCACCGTCTCGACGAGTTCGGCAGATTCGGTGCGGGAAAGGCCGACCTTGCGAAACACGGATTCCGCCAAGTCTGCTCTGGTCACTGTCTTGCCGGCCATGGCCCCCGCCCGTCACTGTTCGTTTTATTGGTGAAGCGCCCAAACACTATGTTCCTTGCGGTTCACGGTCAAGCACTTGTAAACGCGAGATTACCAGCGAATCAGAAGCGCGCCCCAGGTGAAGCCGCCGCCCATGGCTTCCAGCATCACGAGGTCGCCCTTCTGGATGCGCCCGTCGTCAGCCGCAACCGACAGCGCCAGCGGAATCGAGGCCGCAGACGTGTTGCCATGCAGGTCCACCGTGACCACCACCTTCTCCGGGGGAATGCCAAGCTTCTTGGCGGAGCCATCGATGATGCGGCGGTTTGCCTGGTGCGGCACCAGCCAGTCGAGATCCTCCGCGGTGGTGCCGGTCGATTCGAATGCGGCTTCGATCACGTCGGTGATCATGCCGACCGCGTGCTTGAACACCTCGCGGCCTTCCATGCGCAGATGGCCGACCGTGCCGGTGGAGGATGGACCGCCATCGACATAGAGCTTGTCCTTGTGCGAGCCGTCGGAGCGCAGATGCGCGGTCAGCACGCCGCGATCGGCAATGGTGCCCTCCCCCTCCTGCGCTTCCAGAACGATGGCGCCGGCGCCATCGCCAAACAGCACGCACGTTGTGCGGTCGGTCCAGTCGAGGATGCGCGAGAAGGTTTCGGCGCCGATCACGATCGCACGGCGGGCAAGGCCGGCACGCAGATGCGCATCGGCCGTCGCCACCGCATAGACAAAGCCGGTACAGACGGCCTGCACGTCGAAGGCATAGCCATGCGTCATGCCGAGCCGGTTCTGGATATTGACTGCCGTTGCCGGGAAGGTGTTATCGGGCGTCGAGGTGGCGACGATCACCAGATCGATATCGGCGGGCGTCAGGCCGGCGCGGTCCAGCGCTGCCCGGGCCGCCTGCTCGCCAAGCGAGGCGCTGGTTTCGCCATCGCCGGCAATGTAGCGCTGGCGAATGCCGGTGCGCTGCACGATCCAGTCATCGGACGTTTCCACCAGGCTTTCGAGTTCCTTGTTCGGGACGACGCGCTTGGGAAGCGCTGCGCCATACCCGAGAACCACTGAACGGATCATGCTCGTTGTTCCTGTTTCTTACGCCGCTTCTTCCGGTCCTGCCGGTGGCAGGCGGCGGGCATGATAGGTCTTCAGATCCTGTGCGATCTTGTCGTTGAGGGCATTGCGCACCATGTCGTAGCCGACATCGATGGCCGAGGCATAGCCCTCCGCATCCGTGCCGCCATGGCTCTTGATGACGATGCCGTTGAGGCCGAGGAAGACGCCGCCATTGACCTTGCGCGGGTCCATCTTCTCGCGCAGCAGGTCGAAGGCGCTCTTGGCGAGCAGATAGCCGATCTTCGACAGAAGCGTGCGCGACATGGCCGAGCGCAGCAGTTCCGCCATCTGGCGGGCAGTGCCTTCGGCCGTCTTCAACGCGATATTGCCGGTGAAGCCTTCGGTAACGACGACGTCGACCACGCCCTTGCCGATGTCGTTACCCTCGACGAAGCCATGATAGGCAATGGTCGAAAGACTCGCCTCGCGGATCATCCGCCCGGCTTCCTTGACCTCTTCCTGGCCCTTGACTTCCTCCACGCCGACATTCAGCAGTCCGACGGTCGGGCGGTCGATTTCGAACAGGGCGCGCGCCATGGCGCCGCCCATCAGGGCAAAGTCGAGGAGCTGCTGCGCATCGGCGCCGATCGTGGCCCCGATATCGAGCACGATGCTTTCGCCGCGCAGCGTCGGCCAGATGCCGGCAATCGCCGGTCGTTCGATATTGGCCATGGTGCGCAGGCAGAACTTGGCCATGGCCATCAGGGCGCCGGTATTGCCGGCGGATACGACGGCATCCGCCTCTCCCGTCTTCACCGCCTCGATGGAACGCCACATGGAGGAGGTATAGCGGCCGCGGCGCAGGGCCGCGCTCGGCTTCTCATCCATGGTGATGGCCACTTCGCAATCATGGAAGACGGATTTTTCGCGAAGCTTCGGATAACGGGCGAGAAGCGGCTCGCATTCGGCCTTCTGGCCAAAGATGATGAAGGTGACATCCGGATGGCGTTCAAGCGCCTTGGCGGCGCCCGGAATGACAACCGAGGGACCGAAATCGCCACCCATGGCGTCGAGAGAAATCCTGATCACGCGCTCCTGATCCTTCTGTCCCGCGCTTGGCGAAATCGCGGCCAAAATACTGCTTTTGCCGCCGCATACAACTCATTCCTCAGAAAATGCAAACCCTATTCCTTGTTTTTCCAGTCCTTCAGCACGGCGAAAGGATTGGGCTTGCGCGCGTCGGTCTTCTCGTCCGATTCGATGTGGTCGGCGAATTCGCTGCCCGCCTTGCGCGGATAGGGATCGAGCGCCAGCGCCACGAATTCGGCCACCACGGCACCCGCATCGATGGTATCGCCGACAAAGGTTTCCGGCAGGTCCGGGCCATCGGGGTCCAGCACCATTTCGGCGCTGTCGCCGGTCATCAGACGGGCAAGCTTTGAGCCTTCAGGCACGAAGATCTGCTCGAAGGGTTCGTCGATGAAACCGTCGACCGGCTCCAGCGTCACCACGCAGGCCTGCACCACATGCGCCTTCACCCGGCCCTTCAGCCGCACGCCATCCTTCTTCCATCGGCCGACCTGCATCTCTGCCGACAGCGATTCCACCGACAGGACCTGCCAGAGGTCGGCAAGCGCCTTCCGCTCGCGCGGATCGGCCTCCACATGCACGGTCACGGCATTGGCAGAGATGTGCCCGACCTTGACGGGATAGGAAAAGGGCGCCGGTGCGCCATGATCCGGATTCGAACTCACGATTGAACCTCACGTTTCGGGCGTTGGCAGCACGAGCATGCCGCGAGCGATCGTATCCTCGGGCACCTCTTTCAATGCTGCTTCCGCCGATATCATCCATCGGGCAAGCCC
This sequence comes from Affinirhizobium straminoryzae, assembly GCF_007004135.1. GTDB lineage: Bacteria > Pseudomonadota > Alphaproteobacteria > Rhizobiales > Rhizobiaceae > Neorhizobium > Neorhizobium straminoryzae. The sequence goes on from NZ_VJMG01000030.1 coordinate 37,432, forward strand.
GTCCATGGCAGGGGCTGCCGCATCACCGGGGTGAAGATTGCGACGCAGCGCCTCTTCAAGGCCTGCCGCATCATCCGCATCCATGGCCGCCGCATAGGATTTCACGCGGCCATAGAACATGCCGGCCAGCTTCTTCATGCGCTTCGGCACACCCTGATCGCCAATCCCCAGTTCCCGGATCGAATGGTCGATATCCTGGAAGAAGGCATCGATGATCTCCTGCGCCAGTTCCTGCCCGCTGGTGGCAGACGAGGCCGTGCGCCGGAAGAACAGGATCATCACCACCGACAGCATCTCGAAGCGGCCCATGACCGTATCGGGCACGCCGAGATCACTATAGAAGAAAGGAATGCGGGCGGCCGAAGTCAAGGCCGCGTACTGGCGCTCGACGATGGCGCGATTGCCGTTTTTCCTGCGGAACAGACCAAAGATCATCAAACCCTGCACTCTTGCCCGTCAAACCGGGGACTGGCCATGCCAGCCGTGTTGCATGGAAACGAAAGCTGGTTTACCGAAGCAGGCACGAATTGCAATGCCGTTGAGGCATGGCAACTGCCGACCGGCGGGAATTCGGGAAAAGCCGGCGGTGAAAGCGCCGGGCATTCGTGGAATAGCCACAATGCTGTCGCAGCACGGCGGTCTACGGAAGGCGGGATGGAACACATGAGGACAGCGTGTTGAGCAAGCGGGTGTTTGGGTCTCAAGTCAATATGGCCGGCAAGGCCGCGATCCTGGCGGTCTCCATGACGCTGGGTCTGGCCGGCTGCAGCACCGGCATCGGCGAAACCATGTATAACGGCTACGTGCTGGACAAGGATGCGCTCGACCTGACGCCCGTGGGCTCCAGCCGCGAGCAGGTTCTGCTCTCGATGGGCACGCCGTCGACCACGGCGACCTTCGACGGCGAAGTGTTCTATTACATTTCCCAGAAGCGCCAGCGCCCGGTCGCCTTCATGAAGCCGCGCATCGTCGACCAGACGGTCGTCGCCTATTACTTCGACAAGAAGGGCATCGTGACCCGCCGCGCCGTCTACACGATGCAGGACGGCAAGGTGTTCGATACGATCAGCCGCACGACGCCGACCGGCGGCCGCGACCTGACCTTCCTGCAGCAGCTGCTGACGGGTGCCGGCTCGGGCGCCAATGCGGGCGCGGCAGCCTTCCGCAACCTGCTCGGCAACTGAGTCCGGCAGACATTCGACACACAGGAAACCCGCGGAGACGATCCGCGGGTTTCTTCATTTCGGGGTCTTGTGTCGAGGGATATTGCGTCAGGCGGCGAGAATCGCCAGCAGCAGCAGCGCCACGATATTGGTGATCTTGATCGCCGGGTTGACGGCAGGCCCCGCGGTATCCTTGTAGGGATCGCCCACGGTATCGCCGGTAACGGAAGCCTTGTGCGCATCCGAGCCCTTGAAGTGCTTCTGGCCGTCCTTGTCGACAAAGCCGTCCTCGAAGCTCTTCTTGGCATTGTCCCAGGCGCCGCCGCCCGAGGTCATCGAAATCGCCACGAACAGGCCGTTGATGATGACCCCGAGCAGCGAGGCGCCGAGCGCCGCAAAGGCCGAGGCCTTCGATCCCGAGATCACCAGCACGCCGAAATAGACGACGACGGGTGCCAGCACCGGCAACAGCGAGGGCAGGATCATTTCGCGAATCGCCGCCCGCGTCAGCATGTCGACGGCACGGCCGTAATCCGGCCGGTCCGTGCCCTGCATGATGCCGGGCTTTTCACGGAACTGCCGGCGCACTTCCTCCACGACAGCACTGCCGGCCTTGCCGACGGCCGTCATCGCCATGCCGCCAAACAGGTAGGGGATCAGGCCGCCGAAGAGGAGGCCGGCCACCACGTAAGGATTGGCGAGGCTGAAGGAGATCTCGCCGATGCCGGCGAAATACGGATATTGCTGGCCGTTCGCCGCGAAATAGGCGAGGTCGTTGGAATAGGCGGCAAACAGGACAAGCGCGCCGAGGCCGGCCGAGCCGATGGCATAACCCTTGGTGACGGCCTTGGTGGTGTTGCCGACCGCATCCAGCGCATCGGTGGACTTGCGCACTTCCGGCGGAAGGCCTGCCATTTCGGCAATGCCGCCGGCATTGTCGGTGACCGGGCCGAAGGCATCGAGTGCGACGATCATGCCGGCAAGGCCGAGCATGGCGGTGACCGCGATGCCCGTGCCGAACAGGCCGCCCAGCTGATAGGTGGTGATGATGCCGCCAACGATGACGATGGCCGGCAGCGCGGTCGATTCGAGCGAGACGGCCAGCCCCTGGATGACATTGGTGCCGTGGCCGGTGACGGAGGCCTGGGCGATGGAATTGACCGGGCGCTTGTTGGTGCCCGTGTAGTATTCGGTGATCACCACGATCAGCGCGGTCACCACGAGGCCGAGAATGCCGCAGGCGAACAGGTTGGCGCCGGTAATCTCCTTGCCGGCCACGGTGCCGATGGCGCCCCAGCCGATGGTGAGGCTGGTGGCAATGCCGAGCCCGACGATGGAGAGCAGGCCGGTGGCGATCAACCCCTTGTAAAGCGCGCCCATGATCGAACCATTGGAACCGAGCTTGACGAAGAAGGTGCCGGCTATCGAGGTGAGGATGCAGACCGCGCAGATGGCCAGCGGATAGAGCATGATGAGCCCAAGCGCCGGAACGCCGGCGAAGAAGATTGCCGCCAGCACCATGGTCGCCACCACCGAGACGGCATAGGTTTCGAACAGGTCGGCCGCCATGCCGGCGCAATCGCCGACATTGTCGCCGACATTGTCGGCAATGGTGGCCGGGTTGCGCGGATCGTCCTCGGGAATGCCGGCTTCCACCTTGCCGACGAGATCGCCGCCGACATCGGCGCCCTTGGTGAAGATGCCGCCGCCGAGACGGGCAAAGATGGAAATCAGCGAGGCGCCGAAGCCGAGCGCGACCAGGGCATCGATGACGTGACGGCTGCCGGGCGCATTACCCAGCAGGTAGACCAGGATCCAGTAGTAGATCGACACGCCAAGCAGCGCGAGACCGGCCACCAGCATGCCGGTGATGGCACCGGACTTGAAGGCGATGTCGAGGCCGGCCGACAGGCTGTGCGAGGAGGCCTGGGCGGTGCGCACATTGGCGCGCACCGACACATGCATGCCGATGAAGCCGGCCGCCCCGGACAGGACGGCGCCGATGACGAAGCCAATGGCGGCAAGGCCGGACAAGAGCAGCCATGTACCGATCGTCACCACCGCACCGACGATGGCGATCGTCATGTACTGGCGCGTCAGATAGGCCTGCGCGCCTTCCCGGATATAGCCGGCGATTTCCTGCATGCGCGGATTGCCCTGGTCCGCGGCCAGGACCGACCGTGTGGCCCAGGCGGCGTAGACCACCGACAAGAGACCGCAGACGATCACACCCAGTATCACTGTCATACGATTGTTCCTCTCCCAAAAGGCCGGCCGCAAACATTACGCCGGCATGGAACGGCAAGGCTCCCCTCCCAAGGAACGTATGATGCCGTTCGCCCGCGAGATTGCGGTTGTGATGAAATGGCGTCAAGGGCTTGCCCGGCAAGGGGAGCCTGAACACCCTACTTCAGACGGAGAATGGCGTATTTGCCAAAAATCAAGCTGAGGTTGCGGACTGCTGCCGCAGAAGAAGCAGGCCGATCAGCACCAGGCAGAGAATCGCGACAGGCCAGATGAACAGGTTCATGAAGGACCAGCCATAGGCGGTGAAGACCTTGCCGGAAGAGAAGGAAGAAAGCGCCACGGTGCCGAACAGGATGATGTCGTGGAACCCTTGCACCTTGTCGGCCTCGTGCGGGCGATAGGTGGAGGCAACGATGGAGGTGGCGCCGATGAAGCCGAAATTCCAGCCGATGCCGAGCAGCACGAGGGCCGCCCAGAAGTTCCACAGTTCGATGCCCATGTGGGCAACGACCGCGCAGGCCATCAGCGTGACGAGGCCGAGCGCCACCACCTTTTCCGCGCCGATGCGGGCGATGATCATGCCGGTGAAGAAGCTCGGGCCGAACATGGCGAGCACATGCCACTGGATGCCGAGCGTGGCAAGCTCCGTCGGAAAGCCGCAGCCGACCACCATGGCGAGCGGCGCGCCCGTCATCACGAAGGACATCAGCGCATAGGTGCCGATGCCGCAGACCATGCCGGTGGCGAAACGTTGCGTGGCGATGATCTCGCGGAGCGGCCGGGCCGGCTGGCCGGATGCGGAGGTCCTTGTCGGCTGCGGAAGCTTCAGGAAGGCAAGGATGCCGATCGCCGCCAGGCAAAGCGGCAAAAGCGCCAGAAAAGTGCCCGCAAAGGTGACCGGTTCGAAGGCGTCCTTTGCCCAGATCGCCAGCTGCGGCCCGATGACGGCGGAGACGATGCCGGCGCCGAGGATCCAGGAAATCGCCTTGGGCTTGTAGGAGGATGGCGAGGCATCGGCGGCGGCAAAGCGGATCTTCTGGGTGAAGCCGCCGCAGATGCCGATCAGCATCAGGGAGAAGGCAAACAGCCAGAACTCGCCACGAAACAGCGCGATGGTGGCAAGCGTGCCGCCGGTGGCGCCGATCATGGCGCCGGTCATGAAGGCCGCGCGGCGACCAAGGAAGCGCGACACGATGGCAATGCCCATGGCGCCGAGCGCGGTTCCGACATTGAAACCGGTGACCGGGGCAGTCGCCAGCGATTTATCGGCGGCCAGCAACTGATAGCCGGCCAGCGAACCGACAGAAATCGTCATGGGCGCCGCCGAGCCGAGGATGGCCTGGGTGCCGGCCAGCAGGGCGACCGTGCGCTTGGCGGCCGCAAGCTGCCGCTCCAGTCCACCGCCGCCTGTGCTGTCCATGATCCCTGCCTATTTCCTGGTTTCGCCGCGCACCTGCTTGGCAATGCGGTCGAGCACCGCATTGACGATCTTCGGCTCGTCGCCCTCGAAGAAGAAGGCCTGGGCGATCTCGACATATTCCGTGACGATCACCGGCACGGGCACGTCCTTGCGCTCCAGGATTTCGAACGTGCCGGCACGCAGGATGGCACGCAGCGTGGAATCGAGACGCGACAGCGGCCAGCCTTCCTGCAGGGTGGCCCGCACCAGCGGATCGATCTTCGTCTGGTCGCGCACGACGCCGGAGACGATGGAACGGAACCAGGAGGGATCGGCCTTCAGATAGGTATCGCCGTCCAGTTCCTGGCCGAGACGATGTTCCTCGTATTCGGCCACCACTTCCAGCACGCCAGTGCCGCCGATATCCATCTGATACAGCGCCTGCACGGCGGCAAGACGGGCGGCACCCCGCTGGTTGGCCGGTTTCACCGGCGGCTGCAGATCCTTGGACATGGCTCAGGCACCCAGCTTTTCACGCAGCTCGATCATGGTGAGAGCCGCGCGGGCCGCGAAACCGCCCTTGTCCTTCTCGCTCTTCTTCACACGCGCCCAGGCCTGCTCGTCATTCTCGACGGTCATGATGCCGTTGCCGATCGCAAGCGATTCCGACACGGCGAGATCCATCAGCGCGCGCGAGGATTCGTTGGCGACGATGTCGAAGTGATAGGTCTCGCCACGGATGACCATGCCGAGCGCGACGAAACCGTCGTAGTTGACGCCGCCCTGTTCGGCCGCGTCGAGCGCCATGGCGATCGCCGGCGGGATTTCGAGCGCGCCCGGCACGGTGATCACGTCATAGGTGGCGCCTGCCTCGTCCAGCGCCGAGGTTGCGCCGTGGAGCAGCGCGTCGGCCATATCGTCGTAAAAGCGGGCCTCGACGATGAGGAGATGAGGCTTCAGAGAATCGGTCATGGGTCGTCCTGGTCGCAATTCTGCGATTTGAGATGTTGGGAATTGGGCCGGTCAAACCACGGCGCGCGCGGAATGGCAAGCGATTTTCGCAAAGGGCCGGCTGGCCGCGGCCGGCAGAAGCGGTCAGATTACGCCCTCGCGACAGAGACCGGAGTGCCAGACCGATGCCGGACATGCCCATACTCGAGACCGAGCGTCTCATCCTCAGACCGCACAGCCTTGCCGACTACCCGGACTTTACTGCGCTCTGGGCCGATGAGACTGTCGTGCGCCATATCGGCGGCAAGCCCTCGACGGCAGAGGCAAGCTGGATCCGTCTCATGAACCGTGCCGGCATGTGGCATTACATGGGCTTCGGTTTTCTGGCCATCGAGGAGCGGCAGAGCGGGTGCTTTGTTGGCGAGGCAGGATTTCACGAGGTGCGTCGCGACATGACGCCCTCCCTCGTCGGCACGCTGGAGACCGGCTGGGTTCTGTTGCCCAAGTTTCATGGGCGAGGCTACGCCCGGGAGGCGATGACCGCGCTGATCGGCTGGGCGGATGAACGCTTTGCAGGCCGCATGATGACGGCGATCATCGCACCGGAAAACACGCCCTCGCGCATCCTTGCCAGCCGCCTCGGCTTCACGGAGTTCGCGCGGGCCAACTATCATGGCGACGTGGTTGTGCTGCGCCGGCCTGTCACAGCCGAGACGCCCGGAAACATGGCCAAGATTTAACCATTTATGACAGGCTGGTGAATTGGATTTGAAGGCGATCGGCGCGACCATGATCCCGGTCGGCAACGGCATGGCCGCTTTCCCGACCCATGAGGAGGAGTATAGCGATGAAACGCCTGATCACAGTATGCATGACCGGTCTTCTGGCCACCGCCGCCCTTGCGGGCACCAGCCAGGCAGCGATGTCGGCGGCGGACCGAGCGCTGGCGGCGGATCACAATCCGCGTTTCCTGCTGATGCGGACCGACGAGATCGAGGATCATGTCAGCCTGCAGGACTATCTCAATGACCTGTCGCCGCAGAGCCAGGAGGTGAAGGACCTGCAGGTGGCCATCCGCGAGAACCCTGTGCTGACGAAGGAACTGAAGGCACAGGATGTCGAGATCCGCAACGTCATCTATGCGGATGAAGCCGCCGATGGCAGCTTCGTGCTCTACATGCGTTGATCCGCGACCTGCGGTTCCGCAGGAAGAACCGGCGTCCGGCAGCCGGCCGGACGCCTCCGGTCAACCGGCCTTCACGGCAGACGGAAACTCGGCCAGGCGCGCGGCATAGCGGGCCATGGTATCCACCTCGAAATTCACGAAATCGCCGGCCTTGCGCTCGCCCCAGGAGGTCACCTCCAGCGTGTGGCGGATCAGCAGGATGTCGAAATCCGTACCGTCCACGGCATTGACGGTGAGCGAGGTGCCGTCGAGCGCCACCGATCCCTTCGGCGCCACGAACCGTGCGAACTCGACCGGTGCACGCAGACGGATGCGGACGGCCTCGCCTTCCGGCGTGACGGACAGGATTTCCGCCTTGCCATCCACATGGCCGGAGACAATGTGACCGCCGAGTTCATCGCCGATCTTCAGCGCCCGCTCCAGGTTGACGCGGGTGCCGACGCTCCAGGAGGAGATCGTCGTCAGCCGCAGCGCCTCTTCCCAGGCTTCCACTTCGTACCAGCGCATGTTGCTGTCGCTTTCGGAGAGCTTCGTCACCGTGAGGCAGACGCCGGCATGCGAAATGGAGGCGCCGATATCGATCGTGGCGGGATCATAATTGGTGGCAATGCGCAGGCGGATGCCCTCATCGAGCGGCACCAGGTCGGACACGGTGCCGACATCCGTCACGATACCCGTAAACATTCAAATTCCCTTTCGTAATCACAGCAGGTGTCGGTGCCGAACCGCATGCGGCGGACCGGTTTGTACGCCTTCGGGATATCGTGTGCCGTTACCGGCGATTCAATGCCATCGGCGCCGATCACGCCTTTGCCCTGGAACAGCAGGATGCGATCGACCAGTCCGGCATCGAGGAAGGCACGGGCAACGGAGGCACCGCCCTCGACCAGCAGCGAGGACAGGCCGCGGTCGGCCAGTTGCGTGAGGAGCGACGAGAGGTCGTCCGCGGCGAGGATCTCGACGCCGGCTTGCGTGAGATGCTGGCGGCGGAGGTTTTCATCCGAAATGGAAACGTCGGGAGCAAAATCCCCCTCTGCGCTGCCAGCCGCAACGACGATGACCGGCACGTCCCTCGCGCTCCGCACCAGTTTCGATGTCAGCGGCAGACGCAGCTGGCGGTCGAGCACGATACGGACCGGCGAACGCTCTTCCAGACCCGGCAGCCTGACCGTCAGTTCCGGATCGTCGGCGATGGCTGTCCCGATGCCGACGAGGATCGCATCGATTTCAGCGCGCAAGGCATGCACCTGCGCACGCGATACGGGACCGGTGATCGCCACCTGCCCGGCATCGCGCCGGCCGATCATGCCATCGGCGGAAACCGCAAGCTTCAGCGTCACATGCGGGCGGCCCTTCATCTGGCGCATGAGATAGGCTTCGAGCGCCCGACGCCCCTCCTCCTCCAGCACGCCGCTGACGACCTCGATGCCCGCATCGCGCAAAATCGTGAGGCCACGGCCGGAGACGCGCGGATCCGGATCGGTGAGGCACACGACGACACGGGCAACGCCAGCCGCAACCAGCGCATTGGCGCAAGGGGGCGTCCTGCCGTAATGGGAGCAGGGTTCGAGCGTGACATAGGCAGTGGCGCCGCGCGCGCCCTCGCCCGCAAGGTCCAGGGCCTGGGTTTCCGCATGCGGACGCCCGCCGCGCGCCGTGACGGCAGAGCCCAGGATCACGCCATCCTTGACGATCAGGCAGCCGACGGACGGGTTGGTGGCGGTGAGACCCGTGTGGCGGCGCGACAGCCGGATGGCGGCCGCCATGAAGCGCCGGTCCTCGGGTGTCACGACCATCGGATCACGACTCCGCCGTCGAGTCGCGGCCGATCTTCGCGTTGATCTCGGCAATCACCTTCTCGAAATCCTCGGCATGCGAAAAATCGCGGTAGACCGAGGCATAGCGGACGAAGGCCACGTCATCGAGGCTCTTCAGCGCTTCCAGCACCTGCAGGCCGATTTGCTCGGAAGAGATCTCGCTCTCGCCCGAGCTTTCGAGCCGACGCACGATGCCGGATACCGCCCGCTCGATGCGATCGGCATCGACCGGGCGCTTGCGCAGGGCGATCTGGAAGGACCGCACCAGCTTGTTGCGATCGAAAGGCACCTTGCGGCCGGTCTTCTTGGTCACCGTCAGCTCGCGCAGCTGCACGCGCTCGAAGGTGGTGAAACGCCCGCCGCAATCCGGGCAGATGCGCCGCCGGCGGATGGAGGTGAAATCCTCCGCCGGACGCGAGTCCTTGACCTGTGTGTCTTCGGAACCGCAATAGGGGCAGCGCATCGACCGAATTGCCTCTTACATGTAGGGGTACATCGGGAAGCGGTCGGTGAGAGCCACGACCTTTTCGCGCACGGCGGCTTCCACGGCGGCATTGCCCTCATCCGAATTGGCGACCTTCAGGCCGTCGAGAACCTCGACGATCAGGTTGCCGATTTCGGCGAACTCGGCTTCCTTGAAGCCGCGCGTCGTCCCGGCCGGCGTGCCGAGGCGAACACCGGAGGTGACGAAAGGCTTTTCGGGGTCGAACGGAATGCCGTTCTTGTTGCAGGTGATGTAGGCGCGGCCGAGAGCGGCTTCCGCGCGCTTGCCGGTGGCATTCTTCTTGCGCAGGTCGACCAGCATCAGGTGGTTGTCGGTGCCGCCGGAGACGATGTCGAGATTGTGCTTGATCAGCGTCTCGGCCAGCGTCTTGGCGTTCTTCACTACCTGGGCGGCATAGTCCTTGAATTCCGGCTGCAGCGCCTCGCCGAAGGCAACGGCCTTGGCGGCGATCACATGCATCAGCGGACCGCCCTGCAGGCCGGGGAAGACGGCCGAGTTGAACTTCTTCGCCAGATCCTCGTCATTGGTGAGGATCATGCCGCCGCGCGGGCCGCGCAGCGACTTGTGGGTGGTGGAGGTGGCCACATGGCAATGCGGGAACGGCGACGGATGCACGCCACCGGCAACGAGGCCGGCGATATGGGCCATGTCGACCATCAGATAGGCGCCGACCGAATCCGCGATCTCGCGAAAACGCTTCCAGTCCCAGATGCGCGAATAGGCCGTGCCGCCGGCGATGATCAGCTTCGGCTTGTGCTCTTCGGCCTTGCGGGCCACCTCGTCCATGTCGAGCTGGTGATCATCTTCGCGAACGCCGTAGGAGACGACATTGAACCACTTGCCGGACATGTTGACCGGCGAACCATGCGTCAGGTGACCACCGGAATTCAGGTCGAGGCCCATGAAGGTATCGCCCGGCTGCAAGAGCGCCAGGAACACGGCCTGATTCATCTGCGAACCGGAATTCGGCTGGACGTTGGCGAAGTTGACGCCGAACAGCTTCTTGGCGCGTTCGATCGCGAGTTCTTCCGCGATATCGACGAACTGGCAGCCGCCGTAATAGCGCTTGCCCGGATAGCCCTCGGCATACTTGTTCGTCATGATCGAGCCCTGGGCTTCAAGCACGGCGCGGGAGACGATGTTTTCCGAGGCGATCAGCTCGATCTCGTGACGCTGACGACCGAGTTCCTTCTCGATGGCGCCAAAGATTTCCGGATCGGATTCGGAGAGCGGACGGGAGAAGAATGCATCTCGATGCGACATGTCAGGGCTCCTGCAAGAAACTGATGCGATGGCGTCATATCCCCCCGCCCCGGCAAGGGCAATACGTGCAGCGACATTTGCCGGGGGAGGCAGCGACCAAATTGCTACGTCGCACATTTTCCCGCGGTTTTCCGCTGCGTCAGGAGGTCGCGCATCCGTCTCCTGCCCCCAATCCGGCAGCGTCAGGTGCGGATATGGCCGGTCGCCATCAGCGCCAGACTGAGAGCCGCCACATGCATGGACTGGAGAATGCCCCCCGAGCGCAGGCCGGCGACCACCTCGGCAACCGGCGCAAGATGCACGCTCATGCCCTCCTCACCCGCCTCCAGGTTCGGCGCCCGATCGAAGGTCACACCGCGGGCCAGAAAAGTGTGGACGCGGTTGGTGTTGGTGGCCGGATTGGCATAGAGCGAACAGACGGGCTCCGGAAGGGCCGCCACGCGGTAGCCGGTTTCCTCCAGCAGTTCGCGGGCGGCGGCCCCGGCCAGCGATGGATCCTCGGGATCGGCAACGCCGCCCGGCAGTTCCGTGACCCAGGCGGCAACGCCATGCCGATACTGGCGCACCATCACCACCTCGTCGGCTTCGGTGATCGCAACGATGTTCACCCAGTCGGCATAGCTGAGGACGTAATAGGGGCTGATCTCGCGGCCGGACGGCGTCTGGCAGCGATCGGCACGCAGGTCGATCCAGCGGTCCTTCAGCAGGCGCTCCGAGCGGAGCACGGTCCAGTTCTTTTCCAGAGGCCCGTTCTTGTCCATCGGCGTGCTCCCCTGTGTCGCGCGTCTTTAGCCCATCATGAAAATGGCCGCCCGGTGGGGCGGCCATGCCGATGTGCTGAACCTGCCGCTCAATTGCGCGGCAGCATGTCGTCATCGATCGGGCCGGCATTCTGCTCGACGCCGGTCTTGGTCTGCAACGCAAGTTCGGTCGCACCGTCACGCAGGTAGATGTCGTCGCGGAACTGCACGACGCCGTCCTTCGCCGACCAGGCGGTGATGTAGACGAAATAGACCGGCACTTCGACCGCAAGCTTGATCGGGTTGTTCTGGCGCGAGGCGATGACGCGCTCGATTTCCTGGCGCGACCAGCCGGGCGTGTCGCGCAGCAGCCAGGTGATGAGGTCTCGGACGTTCTGCACGCGCACGCAGCCCGAGGATTCGAAGCGCATCAGCTTGTTGAACAGGCCCTGCTGGGGCGTGTCGTGCATGTATTCGTTGTTCGGGTTATGGAAGTTGATCTTGGTCGACGCCATGGCGTTGTTCTTGCCGGGGTCCTGCCGGAACATCAGGTTCGGCGCCTTGGGGGCGAACCAGTCCACGGTTTCCGGCGCCACTTCCTGACCGCGGCCATCGAACAGACGGATGTTGTTGCGCGACAGGTAGGTCGGGTCCTTGCGCATCAGCGGCACGATATCCTTCTCGATGATCGAGCGCGGCGCCGTCCAGTACGGGTTGAGGATGACCTCGTAAATCTTGGAATTGATCATGTGCGTCGGGCGGTCGATGCGGCCGACGACGGCGGTGTTGCGCAGCACGACGCGGCCGTTTTCGACAGCCTCGATATAGGCAGCGGGAATGTTGACCATCACATGCCGGTCGCCGAGATCGCCCGACATCGACTGGATGCGGACGAGATTGGTTTCCAGCTGGCCGAGGCGGGTCTGGGCCGGAATGTTCATCGCCTTCAGCGTGTAATCGCCGAGCACACCATCGACCGGCAGGCCGTGACGGGCCTGGAAGCGCTTGACGGCGCCATCCACGTAGGAATCGAAGGAATTGGACATGCCGGCCGAGCGCGGCAGGTCGCCTGCGATCATCAGGCGCTGGCGCAGCTGCTGGACGGCAGGTTCGGCAGAACCGATGCGGATGCCGGCCTGGCTGGGCTGCACCTGCGGCCAGCCACCATTCGCAACAATGGTCTGGTAAGTGGCGATCGCCTGCTGGAGATACATCGGCGAGGCCGGACCCAGCACCGGATTGTTGGACACAACCTCAACGGCCGTGCGGGAGGCGGCATTGGCATCAAACTGGTCATCCCAGGTGCCGCGTTGCGGGGCCGAAATGATCTCCTGCAGCGCATCCTGCGCAAGCGCAGGCGCCGCGAGAGCAACCGCCCCCAAGGAAGCAGCCGACCGCAGCACGGTCCGGCGGGACAGAAGTTCGGATTCGCTCTTTTTCGACATCATTCGATCCACGTTATCCGCAAACACATCAGGCGTGCATACACGGATATGGTTAACAAAGCATCCTGTGGCGATGTTCCATCCCGCAGCCTGCGGGATGGGCCGGCCGCTCAAGCAAGCCGGAAGATTCCACAACCAGATATGGCGGGTCCCATAGCAATATGGCCACATCTTGTCAGCACAAAGCCGCTCACGTCGGCGTGTTGCAACGTGAGTTTTGCCTGCTGTTGCAAGACTTCATCGCCGGCGCGCCGCTGGCGGGGCACACAGCGCGAAAACCGGATGCGCAGGGGACGCATCCGGTTCCGATCGCGACTGGAGGTTCTGGGATCAGTCAGCGGCGATGGGGAAGGAAAAGCGCGGGAGGAGCGCACTCTTCAGAGGCGGTACATGATGGAGTCGTTCCAGAAGCGGTCGAGGCGCTGCAGCAGCTTGTTCATCTGGGCGAATTCGCCCTCGCCGATGCCGCCGACCTTTTCGATGGAGCCGATATGGCGCTCATAGAGCTTGGCAACCACCTCGGCGATCTCCTGGCCGGACTTGGTCAGGCTGATGCGGACCGAGCGGCGGTCGATGCGCGAACGCTGATGGTTGATGAAGCCCAGATCGACCAGTTTCTTGACGTTATACGAAACGTTAGAACCGAGGTAGTATCCACGCGAGCGCAACTCGCCGGCGGTCAGTTCGGAGGTCCCGATATTGAAGAGCAGGAGGGCCTGCACCGCGTTGACGTCGTCACGACCCTGGCGGTCGAACTCGTCCTTGATGACATCGAGCAGTCGCCGATGCAGTCGCTCGACCAGATGCAGCGACTCCATATAGAGGCTGCGGATCGTTTCATCCTGGGCGTCGGCCACAGACTGCGCCTGGGGCTTGATCTTGGTGTTCAACATGTCTGCCTCACTGTTTCGTTTGGCGGTGTCTGTTTTCCCGCCTTGTGAGAGACACTATCGAATGCGCATAAAATTCGACTTAAAACACAGGGCTAACAAGGGTTTAACCGCTGAGCCACCGGCTTGCGCCACCCCCGGGAGCGTAACCCGTCCCGAATATGCGCCCATATTTTTCAAGGACTTGCGCAAGATTTCGGTGGCAAGAGACACGGAAAATCCGTCGCAATCAGGGTAAATCGACCCTTACCCGTTCCTCCTGCTTGCGCCGTTCATCGAGCCAGATGGCGAGCCGGAAGACCACGTAAAGCAGCGCCACGAGCGCGTGCGTCAGCGGGATGATGAGATTGCGACCGAAGATTTCAGGCCAGACCTCGTACATGCCGAGCTGGATGCCGGCGGCGATGGCCCAGAGTACCGGGCCCCAGGACACCGCCAGCCACAAGCCGAGCGCTGCCACCGGATAGACAACGGCAAGCGAGGCTGCCGCGGCACGCCAGGGAAGGTTGAGCAGGTCGAAACGGGCGCGCCCCTCGAAGGAATAGCCAACGAGCATGCCCCAGTATTGCAGGCCGAACCACAGGCAGACCACGGCGATCAACCTGAGGAAGACCACGAACAGGATCTCGGTGAGACTGAGCCTCGGTGTCGCGGGTGAATCAGCGTCCATGGCGCGGAAGATAGACCGGTTCCGTGCCGCCCGCCAGCCGGGAGGGTGTGTTTGGATGGGGAGGACAGGGCGGCCGCGCCGCCGCCCTGTCCACACTGGCCGCCGAGGCGGGCGATCGTTCTGCCTGCGGCAGCCTGCCTCTTCGCAAAGCGGGCACCAGCATGATAAGCCAGCCGCAATACTGGAATTGACGAAAGCGAGCCCGCCATGAACGACAAGACCCACCTCGTGGACGAGATCACCGGCCACCGTCGCATGCGTCGCAACCGCAAGGCCGACTGGACGCGGCGTCTGACCCAGGAAAACAGGCTCACGGTGGACGACCTGATCTGGCCGATCTTCATCGTGCCCGGTCAAAACATTGTCGATCCGATCCGCGCCATGCCGGGCGTCAACCGGATGAGCGTCGACAAGGCAGTGGAAGCCATCCGCGAGGCAGCCGATCTCGGTATTCCAGCCATCGCCCCCTTTCCGGACGTGGAGATGGACAAGCGCGACCCGACCGGCTCGGAAATTCTCGCGCGCGACAACCTGATCAACCAGTTCGCCCGCGCGGTGAAGACGGCGGTGCCCAATATCGGCCTCATCACCGACGTGGCGCTCGATCCGTTCACCAGCCACGGCCATGATGGCATTTTGCGCGACGGCATCATCGTCAACGACGAGACGGTGGACCAGGTGGCACGCGCCGCCGTGATGCAAGCGGATGCCGGCGCCGACATCATCGCGCCGTCCGAAATGATGGACGGGCGCATCGGCGCGATCCGCCGCGCGCTCGACGCGGCCGGCCACCAGGATGTCGGCATCATGTCCTATGCCACGAAGTTTTCCTCGGGCTTCTATGGCCCCTATCGTGAGGCGATCAACACCGGCGGCCTCTTAAAGGGCGACAAGAACAGTTATTACATCAGCCCGGCCAACGGCACGGAGGCGCTGCGCGACGCAGCACTTGACGTGGAGGAAGGCGCCGACATGCTGATGGTGAAGCCGGGCCTTGCCTATCTCGACATCTGCTGGCGCATGAAGGAGGCTTTTGGCCTGCCGACCTTCGCCTATCAGGTTTCCGGCGAATACACCCAGATCAAGGCGGCCGCCATGAACGGCTGGATCGATGGCGAGCGGATCATGATGGAGACGCTGCTCTGCTTCAAGCGGGCCGGCTGCGACGGGATCCTCACCTATTTCGCGGTGGATGCGGCGCGCAAGCTGAAGAGCGCCTGAAGAAGCCCCGGCGGGCAGGATCGTATGGGCGCCCAGCGCGCCCCTCGCCTTTCCACCTTGTGAAGGGGGCCGAAGGCTCCCATATCAGGGTGGAACAACGGAGCCCGAAAACCATGTCGCTGGACAATTCCCCCATCATTGCCGCACCGGATGACTGGCGCGCCTATAGCGGTGTGCTGTCCCGGCGCGTGTTTGCCTTTATCGTTGATTACGTGATGGTGCTGCTGCTGTGCATACCGGCTTCCGTCGTGGTGTTCTTCCTCGGCGTCATCACGCTCGGTCTCGGCTGGTTCCTGTATTCGGCCCTCTTCGTCATCGTTGCCCTGCTCTACTTCGGTTTCACCCTGGGCGGCCGCACGCAGGCCTCTCCGGGCATGCGGATGATGGGTCTCGTGATGCTGCGGCTCGATGGCCGGCGCATCGACTTCCTGACCGCCATCGTTCACATGGTGCTGTTCTGGATCCTGAACTCGGTGCTGACGCCGCTCATCCTGCTGGCTGGCCTCTTTACCAACCGATCGCGTCTTGTGCATGATCTCCTGCTCGGCACCGTGATCGCCCGTGCAGACTGAACAGTCGTTTGCCCCGCATCGGCCTCTTCCCGGTGCGGATGACCTTCGCGGAAGGTTGACGTTTTTCTAACTTGCGCCATGCTATTGCCGTGGCGCTCGCAAATCATGTTGCGCAACCCACGCATTTCAGCGGCAAGTCTTGCAACGAAGGTCAATTTGCGCGGATGAATACACAGGCGACGCCCTCTCCGCAGTTTTATCTGACAGCCCCGGCAGCATGTCCCTACCTTCCCGGCGAGATGGAGCGAAAGGTCTTCACCCATCTGGTTGGCCAGCGTGCGACGGAGATGAACGACCTTCTGACACAAGGCGGCTTCCGCCGCTCGCAGAACATCGCCTATCGCCCCGCCTGCGAAGGCTGCCGCGCCTGCGTGTCCGTGCGCATCCTGGCCAATGAATTCGTGCCCAACCGCACCATGCGCAAGCTGATCGCCGTCAACGGCGATCTCGTCGGCACCATGCTGCCGGCCCAGCCCTCCACCGAACAGTTCGCGCTGTTTCGCCGCTATCTGGACGACCGCCACCCGCGCGGCGGCATGTCCGACATGTCGGCGCTCGACTATGCGATCATGGTGGAGGACACGCATGTGAACACCCGCCTCATAGAATACCGCAAGCGCGTGCCGGGCGCCGGGCTCGGCGACCAGCCCAAGGGCGAACTGGTTGGCGTGGCGCTGACGGACCTGATGAGCGATGGCCTGTCGATGGTCTATTCCTTCTTCAACCCGAAGCTCGACCGCCGCTCGCTCGGCACCTTCATGATCCTCGACCACATTGCGCGTACCCACCAGATGGGCCTGCCGCATGTCTATCTCGGCTACTGGGTGCGCGGCTCCGCCAAGATGCACTACAAGACCCGCTACCAGCCGCAGGAACACCTGACGCCGCGCGGCTGGGAACGCTACAGCGAAGCCGACGACAGCGAAGGTTGATGCAACACGTGCGCACAGGCACGCCTCTCGTCGCATGCGCAGATCTGCGCCATGCTCAGCTCTCCCAATCCTGGAGGAGAGCCCATGGCATACAAGGTGACCATCGGCAAATCAGGTGATATCTTCGTCTTGCCGCTGCCGCAGGAGGCCGTCGGGCGCCTTGGACTGCCCGAAGGCTAGTCGGCCGACCTGCATCTCGACCAGACGGGGCTCTACCTGTCCGTGGCGGAGGTGCCCGCCGAAGACGCCTTTGACCAGCAGCTTGAAGCGGCCCGATGGATCATGCGCAAATACAATGTCGCGCGGGAGAAGCTCGCAAGGGAGTGACCACCGGAACGCCATCCGGTGAACACGGAGCAACCGCTGGCATAGACCCTTGCTGTGTCACGCCCTTGCAACGGCAAAGTCGCGCGCCCGTCTTGCCAAAATCACGTCAGCCGCTGAACTTGCCGCTGCGCGGAAAACCCTTCGGCACGGTGCGACCGACGGTGGCGCGGTCGGCCAGCCATTCTGCCAGTTCGTCCTTGTTGCGGGTGAAGCTGCGGCCGGCGCTGTCTTCCCAGGTCAGGCCGTCAGCGATGGCGAAGCACTTGATGTCGGAAATGCCACCATCCTTGTAGCGCTGCAGGCGCACGCCCTTGCCGCGCGTCATTTCCGGCAGTTGCGCCAGCGGGAAGACCAGAAGCTTGCGGTTCTCGCCGACGATCGCCACATGGTCGCCGCTGACGGGCACGAGGAGCTTCGTCTCGTCCGGCATCGACACGTTCATGATCTGCTTGCCCTTGCGGGTGTTGGCGATCATCTCGCTTTCCGCCACGATGAAGCCGTTGCCGGCCGTGGAGGCGATGATCAGCTTGCGCGCCGGGTCATGCACGAAGGCGGTCAGCACATCCTGATCGTTTTCCATGTCGACCATGATGCGGATCGGTTCGCCATGGCCGCGCCCGCCCGGCAGCTTGTCGGCGCCGAGCGTATACGCCTTGCCGCCAGTGGTAACCAGCAACAGCTTGTCGGTGGTCTGGGCCGGGAACGCGAGCTTCGGCCCGTCGCCTTCCTTGAAGGTGAGGCCGGACGTATCGGCGATATGGCCCTTCAGCGCACGGATCCAGCCCTTCTGCGAGATGATGACGGTGATCGGTTCCTTCTCGATCATCGCCTGCTGGATGGCTTCCACATCGGCGTCCGGTGCCTCGGCGAACTGCGTCAGGCGGGCAAAGGGCTTGCCGCGGCCCTTGGCAAAGTTTTTCCGCACATCCTGGATCTCGTGCTCGATCACCTTCCACTGCTTGTCGTCGGAGGAGAGCAGAGCCTCGATATCGGCCTTTTCCTGGCTCAATTCGTCGAATTCCTTGCGGATCTCGAATTCCTCCAGCTTGCGCAGATTGCGCAGGCGCATGTTGAGGATGGCTTCGACCTGGACCTCGGTCAGATCCCATTTGGCGACCATGACCGGCTTCGGCTCGTCTTCCTCGCGGATGATGCGGATCACCTCGTCGAGGTTGAGATAGGCAATCAGCAGGCCACCCAGGATTTCCAGGCGCCGGTCGATGGCGGCGAGCCGGAAGCGCGAGCGGCGGATCAGCACCTCCTTGCGGTGCTGCAGCCATTCGAGCAGAACTTCATTCAGCGCCATGACCTTGGGAACGCGGCCCATGGACAGCACGTTCATGTTGAGCGGGAAGCGGCTTTCCAGCTCGGTGAGGCGGAACAGCGATTCCATCAGAAGCGTGGCATCGACCGTGCGGCTCTTCGGCACCAGCACGATGCGGATATCTTCCGCCGACTCGTCACGGATGTCTTCGAGCAGCGGCAGCTTGCGGGCCACCAGCAGTTCGGCGATCTTCTCGATCAGGCGGGACTTCTGGACCTGATAGGGAATTTCGGAGATGACGATCTGGTAGCCGCCCCGGCCGAGATCCTCCGTCTCCCACTTTGCGCGCACGCGAAAACCGCCGCGACCGGTCCGGTAGGCGTCGATGATCTGCTCACGGCTGTCGATGATGATGCCGCCCGTCGGCATATCCGGGCCGGGAATGAATTCAACGAGCTTCTCGATGGAGGCATCGGGATGGCGGATCAGATGCAGCGCGGCATCGCAGAGTTCATGCGCATTGTGCGGCGGAATGGAGGTGGCCATGCCGACCGCGATACCGGAGGCGCCGTTGGCCAGCAGATTCGGGAAGGCGCCCGGCAGAACCGTCGGCTCCTCGTCTTCCTCGTTGTAGGTGGGGCGGAAATCCACCGCATCCTGGTCGACACCTTCGAGCAGAAGGGCGGCAACCTCGGTCATGCGCGCTTCGGTGTAACGATAGGCAGCAGCGCTGTCGCCATCGATGTTGCCGAAATTGCCCTGCCCGTCGACGACCGGATAGCGCTGCGAGAAATCCTGGGCGAGACGCACCAGCGCATCATAGACCGACTGGTCGCCGTGCGGATGGAACTTACCGATGACGTCGCCAACGATACGCGCGCATTTCTTGAAGGCGGAGTTCGGACGGATGCCCATCTCGCTCATGGCGTGGATGATGCGCCTGTGCACCGGCTTCAGGCCGTCGCGCACATCAGGCAGAGCGCGATGCATGATCGTCGAGAGCGCATAGGCGAGATAACGCTCTTCCAGCGCCGCCTTCAGATCGATCGGCAGGATATGGTCGTCGTCGCCGTCGCCGGGCGGTGGTGTCAGGTTCTGTCCCATGCCTCCTTGCTACCGGAAAGGCGAATTGCGGGCAAGAAAAGCCGCTGAACCGCCTGTGGATGAAGGGCTTTGATCCTCACACATGCCAATTTTTTATGATCCGAAGGCCGTGGACCTTTAACGGTGTCAGCCTATAACTGCTGCAGAACAAACTTTGGCCCTACGGCCGCCTGGAGGATTGCATGACCCTGCTTCGCTCAACCCGTACTCTGCTTGCCGGCAGTATGCTTGCCTTCGCTGCCGCACCGGCCTGGGCACTGGATGGCACCGACCTGCTCAACAAGATCACCCGCGCCGCAAACCTGGAAGCGGGCAATCTGGCAGTCACCGGCATCGACGTGTCCGGCCAGCGTGTCACGCTGAAGGGCCTGTCGGTCGGCGAGGGCGGCGGTGAACGTCTCACCATTGGCGACGTGGTGCTGGACGGCGTCACCGAGGAAGCCAACGGATCCTATGCGATCGACAAGGTCACCTTTCCCAATGTGAACCTCAGCGAGGAGAAAGCACAGATCTCCGCCTCCGACATGTACCTCTCCGACGTCGTGGTTCCCGGCGACACCAGCGGAGACACCCTCGATTCCATGCTTTTTTACGGCGAGGCCCACATGGGGCCGATGCAGATCACCGTCGAGGGCCAGAAGGTCTGGGCAATCAGCGAGATCTCGGTGACCATGGAGCGCAGCGAGGACGATTCCGGCCTGAGCTTCGACGGGACCATCGATGGCATTGCGGCCGACCTCTCCAGCATTGATGACATCAAGACGCGCGAAGCGCTGCAGAGCCTCGGCCTCACGCAGATTGCCGGCAAGATCACCATGCAGGGCGACTGGGAAATCGCCAGCGGCACCTTCGACATCAGCGAATATGCCTTCGACTTCGCCAATATCGGCCGCCTCAACATTGCCGCCACCATTTCCGGCTATACACCGGCCTTCATGAAAGCCGTGCAGGAAACAACGCGCTCCCTGCAGAACAATCCCAACAAGGAAGCCGCCCAGCAGGCCCAGATGTTCGCCATCTTCGGCCTCTTGCAGCAGTTGAGCTTCAACCGCGCCGAGGTCCGCTTCGACGATTCCGGCATCACCAACAGGGCGCTGTCCTTCGCCGGCAAAAGCCAGGGCGTTTCCGGCGACCAGATGGCAATGATGGTGAAGGGCTCGGTGCCGCTGATCGTGGCGCAGTGGAACCTTCCGACGCTGCAGAACAGCCTGTCGGCAGCGGTCAACGCCTTCATCGATCACCCGCGCAACCTGACGGTCACCGCCGAGCCGGCCAACCCTGTGCCGTTCCCGATGATCATCGGCGCAGCGCAGTCTGCCCCGAACACGCTTCCCGACGTGCTCGGCATCAAGGTTTCGGCAAACCAGTAATCACAAGGCATGCCAGAGGCCTGCCGCCCGATGTGGCGGGCCTCTGGCCCACGGTCACAGACAGCCGAGCGCCAGATGCCGCGCGCTGTCTGCCCGGGCATCCTCTTCCCTCTGGCTGTACAGCATGGCCTCCAGTTCCGGCACCGGCACCGGCCGGCCATACAGGAAACCCTGCAGTTCGTGGCAGCCATGGGCAAAGGCCCAGTCTGCGGCAGCCTGCGTCTCGATACCTTCCGCCACGATCCGCACCTGCATGAAATTGCACATGTCGATGACGAGCCTCAGGATCTGCTCGTTGCGCGGCAGGCCACCGATCAGGCTGCGATCGATCTTGATGCAATCGACGGCCATCTCGTTCAGGCGCGCGAGATTGGAATAGCCCGTGCCGAAATCATCGATCGCGATACGCACGCCGAGCGCCCGTACTTGTGCCAGATTCTCGTGCACCACCGGATTGCTTTCCAGCAGCAGCGTTTCGGTCAGCTCCAGTTCCAGCTTGCCGGGATCGACATCGTAACAGGCCATCAGGCGGCACACGAGGGCTGAAAAATCAGCCTCGCACAACTGGCGCAGGGACACATTGACGGAAACGGCGAGATCGAAGCCGGCCTCTGTCCAGATGCGCTGCTGGCGCAACGCCTGCTCGAGGATCATGGCGCCAACCTGGTTGACCAGCCCGGCCTTTTCCGCCAGCGGAATGAATTCCGATGGGAAAACCAGTCCGCGATCCGGATGGTTCCAGCGGGCGAGCGCTTCCACCGCCACGATACGCCCATCTCCAGCCGAACAGCGCGGCTGGTAATAGGCTTCGATCTGGCCGCGCCGCAACCCTTCCCGCAGATCCGCCAGAAGCTCCATCGCATCGTCGCGGCGGTGGCGCATGCGCTCCTCGTAGACGCAGAACTGGTTGCGCCCGGCCGCCTTTGCCTCGTACATGGCCAGGTCCGCCTTCTGCATCAGAAGCTGCGGATCGCTGCCCTGTTCGGGAAAGCGGGCAATGCCGACACTCGGCGTCACCATCAGCTTGCGGCGGGCGCCCTGGACGGGCATGGCCAGCTGCGTCAGGATCTGCCCTGCGAGCTCCTCGATGCGCCCCTTCTCGTACGGTTCCTCCGCCGCCAGGAACAGAAACTCGTCGCCCCCCAGGCGGATCACGGCATCATGCTTGCCGCGCAGGGCAAAAAGCCGTCGGGACACCTCCATCAGCACCGCATCGCCCTGCAGATGGCCGAGCGTGTCGTTGATGGCCTTGAACTGATCGAGGTCGATGAACAGCACGCCGATACCTGCCCCGGTTTCCTCCGTGCGGCGCACCAGCGTCTCGAACAGAAGCGGCATGGCAAGCCGGTTCGGCAGGCCGGTGAGCGGGTCATGATGTGCACGCGAATGGGCAAGCTCTTCCGCCTCCTTCAACTCGCTCACATCCGTCTCGCTGATCAGGATCGAGGGCTGGCCGGACGCGGGGTCGTGGCAGGCGCGCGCCGTCATCTCATGCCAGCGGATGCCGCGCGAGGTGGACACCTCGGCGATCAGGCTCACCTCGCCATTCGTACCGACGCCGGACAACAGCGCCTCGTAATCGTCCGGGCGAATGAAACGCCGGGCAAGCTGGTCATGATTGGCATCGAAGCTGGCCCGCGCCGCCGGATTGCAATAAAGCGTGCGGCCGCTGCGATCATGCAGGGAAATCATCAGCTGCGTATGCAGCAGCGCATCGGCGCTGCGCAGCGCCTCCGGCGGCAGCCCCGCCTCGTCCCGGCCCTCGCACAGCATGGCCATGCGCCCGTCTTCCAGCCTGACTCCGCTGAAGCGCACGCGCAAAGGGCGCGGCACGCCGCGGGGATAAAGCGTCCACATTTCGGAGAACACGGCATCACGGGCGATGAAATCGGCCTGGTATTGCCGCAGACGCCGCTCGACCGCCGGCGACATGCCGTTCTTCAGGTTGCGCGCATAAAGCTCTGCTGCCGTATCGGCCGCCCAGATTTCCAGCGCCGCCGCATTGGCCCACACAACCCGGCCGTGGTCGAAATCGAACACCCACACGGC
The DNA here is from genome assembly GCF_007004135.1 of Affinirhizobium straminoryzae. Taxonomy (GTDB): domain Bacteria; phylum Pseudomonadota; class Alphaproteobacteria; order Rhizobiales; family Rhizobiaceae; genus Neorhizobium; species Neorhizobium straminoryzae. The sequence continues at coordinate 60,547 of NZ_VJMG01000030.1, forward strand.
AGTGCTCAGCCGCTCCAGCATCCAGCGGCTGTCGCTGACCAGCCCCACCGGTTGCTCGGCGACAAAGAGATCCGTCGCGTGGGCCCTGCCCTTTGTCATGCAGCATGTCCGGCAGCAAAGGGTTTGGCAGTGGAACAGAGCTCCGAAAGCGGCACGTAGCCCGGCTGCTCGCGCACACGCTCCATCCAGGAACAAACGGAGGGGAAGTCCTGCATGGCGATGCCAGCCTCGTCGCCCACATGCACATAGCCATAAAGGGCGATGTCGGTGATGCCGTAGCGGTCGCCGAGCATGAAGGCATTGCCGGCCAGGTGCGCATCAAGTGTTGCCAGCCCTGCCCTCGCCTTCTCGCGCCAGGCGGCGATGTCCGCCTCGCGTCCCTTGCCGAGATGCGGCGCGATGTGGCCGAGGAATCGGGCGGGCGAAATATGGGGCTCCAGCTTGGACTGCTCGAAGAACATCCATTGCAGGCTTTTGGCTCGTTCCAGAGCGGTCTGCGGCATCAGGGAAGATCCATCCGCGATCAGCCACAGCATGGCGTTGGATTCGCCGAGGCCCACGCCTTGCGTGGTCATCAGATAGGGCACGGCGCCGGCAGGATTGATCCGGCGAAACGCATCTCCGCGTGTCTCGCCCTTCAGGACATCCACCTCAAGTACAGAAAAGGAAATGGAAAGCTGACACAAGGTCAGAAATGGCTTGAAACAGTTACCTGATCCCCGCGTGGCGTAAAGCACATACATCCGACACCCTCTCCTCTTTGAGAACGTCTTAGGTTACGCCAATCAGGATTGAAAAAACGTTTTGAAAACACCTTGAATTTTGCCGGACAACATGTCGACACTTTTCCACTTCGGAAAAGCTTTGGCAACAGTTTTACGCTGTTGTCACCACACGGATCGCGGCTGCGGCATTGACCGCACCAACAAAGGATTGCAGGACGACAGGCACCGCCTTTCGTCCCCGCTTCACCCGCCAGTTCGACGCGCACCGGAGAGACGGGGCCGTAAAACGATAGGGGCAGGCGGTTTCCCGCCTGCCCATCGACAGATGTCGCTCTTGCAAAGGATCAGTCCAGAACCTCGATCACTTCGCGGGTTTCCGGGTCCACCACCACGCGACGCTGGTTGACAATGGTATAGGCATAGCCGCCATCGCCGTCGATCACGTGGGTCTCCACCTCCTGCGGCAGGACGCGGCCGACCAGCACGTCGCCATTATAGTTCACCGACGGCACCTCCTGGCGCATGACATAGGTGCGCACACTGGAGGGAACCTCGCGCACGACGACGGCGCCCGGCGCGGGCTGGTCGGTGACGATGACGGTCGACTGGGCGAAGGCCGCGGTCGAGATGAGAAGGGCCGCCGATGCGGCCATGAGGGTGTGGCTGATGGTCTTCAGCATGATGCTCTCCTCGGGCGTTGATGCTGGCGGGACAATGTCCGGCCCGGGAGATGGTTCCGCGGAGCGGGACGCCCTGAGGCCGCCCCGCTCCGCCAAAGTGATCAGACAACAGTCAGAAACTGCGCAGCAGGCGCTGTGCAGGGACCCCCGTCCGGTCCGCCGCGATGCTGGCCTCGATGATGTTGCCGTTGCGGCCGTTCGAGGGTGCCGTCTGGACCGGTGCGGCCGGCTGTGGCGCGGCGGGCACCGCCGGTGCGAGGCGTACCGTGCGCGGCGAGACGGACGGCGCGATGGCATCACAATTGCCCGATGCGGTCTTTTCCACCTTCGGCGCGCCGCTGCCGTCATTCAGGTAGCGGATCGCCTGCGAGCAGGTCTTGCCGCCGCTCGTCACGGAATAGACGGAATAGCCCTGCACGCCGGGCGGCAGGTGGCTCATGTCGACCGTGAGAAGGCCGGGGCCGGCCGCCGCCAGAGGTGCGGTCAGAGGTGCAGCGTGATCAAACGCCTGCATCATGCGGGCCGCCTGCAGATCCATCGCGGCCGAGATCTGCTCGATTGCGGCGAAGGGATCGGCGGCAAGACCGTCATCGAAGACCGGCACCAGGATGCGGTCGCTGCGCGTGTCATAGCTTACCTTCGGCGGCTGGTCGCCGAGGTAGCGGATGTGCTCGATGCTGCCATCCGGCAGGCGGACGGTCATGTCGTGCATGGCATCACGGGCAAAGGCGGTGCCGGCCATCACGACCGCAAGACCGGCGCCGGCAAGAACGAGGGAACGAAGGTTACGCATGGCTATCTCCATTGATCTGTCATGAAGAACGTCGCTCTTCCGCATCCCCGTATGCTGCGGAAGCGGCGCCCTGCCCTGCCGATGATCGCCCGCTCCCCGGCCATTTTGTGGCAATGCAACCGAGTGGGCCGCACCGCACGCGAATGTGAAAACGCCGCCGGCGAGAGGCTCACCGGCGGCGTCTGATCTCTCCAAAGGGAGGGGCTAGCCCCTCAGTCCTTCTTCTGCGGCGGGATGACGCGCAGCGACAGTTCCATCAGCTGCTTCGGCATGGCCGGCGCGGGCGCGTTCATCAGAAGATCCTGCGCCTGCTGGTTCATCGGGAACAGCGTGATCTCGCGAAGGTTCTTCGCACCGACGAGCAGCATGACGATACGGTCGATGCCGAAGGCGCAGCCGCCATGCGGAGGCGCGCCATACTGGAAGGCGCGGTACATGCCGCCGAAACGCTCTTCCACATCCGCCTTGGAAAGGCCGACCAGTTCGAAGGCTTTGACCATCAATTCGGGCGACTGGTTACGGATCGAACCGGACGCGATCTCGAAGCCGTTGCAGACGGCATCATACTGGAAGGCCTTGATGGTGAGCGGATCCTGACTCTCCAGCGCTTCCAGACCGCCCTGCGGCATCGAGAAGGGGTTGTGCGCGAAGTCGATCTTCTTGTCTTCCTCGTTCCATTCGAAGAAGGGGAAGTCGACGATCCAGCAGAACTCGAAGCGGTCACGATCAACGAGGTTCAGGTCCTCGCCGACGCGGGTGCGCGCTTCACCGGCAAACTTGTAGAACTTTGCGGGTTCGCCAGCGACGAAGAAGCAGGCATCGCCAGCCTCAAGGCCGAGCTGCGTGCGGACGGCTTCCGTGCGCTCCTCGCCGATGTTCTTGGCGAGCGGGCCGGAACCGCCGATCTTGCCGTCCTCTTCCTTCCAGAAGATATAGCCGAGGCCGGGCTGACCCGCGGACTGCGCCCAGGCGTTCATGCGGTCGCAGAAGGCGCGGGAGCCGCCGGTCTTGGCCGGGATCGCCCAGACCTGAACCTTCGGGTTGGACGCGATCATGTTCGCAAAGACCTTGAAGCCGGAGCCCGCAAAATGCTCGGTGACGTTCTGCATCTCGATCGGGTTGCGCAGGTCCGGCTTGTCGGAACCGTACTTGCGGATCGCCTCGTCGTAAGGAATGCGCGGCCACTGCTTTGTCACCGGCTTGCCTTCGGCGAACTGCTCGAAGACCTTCGTCATCATCGGCTCCATCGTGCCCCAGACATCTTCCTGGGTGACGAAGCTCATTTCGACGTCGAGCTGGTAGAATTCGCCCGGCAGGCGATCGGCGCGCGGGTCTTCGTCACGGAAGCAGGGCGCGATCTGGAAATAGCGGTCGAAGCCGGCCACCATCAGGAGCTGCTTGTACTGCTGCGGCGCCTGCGGCAGGGCGAAGAACTGGCCGGGATGGATGCGGCTCGGCACGAGGAAGTCGCGCGCGCCTTCCGGCGAGGAGGCCGTCAGGATCGGCGTCGAATATTCGGCAAAACCGGCAGAGGTCATGCCCGACCGCATCGAGGCGATGATCTGCGTGCGGCGCACGATGTTCTTGTGCAGCGTCTCGCGGCGCAGGTCGAGGAAGCGGTACTTCAGGCGCACATCTTCCGGATAGTCCGGCTCGCCGAACACCGGCAGCGGCAGTTCCTTGGCGGCAGACAGGATTTCGATTTCCCTGGCATAGAGTTCGATCTCGCCGGTGGCCATCTGCTTGTTGATCGTCTCGTCGGAGCGGGCCTTCACGACGCCATCGATGCGGATCACCCATTCGCCGCGCACGGTCTCGGCCACCTTGAAGGCCGGGCTGTCGGGGTCGGCGACGACCTGGGTCATGCCGTAATGGTCGCGCAGGTCGATGAAGAGAACGCCGCCATGATCGCGGACGCGGTGAACCCAGCCGGACAGGCGAACGGTTTCGCCGACATCGGACTTGCGAAGGGCTGCACAGGTGTGGCTGCGGTAACGGTGCATTTTCGAGATCCTGGAATCACTTGTGCCGGCGCAGGCCGCAATGGCCGGGCCGGCAGGGGAAAATCGGGCGGAAAAGCGCATGGCCCGCCCGCTTTGTCAAGGCGGAACCGGTTCTGCGCCCGATTGCGGCTGTCCGCGCGCCGCCGGCCATGGCTCAGTCCTTCGCGGAAAACAGGTCCCGCATCGCGGCTTCCTCCTGGCGAATGCGGATCACCAGGATGACCAGATAGACCGGCAGACCGACGACAAGCGTCACATAGGCATGGAAGATGAGGGCGAAGCCGATCAGTTCCGGCAGGATGTTCAGGAAATAGTTGGGGTGACGCACCGTGCGGAACAGCCAGTGCCTGTTCACCACATGATCGCGGGCGATCATGATCTTCACCGTCCAGATCGGCCCGAGCAGCCGCACGATCCAGACCAGCATCAGGATAGCGGCGCCATAGAGACCAAATCCCGTCAGCGACACCGCATCGAACCGGGTGGCGCGTGCAATCCCCTCGCCGAGGCAGGCGACATAGTAGAGTACATGGGCGAACGCCAGCAGGCGGGTGTTGAGCGCCCCGTGCTCCACGGCACCGTCGCGCCGCAGCGCCGCCTCATGCCGCTTCGAGACCACGAGACTGGAGAGACGAATCGCCGCCCCGACCAGAAAGACTGCGATCAGCAGGAAATCCATGGCACGCCGCCTCCGCCGCCGGCTCGACCTTTGGGGCGGGCAGTCGTCCGGCGGATACCGACCGAACCCCGCTACGGCACACCCGCGCGACATTGGTAGAAGCCTGTCGGCCACCGTTCAAGCACATTCCCGCCGCGCAGGCCCTCTGCCGGTGCCGTGGTGCTCATCGATCACGCCCGCTGATCGACAAATTCATCCTGTGAACTATCTTCTCGGCCGGCAGGCGGCTACAAGAATCGCAGGGTTTGCGATGAAGGTTGCAGGGCCCCGCGTTCTTCTCATGGCTGTCCGGTGCCGATGTCGACCATACGTCCGCTTGTTCCCCTTCTCGTCACGGCGGGCATTCTCATCGGCGGCAACGGCCTGCAGGGCACGTTCATCGCGCTGCGCGGTTCGGCGGAAGGATTTTCGCCCTCCACCATCGGCCTGATCGGCGCGGGCTACAGCATCGGCTTTGCGCTCGGTTGCCTCTATATCACCCGCATCCTGCGCTCGATCGGCCATATCCGCACGTTTGCGGCCATGGCGGCGATTGCCGCCTCCTGTTCCATCCTGATGCCGCTCGTCATCGCGCCGCTGTTCTGGACGCTGATGCGCTTCATCATCGGCCTCTGCGTGGCGGGCCTCTTTGCCGTGGTGGAAAGCTGGATCAATGCCAAGGTCACCAACGAGAACCGCGCCCGCACGCTCTCCGTCTATCGTCTGGTGGACCTCAGTTCCGTGACGGTGGCGCAATACATCATTCCGACCTTCGGCGTCGAAGGGCCGGTAATCTTCTCGCTTATCGCCATTGCCATGGCGCTGTCGCTGGTCCCGATCTCGGTTGCCGATCGCTCCAGCCCGACGCCGCCGGAAGCGATCAGTTACGATATCCGCGCCGTGTGGCGCATCTCGCCACTCTCTGTGGTCGGCGTCATCGCGGTCGGCCTCAGCATGGCCGCCTTCCGCAATATCGGGCCGATCTATGCGCAGGATATCGGCATGGATATCACCGAGATCGCCACCTTCATGAGCGCCGGAATCATCGGCGGCGTGGTGCTGCAATATCCGCTCGGGATCTTTTCCGACCGGCTCGACCGGCGCAAGGTGATCATCTGGGCGACCATCGGCACGATCCTGACCGGCGGCTACCTGTCCTTCTTCGCCGGCACCGACGAGACGGCCAATATCATCGCCATCTTCATCTACGGCGCCTTCGCCATGCCGCTTTATTCGCTGTGTTCGGCGCATGGCAATGATTTCGCCAAGCCCGGCGAACATGCGCTGGTCTCGGCGGGCCTCCTGTTCTTCTGGTCGATCGGCGCGACCGTCGGGCCGCTGATCGCTTCGCTGCTGTTGCAGTTCATCGGGCCGCAGGTGTTCTTCATCTACACCTCGTTCATCTTCATGGGCTTCCTCTGGTACACGCTGGTGCGCATGCGCGCCCGCCCCGCCGTGCCGCCTGAAAGCCGACCGGGACGTTTTCGCGCGCTCTTGCGCACCTCTGCCTATTTCAACCGGCTGGCCGGCGCGCCGGGCGACGACCGCAAGGACGGCCCGCCCCGGTCGTGACCTGCGGCAAATTCGCGTATCCCTCTCTATTGCTGAATGCTGCGCTCAGCTTTAATCAGGACGCAGATGCATGCCAGCCGGAGGCCACGCCATGGTTCACCTGTCCCGCCGCACCCTGCTGAAGGGCGCCGCCGCGCTTGGCGCCTACGGCATCGGGCTGGGGGCCGCGAGCCTTTACCGCAGCGCGGAGGCCGCCACTCCGGTGACGCTGGAAGCAAAGACCGCCGATGCGCTGCTGGACGGCCAGCACCTGACGAAGGGTGTGATGACATACGGCGCGGACGGCGCGGCGGATGCGATGACCGGCCCGCCGATGCCGCCGACGCTGCGGCTGCGCAAGGGCGAACCCTTTGCCGCCAAACTCATCAACCGGCTGGACGAGCCGACAACCATCCACTGGCACGGCCTGCGGGTCGATAACCGCATGGATGGCGTCCCCTTCCTGACGCAGCCTTACGTCTATACCGGCGACAGTTTCGACTATGCCTTCACGCCGCCGGATGCCGGCACCTTCTGGTATCACCCGCACTGCAACACGCTGACCCAGATGGGCCGCGGCATGACGGGGTTGCTGATCGTCGAAAACCCCGAAGATCCCGCCTTCGACGCCGAGATCGCCGTCAACCTGCGCGACTGGCGTCTGGGCAGCGACGGCCAGTTCATCGAGCAGTTCAAGCCGCGTGACGCCGCCCGCAACGGCACCTTTGGTACCGTGCGCGGCGCCAACTGGCAGGTGGAACCGGCCTTCGATGCACCCGCCGGCGGGCTGGTGCGCGTACGGCTGGTGGCGACCGACGTGACCCGCATCTATACGCTCAAGCTTGCCGGGGCGGACGCCGTGATCGTGGCGCTGGACGGCCAGCCGCTGCCCGCCCCCGTACCGCTCGATCAGGCGGTCCTCGGCCCCGGCCAGCGCGCCGATCTGGTGCTGCGCATGCCGGATGGCGAAGGTCAGACGGTATCGCTCGTCGATGCGCGCCCCTCCACCGCGAAAACCGTCGCCACATTCCGCGCCACCGGATCCTCGCTGAAGCGCGACCTTCGCGCCGTTGCGGCGCTCGCCGCCAATCCCTTCACGCCGCCGGACCTCAAGAATGCCGAGGCGGTGCCGCTGGTGCTGAGCGCCACCGCGGAAAACGCGGCGCGCGAATCCTTCTGCGGCTCGCTCGGCTATTCCTTCTGGGCGATCAACAAGGTGCCGTGGCCGGGCGATACCTCCGACCCGACGGCGCCGCTGGCGGAACTCAAACGCGGGCGCACCTATCTCCTCAACCTGGAAAACCTCACGCCGCATCTGCACCCCATCCACCTGCACGGGATGAATTTCCAGGTCGTCTCCTCGAGCGTCCGCAGCGTCCCGCCGCTGATTTCCGACACCTATCTCGTGCTGCCGGACGAAAAGGTGCAGCTGGCGCTGGTGGCCGACAATCCGGGCGACTGGGTTCTGCATTGCCACATCATCGAACACCAGAAGGCCGGCATGACGAGCTATGTGCGGGTGGTGTGACGCCACGCGCCGAACGTCCCGACCGGGAGACAGACATGAGTGACCTGACCGCCACGCTTCGGGTGCTGGAACCCGCTCCCGGCCTCCTTGCCTTCTATGACGGCCGCATTGCGGGCAAGCGCCTCCATTCGGACGCGCGCAACTGGATGGATGACGGCGCCTATGCGCTCGGCATCGCAAGCTATGCGCTGATCTGCGGCGACGAGGCGCTGGTCTACGACACGCATATCTCGACCGCGCATGCGACCCTCATCCGCCGGCATCTTGCCGAGCGCGGCGTGCGGCACACCACGCTGGTGCTCAGTCACTGGCACACCGACCACATTGCCGGCATCACCGCCTTTGCCGATTGTCCCATCATCGCCAATCCGCTGACGGCGCTGGCGATGGTCGAGAACGAGGCGGCGCTTGCCGCCAAGGACCCGCCGATCCATCCGCTGGTGCCGCCGAACCGGCTGTTCGACGACCGGCTGGAACTGACGGTCGGCGACCGGACGGCGCATCTTTTGCAGTTCGACATCCACAGCGCCGATGGCACCGTGCTGTGGCTACCCGAGGAGCGGCTGCTTCTCGCGGGCGACACGCTGGAGGACACGGTGACCTATGTCTCCGAGCCGCACGGCATCTGCCGCCATATCGCGGAGCTTCACCGTCTCGCAAGCCTGCCGGTGCACCGCATCCTGCCCAATCACGGCAGCGAGGCGGCGATTGCCGCAGGCGGCTACAGCCCCGATCTCATCACCGCCAACCGCGCCTATCTGGAGCGGCTTCTGTCGCGCATCGAGGACCCCTCGCTCGACGCCGAGAGCCTGGAAAGCTTCGTGGCACCCGAAATCGCCACCGGCAGCATCGGCTATTTCGCCCCTTACGAGCAGGTGCACCGGGACAATATCCAGACGCTCCGTCAAAGCCTTGGCCGCACGCCCTGAGCTTTTCCGGCATGAACTTTCCACCGGGAATAGCGGGCGGACCGGCAAATGCGGGCGGCGAAGGCCAGCCTTCTGTTGACATCCTCTGATGAAAGGGAAAGGAAGGTTGACCACGTCCCTTTCTTCAAGCCGCACGACCGATTCTGATGATTGTCACGACCGCCGCCCTCGATGAAGCATGCCGCAAGCTCGCCCAGTCGGAATTCGTTACCGTCGACACGGAATTTCTCCGCGAAACGACCTTCTGGCCGGAACTCTGCCTCATCCAGATGGCGAGCCCCGACCTTGAGGTGCTGGTGGACCCGATGGCCAAGGGGCTGGATCTTGCGCCCTTCTTCGCGCTGATGGCCAATCCGGCGGTGGTGAAGGTCTTCCACGCAGCGCGCCAGGATCTGGAAATCATCTACCATCTCGGCAAGCTCATCCCGCATCCGATCTTCGATACGCAGGTGGCCGCCATGGTCTGCGGCTTCGGCGATTCGATTTCCTACGACCAGCTGGTGCAGCGCACGAAGAACGTGCAGATCGACAAGTCCTCCCGCTTTACCGACTGGAGCCGCCGGCCGCTCTCCGAAAAGCAGCTGGATTATGCGCTGGCCGACGTCACCCATCTGCGCGACGTGTATCTGAGCCTGCGCAGCCGCCTCGACAGCGAGGGCCGCACCACCTGGGTCGCCGAGGAAATGGCGATCCTGGAAAACCCCGAAACCTACGACGTGCATCCGGACGACGCGTGGCTGCGGCTGAAATCGCGCCTGCGCAAGCCGCAGGAACTGGCCGTGCTGAAATTCGTCGCCGCCTGGCGCGAACGGGAAGCACGCAGCCGCAACGTGCCGCGTTCACGCGTGCTGAAGGACGACGCGATCTACGAGATCGCCCAGCAGCAGCCGAAGGATACCGAGGCGCTGGGGCGCCTGCGCACGGTGCCGAAGGGCTGGGAGCGCTCGTCTTCCGGCGCCGCGATCGTGGAAGCGGTCAATGCGGCGCTGGCGCTGCCGAAGGCAGACATGCCGCATGCGCCAAAGCACGTGCACACGCCGGAAGGCGCGCAGTCCGCCGTCGAGCTGCTCAAGGTTCTGCTGCGGCTGATCTCCGAACAGCATGGCGTCGCCGCCAAGGTGATCGCCAACAGCGAAGACCTCGACAAGATTGCCGTGGATGGCGAAAACGCCGAGGTGCCGGCCCTGACCGGCTGGCGCCGCGACCTGTTCGGCGAGCCGGCGCTGAAACTGATTTCCGGCAAGGTAGCGCTGCGCTTCGCCGACAAGAAAGTGGAAGCCGTGGAGCTTGAGGGGTGAGCGCCCCCGGGCTGACCATCGCGCTTGCCGATCGTTTTGCCGCGATCGCGCTCGGCCATGTCACCCGCGAATATCCGAACCACCTCGCGCATGGGTTCGAAGGCCCCGAGGATCTCGGCACGCCGCGCGCGCTGCATCCCCTCTTCTACGGCAGCTTCGACTGGCATTCCTGCGTGCACGGCTACTGGCTGCTGGCAAGCCTGCTGCGACGCTTTCCCGACATGCAGGAGGCAGGCCGCATCCGCGCCCTGTTCGATGCGCAGATCACGGCGGATGCGGTGGCCGGCGAGCGCGCCTATTTCGCGCGGCCGCTGGCGCGTGGCTATGAGCGGCCCTATGGCTGGGGCTGGCTGCTGAAGCTGGCCTCTGACCTGATGCCGCTCGAAAACGGCCGCTGGGCGGCGATCCTTCAACCGCTGACGGATGTGATCCGCGACCGTTTCATGGCCTTCCTGCCGCTCGCCACCTATCCGGTGCGCGTCGGAACCCATTTCAACACGGCCTTTGCGCTGCGCCTTGCCGCCGATTATGCCGAAACCGCCGGCGATGCCGATCTCATGGCGCTGCTGACCGGGACAGCCGAACGCTGGTATGGCGCCGACGAAAACTGCCCGGCCTGGGGCGAACCGTCCGGAGACGAATTCCTGTCGTCAACGCTTGTCGAGGCAGAATGCCTGCGTCGCCTTCTGCCGCGGGATCGCTTCCTCGCCTGGTTCGACGCCTTCCTGCCCCGGATCGGAGCACAGGAGCCCGCGACGCTGTTTACGCCCGCCACCGTGTCCGACCGGTCCGACGGAAAGATCGCCCATCTGGACGGGCTGAACCTCAGCCGCGCCTGGTGTTTCCGGACGCTGACGGCTTCGCTGCCCGAGGGAGATCCGCGCCGCGGCGTGATAGAGACGGCAGCGGAACACCATCTGGCGACCGCGCTGCCGCATGTGGCGGGCGATTACATGGGCGAACACTGGCTGGCGAGTTTTGCGCTGCTGGCGCTCACCGCCTGATCGTGACACCCGATCATCAGGGATGCATCCGGTCACTCCCGTGATCATTTCCGCTCGCCCCCCGGAGCCAGACGATGCGACGCCCGGAGGCAGGCGCCGTCTTGCGGCGCGATGCTGAAACGTCACCAAAACTTCATCCCCCCGCAATGCGAGCGACATTCAGCTTTTCTAATCATGCCCCGTTCGATTCCATCATCGGGGGATACAAGATGAAGACGATCCTGCTCGCGTCCGCCGCCGTTCTGGCGCTTGCCATCGGCGCCAAGGCCGAGGAAAAGGCCTTTCCGGCCAGACTTTCGGCCCAGGCCATCCTGCCCGCCAACACCGTCATTCCGGCTCCGGCCGATGCACCGGACGCGCTGAAGACCGCCGCCAAGTTCACGACCGCCGACCGCAAGCGCGCCAATGGTCTCGGCACCGTGCCGGGCATGGACGGCATTCACCCGACCGGCCTCTCGATGCCATTCGACGGCCAAGCCGTGCAGGGCTTTTCCGGCATCAAGACCATGCCGGACGGCTCGTTCTGGAGCCTTTCCGACAACGGTTTCGGCAGCAAGCTGAACTCTGTCGATGCCATGCTGATGCTGCACCACCTGAAGATGGACTGGGCCAACAACAAGGTCGACCGCCTGGAGACCGTGTTCCTCTCCGACCCGAACAAGATCGCGCCCTTCCCGATCGTCATGGAAGGCACGGAAAAGCGTTATCTGACAGGCTCCGATTTCGACATCGAATCCATCCAGCCGGTGGCCGACGGCTACTGGATCGGCGAGGAATTCGGTCCCTACCTGATCAAGATCAACCTGAAGGGCGAACTGGTCGCCGTCTATGCGACCAGCGTCGAGGGCAAGACCGTGATGTCGCCGGACAATCCGACGCTGGCGCTGCCGTCTGATCCATCAAAGCCGATGCCGGCCTTCACCCTGCGCCGCTCCAACGGCTTCGAGGGCCTTGCCATGTCGCCGGACGGCGCGCGCCTTTATGCGCTGCTCGAAGGCCCGCTTTATCTGGGCGACGGCAAGTTCGAGCAGGTGGACGGCCAGAACGCGCTGCGCGTCATCGAATTCGACACGGCCGGCAAGGGCTGGACGGGCCGCAGCTGGCTCTATCCGCTGTCGGCCGGCGGCACCAATATCGGCGATTTCAACATGATCGACGCCACCACCGGCCTCGTTCTGGAGCGTGACGGCGGCGAAGGCACCGCCGACAAGGCCTGCGCCGACCCGGCCAAGCCGCAGGTCGATTGCTTCGAAAAGCCCGCCAGGCACAAGCGCGTCTACAAGATCGAGATGAGCGATGCCAATGTCGGGAAGGCCGTCCGCAAGATCGGCTATATCGATCTGATGAACATCGCCGACCCGGACAAGAAGGCCAAGCAGGGCACGAAGGACGGCATCTACACCATGCCCTTCGTGACGATCGAGAACGTCGATGTGGTCGATGCCACGCATATCATCGTCGGCAACGACAACAATCTGCCCTTCTCCATCGGCCGCTTCATCGACAGAGCCGACGACAACGAGTTCGTGCTGCTCGACGTGGCCGATTTCCTCGCTGCCCGCTGAGCCGACGGCATTCAGACATGCGACGGGCACCGGGTTTCCGGTGCCCGTTTTCCGTTTCAGGGATGCAAGAGCCCTCTAGCGGCCGGCGCTCAGCGAACGTTTCTCGAAGACGAGAACGACGATCAGCGACAGGGCGAAGGGAATGATCAGGTAGAGCAGCCGGAAGACGATGAGAGCCGCCAGCACGTCCGGCTTGTCCATTTCCGGCAGGCCGTTGACGAAGACCAGCTCCAGGACGCCGAGCCCGCCCGGCGCCGTCGACAGAAGGGCTGCCGAAAAGGACATCAGGAAGATGCCGAGCACGATGAAAAAGCCCGGATTGCCGGCCGCCGGCAGCGCAAAATAGATGATGGCGGCAGCCGCAATCAGTTCCGCCGGTCCGATGATCAGCTGCAGCATCACCGTCCGCAGGTTCGGATAGGCAATACGGATCGGACCGAGCACCAGCGGCCGGAAGCCGCGCCAGCTGCCATAGACATAGGCTGCCGTCAGCAACAGGACGGCGATGCCGGCCCCGCGCGACACCTCCGGCGAGAGACCCTCGATGAAGCGCTCGCCGAGCGAGGGCTCGAGCACCAGGGTGATGCCGGACAGGAGAATGGTGCCGAACGCAAAGGTGAACGAGCAGAAAGCCACCAGCTGGCCGATCTGGATGGCGCTCAAGCCTTTCGACGAATAGGCGCGGTAGCGGATCACCGAACCGGAAAACACAGAAGCACCCAGATTGTGCGAGAGCGCATAGGTGGTGAAGGAGGTGAGCATGATGAACCATCCGTTCACCCGCCGCCCGAGATAGCCGAGCGCAAGCGCATCATAGCCCGCAAGCGCCACATAGGCGCCGAGCGCACTCAGCACTGCCAGACACCAGTGCATGGCCGATATGGCTTTCAGACTGTCGCCCAGCGCATCGAGAGAAAGACCACGCAGCTCCTTGTAGAGAAACCAGACCGAGATCGCGACGACCGCGAGCCCGAGAACCGACCAACCGTATTTCCTGATAATCGCCTCATCCCCCATGCTTTTTTTCGGCACGCCACGTCCCCGATCAGATCATGACTGCCGTTGCCCCCACAAGACTATAACCATACCCGCAGCCCGTCGGTCCAGTGATGGTCGTGGCGCGGTCACGCCGGCTTGATCCGCCGTGACACTGCGCACCAGGGAAGAAAGGACGCTGCCCCCGGTGCTGCAGCCCGATGGCAAAGGAACCTCGGTCAGAACGCGAGAGTTCCCGTTGCGATCCCGCCGCCCACCCACAAATTGCCGCAGTTGTCTCGGACCGCAAAGCTCGTATTGTGCGCTTCGGGAAGCTGGCAGACGAGGCGTAAAGCCCATCTGCCGCGGGAGATGACAGAGGGACCATGACGCGGGCGAGACGGACCGTCATCAATGCGAGGGCCGTCTTTTCCGGCCTGCGCCTCATCATGTTGCTGTCCTTCATCGCGCTGACGGGCATGCTGTTCATGCTGCTGTTTTCGGTCGATGGCGCACTCTATATCGGTTCGCTCTACGCGCTCGCCTGCAGCGTGCCGCTGATTGCCTTCGAAGGTGGTCTGCTGCTGCCAGCCCTGCTGCAGCGCATCCGCTGCTTCTCGACGCCGGCTTATTTCCTCTCGAGCCTCGGCATCTACTTCGTGCTCTCGGGCGTCGGGTTCGCCCTCGCCGGCATTATCATGAAGACGACCGGTATGATCGACGCGCACTGGAAGCAGGTGCTGCTGATCCGCCCACCGGCCTTCCTCTACACGCTGGCCTTCTTCCTGAGCGGGATCACCATCCTGCGCGTCCGCCAGCTCCTCGGACGGCGCGTCTTCCTCAGCCTGCTGACCGGGCGCTACCGCACGCCCGTCCAGGAGGAACGCATCTTCCTGTTCATTGATCTCGTCGGCTCGACCGCCTATGCCCGCGGGTTCGGCGACCTGCGTGCCCAGGAATTTCTTGGCGAACTCTTTGCGGATTTCGCCGGCCACGTGCGCAAGCATCAGGGCGAGATCGATGATTATGTCGGAGATTGCGCGATCGTCACCTGGCCCATGCAGGAGGGACTGAAGGAGGCGCGTTGCGTGCAGTGCCTGCACGATATTCTCGATGACATCACCGTGCGTGCCGCATGGTGGGAGACCCATTTCGGGCGCGTGCCGCAATTGTCTGCCGCGCTGCATGGCGGATCGGTGGTGACGGCCGAAATCGGCGTCTTCCACCACAAGATCACCTATTTCGGCGATGTCGTGAACACCACCGCACGCATCGAGGCCCTGTGCAGGACATTGCAGCGCCCCGTGCTGATCTCCAGCGATCTGATGCAACGGCTGACCCTGCCGCAGGGCACACTGGCCGAGCCGATGGGAGCGCATCTCGTCAAGGGCCGCGACGAGCCGCTCAACGTCTATGCCCTGTCTCGGACTGGCAAGGGCCGCACGGCAGAGGCCCGTCCCCGCGCGTCCTGATCTTATTCGAAGACGAAGGCGATCCGCCTGCCGGTCAGTTTCGACAGCTGCTGAAGGCGCCCGTCCAGACGTTCGCCGGCAAAATCAATGTAGTCGTGCGGCACCACCAGATCGAGGTCGAGATCGGGGCTTGCGGAGCGGCGGAAATAAAGATGGTCCACGACCCCTGGCATCGAGGCCGAGAACAGGTAGACGACGCGCAGCAGCCCGCCGAGCAGCTTGGCAAGCGACAGAAGCCTGGGCGTTGCGATCTGCGACAGCGGCCCTGTCGCCCCGTCGTCATGCAGGCCCTCGAACCGGTAGTAATTGGCCAGTGCCAGATAGGCGCGGCCCGGATGGGTGATGCCGACCAGCGAGGAATGGGCGATCAGGTTGAGCGCCTGCAGCCCGCGATAATCCGGATGGGCCCGCCAGCTGATATCGGCGAGAAGACAGGCGGCACGGCGATAGCGCGCCTCCTCTTCCGTCTCCTCGATGCCGAACATCGGCACCATGCGGCCGGTCCAGTCCGCAAGCTCGCGCGCATGTTCGGGCGAGCGGGCCCGCAGAATGGCGAGCTGGTCGGCGGCAAGCAGCAGCGGATCCTTCTGCTGCTCGTCCTCGGGAAGCTCGGAGAAGAGGAACCCCTCGCGCACCCCTTGCGCGGAAAACACCACGCGGGCCGGCTTCATCACGGCAAGCACTTCCTGCATGGCGACCGCCCCGAACGGCAGAAGCGCGCGGCGGTTCTTGGAGACGGATTGCCAGGCGGGATCCTTGGAGTCTTTCGACAGAACCACCTGATCGAGGAAATTCTGCATCTCGTTCAGTTGCAGCTCGTAGCCCTGCATCATGTGCAGCGGATAGCGGGTGATCTCCATGTGCAGCTTGGCGATGTTGCGCCAGGTGCCGCCAACCGCGTAGAAGGTGCGTCCCTCTCCCTTGGTGAGAAATTTGGCGTTACGGACCTCGTTGCGGGCAAGGCTTCGCGCCTTCTGCAGGGAATTTCCCGAGGATTCCGACAGGCGCAACCCGCCGAGCGGCAGCGTGATTCCCTTGCCGAAGCTGCTGCCCTTGATGTCGATCAGTTCCAGCGAGCCGCCGCCGAGATCACCGGCGATGCCATCCACATCGTTAAAGCCACTGATCACGCCGAGCGCGGAATAATAGGCCTCCTGCTCGCCGGACAGCACCCGGATCTGCTGGCCAAGGATGCGCTCGGCCTCCTCGATGAAGGCCGGGCCGTTGGAGGCCTCCCGGGCGGCGGCGGTCGCCAGCGCAAACAGCCGCGTCGCACGGGCCTGATCGGACAGCGCGCGGAAGCGACGCAACGCGCTCAGGGCGCGCTTGACCGCCTCCTCGTCCATGCGGCCATTGATGCCGAGGCCCTTGCCGAGCCCGCACAGCACCTTCTCGTTGAACAGGATGGTCGGCGAGCGGGACAGATCCTCATAGATCACCACGCGCACCGAGTTTGAGCCGATGTCGACAACGGAAACGGGAGCGCTTCCGGGGAGACGCCCCTGGGCTTCAGATCGTACCATTCGTCACTATTTCTTGCGGCCGGAGATCAATCCAGCGATGAGTTTCGGCGCACTCGACTTCAGGGCTTCCCCGCGCCCCGAAAGGCTCGGATTGGTCATAAAATACTGCTGCGCGTTGAAAGGTTCCTCGCCCTGACGGACTTCCATGCGACGCGACGTACCGTCGGGCAATATCTCGTAGCTCTGCTGGTTGTCAATCAGGTTGCCGAGCATGATCTGTGACAACACCTGCTCGTGCACGGTGGGATTGAGCAGCGGCACCAGCGTTTCGACGCGCCGGTCGAGGTTGCGCGGCATCATGTCGGCCGAGCCGATATAGACGAGCGCCTTGTCGGAGGGCAGGCCGTGGCCATTGCCGAAGCAGAAGATGCGGCTGTGTTCGAGGAAGCGGCCGACGATCGATTTGACGCGGATATTGTCGGAAAGGCCGGGCACCTGCGGCCTGAGGCAGCAGATGCCGCGCACCACCAGATCGACATCGACGCCGGCCCGGCTTGCCCGGTAGAGCGCATCGATGATGTCGGGATCGACCAGCGAGTTCATCTTCATCCAGATGGCCGCCGGGCGCCCGGCTTCTGCGTGCTCGATCTCCTCCTCGATATGCCTGAGGATGCGTGGCCGCAGCGTATAGGGCGAGACGGCAAGCTTCATGCTCTCTTCCGGCTCGCCATAGCCGGTGATGAAGTTGAACACGTTCGCCATGTCATGGGCGATCTTCGGATTGCAGGTGAAGAAGGACAGGTCCGTGTAGATCTTCGCCGTGACCGGATGATAGTTGCCCGTACCGAGATGGCAGTAGGTCCTGAGCTTGCCGTCCTCACGGCGCACCACCATCGACATCTTCGCGTGCGTCTTCAATTCGATGAAGCCGAACACCACCTGAACGCCGGCGCGCTCCAGGTCGCGCGCCCAGCGGATATTGGCTTCCTCGTCGAACCGGGCCTTCAGCTCCACCAGCGCCGTTACCGACTTCCCCATCTCGGCCGCATCGATCAGGGCGCGGACGATCGGGCTGTCGTTCGAGGTGCGGTAGAGCGTCTGCTTGATCGCCAGCACATCCGGATCGCGCGCCGCCTGCAACAGGAACTGCACAACAACGTCAAAGCTCTCATAGGGGTGGTGAACCACCATGTCCTTTTCGCGGATGGCCGCAAGGCAATCGCCAGCGTGTTCGCGAACGCGCTCCGGAAATCGGGCATTGTAGGGCTCGAAACGCAGGTCGTCGCGCGGGGCCTTGGTGATTTCGGAAAGGGTGTTGAGCGCCAGCAGACCCGGCAGAACCGCGACGCGATTGTCGGGCACGCCAAGCTCCTGCACCACGAACTGGCGAAGGGACGCCGGCATTTCGGAATCGGTCTCAATGCGGATGACCTTGCCGCGGCGGCGGCGCTTCAGCGCCGTCTCGAAGAAACGCACCAGATCCTCGGCCTCTTCCTCCACTTCGATATCGCTGTCGCGGATGATGCGGAAGGTGCCTGCGCCCTTGACCTCGTAGCCGGGGAAGAGGCGGTCGATGAACATCGACACCACGTCTTCCAGGGTGATGTAGCGGATCGTCTGGCCCTCGTCCGGCAGGCGGATGAAGCGATCGAGCGTCGGCGGCAGGCGCAGCAGGCCGGTCATCGGCTCGCGACCGCTCTTGCTGTCGAGCTGCAGGCCCATCGAGAAGCCGAGATTGGGAATGAAGGGGAAGGGATGGGCCGGATCGATGGAGAGCGGGGTCAGGATCGGGAACAGATTGTCCTCGAAATCGCTGGCGAGCCAGTTGCGATCCTCCGGCGACAGCGCCGCCGGCCGGACGATCAGGATGTCTTCCTTGGCGAGATACTGCTGCAGCACGGCGAGCGAGGCCTGCTGCTCCATCTGCAGATTGTCGATTTCTTTGAGGATGTCGTCGAGCTGCTCGGCCGGCGTCTTGCCGTCGGGGCTGCGCACCACGATGCTCTGGCGCACCTGGCCTTCGAGGCCGGCGACGCGCACCATGAAGAACTCGTCGAGGTTCGCCGCCGAGATCGACAGGAAGCGTACGCGTTCCAGCAGCGGATGCGCAGTGTTCAGCGTCTCCTCG
This sequence comes from Affinirhizobium straminoryzae, assembly GCF_007004135.1. Classification (GTDB taxonomy): domain Bacteria; phylum Pseudomonadota; class Alphaproteobacteria; order Rhizobiales; family Rhizobiaceae; genus Neorhizobium; species Neorhizobium straminoryzae. Next base: position 79,319 of record NZ_VJMG01000030.1, read on the forward strand.
AGAACGCGGCGGTTGAACTGGAGCCAGGAAAATTCGCGGTTGATGAAGCGATCAGGGCTCGTCAGCAGGTCAGAAGCTTCCGCCGTCATCTCCGGGAGGCTCTCCCGCGTTTCGGAAATCTGGTCCATGTCGCTCCCTCTGCCATTGCCATACCGCTCGGACGATGCGCCGAACGTTGCACTCGCCCCTATTCCTTTTCAACGACGCGGCGATGACAGTCAATCAGCGGTGTCCCGGCCGGCGAGGCTTTCCAGCACTTCGGCCGCAAGCGTGCGGGTGATGCGCGTACCGCGCGCCAGCGCCAGCCGGTCGAGGCGATCGACAACGCCTTGCGCCGCCTCCATCGAGCGCTCCATGCGCGCCACGATATAGGCGACGATGCGGTCATCGATATGCAGCTGCCGGTCTGCAAACAGCTTGATGATCACCTGCCCCAGCAGATCCTCATCCGGCTCGCCGATATCCACCACCGTCGCGGCCTTCAGGCGCGAGCGCAGATCGGCAAGCATCACCGGCCAGGACATCGGCCAGAGCCGCGCCGTGATGAGCAGCGTCGTCTGGTGCTGGCGCACGCTGTTGATGACATGAAAGAGCGCATTGTCATCGAAGCCGCGCCGGTCGGCATCCTCGAAGAGAACAGGGCCGCGGGCGGCGACGAGGGCCGCGTCGCTTTCGGCGGTCGGGTGGATGTCGGCGGCACCGGTGCGTTCGCGCCAGATGCTGGCAAGATGCGACTTGCCGCAGCCGGCGGGTCCGGTGAGGATCACCACAGGCGCCGGCCAGTGCGGCCAGGCATCGATCATGGCAACGGCCGCACTGACGGGGGGCGCGACGAGGAGATCGTCGCGGCCGGTCGCGGCATCATGGGTCAGCGCCAGCGGCAGCTGTTCCGCGCGCTGACGCTTCTGTTTGTCGAGCGTCTCAGTCATGGTCGTTCGGAGGCGTTTCAAGGGCCCTGGCTTCCACGCCGTTCCTGTCGTCCCAGGGCAGCGCGGCCGAATGGCCGAAGTAAATATCACTTTGAAGATACCGTGTGAGGGCGAAGCGGACAAGCACGCCGACCACGGCGGCGGCGGGAACCGCAATCAGCAGCCCGACGAAGCCGAACATGGTGCCAAAGGCCAGTAGCGCAAACATCAGCCAGACCGGATGCAGCCCGACGCTGGAGCCGACGAGCTTCGGCTGCAGGATGTTGCCCTCGATGAACTGGCCGGTGAAGAACACGCAGACCACGGCAATGATCCAGGGATAATCCGGCCAGAACTGCATCAGCGCCACGCCGACGGCCAGCACCAGCCCGACCAGCGAGCCGATATAGGGAATGAAGCTGATCATGCCCGCGACGAAACCGATCAGAAGGCCGAAGTTCAGCCCGACGATGGAGAGCCCCACCGCGTAGAAGAGGCCGAGGATGAGGCAGAGCGACCCCTGTCCGCGAATGAAACCGGACACCGCCTGATCCATCTCGCGCGCCAGCTGGCGGATCGTCGTCACCTGATCGCGCGGGATCCAGCTGTCGACCTTGGCGACCATGCGATCCCAGTCGAGCAGGATGTAGAAGGCGACGACGGGCGTGACGACGAGCAGCGAGATGACATCGACGATGGCCTTGCCGGAACTCCAGATCTGGCTGAGCAGGCCGCCGAGGAAACCGGCGCCCTCCGACATCAGGCTGGAAAAGTTCTGCTTGGCGTTCTGCACCTGCGTCACCAGCCATTTCGGCAGGAAGGAGTTTTCGGGGCTGGCGATCACCTGCTGCAGCTGCGTGATATAGCCCGGCAGCATCTTGGCGAAATCGTTGAACTGGCTGACGATCAGCGGGATCACCACCATCAGGGCAATCGCGAACATCAGCACGAAGCCGATCAGGATCACGACCGTTGCCATCAGGCGCGAAAGGCCGCGCCGTTCGAGCCAGTCTGCCACCGGATCGAGGAAATAGGCGAGTGCCATGCCCGCCACGAACGGCAGAAGGATGGTGCGGAAGGCGAGCAGGAACAGGACGAAGACAAGAAGCGCGCCGAACCAGAACAGCACGTAACGTCTGAGGCTCGCACCACTGATATGATAGGCCATCGCTTGCGTCCCCTGCATCACTCTCGAGGACATGGGATAGGCGCTTGCCCGTTGCAAGGTCAAGGCTGCGGATGCAATGCACAAGAGAGGGCCTGAACAGCTGGGAAAACCGGGGTTCAAGGCGTCTGCCGCTTGCATATCGCGCCCACTCGTGCAATGGCGACCGTCTCCAGGCAATCCCGTTCCGTTGCCGGTCTTGGCCGGTCTTGCGACCCGGAGCGGGCGGCCTGTTCCTTTTTATCAGGGCGCAGGTTCTTCTCGCGACGCATGCGACCGCGACACCTGCCGCAGACAAGCGGAGACGGGCGATGAGCAACGCAGGCAAGAACGGTCTCACCTACAGCGATGCGGGCGTCGACATCGATGCGGGCAACCTGATGGTGGAAAAGATCAAGCCGGCCGTGCGCTCTACCCGCCGCCCCGGCGCCGATGGCGAGATCGGCGGCTTCGGCGGCCTGTTCGACCTGAAGGCCGCGGGCTTTACCGATCCGGTTCTGGTGGCCGCCAATGACGGCGTCGGCACCAAGCTGAAGATCGCCATCGACGCCAACCGTCATGACACCGTCGGCATCGACCTTGTCGCCATGTGCGTCAACGACCTCGTGGTGCAGGGCGCCGAGCCGCTGTTCTTCCTCGACTATTTCGCAACCGGCAAGCTGGACCCGGAACAGGGTGCCGCCATCGTGCTCGGCATCGCCGATGGCTGCCGCCAGGCCGGCTGCGCGCTGATCGGCGGCGAGACCGCGGAAATGCCCGGCATGTACCGCGACGGCGATTATGATCTCGCCGGCTTTGCGGTCGGTGCTGCCGAGCGCGGCCAGCTGCTGCCCTCCGGCGACCTTGCCGAAGGCGATGTGATCCTCGGCCTGACATCGTCGGGCGTGCATTCGAACGGCTTCTCGCTGGTGCGCAAGATCGTGTCGCTTTCCGGCCTCGCCTGGGATGCGCCGGCCCCCTTTGCGGACGGCAAGACGCTCGGCGAAGCGCTGCTGACGCCGACACGCATCTATGTGAAGCCGCTCCTGAAGGCGATCCGCGAGACGGCCGGCATCAAGGCGCTCGCCCACATCACCGGCGGCGGCTTTCCGGACAATATTCCGCGCGTTCTGCCCGACACTCTGGCCGCCGAAATCGACCTCGGCAGCATTCCCGTTCCGCCGGTCTTCTCGTGGCTCTCTGCCACGGGCGGCGTGGCAGCCAATGAAATGCTGCGCACCTTCAACTGCGGCGTCGGCATGATCGCCGTCGTCGCTGCGGAAAATGTCGCGGCCGTCACCGACGTTCTGGCGGGCGAAGGCGAAGTCGTCGTGCCGCTCGGCCGCATCGTCGCGCGCGCCGAAGGCGGCGCGGGGACGCTCTACAAGGGTACGCTTGGCCTATGAGCATGGAGAAGAAGCGCGTCGTCGTGCTGATCTCCGGCAGCGGCTCCAACATGCTGGCGCTGGCCGATGCCTGTGCCGCACCGGATTTCCCGGCCGAGATCGTCGGCGTGATCTCCGACAAGAAGGCGGCGGGCGGGCTTGCGAAGGCGAGTGCTCGCGGCATCGCCACCTTCGCCTTCGAGCGCAAGGATTTTTCCAGCAAGGCCGAGCACGAGGCGGCGGTGCTCGGCGCCCTCGCGGCGTTGCAGCCAGACCTCGTCTGCCTTGCAGGCTACATGCGGCTTCTGTCGGCGGACTTCATCCGTCCGTATGACGGGCGCATCCTCAACATCCACCCCTCGCTGCTGCCGCTGTTTCCCGGCCTCCACACCCACCAGCGCGCGCTGGAGGCCGGCGTGCGGATTGCCGGCTGCACGGTGCATTTCGTGACCGAAGGCATGGATGAAGGCCCCTGCATCGCCCAGTCCGTGGTGCCGGTCATGCCGGGCGATACCGCCGACACGCTCGCCGCCCGCGTGCTGACGGTCGAGCATCATACCTATCCGCTGGCGCTTCGCCTCGTGGCGGAAGGCACGGTGCGGATGACGGCCCAGGGAAGGGTGGAGCGGATGACAAGCATCGTCAGCCCCGATGCCCGGCTGATCAGCGCCTGAGCCCCCGGCACTGACGGATAGCGCCTTACCCAGCAATCGCGCCAAGGCTGCGGGAGATCACATAGAGGGCGACGCAAAAGATCAGGCCGGCAAAGATGCGGTTCAGCATGTTCTTCTGTGCCGAAAGCCGTGTGGCCGCCAGCGTTCCCACCAGACCGCCCAGCACGCCGCCGAAGATGAACTCGCCCGCCAGCGCCCAGTCCACCAGCCCTGACAGCGAATAGTTGACAGCGGTGGCCAGCCCGAAGGCGGTGACCGCCATCAGCGAGGTGCCGACCGCATCAATCATGGGCATGCCGGTCGCCAGGATCAGCGCCGGCACGATGAGAAAGCCGCCGCCAATGCCAAAGAAGCCGGAGGCGCCGCCGGCGAGCAATGCCATGACGGCCGTCAGCACGCACATGCGCCGATCGACGGGGCGCGGTGCGACCTCCACCAGCGGTCGCCGGCGCAGCATCAACGCCCCGACCGCGATCATCACCAGCCCGAAGAAGAACAGCAGCTTCGATCCGTCGAGCGCCTTGCCAAGCGTCGAGCCACCGAAGGCCCCGACGACGCCGAAGGCCGAAAACACCAGGCCGCAGCGCCAGCGCACATGCCCCTTGGCCGCATGGCCGATGAAATTGGCAAGGGCATTGACGGCAACCGCCAGCGCGCCGGTGCCGATCGCCACATGCGGCTGCGCGACACCGACGACATAGAGCAGCAGCGGCGTGGCGAGGATGGAGCCGCCGCCGCCGAGCAGGCCGAGCGTGAAGCCCACCAGCCCGCCGGAGCCGAGCGCGGCGATCAGCTGTTCGGTCATCACACCTTCCCCGCCAGCATGCGGTCATGCAGGATCATGCCCGCCACCATGGCGATGACGAACAGCAGCCCGGCCCCGAAGCCGAGCGGCAACGCGGAAATCGCCGGTCCCGGACAGAAGCCGCCGAGCCCCCAGCCGATGCCGAACAGGGCCGAGCCCAGCACCAGCGGCCGGTCGATGGGGCGGTTGGCGGGGATCTGGAACTGATCGGCCAGCACCGGCTGTGGCATGCGGCGGACCCAAACCATGCCCGCCATGGCCACCAGCACGGCACCACCCAGCACGAAGATCAGGCTCGGATCCCAGGCGCCGAACGGATCGAGAAAGCCCTGCACGCGGGCGGGGTCCAGCATGCCGGAGAGCGAAAGGCCGAAGCCGAACAGCGTGCCGCAGCCAAGGGCGGCCAGAACGGAACGAAAGGATGCGGTCATAGGCTTGCCCTCATCAGGGTGACGGTCACGATGCCGGTGATCAGGAAGGTGGCGACGGCCACCATCGAGCGCGGCGAGAAACGGGCAAGGCCGAGCACGCCATGACCGCTGGTGCAGCCGGAGCCCATGCGTGAACCAATGCCGACCAGCAGGCCCGCAAGAATGATCACCGGCAGTGAGGCGCTGATCGTCACCGCAGGCCACGCGCCGAAGGCAAGGTGATAGAGGAGCGGCCCGAGCAGCAGGCCGATCACGAAGGCGCCGTTCAGGGCGGCATTCGCCCCTTCCGCCAGCCGGCCGACGATACCGCTGATGCCGGCAATGCGACCGGTGAGGATGAGGTACAGGATGGCGGAGAGACCGATCAGCAGCCCGCCGGCAAAGGAGGTGAGGTACGGGCTCATCGCGGCATGTCCGCGCAGTAGATGTCGAACAGCGCGGCGATCAGCTGCGCCGTCTTCGCCGCGGTGAGGCGATAGAAGATCTGCTTGCCCTCCCGCCGGGTTTCGACGATCTCCGCCTCGCGCAGCACGGTCAGCTGCTGGGAGAGCGTCGGCTGGTGCACGTCGAGCTTTTCCTCGAGTTCACCGACGGAAAACTCGCCCTGCACGAGGGTACAGACCAGCATCAGGCGCACCGGATGGGCCAGCACCTTCAGGTGCCCGGCCACCTCCGAGGCACGCGCCTCCATGGCCTTGGGGCTCATGCCGAGCGCGCGCTTCCTGTCGAGAAAATCGGTTACCATGCGGCCCCCTCCAGCGCATTGAGCGGAATCTTCAGATAACGCCGGCCATTGTCTTCCGGCTCCGGCAGGCGCCCACCGCGCACGTTGACCTGCAGCGCATGCAGGATCAGCTTTGGCATCGGCAGCGTGCGATCGCGCGCCTGACGCAGGTCTACGAAAGCGGCTTCGGCAATGCCGGCGAGATGCGGGTTGGTGCGCTTCTGCTCGGCCACCGTGCTTTCGAAGCGGGGATGACGCCCGCCGGGCTGATAGTCGTGGCCGGTGAACAGCCGCGTCTCCTCCGGCAGGGCGAGGATCGCCTGGATCGACTGCCAGAGCGCATGTGCGCTGCCGCCCGGAAAATCGGCGCGGGCGGTACCGCTGTCCGGCATGAAGATGGTGTCGTGCACGAAGGCTGCATCGCCGATGACATAGGTGATGGAGGCGAGCGTATGACCCGGCGAGAACATCACCCGCGCATCGATGCCACCGACCTTGAAGGTGTCTCCCTCGGCAAACAGCCGGTCCCACTGCGAACCGTCGGTCTGAAGCGCCGGCCAGTTGTAGATGCCCTTCCACAGCCGCTGCACCTCGACGACATGATCGCCGATCGCCGTCGGCGCGCCGGTCTTTTCCTTCAGATACCGGGCGGCGGAGAAGTGGTCCGCATGCGGATGCGTGTCGAGGATCCATTCGACCGTCAGCCCCTTCTCGGCGACATAGGCGAGGATGCGGTCGGCATTGGTGGTCGAGGTCTGGCCGGATTTCTCATCGTAATCCAGCACCGGATCGATGATGGCGCAGCGCTTCGTCGCCGGATCGGTGACGACATATTGCACGCTCCAGGTGCGCGGATCGAAGAAGCCCTTCACCTCGGGACGGCTGCGGAGGCGGCGTTCGAGCCAGGCGATGGGCGCGCTCATGTCGAGACCGTGGACAGTTCCGAGCGCGCCGATGTCCGCGACGCTCATGCGCCCATCCAGCGCCTCGCCGAGGGCATGGAGCGCAAGCGCCCGCGCGCCGGTGCGGCAATGGGCCAGAACCGGTCCCTTCGCCTCGGCAAGCGCTGCACGGAACGCATCCACATCCGCGTCGGTCATGGCGCCCATGCTGACCGGCAGAAACCGATAGGCAAGCCCGGCCTCGGCCGCCGCCTCGCGCTCGATGCGATCTCCGGGCGCGCCCTCCTCGCCGTTGGGACGCAGATTGACGAGCGCAGCAAAACCTTGCGCCCGCAGGCGGGCAATGTCCTCGACGGTCGGCTGCGCCGCAATGGCGAGGCGATCAGTGATCTGGATGGCGTTCATGACGGGGCTCCCTGGCCTTTCAATATACAGTTATATATAATGTATATTGTTTGAGCGCAAGAGAGCCTTCGCCGTTTTCAAGGAACGGCGAAGGCCGAAGGGTCGGTCCCTGATCCGGTTGACGGTTATCTTAATGCAGGCAGGCGCGGTTCAGCTGTGCCCATTGCAGCAGCATGATCGTCTTGCCGTCGGCGATCTCGCCGGTCTCGATCATCGCAAGCGCGCTTGCCAGCGGCACTTCCAGAACCTCGATATCCTCATTCTCTTCGTCCAGTCCGCCGCCTTCGGTCACGCGGTCGCAGGTATCGATGATCGCCGCGAAGAAGTGCACGACCTCGGTGACGGCGCCCGGCGACATGAAGCACTTGAACAGGAAACGGACATCGCGCACCTGATAGCCGGTCTCCTCGATCGCCTCGCGGCGGATCGCCTCTTCCGGATGCTCGCCATCCAGCAGGCCGGCCGGCGTCTCGATCAGCCAGCCGGAATAGCCGTTGAGATAGGCGGGGATACGGAACTGCCGCACCAGCACCACCACGTCGCGGGCGGGATCGTAGAGCAGGATGGTCGCGCCATTGCCGCGATCATAGACCTCGCGGTCCAGCCGATGGGTGACGCCATTGGCGCCGGTATAATCGAACGTGACCTTGTGGAGATGATACCAGTTGTCGGAGAGAAGCTTCTTCTCGACGATGTGGATCGTCGCGTCCTTGCTGCGGCTCATGCCTCGTCCTTCGTCAGCCAGACCCGGTTGTCATGCACGGCCGCCCCGCCATAGGGAGCGACCGGATCGGCACCGGTCAGAACGTTGATGCCCTCGCCGTCGAGATGCGCCTTGTTCGGCCACAGGCCCTCGGCAATCAGCACGCCGCGCCGGGCGCCGGGCATGATTTTCGCGTGAATGCGAAGCGCGCCGCGACGGTTGCCGATGCGCACCACAGCGCCATCGACAATGCCAAGCGCCTGCGCATCGTCGGGATGGATCATCACCTCCGGCCGCCCCTCCTTCTCGCGCGAGGTCTTCGTCTCGGCAAAGGTGGAGTTCAGGAAGTTGCGGGCCGGCGAGGTCGCGAGCCGGAAGGGATGCTCGGCATCCGCCAGTTCGATCACATCCACCTGGTCGGGGAAAACCGGAAATTCGGCATGGGGCCCGAGCGGACCGATGCTCTCCGGCGTCTTGTTGGGCGACGGGCCATTCGACCAGTCCGGCCGGAAGCGGAATTTTCCATCCGGATAGCCAAAGCCGTTCAGGTAATGCGCATCCTCAAAGGCGGGCTGACAGTCGATCCATTTGTCGACGGAGAGCTGGTCATAGCCCGGCAGGCCGTTCGGCAGCAGCATGCGATCGATGTGTTCACGCTCCGACAGACCGAAACCCGGATAGTGAGCGACGCCGAGGCGCTTTGCCAGTTCCTCGATGACGAAGAGATTGGTGCGTACCGTCTCCGGCGGCTCGACCAGCTTCGGCCCGAGCAGGATGTGGTTCTGCCCGCCGGCCCGGTAGAGATCGTCATGCTCCACGAACATGGTGGCGGGCAGCACGATATCGGCCATATCGGCCGTCTCGGTCATGAACTGCTCGTGCACGGCAACAAACAGGTCGCTGCGGGCAAAGCCCTGCCGCACCAGACGCTGTTCCGGCGCGATGTTCATCGGATTGGTGTTCTGGATCAGAAGCGCCGTCACCGGGCCGCCCTGCCGCAGCGCCACCGGATCGCCCGTCAGAACGCGGCCGATCTGCGACTGGTCGAGCATGCGGATCGACGGATCGAGATAGCCGGTGCCCATCAGTTCGCGCTTGTCGAGCCGGAAGATCTCGCCATTGTTGTGGAAGGCACCGCCGCCTTCATACTGCCATGACCCCAGGACGGTGGCGATGGAGAGCGCGGCATGCATGGACATGGTGCCGTTGCGCTGGCGGGTAAACCCGTAGCCCAGACGGAAGAAGGTCTTTTTCGTCGTGCCGACGAGGCGCGCGAAGGTCTCGATCTCCTCGACCGGGAGGCCGGTGATGGCAGAGGCCCATTCCGGCGTCCTGGTCTTGAGATGCGCTTCGAGACCGGCGGGATCGTCGGCAAACGTGTCCATGTAGGCGCGGTCGGCATACCCGTCGCGGAAGGCGATGTGCATGATCGCGCAGGCAAGCGCCGCATCGGTGCCGGGCTTCAGGATGACCTTGATATCGGCCTGCTTCATCGTCGGGCTGTCGTAGATATCGACGACGACGATTTTGGCGCCGCGCTCCTTGCGCGCCTTCACCGCATGGGTCATCACGTTGACCTGGGTGGCAACCGGATTGGTGCCCCAGATGACGATGCAATCGGATTTTGCCATCTCGCGCGGATCGGGACCGCGCAGCGCGCCGGTGCCGAGCACATAGCCCGTCCAGGCCATGTTGGTGCAGATCGAGCCGAAGAAGCCGGAATAGCGCTTGGCATGGCGCAGCCGCTCGATGGAATCGCGCTGCACCTGGCCCATCGTGCCGGCATAGAAATAAGGCCAGATCGCCTCGCTGCCATGGGCGGCTTCCGCCTTCACGAAGGCGTTGGCAATCTCGTCGAGGGCGGCCTCCCAGGAGATCTCCTGCCAGACACCCTCCCCTTTGGCGCCCTTGCGGCGCTTCGGCGTGAGAAGCCGGTCCGGATGGTAGAGCCGCTCGGCATAGCGCGCCACCTTGGCGCAGATGACACCCGCGGTATAGCTGTTGGCATTGGCGCCCCGCACGCGGCCGACACGTCCCTCGGCGGTCAGATCGACCTCGAGCGCGCAGGCAGACGGACAGTCATGGGGGCAGACGGTGGCCCTCACCGCGGACGCGGTGGCGGTGTTTTTCGAAGAGATCGGGGTCGCAACGTTCATGCCTTTCCTATAGGACAAGCAGACCGTCGCAGAAAGCCGCTTTTGCGATGCATCAAATCTATTCAAGAGAGCCAGAAGGCCCCGTCATGAACTATCGGCACATCTACCATGCCGGCAATTTCGCCGATGTCCTGAAACACGCCGTCCTCTGCCTGCTGATCCGCTACATGCAGAAGAAGGACAAGGCGTTTCGGGTGCTGGACACCCATGCCGGCATCGGGCTCTACGACCTTTCCTCCGAGGAGGCGCAGAAGACCGGCGAATGGCGCGATGGCATCGGCCGGCTGATGGAGGCCGAGCTGGAGCCGCAGGCCGCCGAGATCCTGGCCCCCTATCTGGATGCCGTGCGGGAGCTGAACCCGAAGGGCGCGATCACCCGCTATCCGGGCTCGCCGAAGCTGGCCCGCATGCTGTTTCGCCCGCAGGACCGGCTGGCGGCGATGGAGCTGCATCCGGACGATTACCTGCGCCTTGCCCGACTGTTCGAAGGCGACTTTCAGGTGCGCGTGACCGAACTCGACGGCTGGCTGTCGCTCGGCGCCCATCTGCCGCCCAAGGAAAAGCGCGGCATCGTGCTGGTCGATCCGCCCTTCGAGATCGAGGGCGAATACGAGCGGCTGGCGAAGGGGCTCGGCACCGCCTGGCGACGCTTTCCGGGTGGCACCTATTGCCTGTGGTATCCGCTGAAGAAGGGGGCGCCGATCAAGGCGTTTCACGAGGCGCTGCAGGCGCTCGAGATTCCGAAGATGCTGTGCACCGAACTTTCGGTGAAGAGCGATCGCGATGCGACCGGGCTTTCCGGTTCCGGCCTGATCGTTGTCAATCCGCCCTTCACGCTGAAGGACGAGCTGCACCGCGTTCTGCCCGTGCTGAAGGACATTCTGGCGCAGGATCGCTTCGCCTCCTCCCGCACCTTCTGGCTGCGCGGCGAGGAAAAGCCCGAGGAGATCTGAGCCTTTGTCCGCATCCCGCCCACGACGGACTTGACCGGGCCGAGCGGCCTGAGACATGGTCGGTTGCGAGATGAGGAGGCTTCGATGATGATCCGCCGTTTCCTTTGCTGCCTGACGACAGCCATTCTGATGCTGGCCGCCCTGCCCGCGGCAGCGGACGATACCGCCGCCCGCTTCGATTTCTACGTGCTGTCGCTGTCCTGGTCGCCCACCTACTGCGCCTCGCCGAAAGGCAAGGACAGCAAGGAACAGTGCGGTCCGGAGAAAAAGTTCGCCTTCATCGTGCATGGCCTCTGGCCGCAGAACGAAAACGACTATCCGCAATCCTGCGCGACGACGGAGCCACGCCGGGTGCCGGAAACGCTGGGGCGCGCCTATTTCGACATCATGCCCTCGATGGGCCTGATCGGCCATGAATGGCGCAAGCACGGCAGCTGCTCCGGCCTCGGCCAGAAGGCCTATTTCGACAAGACCCGCGCGGCCTTCGAGAAAATCCGCCTGCCGGCCGGCATCGTCACCGCAACCACCGCACAGACCTTCACCGCCGACCAGATCGAACAGAGTTTTATCCGCGACAATCCCGGGCTCGGCGCCTCCTCCATCGCCGTGAGCTGCGAGCGCAACCAGCTGGAAGAGGTGCGCATCTGCATGTCCAAGGATCTTGCCTTCCGCCCCTGCGCCGAGGTGGACCGCAAGGGCTGCTCACTCAACCGCATCACCGTGCCGCCGGCACGCTGACCCTCCCGACAGGACCCTGACAATGAAACTTCTCTATTCACCCGCCTCCCCCTATTCGGCCAAGTGCCGCATGGCCGCACGCCATCTCGGCATCGCGGTCGAGGAAGTGCGCACCGATACCGGCGCCGAGCCTGCCGAACTGGTCGACAACAATCCGCTCGGCAAGATCCCGGTCCTGATCCGAGAAGGTGACGCCCCGATCTATGACAGCGTGGCCATCATGCATTTCCTGGACAGGGAATCGGATGGCGCGCTCTATCCGAAGAAGCCGGAGAAGCGTACCGATGCGGAAGTGCTGGAAGCGCTCTGCGACGGCATCACCGACTGCCTGCTCGCCATCATTTACGAGCGCCGCTTCCGTCCGGAAGAGAAGATTCACCAGGACTGGATCGACAAGCAGTGGAAGAAGGTCGTGCGCGGTCTCGACCATCTGGAAAAGAACCTGCCGAAGACGGAAAAGAAACTGCATGGCGGTCATTTCGCGCTGGCAGCCCTGATCGGTTACCTTGACCTGCGTTTTGCCGGCCAGTGGGCCGAAGGACGCCCCAACCTCGCCGCCTGGCCGGAGAAATTTTCCGCGCTTTTTCCCGATCACGCCAGCATGAAGCCGGCCGCCTGAAGAAGCGCCGGCCCCGACGCTCCTGACATCGACCACCTCGTTCATCTACAACCGGAAGGCAGCCATAGCGGCTGCCTTTTTTGCTTTCTGCGGACCTTGCAGATGCGCGCCAGCAGGCGCAACGCATCGCAGCGAAGGTGGCATTGCACAATGCAAAAACCCCGCAAAAGCCCGGAATATGTATTGCTGCAACCGCGAAGGGATCGCAGTCAAACATCTCCGGTACCAGGATATGCACTTATTCGGCAAAACAGCATCTAGACTCGATTTTTCACAAATAATTCTCCATCCGCCAGAGTCTAGAATGCGAAATGGATCAATACGAGATAATCTATCTGTGAATATTAAGAATCTATTAGCGACAAATTTTGATTTGCATTATATCGGAAGGCGGAGGAAATATTGGATAGGATTGTGTTGTGCGTCTACTCTATTCGCCTGCTTCGCCCTACTCGGCGAAATGCCGGATGGCTGCTCGCCACCTTGGAATCAACCTTGAGGAGGTCAACGCGACAGACGGAAAGGAGCCACCGGAACTGGCCGGCTGCAACCCTCTGGGCAAAATTCCTATGCTGATCCGCAGCGGGGAAGTGCCGCTGTGCGACAGCGTCGCCATCATGCATTACTTCGACCGCCTCTCGCAGGGGCGGCTTTACCCGAAGCGCCTGGAGAAGCGCGCCGAGGCCGAAATGCTGGAAGCGCTCTGCGACGGCATTACCGACAGCCTGCTCTGCATCACCTATGAACGCCGGCTGCGGCCGGAGGAGAAGGTGTACCAGCCCTGGATCGATCGCCATTGGGTGAAGGTGGCGCGCGGCCTCGACTATCTGGAAAATCACGTGCCAAAGACCGAGAAGAAGCTGAACGGCGGTCATTTCGCGCTGGCGGCCCTGATCGGCTACCTGCATCTGCGCTACGCCGGGCGCTGGTCCGTCGGCCGCCCCAGGCTTGCCGCCTGGCCACGCCAGTTCTCTGCCCTGTTCCACGAGCAGAAGATGAAGACGGCCGCGTGATCCTTGTTCCGCGGAAGCTGGGGGCTGGCAACGCCCGGCGAGAACAGCGGGTGGCGGCACGGAGGCGAAGCGCCCGGCTTATCCGCACCAGGAGGGACTGCACGCGGACACGCCACACGTCACACGGCAATACAACGCAAAAAGGGCCGGAGGTGTCCCCCCGGCCCTTCTCGATCTGCTGGAGACGGATCAGAACTTTACGCCGATACCGACCTTGACCGACTGGTCGTCGAAGCCGCGCGAAACATTCGTGCCGCCGAGGTTGTAGTTCTTGTCGTTGTAGTCGGTGTAGCGGTATTCGAGGCGAGCCGTGATGTTGGAGGTCACGAAAGCTTCGACACCGGCGCCAACCGTGTAGCCGACCGAGGTCTTGCTGTCAGAACCGGCAGCGCTCGATACTTCGTGGTTGCCAACAGCCAGACCAGCCGTGCCGTAGATCATGAAGGGGTTCAGGTCGTAACCGACGCGGCCGCGGACCGAGCCGTTCAGCTTTTCTTCGGTGGTAACGCCGTTTGCGGAGCCCTTCTGGTCGTTGTAGCCGAGGTCGGCTTCAGCACCGTAAACGATCTGGCCGCTCTGCCAGTTGTAACCGCCGTAAATGCCACCACCCCAGCCATCAGCGCTCGGCTTGGTGGAGTCACCCTTGACCTTGCCCCAGTCATAGGCGCCGTTACCGCCGAGGTAGAAACCAGACCAGGTCGCAGCCGGGGCCGGCGCATCGTAAGCAGCCGGAGCCTGCGGAACCTGCGTGACGGCGTCGGCGGCCTGTGCCGAAACGGCGATGAGGCTGGCGGCGGAAACCATCAGGGACGCTACGAGAGTACGCATACTTTATCTCCTTTTCAATGCGGGCCGGGAGGCGCTGTTCTCTCAGGCGACAACGCCATCGCTCCCTGCTCGTTGAGTTGGAATTTGGTGGCCAATTGAGGAATTGAAAGTACCGAATTGTGAATTGATTGTGGCACAGACATGGCTGAATCTGGATGTTGCTTGCCCGCAACATGGAATTTATTAACCCTAACGAAAGGTTAATTGACGATAAACTTCGATTTTATTTGTCACGGTCGCGTGAATACAACGTAATAATACTGAAATAAAAAGAACAACATCCAAGCAATCCGCGGCCTTGATCCGGGCGTAAAGCACTTGCATCTCAGAATGACCCCGAAGCAGGCCGACAGGACAAGATCATCCGTGACTTCTTCCCCTACCGTACTTGTAACCGGCGCCGCGCGCCGCATGGGCAAGGCGATCTGCGAAGATCTGGCCCGCAATGGCTATGGCGTTGCCATCCACGCAGACCGCTCGATCGAGGAGGCGCAATCGGTGGCCGCGAGTCTGCGGGCCGAGGGTCACCGAGTCGTGGCCGTTCAGGCAAACCTTCTCGATGCGTCCGCAGCAGATGCGCTCATCGATCTGGCCGCGGCTCAACTCGGCCCCCTTACCGGCCTCGTCAACAGCGCATCGATCTTCCAGAAGGATACGGCCGAAACCTTCGATGCCGAGACCTTCGACCGTCATTTCGCCATCCATGTGCGGGCACCCTCCATTCTCTCCGCGGCCCTGCTGCGTCAGCTGCCGGCCGATCGCGAGGGCCTGATCGTCAACATCATCGACCAGCGCGTCTGGAAGCTCACGCCGCACTTCTATTCCTATACCCTCTCCAAGGCGGCGCTTTGGACCGCCACGCAGACGCTGGCGCAGGCCTATGCGCCGCGCGTCCGGGTCAATGCGATCGGCCCCGGCCCCTCCTTCAAGAGCGAGCGTCAGGCCCAGGCGGATTTTGACAAGCAGGTGGCCGGCGTGCCGCTGAAGCGCGGCCCCGCCCCTTGCGAATTCGGCCGCACGATCCGATTTCTTTTTGACACTCCATCCATCACGGGCCAAATGATCGCTCTGGATGGAGGCCAGCACCTGGCCTGGGAAACGCCTGATGTGGCGGAGATTGTTGAATGAATGGAACGAAACTGCCTGACGGCGGCGTTCTTTATGACGAATCGGACGATGATGACGACGACATGCTCCCCCCGGAGGGCGATGTCGCGCGCGCGGTAGCCGGCATCGAATGGAATCACGGCCTTGCCAATGAAAGCGGGCTGACGGGCGCCGAGCTGATCGCCGAATTCGTCAAGCATCTGCCCAATGCTCCCGGCGTCTACCGCATGTTCAACGCGGCCGGCGACGTGCTCTATGTCGGCAAGGCGCGCAGCCTGAAGAAGCGCGTGACCAATTATGCGCAGGGCCGCGTCCATTCCAACCGCCTGTCGAAGATGGTGCGCGAGACGGTGCAGATGGAATTCGTCACCACGCGGACGGAAACCGAGGCACTGCTGCTGGAAGCCAACCTCATCAAGCGCCTGCGCCCGCGCTACAACGTGCTGCTGCGCGACGACAAGAGCTTTCCCTATATCATGATCACCGGCGATCACCGCGCGCCGGCGATCTACAAGCACCGGGGCGCGCGTGCCCGCAAGGGAGACTATTTCGGTCCCTTCGCCTCGGCAAGCGCGGTCGGCCGCACGATCAACTCGCTGCAGCGCGCCTTCCTGCTGCGTACCTGCACCGACAGCGTGTTCGAGGCTCGCACCCGCCCCTGCCTGCTCTACCAGATCAAGCGCTGTTCCGGCCCCTGCACGCACGAGGTCTCCGACGCGGATTATGCGGGGCTGGTCGACGAGGCCAAGGATTTTCTCTCCGGTCGCAGCCAGAACGTCAAGGAAGCGATCGCCCGGCAGATGGCGGAAGCCTCGGAAGATCTCGATTTCGAGCGCGCCGCGGTCTATCGCGACCGGCTGGCGGCGCTCTCCCACGTGCAGAGCCACCAGGGCATCAACCCCGCCGGTGTCGAGGAGGCGGATGTTTTCGCCATCCACCACGAAGGCGGGCTTACCTGCATCCAGGTCTTCTTCTTCCGGGCCGGCCAGAACTGGGGCAACCAGGCCTATTTCCCGAAGGCCGACCCGCAGCTTTCCGGCGCCGAGGTGCTGAACGCCTTCCTCGCGCAGTTCTATGACGACAAGCCTGTGCCCAGGCAGATCCTGCTGTCGGAAACCGTCGAGGAACAGGACCTGCTGTCCCAGGCGCTGACGGAAAAGGCCGCGCACAAGGTGGCGATCCTGGTGCCGCAGCGGGGCGAAAAGCGCGACCTGGTCGACCATGTTCTCGCCAATGCCCGCGAGGCGCATGGCCGCAAGCTGGCGGAAACCGCCTCGCAGGAACGGCTGCTGAAGGGCTTTGCCGAAACCTTCGGCCTCGCTTATGTGCCGCGCCGCATCGAGATCTACGACAACTCGCACATCATGGGCACCAATGCGGTGGGCGGCATGGTGGTGGCAGGGCCCGAAGGCTTCGTGAAGGGCCAGTACCGCAAGTTCAACATCAAATCGACCGACATCACCCCCGGCGACGATTTTGGCATGATGCGCGAGGTGATGACCCGCCGCTTCACGCGCCTGCTGAAGGAAGAGGGCCTGCCGGACCGCACGGCGCAGCCTGCGGCCGAAGAAGCCGTCGATGCAGGTTTTCCTGCCTGGCCCGACGTGATCCTGATCGACGGCGGCCAGGGACAGATGACGGCAGTGCGCGCCATTCTGGACGAGCTTGGCATCCGCGAAGTGGTGACCGCCATCGGCGTCGCCAAGGGTGTCGATCGCGATGCCGGCAGAGAGCGCTTCTTTGCCGATGGCCGCAGCGATTTTTCGCTGCCGCCGCGTGACCCGGTGCTCTACTTCATCCAGCGCCTGCGCGACGAGGCGCACCGTTTCGCCATCGGTTCACACCGGGCGCGGCGCAAGAAGGAGATGGTGAAGAACCCGCTGGACGAGATTTCCGGCATCGGCCCGAGCCGCAAGCGTGCCCTGTTGCAACACTTCGGCACCGCCAAGGCCGTGTCGCGTGCCGGCATCAACGACCTGATGGCCGTGGAGGGCATTTCCGAGGCGGTCGCCAAACAGATCTACAATCATTTTCACGAAAGCCGCGCGCCGTGATCGTCGCTACTGGGCGAATTCCGCCAGAATTGCAGTTGACGCTTGGCCTTCGAAGCATCAACTAAGGGCCCAGCAAGCAGGTAGCAGGTTCGTCATGGCATCGCGCGCATACAACATTCCCAACCTCCTGACCTATGCGCGCATCGTGGCCGTGCCGGTCGTCGTCGCGTGCTTTTTCGTGGAAGGCCGGCTGCAGAGTTCCGACGTGGCGCGCTGGACGGCGCTCGGCATCTTCGTCATTGCCTCGATCACCGATTACCTCGACGGCTATCTCGCCCGCATCTGGAACCAGACCTCCAATATCGGCCGCATGCTCGATCCGATCGCCGACAAGCTGCTGGTGGCCTCCGTGCTGCTGCTGATGGCCGCAGACGGCACGATTGCCGGCTGGTCGCTCTGGGCCGCCATCACCATTCTGTGCCGCGAGATTCTCGTATCGGGCCTTCGCGAATATCTGGCGGGCCTCAAGGTGGCGGTGCCGGTCACCCGTATCGCCAAATGGAAGACGGCAATCCAGATGGTGTCGATCGCCTTCCTGCTGGCGGGCCCCGCCGGCGACAAGTTCGGCCTTCACACGACCACGCTTGGCATTACCCTGCTGTGGCTTGCGGCCATCCTGACGATCTATACCGGCTATGACTACTTCAAGGCCGGCCTCAAGCATGTGGTGGACGAAGAATGAAGGTGAAGCTCGTCTATTTCGCCTGGGTGCGCGAGCGCATCGACAAGCCGGAAGAGGACCTCGACCTGCCGGACAGCGTCGTGACGGCCGGCGACCTGCTGCAGCACCTGAAGACGCTCGGTGACGGCTATGAAGCGGCCCTGCAATATCCGGAGGTGATCCGGGTTGCTGTCAATCAGGAGCATGTCGATCACGACGAACCGATTGCCGGCGCCCGTGAAATCGGCATTTTTCCGCCGATGACGGGCGGGTGAAGCCCGGGAGCAGCCCCCTATGCCCTGCCGGGCATCGCACGAAACGGCATAGGTGCCGGACAAGGTGAGGCATTCGACATGACGACACCCACCATCCGCGTCCAGCGCGAAAATTTCGACCTCCAGACGGAAATTGACCGGCTGACGGCCGGGCGGGCGGATATCGGCGCGGTCGTCACCTTTACCGGCCTCTGCCGCGATGAAGGCGGTAGCCTGACGGCGCTGGAGCTGGAGCATTATCCCGGCATGGCGGAGGCCGAAATGCGTCGCATCGGCGAGGAAGCGATTTCGCGCTTCTCCCTGCTCGGCCTCACTGCCGTGCACCGCTATGGAAAGATCGCGCCGGGCGAGACCATCGTGATGGTGGTGGCCTCGGCCCCGCACCGGCAGGCGGCCTTCGACGGCGCCAGCTTCGTAATGGATTTTCTGAAGACCGCCGCCCCCTTCTGGAAGAAGGAGCACCTGCAGGATGGCTCCGCAGGCGGCTGGGTCTCGGCCAAGGATGCCGACGATCGGGCGCGGGACAAGTGGATCACGCGCTGACTCGTCTCACACCAGAACCCTTTCCCTCCGGCTGATCACCAGCAGCGCCACCAGGGCGCCAAGCATGACCGTATCGCGCCAGGCAACCGGGCCATAGCCGCTCCACAGCGTTTCGCCGAAGCCGAACAGGGCGGCGCCCGCGGCCGCACGCAGGGGATGGCTGTGGCCACCGGCCGCCGCGATCAGCACGATCTTCAGCCCGAAGAGGATGCCGGCGCCGAAATCCATGGTGCCGTAATGGGCGGTGGCGAGCAGGCCGGCGAGCGCCGCAAACAGCGCAGCCAGCCCATAGGCGCCGGCAAAGATACGGGCAGCCTGCACCCCGCAGAGTTCGGCGGCCAGCGGATCGTCGCAGACGGCGCGCCAGTGTCGCCCCCAGCGGCTTGCCGCGAGAAACCATCCGCCGCCCGCGACCAGCAGCAGCAGAACAAGGCTGTTCAGCGCCTGCAAGAGCGTCAGACTTGCCGTGCCCTCCTCTCCGCGCCAGAGACGGAGCGGCGTATTGAGAAAGGGCGGCAGCCAGAGTTCGCGCGTGCCGGAGGCGAGCCGTGCCGCTTCCATCAGGACCAGCAGCAGGCCGAGCGAGGCAACGGTGAGCGCGTTCGGCGAGACGCGGGCCAGCGGCGCGACCACCTGCCGGCCGATGACCACACCACCGCCCGCCACCAGCGTCACGGCCGCAAGGCCCCCCAGCGAGAGCGCTGCCGGAAAGGTGAGGAACAGAACATTCCAGCCGGCATGGGCGACCAGCAGGAACAGGTGGCCGGCGGCGGCAAACAGCGCGCCATAGCTGATGTCCGCCCGCTTGGTGACGGCAAAGGCAATCGCGTAGCCGAAGGCGAGCGCCGCATAGAGGCTGGCGATCGGCACGGCATTCAAAAGCTGTTGCAGGGCGTAGAGCATGGCGCGATCCAGCCGGAATGGGTGCTGAGAATTATAACTGGTAAACGCAATTTTACCAGTTATATTGAGGCATGAGCTTTTCCTGGACCCCTCACCGTTTCGCCGGCGGCGCATTGGCGCTCGATGTCGCCAACAGCGTGATCCTGCGCTTCGACCCCGCCCGCAGCATCGACCGTTTTGCGGACCCCGCACAGTTCGACGCCTTCCCGCAGGCGGCAATGGAATTTTCCGCCGAGCGCGCGCTGTTCGGGCCGTTGAAGCCGGTGCGCCCGGAGGCACGACACGTCTTTCTGACCTTTCGCGAGGCAATCGACCGGCATTTCCGGGCCGAGGCCGAGGGAGGATCCACCGACCACACGCTGGCCGATCTTCTGGAACAGGGCGCCTGCCTGCTGCGGCTGTCCTGCGACGCGGATGGTCTGGAGGGGCAGACAGTGCGCTCGGCGCTCAGGCTGCTCGCCTTGCCGGAGCCGGACCGCCTGAAGATCTGCGGCCATTGCGGCTGGCTGTTTCTCGACCGCAGCAAGAACAGGAGCCGCTTCTGGTGCGACATGGCCGTGTGCGGCAACCGCGCCAAGGCCGCCCGCCATTACCGACGCAGGAAAGGGGAACAGGAATGAGAAGAAAGATCACCATGGCTGCGCTCGGCCTGCTGGCGCTTGCCGGCTGCCAGCGGGAGATGGAGAAGCTGGCGGAATTTTCCGGCCACATCTTCGTGTTCAACTATCGCCTCTCCAAGGCGAATTACGTCGTGACGCTGCGGCCGACCGCCGCTCTGCCGGACGGCGGCATGGCGATTGCCCGCTTCGAGAACCCGCGCGGCGGCGCACCCCTGGTGACGGAAGCAAAGCTTTATCCGAAGATGGAAAAGATCGTGCTGGAAAGCCCCAACCTGCAATGCGTGCGCGAGGGGCGTTCCTATGAGGTGAAGATCGATCTGGCCGATGCCCACGGCAAGGTATTGCAGCAGCTGGAAACCAGGGTTCTCGCCACCATCGACCAGAGCATCCTGCCGGCCAATTCCATCGTCGTCGGCCCGGCCTATGACATGAACCCGAAGGTGTTCAAGCCCGGCGGCCACATTGACCTGACGCCGGTGCAGGATTGCCCGGCCTGAGCCGCCTTCACCTCGCGCGGCGCCGGTGCTACCAGAGGCATCATCAGCCAGACGAGGGTGCAGCATGTTCCGTGGTCTTTCCGCCTTTCCGCCCACGCCGACCGATGCGGACGGCATCGTGCAGCCGGACGCCCTGTCGCGCCTGGTCGATCGTCTCGCGACCGCCGGCGTCGATTCCATCGGCCTGCTCGGCAGCACCGGTGGCTATGCCTATCTGTCGCGTCCGGAGCGGCGCCGCGCCGTCGAGATCGCGGTTAAGACGCTCGCCGGCCGCACGCCGCTGATCGTCGGCGTCGGGGCGCTGCGCACCGACGAGGCCATGGCGCTCGCCGGAGATGCGGCCAAGGCCGGCGCCAACGGCCTGCTGCTGGCCCCCGTTTCCTACACGCCGCTGACGGAGGACGAGGTGTTTGCCCATTTTGCCGCGGTGGCCGGTGCGACGGATCTGCCGCTGGTCATCTACAACAATCCCGGCACCACGAAATTCACCTTCAGCCCGGACCTGATCGTACGGCTCTCCGCCATTCCGCAGATTGCGACGGTAAAAATGCCGCTGCCGGTCGATGCCAGTTTCGAGGCGGAAATGGCCGCGCTCCGCGCCCGCCTGCCGCAGGGCTTTGCCATCGGCTATAGCGGTGACTGGGGGGCGGCAGAGGCGCTGCTGTCCGGCGCCGATGCCTGGTACAGCGTGGTCGCCGGCCTTCTGCCAGCCCAGGCTCTGGCGCTGACCCGCGCCGCCCAGGCCGGCGATGCCGCCGAAGCGCACCGTCTGAACCAGGCCTTCGACCCGCTCTGGACCCTGTTCAAGCAATTCGGCAGTTTTCGCGTGATGTATGCCATGGCCGCGACGCTCGACCTGTTCCACGCCGCCCCGCACCGCCCGGTACTGCCGATCCCGGACGAGGCCCTGCCGCGCGTAGCCGCGGCGCTGGAGGGGCTGCAGGACTGAGAGAGCGCGTGACGATCAGGGGCGGACAGCCATCCAGATCACATGGCGGGCACCGCTGCGCTTCGTGCTGGCCCGCACGGAGAGCGCTTCGGCGGCAAAGCCGCACTCCTTCAGGCGGCGCGTGAACCGGTCGTCCGGCCCCGAGGACCAGACGCCGAGCACGCCCTTCGGCCTCAGCGCCACCTGCGCGCCGCGCAGTCCGGCATGATCGTAGAGGCCGTCATTGCTGCTGCGGGTCAGTCCGTCCGGGCCGTTGTCGACATCGAGAAGAATGGCGTCGAAGGCCGATTTCGAGCTGCGGATCAGCGCGCCGACATCGCCGACGTGAACGGAAACGCGCGGATCGTCGAGGCAGCCCTGAAAGACCGCGGCCATCGGTCCCCGCGCCCAGGCGACCACTGCCGGCACGAGTTCTGCGACGATCACCTTCGCCTCGGCCGGCAGCACGCGCAGTGCCGCGCGCAGCGTAAAGCCCATGCCGAGGCCACCGATCAGAACGACCGGCGCCGGCTGCGGACCGAGTCGCTCGGCGGCCAGCGTGGCCAGCGCCTCTTCCGAACCGCTGAGACGGCTGTTCATCAGCTCGTTGGCGCCGAGCATGATGGAAAATTCGCTGCCGCGCTGCTTCAGCCGCAGTTCGGCCGTATCGCCGGGCACCGATGCGCGATCAAGCTCGATCCAGGGCAGCATGGCAGGGCCTTTCCTCAAACGAAAAAGGCCGCCCGAGACGATCCCGTCGCAGGCGGCCTCGCAATGTCATCTGCCGTCACACCGGCAGCCGGGCCTGATCAGCCGACGATTTCGGTTTCGGAGAACCAGTAGGCGATTTCCTGGGCAGCGGTTTCCGGAGCATCCGAGCCGTGAACCGAGTTTTCGCCGATGGAGAGCGCGAAGGTCTTGCGGATGGTGCCTTCGGCGGCGTTGGCCGGGTTGGTGGCGCCCATGATCTCGCGGTTCTTCAGGATGGCGTTTTCGCCTTCGAGAACCTGAACGACGGTCGGGCCGGAGGTCATGCCTTCAACCAGTTCGCCGAAGAACGGACGTTCCTTGTGAACGGCGTAGAAGCCTTCGGCTTCGCGCTTGCTCATCCAGACGCGCTTGGAAGCGATGACGCGCAGGCCATTCTCTTCGAAGACCTTGGTGATGGCACCGGTCAGGTTGCGCTTCGTTGCGTCGGGCTTGATCATGGAGAAAGTGCGTTCGATCGCCATTTCGGAAAATCCTTGTTCTTCAGGGATAAGTGGGCGGTGTTTAGCCGCCCCGAATCACGAAGACAAGGGGGAGATGCGAATTTCACGCCTGCGTCACAAAGGCCGGCGGCTCCGCGCTTCAGGCCACCGCCCGGCCCATTCCGCCATGAAGATCGAGGCAGCGCCCGAACCAGAGCGCCACCGGATCCTCGTCCGGCAGAAGGGCAAGCCCCGTCGTGACCCGCGCCCATTGCAGCGCGCCGAACAGGATGTAGTCGGCAAACAACGGGGTAGCACCGCCGATGAAAGGCTGAAGCTTCAGCGTGTGACGCACGGGCTCCAGACGCAGGGAAAGATCGGCCAGCGCCGCCTCACGCGCAGCACTGAAGGCCTCCAGCGTCTGGCCGAGCCTCGCCTCGCGGCTTTCGCGAAAATAGACCTGATCCGGTTCCGCCAGCATGTCGTGAATGTCCTTCACGGCAATCTTCGTCAGCACCGGGTGGATCAGCGTCTGGGAAAAGCCTTCGACCAGACGCGACAGCGCCTTGCCGCCCTCGCCGCCGAACAGGGTCGGCCGATCGGGATAGGTGTCCTCGAGATAGAGGGCGATGTCGAAACTGTCGCGGACCAGTCTGTCACCGTCCTTCAGAATCGGCACGGTCCTGGAAAAACCGCCCTCCAGCTTGGGGATCTCGGTGAAGGCCACCGGTTTCTCGATGAAGTCCAGCCCCTTGTGGGCGAGCGCCAGCGACACCTTCCAGCAATGCGGCGAAAACGGCCGGCTCTCGTCGCGACCACACAGCGAATACAGAATTCTGGTCATGCTATCCCGGCTCCCCTGCCGCCCTTTTGGCGGCCTTATCGACCCCATCGTCGCGCTCCATGGTGGAACAAGACGGCAGCCTCGATCAAATCAGGAAATTTCATCGGTCGCATCACACGCAGTGCAGCATTTTTCGGTTAGCGTCCCGCCCCAATCAAAAAGGAGACCTGCATGCTTCGCCACTTCCAGATGTTTGCCGATTACAACCGCTGGGCCAATGAGCGGGTCTACGAGGCCTGCGCCACGCTGAGCGGCGAGGATTACCGCGCCGACATGGGCGCCTTCTTCGGCTCGGCCGAGCGCACGCTGAATCACCTGCTAGCCGCCGACCGCATCTGGCTGAAGCGCTTCACCGGAGAAGGCGAGGCACCGACCGGCCTCGACGCCGTTCTCTTCGAGGACTTCGCCGAACTGCGCGCCGCACGCGAGGCGGAGGACCGGCGCATCATCGACTGGCTGAACGGCCTGCAGGAGGCGGAGCTTTCCCGCATCATTTCCTATACGCCGATCAGCACGCCGACCAAGGTCGAGCTGCGGCTCGGACCGATCCTGGCGCATGTCTTCAACCATCAGACCCATCATCGCGGCCAGGTGCATACGATCCTGACCAGTCTCGGCAAGCCCAGTATCGCGATCGATCTCGTCTATTTCGTGCTCGCAGACGGCCAGCGCTGGCAATAGCGTGGTCGCGACGGGTCGCCTCTCTTGCATCGCTGAAAAACTTCGGCCAAAACCCGGCGCATGATCACGATTACCGACCTTTCCGCGCGCGTCGCGGGCCGCCTTCTTCTGGACCATGCGAGCGTCAGTCTGCCGACCGGCACCAAGGCTGGCCTCGTGGGGCGCAATGGCGCGGGAAAATCCACGCTCTTCCGCGTCATTACCGGGGATCTCGCCGCCGAAAGCGGATCGGTCGCACTGCCCAGGAATGCGCGCATCGGCCAGGTGGCGCAGGAGGCGCCCGGCACCGAGGATGCGCTGATCGAGATCGTGCTTGCCGCCGACAAGGAGCGCACCGCGCTTCTTGCCGAGGCCGAGACGGCGACCGATCCCAACCGCATTGCCGAAATCCAGACACGCCTCGTCGATATCGACGCCCATTCGGCCGAAGCGCGCGCCGCAAGCATTCTCGCCGGCCTCGGCTTCAACGCGGAGGCGCAGCGCCGCCCCGCCTCCTCCTTCTCTGGCGGATGGCGCATGCGCGTCGCCCTTGCCGCGGTTCTGTTTTCCGAACCGGACCTGCTGCTGCTCGACGAGCCCACCAACTATCTCGACCTGGAAGGCACGCTGTGGCTGGAAGATTATATCCGGCGCTATCCGCACACCGTCGTCATCATCAGCCATGACCGCGACCTGCTGAACAATGCCGTCAACGCCATCGTGCATCTCGACCAGAAGAAGCTCACCTTCTATCGCGGCGGCTATGACAGTTTCGAGCGGCAGAAGGCGGAAGCCGACGAGTTGCAGATGAAGGCGAAGGCCAAGAGCGACGCCGCCCGCAAGCATATCCAGAGCTATATCGACCGCTTCCGCTACAAGGCCTCCAAGGCCCGCCAGGCGCAGAGCCGCATCAAGGCGCTGGAACGCATGGGCACCGTGTCGGCCGTCATCGAGGATCACGTCCACCCGATCACCTTTCCGGAACCGGACCGGCAGCCCGCCTCGCCGATCATCGCCATCGACAAGGGTGCCGTCGGCTATGCGCCGGGCAAGCCGATCCTGAAGAACATCACGCTTCGGATCGACAATGACGATCGCATCGCGCTGCTGGGCTCGAACGGCAACGGCAAGTCCACCTTCGCAAAATTCATCTGCGGCAGGCTGGATGCCGAAGCCGGCAACCTGAAGGTGGCGCCCAACCTGAAGATCGGCTTCTTTGCACAGCACCAGCTGGACGACCTGATCCCCGATCAGTCCGCCGCCGACCATGTGCGCCGCCTGATGCCGGACCAGCCGGAGGCGAAGGTGCGGGCCCGCGTTGCCCAGATGGGACTTGCCACCGAAAAGATGGATACGGCCGCCAAGGATCTTTCCGGTGGCGAGAAGGCGCGCCTGCTGATGGGCCTTGCCGCCTTCCACGCGCCGAACCTCCTGATCCTCGACGAGCCGACCAACCATCTCGACATCGACAGCCGCCGCGCGCTGATCGAGGCGCTGAACGAGTACAACGGCGCCGTCATCCTGATCAGCCACGACCGCCATCTGATCGAAGCGACCGTCGACCGCCTGTGGCTGGTCAATGACGGCACAGTTGCCCCCTTCGACGGCGATCTCGAGGATTACCGCTCGATCATCGTCGCCTCCTCGCGCCGCAAGGACGACAAGCCGCAGGCCGGTGCCGAAGAGCCGGTTTCGAAATCCGACCAGCGCAAGGCCAATGCCGAAAAGCGCGCCTCGCTTGCGCCGCTGAAGAAGAAGATCACCGATCTCGAAGCCATGACCGCCAAGCTGGAGAAGCTGATCCAGGCGCTGGACAAGGATCTGGCCGATCCGGCTCTCTACGAGAAATCGCCGGCAAAGGCCGCAGAAAAGGCCAAGCAACGCAGCGATGCCGCGCAGAAGCTTTCGGATTGCGAGGAACAGTGGCTGGAACTTTCCGCCGAATATGAAGCGGCGATGGCAGGCTGATCCTGGCTTGCCTCGCCCGTCTTTTGGAGTGACAAGGCGCGTCTTCCGCTTTCGCGCCGGATCTTGGCAGAAGCCGAGATCCGTTTACCCCTCAATTCTTAGGGCGAAAGTAATAAAACTTCGTTGCCGCATATGCGAAACGACGTCAATTAGCACAATCTTAAGTAAAGCTTGAACATCATCGCTCGCATTCTCCGTTTTATACACGGCAAGCGGGTCATGAGCCTCCATCCTGCGGGATGGAATGACAGGCTTGCCATCCTGCCCGACATGCGCTCCGCGCAGTGTCCGCCCCGCGGCGCCGCGCGCCGTGACGGATGACGCGTGTCTGCCATCATGGATGTGGCCGATGATGGCCCTGTCCCTCCGGTTTCCGGCACCTGCCGCCATGATGACGGCACGCCCCTGTTCTGGACCCATGCAATGCTTCGTGCTCTGTCCCTGAAGACATCCCTGACATCTGCCTTCGCCCTTCTTCTTCTGCTGCTTCTGCTGCAGGGAGGTGTTGCGCTGTCCTCCATGCGCGGCATCTTCACCAATGTCGACGGGCTTGCCAACGATGCCGTACCGGCGGTCGACATCACGAACCGCCTGAACATCTCGATCGCCAATCTGCGCGGCCTGCAGACACGCCATATCCTGACCACCGAGCCAAAGGCGCTGGAAGAGGCCGAGGCGGTGCTGGCACGCGAGGTCAAGAAACTGAAGGATCGCATGGCGACCTACGAGCCGATGATATCGCTGGCGGAAGAGCGCCGCGCCTTCGACGGGTTCAAGCAGGCCGCAGCCGAATATCTGCGCCTGCACGAACAGCTGCTGGCCCTTTCGCGCGCCGGCGAAAAGCAGAAGGCCTCCGCCCTGCTGACCGGCGAGATGGTCAAGAGCTACGAGCGCATGGACGATTATGCCGATGCCTTCCGCGATGCCAATGTGAAGGCTGCGGAAGACATGTATGCCGAAAGTGCCAGCGAATTCACGGCATCGCTCATCAAGAACGCCATCCTGCTCTCGATCGGTGCACTTGCCGGCATCGGTGCGATGATCTTCGTGTCCCGTGATGTCTCGCGCCCCATCGACCGCATGACGGCGATCATGCGCCGGCTGGCGGCGGGTGATTTTGCGGTTGCCATTCCCTATCTCGAACGACGCAACGAGATCGGCCAGATGGCCAAGGCCGTCGGCGTCTTCAGGGACAACGGTATTCGCGTGCAGGCGCTTGGCGCAGAGGAACAGCATTTCAACGAGAAGTGCCATGACCTGCGCACCGCCGTGGGCCAGATCGTCTCGGCGGCCGTCGAGGGCGACTTCAGCATCCGCATGAACCGCGATTTCGAGTTTGCCGATCTCAACGCCTTTGCCGCCTCGATGAACGAACTGGTCGAATCGATCGATGCCGGTCTTGCCGAAACACGCCGCGTGATGGGGCGCCTGGCCGAGGGTGATCTCACCGACGGCATGCGCGGCAGCTTCACCGGCGCATTCGCCGAACTCCAGCACAATGTGAACACCACCG
The DNA here is from genome assembly GCF_007004135.1 of Affinirhizobium straminoryzae. Taxonomy (GTDB): domain Bacteria; phylum Pseudomonadota; class Alphaproteobacteria; order Rhizobiales; family Rhizobiaceae; genus Neorhizobium; species Neorhizobium straminoryzae. Next base: position 107,470 of record NZ_VJMG01000030.1, read on the forward strand.
TGGATACGCTGCGCTCGATCGTGACCGAGGTACGCCAGTCGATCGACCAGATCAATTCCGGCTCCGGCGAGCTGCGCCACGCCTCGGATGACCTCGCCCGTCGCACGGAGCAGCAGGCCGCGGCCCTGGAAGAAACCTCCTCGGCGCTTGAGGAAATCACCGTCTCAGTCCGCCAGGCGACCGACCGCGCCCGGGAAGCAACCCGCAAGGTGGATGAGGCACGCCGCAGCACCGAGGCTTCCAGCGTGGTGGTGGGCGATGCGATTGCCGCCATGGAGCGGATCGAGCAGGCCTCCGGACAAATCGGCCAGATCATCAACGTGATCGACGAGATTGCCTTCCAGACGAACCTGCTGGCACTCAATGCCGGCGTGGAAGCCGCGCGCGCCGGGGAAGCCGGCAAGGGTTTTGCCGTCGTGGCGCAGGAAGTCCGCGAACTTGCCCAGCGCTCGGCAGGTGCGGCCAAGGACATCAAGGCCCTCATTACCAAGTCCGGCAATGAAGTGGCCTCGGGCGTGAAGCTTGTAACCGCCACGGGCGACGCGCTCGCCCAGATCCGCGGCCATGTCGACAGCATCAATGGCGAGGTGCACGAAATCGCCGCCACCTCCAACCAGCAATCCGGCCGCCTGCAGGAAATCAATTCCGCCGTCGGGCAGATGGATCAGGTGACCCAGCGCAATGCCGCGATGGTGGAGGAAACCACGGCAAGCACCAACCGGCTGGCCGATGATGCACTTCAGCTTTCCCGCCTCATCGACCGCTTTACGCTGTCTTCCGACACACCGCCGGCAGCCGGCCGCGCCAAAACCCGCGCGACCGTTCCGGCAGTCTCCCGCAGCGATATGCGCCGCCACGCATGATCCACGCCTATCGGCCGGTGGTCGTTCATCACCGGCAGGAAAGGCATCAGCCACAGGAAGGCCGCCCCGGGGATGCAGCGCTCTGCCCCGGGGCGGCCTTTCTGTCTTTCGACAGGCGCGGGCGTCAGGCGCTGAGGTGCTGGCCGAAGAAGGATTCGAGCTTGTCGAACGGGATCTTGTCGACCTGATCATAGAGATCCACATGGCTTGCGCCGGGAATGATCATCAGTTCCTTCGGCTCGGCCGCAGCCGCAAAGGCGGTTTCCGCGAAATAGCGGGAATGGGCCTTTTCCCCATGCACGAACAGCACCGGACGCGGCGAGATTTCCGCGATATAGGTGAGGATCGGCATGTTCATGAAGGACAGCGGCGTCGTCTGCGACCAGGCGTTGCCGGAATTGACGGCCCGCTTGTGATAGCCACGCGGCGTCATGTAGTAATCGTGGTAATCGACCAGGAATTGCGGCTCGCCGCCCTTCAGTACATTGTAGGGCTGCTGGTAGACGGTGTTGCCGCTCGCCACGTCGACCCAGCGCTGACGGCTCAGCCGATCCAGCGTCTGCGTGCGCTGTTCGAGTGTCACGCTGTCATTGTAGCCCTTCGACATCACGCGCGTCATGTCATACATCGTGCTGGCGACGACGGCCTTCACGCGCTTGTCGACGGCAACCGCATTCAGCGCGAAACCACCCCAACCGCAAACGCCGATCATGCCGATCCGCTCGCGGTCGACCTCGGGGCGCAGGCCGAGATAGTCCACGGCAGCGCTGAAATCCTCGGTATTGATGTCGGGCGAGGCAATGTTGCGCGGCTCGCCGCCGCTTTCGCCGGTGAAGGAGCCGTCGAAGGCCAGCGTCGCAAAGCCGCGCTCCGCCATGATCTGGGCATAGAGGCCGGAGGACTGCTCCTTGACGGCACCGAAGGGACCTCCGACAACGATTGCCGCCAGCGCCTGGCCGGCGCGGTTCTTCGGCAGATAGAGATCACCCGACAGCGTGATGCCGTAGCGATTCCTGAAGCTGACCTTCTGGTGATCGACCTTGTCGCTCTTCGGGAACACCTTGTCCCAGTCTGCGGCCGTGGACTGGGCCTGCGCGGTCGCGGTCGTGGCAAGGCTTGCGGCACCGGCGGCGGCAAGACCGACGCCGGTGATCTTCAGAAGATCGCGGCGCGCCATGGTGAGCGGTTCGGCACCGGCCGGGACGGGGGTAAGTTCGCGAGGTTCGTGCATCGGGAGACACTCCGGTTTGCGGGACAATTTCCACACCGGATATAAGTCGCCCCCGCCTGTGCGATTAGCGCGAGCCGGCCGATAGCCTTCATCGCCGTTGTTCATCAATCGGGAAACCGGAGGCCGGAGCCAGATGTCACTCGATCGGGGCGATGCGAGAGCACGTCCGAGCCAAAAGTGCGTCAGCGGTTTTGCATCCGGGTTGCGTGAAAACAAAGAGATAGAGCATTTCCGGTGATCCCGTTTTCCCCGGAAACGCTCTATGCCGCCTACTCCCGGCATAGGCCTGAACCGCAGCAGACAAAAAAGACCGGCCCTCCCCGTGGAAGACCGGTCCTCCGGTTCATGCCCGTCGATCGTGACTCGGCTCAGTCCTTGAAGACGCCGTGCACGACGGTTTCGGACAGCGGCAGGCGCGGGCTTGCCACTTCGCGGGCCTGCAGGGCTTCCGGCAGCAGAGAGGCATCGCCCTGCTTGCCGATCGCAACAGCCGCGTGCAGCACGTGGCCTTCCGGCAGGTTCACGGCCTTCGCCATGGCCTGCTTGTCGAAACCCGCCATGGCATGCGAGGCCCAGCCGGCCATGTGGGCCTGCAGCGCAAGATAACCCCAGGCCGTGCCGGCATCGAAGGTATGGCTGCCGTTGTCGCTCGGCTCGGTCTTGCCGGGTGCCGTGAAGCGGGTGGCCGAGGCAACGATGACGAGGGCGGACGCCTTTTCGGCCCAGCTCTGGTTGAAGGGCAGCAGTGCGCCGAGGATCGGCTGCCAGACGGCATCACCGCGCAGCGCATAGATGAAGCGCCAGGGCTGGGCGTTGAAGGCGGACGGCGCCCAGCGGGCAGCTTCCAGAAGACCGAGCAGTTCCTGCTCCGAGATCGTGGCATCGGTGAAGGCACGCGGCGACCAGCGGCCGGTGAAGACCTCGGCGACGGGATGATCGGCCTTGCGGGTATTGGCAGTCATGGCTTCCAGGCTCCTGTTTCTGTGGGATGCCATCAGCTAGCAAGCCGTGCTGCGGCGCACAAGGGGCCGTCACGCACCGTCATCAGCGGCTCGACCATCCCCATCCCCGCTCACGCCTTCTTGATCCAGCGCCCGTCATCCGACTGCTGCCAGTAGGTCAGCCGGTGGCCCTCCCCCTTCAGGCGCTTCCAGTGGCTCCGCGCGCCCTCCAGCTGGGCGGCATCATGACCGTCGAACATGAAGACGACACGTTCATAGGACGAGAGATCGCCGGGATCGGCACCATCCACCAGAAAGCGGACGCTCGCCCCGTTCGGATTGTGGTCCTTCACCGTCAGCAGCACAGGCTGTTCTGCGGCAAGAACGCCGGTATCGGTCCCGTGCGGCAGGAAGCTGTCTTCCCGAAACGTCCACAAATGCTGGTCGAGCCGGTCGCGCCGGGCCTCTTCCACCGTCTGGAGCACGACGCGCCAGCCGCGCTCGACGCTCTTTTCGAGGAGCGCGGGCAGCGCATCCTCCAGCTTCGATTCGGTCAGATGGTAGAAGAGGACCTCGGTCATGGTGCCGTTCACGCCTCGTAGCGGTCGCGCACCAGCTGGTCGAGCAGGCGCACGCCATAGCCCGAGCCCCAGGACTGGTTGATCTCGCTGGCGGGCGAGCCCATGGCCGTGCCGGCCACATCGAGATGCGCCCAGGGCGTGTCACCGACGAAGCGCTTGAGGAACTGCGCCGCCGTGATCGAGCCGGCATAGCGCCCGCCGCTGTTCTTCATGTCGGCGAAGCGGGAATCGATGATCTTGTCGTAATCCTTGCCGAGCGGCATGCGCCAAAGCTTCTCCCCGCTCGTCTCGCCGGCGGCAAGCAGGCTGGCCGCGAGTTCGTCATCGTTGGAGAACAGGCCGGCATGCAGGTTGCCGAGCGCCACCAGGATTGCCCCCGTCAGCGTGGCGAGGTTGATCATGAAGCGCGGCTTGAAGCGTTCCTTGGCATACCAGAGCGCATCGGCGAGCACGAGACGGCCTTCCGCATCGGTATTGATGATCTCGATCGTCTGGCCGGACATGGAGGTGACGATATCGCCGGGGCGCTGGGCATTGCCATCCGGCATGTTTTCCACAAGCCCGATGATGCCGACGGCATTCACCTTCGCCTTGCGGGCGGCCAGCGTGTGCATGAGGCCGGTCACGGCGGCAGCCCCGCCCATGTCGCCCTTCATGTCTTCCATGTTGGCGGCCGGCTTGATCGAAATGCCGCCGGTATCGAAAACAACGCCCTTGCCGATGAAGGCGAGCGGCGCCTCGTCCGTCTTGCCGCCCTTCCACTGCATGATCGCCATGCGCGGCGGACGGGCCGAACCCTGCGCCACGCCGAGCAGCGCGCCCATGCCGAGCGCGCGCATCTCGGTTTCCGTCAGGATCTCCACCTCGACGCCGAGTGCCTGAAGCGCGCTTGCACGCTCGGCGAATTCGATCGGGCCGAGAACGTTCGGCGGCAGGTTCACCAGCTCGCGGGCCAGGTTGACACCGCCGGCCACTGCCTCTGCAAAGCCGAAGCCCGCGGCTGCGGCCTCGTGATGGGCGGTGACGATGGTGATCTCGACCGCCTTGGCGCTCTTGTCCTCGTCATCGGCCTTCTTCGTCTTGAAGCTGTCGAAGCTGTAGGCCCGCAGCAGCAGGCCGGTGGCAAAATCCACGGCCTTGGTTGCATCCACCTCAAGGCCTGGCGCATCAAGGAAAATGGTGACCGTCTCGGCACGCTTGATCATGCTCGACGCCTTGCCGCCGGCCCGCAGCCAGTCATAGGCGCTGATGTCCGCCGGCTTTCCAAGCCCCAGCACCACCAGCCGGTCGAACGGCGACTGATGTGGCGCCAGGACATCGAGCACGCTCATCGACTTGGCGGAGAAGCCGGCAACCTCGCCCGCACGGCCGAGCACCTGCGCAGGATCTGCAAATTCCGCCCCGGCCACGGCATGATCACCGGACACTTTCAGGCCGATGGCGAGACCGCTACTGACGGTTGCGAACTGTGCGAAACGAATTGTATACTGAACGGACATTTCTTCTCCGGAGGCAGAGGATGATGTAAGACTTCACGGCCAATCTGGGAGGATGGGCCGCCGAGGACAAGAGAGCGGACAGGCATTGGCAAGGCGACGTCTTAATGTTGTCATGCGATCTGCGTAACCGCTACCAGGCTCGGAACGATCATAGGGGAAGGAATAAACACTTTGGCAGACGCGTTCCAGTCATCCAACCTGTTTTCCGGACCGCGGCTTCGGCAAAGTTTCCGGCGGCCGCAGGCTTGGTTCGTCACGCTGTTTTGTGCCTGGTGGGTTCTTCTCGCCGTCTTCTACCTGTTTCCGGGCATAGACATCGCCGTGGCGCAGAGCTTCTTCCATCCGATCGATTGCGGCGCGAACACGGTCGCGGGCCGCATCTGCGGCAGCTTCGCCTATTCCAGCGAAGGGATCCTGATCGCGCTGCGCAAGTTCTTCTTCTACCTGCCCGTCGTGGTCGCGATCGTGATCCTGATGTTGCTGCTTGAAAACCTGCAGCACCACGGCGCGACCTATGATGCGGGCAAGACCCGGCGCTACTCGATCGCGCTCACAGCCTTCCTTCTCGGTCCCTATGTGCTGGTAAACCTGATTCTCAAGACGATCTCCGGTCGCTCGCGGCCCTACAATACGGATCTCTTCGGCGGCACGGAGTTTTTCACCGCGGCAGGCACCTTCCATGGCAGCTGCGTCAACAACTGCTCGTTCATTTCCGGGGAAGCGGCCAGCGCCGGCTGGCTCGTCTGTCTCGTGGTGCTGCTTCCAGCCCGCCTGCGACCGGTCGTGGGGCCGCCGCTTCTGCTGCTCTGCCTCGTTCCGGCCAGCCTTCGCCTGTCCTTCGGCGGCCACTATCTGTCGGATGTCATCCTTGGCTTCCTGTCGTCAGCCGTCGTCTATGCGGGTGTCGCCAGCTATTTCGAAATGACACAGACACAAAAAAAACACCGGTAGCAAACAGTTTTGTGACAGGACGGCTGTCGCCATGGCGCACCGAATTGCTTAGAACCCGCGAACCAGCCGTCACCAGGCCATTACCGACCGGACCCGAATGAAGCTTCTCGAACTCTACATTTTTCGGCGAGCGTTCCAGATGTTCTTCATCACCCTCATTCCGGTGCTGACGATCATATGGACCATCCAGGTGCTCGGGCGGATCAATCTCGTCACCGATACCGGCCAGTCGATGGGCTCGTTCGTCCTGCTCGCGACCTTCATCCTGCCGACAATCATACCGGTGGTGCTGCCGTTTGCCGTCGTGATCGGCGTGACGCAGACGCTGAACGCGATGAACAACGATTCGGAGCTGGCGGTGATCGATGCGGCGGGCGCGCCGCGCTCGGTGCTCTACCGCCCGGTGATGCTGCTGGCGATCGGCATGGCGGCCTTCTCCTTCCTGATCACCAATTTCGTCGAGCCGGCTTCGCGCACCAAGGCGCGCGACATGGTGGCGGAGGCCTATGCGGATCTCCTCTCCTCGGTGATCGAGGAAAAGACCTTCCGCAGCATCGAGGACAATCTCTATGTGCAGATCTCGGAGCGCCATTCCGGCCGCATCCTGAAGGGTCTGTTCCTGGTGGATTACCGCGATCCGAACATGGAACTCATCTATTATGCGCGGGAAGGCTCGATCGACGAGAGCGGCACGACGCTGACAATGCGTGACGGCGAGGTGCACCGGAAAGCCAAGGACGGCCGAATCTCCATCGTGAAATTCCTCTCCTATGCCTTCGACCTGTCCTCCATGAACGAGACGACGGGCGACAAGGCGGTGTTTTCCAGCGATCGCAGCCTCGCCTTCCTGCTGAAGCCCGACCCGACCGACAAGGCCTTCCTGAGCTCTCCGGGCGCCTTCCGTTCGGAACTGCACCGCCGCCTCTCGGACTGGATGCTGCCCGTGGTGTTCGGCCTGATCTCCCTGGTTGTCGCCGGTAATGTACGCTCCAGCCGCCGCACCCGCATGCATCCGATGGTGCTGGCGCTCATTCTGGCCTTCGCACTGCGCTGGCTGAGCTTCTATATCGTGAATCTGACCAAGACGAACGCTGCCATGGTGCCGCTGGTCTATCTGGTTCCGGCCGCCTTCGGGGCGATCTGCGTCGTGATGCTGATGACCAACCGCGGCCTTCGCCTGCCATCCTTCCTTGCCAATCACACCGGTCGCTGGATGAACAAGGCCGAAAGCGGACTGCGCCAGATGGCGTCCGGCTCGAAGGGAGGCGGACAGCCATGATCGCGCGGACGCTGAGCTGGTATTTCTTCAAGCGCTACATGATCACCGCCCTCTGGTTCCTCCTGGGCGTCTGCGGGATCATCTTCCTGGCCGATTTCAGCGAGACAAGCCGCCGCATGTCCGGCTTCGTCGGCTACACCGTGCCGGGCGGCCTGCTGATGAGCGCGCTGCGCCTGCCGCTGATCGTGCAGCAGACCGTTCCGACGCTGACCCTGTTCATCGGCATGACCACGCTGATCACCCTCAACCGTCGCTCCGAACTCGTGGTGACGCGCGCCGCCGGTCTTTCTGTCTGGCAGTTCGTGCTGCCCTTCGTCGCCGGCGCCTTCCTGATCGGCCTTGCCACGGTGACCGTGATCAATCCGCTGGCCGCCTGGGGACAGAACCTCTCTTCCACCATGGAATCGGACTGGCGCAAGGCCAGCAATGCCAGCCGCGCCTCCAATTTCCTGCCGTGGATCCGCCAGATCAGCAACACGGACGATACCGTCATCGGCGCCAAGGGCTTTGAAAACGGCGGAACGCAGCTGATCGACGTGGTCATTGTCCACTTTGATCCACAGGGTCGGATCACGCTTCGGCAGGATGCGCAGACCGCGACCTTGGAGGATGGTTACTGGCTGCTTAACAATGTTCTGGAAACGCGCACCGATGCGCCCCCGGCTCGCCTGCCGGAGGTCAAGGTGCGCACGAACCTTCGGAAGGCCTATCTGCAGGAATCGCTGTCGAAGCCGGAGAACGTTGCTTTCTTTGACATTTTACGAAAAATCGAAGTTGTTCGCTCGTTCGGCATCTCCACCAAGCCCTTCGAGACCCAATTTCATTCGCTCCTGTCCTTGCCGCTGCTTCTGGTGGCAATGACCCTGATCGCTGCGACGGTTTCCCTCCGCTTCAGCCGAATGGCACAATCGCGTTCGGTGATTCTGGGTGGAATCGTCTGTGGCTTCGTGCTTTATGTGGTAACCGTGCTTGTAAAAGCATTCGGAAGCAGTGGCGTTGTGCCCCCCTTCGTGGCCGTCTGGATTCCGGTCGTGGTCGCGATGGCAATCGGCGCAACAATCCTGCTTCATCAGGAGGATGGCTAGTGGCGGTACATGACCGCGGGAACATCAGACGGCTTCTTGCCGCCTTGCTCACCAGCACGGCTGCATGCGTATTGGTCGTCAACCCGTCGCCCGTTCACGCACAGGCGTCTCGCCTCGTGCCTCAGGAAGCCGATGGAGCGAAAATGCTCCTGCGGGCCAATGAACTCGTCTATAATCAGGACAGCCAGCACGTGACCGCCACCGGCGGCGTGCAGCTCTATTACAATCGCCACCGCATGGTGGCCCAGCGCGTGGAATATGACCAGAAGACCGGTCGTGTGATGGCGACCGGCAATATCGAACTGATCGAACCGGACGGCAACCGCGTCTATGCCGATTCGCTGGATGTGACCGACGACTTCGGTCAGGGCTTCGTGAATTCGCTGCGTGTCGAGACCACCGACAACACACGCATGGCTGCCGAGAGCGCCGAGCAGTTGCCCGACGAGAAGATGATCCTGAACAACGGGGTCTATACGGCCTGCCTGCCCTGCGCACAGCGGCCGGACAAGGCGCCGCTCTGGCAGGTCAAGGCGCAGCGCGTCATCCGCGACGGCAAGAACCACACGATTCGCCTCGAACATGCCCGCTTCGAGCTGTTCGGCATGCCGATCGGCTATGTGCCTTTCATCACGGTTCCCGACGAAACGGTGGAACGCAAGTCCGGCTTCCTGTTCCCGAGTGCAAGCCTCACCGACAAGCTGGGTTTCGGCACGACGGTTCCCTATTATCAGGTCATCTCGCCGAGCATGGATGCGACGCTGAGCCCGACCTATTACACCAAGCAGGGCCTGCTGTTGCAGGGCGAGGTCCGCAACCGTTTCGAGACCGGCGATCACACGCTGCGATTTGCCTATATCGACCAGCAGAGTTCGAACGTCTTCAATGCCGGCACCAGCGATGCCCGGGCCAATAGCCGCGAGATGATCGCATCCAAGGCGGAGTTCAAGATCAATCCGCGCTGGACCTTCGGCTGGAACGTGATGCTCCAGTCGGACAATAACTTCTCCAAGACCTACAAGCTGAACGATCTCAATACGACCAATTTCACCAATGACCTGTACCTGACGGGCATCGGGACGCGGAACTATTTCGATCTGCACAGCTACTACTTCGACGTGCAGGATGCTGATTACAACAGCAACGCCGAAAAGCAGCAGGCGATCGTCTATCCGGTCATCGACTACAGCTACTATGCGCCCGAGCCGGTGGCGGGCGGGGAACTGTCGTTCAACGCCAACATCACCAACATGTCGCGCCGCAAGGACGATTTCTATACCGAAGGCGGCTTCGCCCGCTATCGCGGCCTGGAAGGCAGCTACAGCCGCATGACGGCCGAGGCGGAGTGGAAGCGCACCTTCACGACCGACGAAGGCCTGCTTGTAACGCCGATCCTGGCGGCCCGCGGCGATGCGCTGCGCAGCACCGCCTCGACCGCGCCGAGCTTCGGCACCTCTACCTATGCCGGCGACTTCTCCGGTTCCGGTGCCTCCACGCGCTACATGCTGACCGCAGGCATGGAAGCCCGTTATCCCGTGCTGATCACGACCGATCATGCCACGCATGTGATCGAGCCTATCGCGCAGATTTTCGCGCGTCCGGACGAACAGCACGCCGGCGGCTTGCCAAACGAGGATGCGCAGAGCTTCGTCTTCGACGCCACCACCTTGTTCGACCGCGACAAGTTCTCGGGCTATGACCGCATCGAAGGCGGAACGCGCGCCAATGTCGGCATCCGCTATTCCGGCAACTTCGACAACGGCATCGGACTGCGTGGCATCTTCGGACAGTCCTATCAGCTCGCCGGTCTGAATTCCTTTGCCACATCCGACCTGGTCAATGCCGGTGCCGAATCGGGTCTTGAGACCAATGTCTCGGATTTCGTCACCATGGCGGCAATCGACCTGCCGCATGGCTACAGCATTTCGACGCAGGGCCGTTTCGACGAGAAGACGCTCGAACTGCGTCGGGCGGACGCCTCCTTCAGCTATAACCTGCCGCGCGTCAGCGGTTCGCTGATCTACACCAACATCCAGCCCCAGCCCGAATACGGCGTAGCAACCACAGCGGAATATCTGAAGGCCTCCAACAACCTGAAGATCAACCAGAACTGGTCCTTCGCAACGTCGGCCACCTGGGACATCCAGAAGCAGGATGTGGTGCGTCGCGGCGTGGGTCTGAGCTATGCGGACGAGTGCACGGTCTTCACCGTGGCCTACAGCGACCAGCCGGCCAATACCGACCCGAACGACTGGACCGTGACGGCGCGTCTGACGTTCCGTACGCTGGGCGACGTCAAGGTCGGCTCAACCGGCAACACGACCAACTAATGTCGGCACCCTTGTGCTTGTCATTGTTTCGCCGCATGGTTTATGCAATCCACACCGAGAACTGAAATCGACTGAGCCGGCGGCCCGAAGGGGCCGCCGCACGCCAAGAAGGGACGAATGATGTTTGCCAGCATTGCCTTGCGCCGGGCAGCACTCGCCGCTACCGCACTCGCTATGGCCTTCGTCGTGGATCCGGCGCCCCGTGTGGCGCTTGCGGCAAGCGAGGTCGTGGTGGTCGTCAACAAGACGCCGATCATCAATACCGACGTCGCACGACGCGTCGCCTTCCTGAAGCTGCAGCGCCAGACCGGCAACCTGCAGAAGATGGCCAAGGATCAGTTGATCGACGAGGCGCTGAAGCGCGAGGAAATTGCGCGGCTTCGCATGTCGGTCAGCACCGAGGATGTCGATCGCGCCTTCGAGCGTTTCGCGCAGGGCAACAAGCTGTCTGCCGCCCAGATGACCCAGATTCTGGATCGGGCCGGCGTCGGCGTCGATCATTTCAAGGCCTTCATCGCCGTTCAGATGAGCTGGCCGCGTCTCGTCAACGCGCGCTATGGCTCGAGCGGCAAGATGTCGCCTGACGAACTGGTCAAGCGCATGCAGGAAAACAAGGAAAAGCCGGTTACCACCGAATATTTCCTGCAGCAGATCATTTTCGTCGTACCCGCATCCCGCCGCAACGAGATTCTCGCCAAGCGCAAGGCGGAAGCGGACAAGGCACGTCCCAATTTTCCGGGCTGCGACAAGGCCAAGGACTTTGCCAAGACCATGCTCGACGTCTCCGTTCGGGATCTCGGCCGTGTCATGAAGCCGGAACTGCCGGAGGAATGGCGGCCGCTGATCGAAAAGCCGGCGGCGAATGGCACAACTGGCGCCCGCGTGACCGAGCGCGGTGTGGAATTCCTTGCCATCTGCAGCCAGCGCCAGGTGTCCGACGACACCGCCGCCGAAATCGTCTTCCGCGCCGAGGATATCGGCAAGCAGAAGAAGGGTGGCGAAAATCCGAACGACGCCAAGTATCTCGCGGAGCTGCGCCAGCAGGCACAGATCGTCTATCCTTGAGCGGGGCAGCCCTGACGGCACGTCCCCTCGCCCTCACGCAGGGTGATCCGGCCGGCATAGGCCCCGACATCGCACTTGCCGCCTGGCTTCAGCGCGAGACGCACAATCTGCGCCCCTTTCTCTATGTGGGCGACCGACAGGTGCTTGCGGCACGGGCCAATCTTCTGGGCGTGACTGTCGCCCTGGAGCAAAGCGACGCTGCCTCTGCTGCGGAAATCTTTGCGCGCGCCCTTCCCGTTCTGGACGTGCCTGTCGGCCATCCGATCGAAGCCGGCCGACCGCATGTGGCCGCAGCCAGAAGCACGATCAGCGCGATCGAAACCGCCGTTGCACTCTGCTTCAAGGGCGAGGCCGCTGCCGTCGTGACCAATCCCATCGCAAAATCCGTGCTCTACGAGGCGGGCTTCGGTTTTCCCGGCCATACGGAGTTCCTTGCGGACCTCGCCATGCGGGCAACAGGAAAAGCCTGCACACCCGTCATGATGCTGGCCGGGCCAAAACTGCGCGCCATTCCGGTCACGATCCATATTCCGTTGAAGGACGTTCCGGCTGCGCTGACGCGCGAAGCGATCCTGGAAACCTGCCGGATTGCCGATCGTGACCTGCGCACGCGCTTCGGCCTGACGCAGCCACGTCTCGCCGTGGCAGGCCTCAACCCGCATGCGGGTGAGGATGGTGCCATGGGTCTCGAGGACCGATACCTCATCGCGCCTGCGATTGCGACCCTGCGCCAGGACGGCATCAACGCCTTCGGCCCGCTGCCCGCGGACACCATGTTCCACGACGAGGCCCGCAGCCGCTATGACGTGGCCGTGTGCATGTATCACGACCAGGCGCTCATTCCGGCCAAGGCGCTGGGTTTCGACGATTCGGTCAATGTGACGCTCGGCCTTCCCTTCATCCGCACATCGCCCGATCACGGCACGGCCTTTGGGCTCGCCGGCAAGGGTATTGCCCGCGAGGCAAGCCTGATCGCCGCCCTGAAGCTTGCTGCCAAACTCGCTTCACAGACAGAAGAAAACCGCACCTGATGGCGACCCTTGACGGACTTCCGCCGCTGCGCGAGGTGATCGACCGCCACGGTCTCGATGCCCGCAAGGCGCTCGGCCAGAACTTTCTGCTCGACCTGAACCTGACTCAGAAGATCGCGCGCACCGCCGGTCCGCTGGAGGACTGCACGGTGTTCGAGGTCGGCCCCGGCCCCGGCGGCCTGACGCGCGCCATTCTGTCGCTCGGGGCGAAGAAGGTGATCGCCGTGGAACGCGATTCCCGCTGCCTGCCGGCCTTGGCCGAGGTCGCGGATTATTATCCGGGCCGCCTCGAGGTGATCGAGGGCGACGCGCTGAAGACGGATTTCGAGGCGCTGGCCCCGGAAGGCCCGATCCGCATCATTGCCAATCTGCCCTACAATGTCGGCACCCAGCTGCTGGTGAACTGGCTTCTGCCGCGCCAGTGGCCGCCCTTCTGGCGGTCGCTGACGCTGATGTTCCAGAAGGAAGTCGGCCAGCGGATCGTGGCGAAGGAAGACGACAATCATTACGGCCGCCTTGGCGTTCTCTGCGGCTGGCGCACCGAGGCCCGCATGGCCTTCGACGTGCCGCCGCAGGCCTTTACGCCGCCGCCGAAGGTGACCTCCAGCGTGGTGCATCTCGTGCCGCGCGAAACGCCCCTGCCCTGCGATGTGGAGAAGCTGGAGCGGGTGACGCAGGCCGCCTTCGGCCAGCGCCGCAAGATGCTGCGCCAGAGCCTGAAGCCGCTCGGCGGCGAGGCGCTCCTGACGCGCGCCGGGATCGATCCGGCAAGGCGGGCCGAAACGCTGTCGGTCGAGGAATTCGTGACGATCGCCAACCTTCTGTGAAGGCCAGCTGCGAACCGCAGGGCTGCGGTTCATCACTGGGTCGTTCCGTCGAAAAACGGCCTCAGCGGCCGGAGAGATCAGGCTCTTCCTGCAGCAGGCTTCCGACGAAGTCAAACAGGCCATAGCGCCGATCGCGGCGGATCCGCTCGGCATTGACGATACAGCTCACATGGCCAAAGGCTTCATCAAGGTCATCATTGACGATGACGTAATCATATTCGCGCCAGTGCTCGATCTCGGCCCGGGAATTGAGAAGCCGCGTGCGGATCACCTCCTCGGTGTCCTCGGCGCGGCGATGCAGGCGAGACTGCAGTTCCGTCATGGTCGGCGGCAGAACGAAGATGGAGACGACATCGGCCTTCATCTTTTCCTGCAGCTGGCGGGCACCCTGCCAGTCGATGTCGAACAGCATGTCGCGGCCTTCCGCCATTGCCTTTTCCACCGGCTCGCGCGGCGTGCCGTAGAAATTGCCATGAACCTCCGCCCATTCCAGCAGATCACCGGCGTCACGCATCTTCTCGAACTGCTGGACGCTGATGAAGTGGTAATGCTTGCCGGCAATCTCGCTGCCGCGTTTCGCCCGCGTGGTGACGCTGACGGAAATTTCGAGGCTTCGATCCGTGTCGAGCAGGTTGCGGGCGATGGTGGACTTTCCCGCGCCCGACGGCGAGGAGAGAACCAGCATCAGGCCACGACGGGCGATCTTGACGGCAGGCGAGGACGGCGCCGGGCTCATGCACTACTCCAAATTCTGGATCTGCTCGCGAAACTGGTCGATCACGACCTTCAGTTCTATACCAGCCGCCGTTACCTGAGCGGAATTGGATTTGGAACAGATCGTGTTGGACTCGCGATTAAATTCCTGTGCAAGAAAGTCAAGCCGGCGCCCGATCGGCCCGCCCCTGGCAAGCAGTTCGTCGGCGGCCGCCACATGCGCCTTCAGCCGGTCGATCTCCTCGCGCAGGTCCGCCTTGGTGGCGAGCAGCGCCACTTCCCCATAGAGCCGGTCGCGGTCCAGCGTGCCGGCAGCGTCCATCAGCGTCGCCACCTGGGAGGCAAGCCGGCGGGCGATCTCCTCCGGCGAGCGGGAGGGATCCTGTTCCACCACGGCGGCAAGCCGCTCGATGGTGCGCACCTGCTCCGACAGAACGGCGACCAGCGCCTGGCCTTCCCCGGTGCGCATGGCAACCAGGTCATCAAGTGCGGCTTCCAGCCCGGAAAGGATGGCCGCATCGCGCTCGGCGGCAGCCTCGGCGCTTTCCTCGGCCTCGCGGATATCGACGAGACCGCGAATGCCAAGCAGGCTGTCCAGCTTCAACGGAGAAGGATCGACAAGCGGCCCGAGTTCGTCACGGAGCGCTATGACTGCGTTCAGCGCATCGCGATTGAGGACCGCTTCGATGCGCGCTTCCGCCACCGTGACCGACAGCGACATCTGCAGATTGCCGCGCGTGAGCCGTGCCGCGGTCAGCCGGCGCACCTCGGCCTCCAGAGGCTCGAATCCGGGGGGAAGCCTCAGTCTCAGGTCAAGGCCCTTGCCATTGACCGAGCGCAGTTCCCAGACCCAGCGATGACGGCCGGCGGTGCCTTCGCGGCGGGCAAAGCCCGTCATGGACTGAACAGTCATGCGTCAAATCCTTCCCCGCCCGTCGCCATCGTCGCGACAGCGCGCTTAGTTGGAGGCAGGCTTTTCGGCATCCTTGCCGCCCGGCTGTCCATCCACCACGTCCTCGTCGGCCGTCCCGGCATTGCCGCGCTCGGCCTGGATCTTGCGCCAGCGGCGCACATTGGCATTGTGCTCGTCGAGCGTTGCCGCAAACACATGGCCACCGGTGCCATCGGCCACGAAATACAGATCCTTCGTGCGCCAGGGATTGGCCACGGCTTCGAGCGCGGCGCGGCCCGGATTGGCGATCGGCGTCGGCGGCAGCCCCTTGATCTGGTAGGTGTTGTAGGGCGTCTGCTTGTCGAGATCCGACTTGTAGATCGCCCGATCTGCCGGCTTGCCGGCGCCGCCGAACAGACCGTAGAGGATCGTCGGGTCGGATTGCAGGCGCATGCCCTTGTTGAGGCGGTTGATGAAGACCGAGGCCACATGGGCGCGCTCGTCATCCTTGCCGGTTTCCTTCTCGACGATGGAAGCGAGGACGACGAATTCCTCCTTCGTCTTGATCGGCAGATCCGGGTCGCGCTTGGCCCAGATCTGGTCGACGAGACGTTCCTGCGCCGCGCGCATCTGGGCGAGGATCTCGGTGCGCTTGGTGCCGCGCGTGAATTTGTAGGTATCCGGGCGCAGGCTGCCTTCCGGCGGCTGTTCCTGCGGCAGGCTGCCTTCCAGCACCGGATCGGCGGCCAGCCGGCTCATCATCTGCTGCACCGTCAGCCCTTCCGGCATGGAGACGGAATAGAGGATGGACTTGCCGGATTCCAGCAGTTCGGCCACGTCCTTCATCGAGGCGCCGGCCTTGATCTCATACTCGCCGGCCTTCAGCGTGCGGTTCTTGCCGAGATTGGTATCGGTGACATAGCGGAAGATGCGGGCATCCGAGATGATACCATTGCGCTCCAGCGTCTGGGCGATCTCGACGAGGCCAGCGCCCTCGCGGATGACCACATGCGTGTTGGTCTCCAGCGGACCCGGATTCTGATAGGCGGTGATGACGTAATAGAACCCGGCGACGGCGGCCACGCAGGCAAACACCATCATCGTCATCAGGAAGTTGAGGAAGATGACGATCTGGCTGCGCGCCTTCTTCGAGCGGCGCGGCGGTTCCGGCACGCGCTCGGGCTTCAGCGCCTCGTTCGGCGACTTGGGAATGAAGGGGCCGCCGGTATCGCTGCGGCCGGAAGACGAGTCGCTGCTGTGGTTCGTGTCGGTCACCGGCACTCCTTCTGATACTCTTGCATTGCCTGCCTTTTGGGCAAGCAATGCGGCGAAAACAGGGTTCAGAAGACGACAGCCCGGCTGACCAGCCCGGCAGACCCGTCTGTCGATCAGCCTTCGTAGCGGCGCAGCACGAGCGAGGCGTTCGTGCCGCCGAAGCCGAAGGAATTGGAAAGTGCCACATTGATCTCGCGCTTGCGCGCCACGTGCGGCACCAGATCGATCTTCGTTTCCACGTCCGGATTGTAGAGGTTGAGCGTCGGCGGCGCGATGTTGTCGCGGATCGCAAGCGTCGAGAAGATCGCCTCGATGGCACCGGCAGCCCCCAGGAGGTGGCCGACGGCGGACTTGGTGGAGGACATCGACACCTTCGAGGCCGCATCGCCGACCAGACGCTCGACAGCGCCAAGCTCGATCGTGTCGGCCATGGTCGAGGTGCCATGAGCATTGATGTAATCGATGTCGGAGGGCTTCAGGCCCGCCCGCTTCAGCGCCATCGTCATGCAGCGGAAGGCGCCGTCGCCATCCTCGCACGGGGCGGTGATATGGAAGGCATCGCCCGACAGACCGTAACCGATCACCTCGGCATAGATCTTGGCGCCGCGGGCCTTGGCATGTTCCAGTTCCTCCAGAACAACGATACCTGCCCCCTCGCCCATGACGAAGCCGTCGCGGTCGCGGTCATAGGGGCGTGAGGCCTTCTGCGGATCGTCATTGTGCTGGGTCGACAGCGCCTTGCAGGCGGCAAAGCCGGCCAGTGAAATGCGGCTGATCGGCGATTCCGCGCCGCCGGCCACCATCACGTCGGCATCGCCGAAGGCGATCAGGCGGGCGGCGTCGCCGATGGCATGCGCGCCGGTCGAGCAGGCGGTGACGACCGAATGGTTCGGGCCGCGCAGCTTGTGCTTGATCGAGACATGGCCGGAGACCAGGTTGATCAGGCGGCCGGGAATGAAGAAGGGCGAGATGCGGCGGGGGCCCTTGTCGCGCAGGGTATAGCCGGCGTCCACGATGCCCTCGATGCCGCCGATGCCGGAGCCGATCAGCACGCCGGTGGCACACTGGTCCTCGTCCGTCTTCGGCTGCCATCCGGCATCGGCCAGCGCCATGTCGGCAGCAGCCACGCCGTAGATGATGAAGGGGTCAACCTTGCGCTGTTCCTTCGGCTCCATCCAGTCGTCGGCGATGAAGGCGCCTTCAGTACCGGGATCCGTCGGAATGCGGCAGGCAATCTTGGCCGGCAGATCTTCGACCTCGAATTCGGTCACGCGGCGCGCGGCATTCTGACCGGCCAGCAATCGCGACCAGCTGATGTCCGTTCCGCAACCCAGAGGAGATACCATACCGGTACCAGTGATAACGACACGCCTCATGCCAGCGTCCCACCCCTGCATGTCTTATGCAATATCACAATACTGAAACGGCCCGAACGTGCCGGGCCGTCGAGGAACCTCATCTTGCGACGGGTCCTAACCTGTCGATCGAAATCAGGCCTGGGCCTTCTCGATGAACTTGACGGCGTCGCCAACCGTCAGGATCGAGTCAGCGGCATCGTCCGGAATTTCAACGCCGAACTCTTCTTCGAAAGCCATGACGAGTTCAACGGTGTCGAGCGAGTCGGCGCCCAGGTCGTCGATGAAGCTCGCGCCTTCGACAACTTTGTCGGCATCGACGCCGAGATGATCAATGACAATTTTCTTTACGCGCTCTGCGATATCGCTCATGTCGGTTTCCTCGACCTTTGTCTTTTCGGACTGCCTCACCGGCATCCGCACCCTGTTGAAACCCTGACCGCCTATGTTCAGGCCGGCTCCAGGGCAAACTCGCTCACCCGAGAAAAGACTTCAAGCTTCCATAGATCAACAGACAGCCTGTCAGTTTTCGGGGTGACTGTTCACAGTCATGGCCCGCTTAACACGGTTTCACCGTGTCGCAAAGCCAGAAAATGGCCCGCCACCCGGCCACCAACAGGCAATGCGCCTGCGGCATGCGGGGCGGCGCAAGCCACTCAGATCATTGCCATGCCGCCGTTGACGTGCAGCGTCTGGCCCGTAACATAACCGGCCTCGTTGGAGGCGAGGTAGAGAACGGCGGCAGCGATGTCGGCACCGGCGCCCATGCGCTTCATCGGAATGGCGCCCAGAATGCCTTCCTTCTGCTTGTCGTTCAGCTTGCCGGTCATCGCGCTTTCGATGAAGCCGGGCGCCACGCAGTTGACAGTGACGTTGCGGCTGGCGATTTCCTGGGCGAGCGACTTCGAAAAGCCGATCATGCCGGCCTTGGAGGCGCAGTAGTTGGCCTGGCCCGGATTGCCGGTGACGCCGACCACCGAGGTGATGTTGATGATGCGGCCGAAGCGGCGGCGCATCATCGGATGGGTCAGTTCGCGCGTCAGGCGGAAGGTCGCCGTCAGGTTGACTTCCAGAACCGCGTCCCAGTCCTCGTCGCTCATGCGCACGAAGAGACCGTCCTTGGTGATGCCGGCATTGTTGACGAGGATGTCGACGCCGCCAAGCTCGGCTTCGGCCTTTTCGCCGAGCGCCTTCACCTGATCCCGGTCGCCAAGATTGGCGGGGAAGATATGAGCGCGCTCGCCGAGTTCGCCAGCCAGTGCTTCCAGCTTCTCGGCGCGCGTGCCGTGCAGGCCGACCGTTGCGCCCTGGGCATGCAGCATGCGGGCAATTTCCTCACCGATGCCGCCGGTTGCGCCGGTGACGAGAGCCTTGCGGCCGGTCAAGTCAAACATGTTTCAATCCTTTTGCGTTCAGCCGAGCAGGGTCTTGAGGGCGGCCTCGATATCGGCCGGACCGTTGACGGCAATGCCAGTGACAGTCTTGTCGATACGGCGGGCAAGCCCGGTCAGCACCTTGCCGGTCCCGATTTCATAGAGCGTCGTCACACCATTGGCGCCGAACCATTCCACGGTTTCGCGCCAGCGCACCTGCCCGGTCACCTGGGTAACGAGCAGGGTTGCGATCTCGTTTGCATCGCGGACGGGCGCGGCGCGCACATTGGCGATGACGGGCACGACCGGATCCTGCTTGGCAACCTTGTCCAGCGCGTGGCGCATGGCATCGGCGGCGGGTGCCATCAGGTCCGAATGGAAGGGCGCCGACACCGGCAGCATGAGGGCGCGCTTGGCGCCCTTTTCCGAGGCAAGCGCGGCAGCCTTTTCCACGGCTGCCCTGGATCCGGAAATGACGAGCTGGCCGCCGCCATTGTCATTGGCGATCTGGCAGACGCCGGCGGCCTTCGCCTCGGCGCAGACGGCTTCCACATCGGCATGTTCCAGCCCGATGATCGCCGCCATCGCACCCTCGCCGACCGGCACGGCCGACTGCATGGCATCGCCACGGATGCGCAGCAGGCGGGCGGTATCGGCAATCGTGAAGGTGCCGGCAGCGCACAGCGCCGAATATTCGCCGAGCGAATGGCCGGCGACATAGGACACCTTGTCGGCGAGTTTCAGGCCGCCGGCTTCCAGAACGCGCATCACCGCCATCGACACCGCCATCAGCGCCGGCTGCGCATTGGCCGTCAGCGTCAGCTGGTCCTCGGGTCCGTTCCACATGATGTCGGAGAGCTTCTGGCCAAGCGCTTCGTCAACCTCCTGGAAAACCGCGCGAGCCTCCGGGAAGGCGTCTGCGAGATCCTTGCCCATGCCGACGACCTGGCTTCCCTGGCCGGGAAATGTAAATGCGATGCTCATTGGGTCGTAATCCTTCCCTTTTTTGCCTTTCCATTCACATTCTCTCCGGCCAAGTCAAGGCCGGCAGCAAGCGCCAGGCCCGCCAATGCAAGCCTTTTGCCCCTCGTGAACAGGGTTTTTGCCATGGCACGGTGCATCGGCGCCCGCAGCCTCCGGCGAACGCGTTGCAATATCGGTTTCCCTTGCGTTGCAGCAAAACCGGCTTACATTCGCTGCGCCTCCCGGGACCCAGCACCGGTCCCAAGCTTAATGCCTGCCCCTAACCCCTGAAAGACGGGAACGATCTCATGAAATACAAGACGCTCGGCCGAACCGAACTCAGCGTGTCCGAAATCTGCCTCGGAACGATGACCTGGGGTTCGCAGAACACGCAAGCCGAAGCCTTCGAGCAGATGGATTATGCGCTCGATCACGGTGTGAATTTCTTCGATACAGCGGAACTCTACCCGACCACGCCCCTTTCGCCCGACACCTATGCCGACACCGAACGGCTGATCGGCAACTGGTTCGAAAAGACCGGCAAGCGTAACAAGGTGGTGCTGGCCACCAAGGTTGCCGGTGCCGGGCGTCCCTATATCCGCGGCGGCGCGCCGATCACGGCCGATACGATCCGCGAGGCGGTGGATGCGAGCCTTGCGCGCCTCAAGACCGATTACATCGATCTCTACCAGATCCACTGGCCGAACCGCGGCCATTTCCACTTCCGCGGCGCCTGGGGCTACAACCCCTTCAACCAGGACAAGGCCAGGACCAAGGCCGAAATCACCGAGAAGCTGGAAGCGCTGGGCGAATGCGTGAAGGCTGGCAAGATCCGCGCCATCGGCCTGTCGAACGAGACGACCTGGGGCACGCAGGCCTTCCTGACCATCGCCGAACAGCTCGGCCTGCCGCGCGTTGCCACCGTCCAGAACGAGTACAGCCTGCTCTACCGCCACTTCGATCTCGACATGGCTGAGCTTTCGCATCACGAGGATGTGGGCCTCCTCGCCTATTCGCCGCTCGCCGGCGGCATCCTGTCCGGCAAGTATCTCGATGGCGGCAAGCCTGCCGGCTCGCGCGGCTCGATCAACGGCGATATCGGCGGACGCCTCGTGCCGCTGCAGGAGCCGGCAACACGCGCTTATGTGGAGCTTGCCCGCACCCACGGGCTCGACCCCTCGCAGATGGCGCTTGCCTTCTGCCTGACGCGCCCGTTCACGGCCGCCGCCATCATCGGCGCGACCTCGATGGAGCAGCTGAAGCTCAACATCGGCTCGGCCGACGTCAAGCTGTCGGATGAGGTGATGAAGGCGATTGCCGCCATCCACCGTCAGTATCCGGCCCCGATCTGAGGCCTGACGCCACCTGCCGTCGGGCCGCCTCGCTGGCCCGGCGCTCTCCTTCCTCAAGCCACAGCGCCCGGACCGTGGCCCAGTCCGGCATCTGTTCGGCCTCGAAGCCGAAGGCATAGCCGGCGCCGATCGCGGGAAAGACCCGCATCGCCTGCCGGTGTGATCCGGATGCCATGAAGGCCAGCATGGCGGCGCGATCCGTCCAGGCCGAGCGCGTGTGCTGCACGCCCGCCATGCTGCGGGCATCCGCCTCGATGAGGCCGGGCGCTGCCTTCACCTGCTGCATCGCCGCGACCGCATGCCACCAGAAGCGAGGCATGTGCCAGACGGAATGGGCCCGGAAACCGGTGATCGAAACATACATGCGCAGTCGCCCTCGCGGATAGTGATGCACCTGTCTACGACGGCTTCGGCCTGCTGGACCTGGCCGAGCCCCAGAGAACCCTGGCAGACTGGCGCTCCCTCACCCCTTCGCGACCTCGGGACGCTGCAGGCGCTGCACCTTTCGCAGATGGGCGAGGCTGCGGCAGAGCATGAACCCCGTGGAGAAGACGTTGAGAAGCGAGAGGACCAGCCGGGCGGTCGGCGTCGCGATCGCAGCCGGCGCGATCACCGCCATCACCGCATAGGCATAGTTCGTCCAGAACAACAGCAGAATCAGCGCCAGCGAATGCCATTCGCCGGAAATGAGGATGCGGCCATCCGGCAGCAGCTCCGTCTGACGCTCGGGCTTGACCACTGCGACTGCCGCTGCCCCGATCAAGGCGCCGAGAAAGGCACCGGCCAGCGCCGCGGGATCGCCGTGCGCGGCGATCAGCTTGCCGCAGGCGAGCAGCACGAAGATCACCGAGGGCAGAAGCAGGCGCAGCGGCGACACCCGGCTGTCGCGCAGGCGCGCAGCGCCGAGAAGGCACAGAAAAACCAGCAGGAACCACACCCAGACCGGAGCGCCCGTGATGACTTTGACGAGGAATTGCATTTTATACTCCCTGCACGGCAGCCGGCGGCCGCAACCGGCGGCAGACAGCGGAAAAGCGGGACGGGAATCAAAACGGCATGCGTGAACGGCCGGAAAAATACGCAGGCGGAAGTAGCCTGCGACTGGCGCTTCGTGAAATGCAGGCCGATCTCGTCTCCGCAAAGACGCATGTGCTGCTGGCCGGCGCAATCATCATCCTCAGCCTTTCCGGCCCCTTCGGTACCTATGAGGCACTGCCGCCGGTGGGGCGACTTCTTTACTGGGCAACGATGGTTCTCCTCACCTTCGGCCTGGCGAACTTCGCCGGGACGCTGACGAGCATTGCCCTTTCCCGTCGCGGCATCCGCCGACAAAGCGCGCTGGTGCCGGTCGGCCTTGCGGCGGGGCTTGCCGCCGGTCTCGGCGTCACGGTCATCCAAAACGTCGTCTTCGGCTTGGGGGCCGATCCGCTACGCACGCTCATCACCATCTTCGGCTATGCCCTTGTGATCGCCATGACGATCACCGTGATCTTATTCGTGTTCCGGCGCGCCGATGAGGCGCCGCAGGAAAAGGCGCAGGAGACGACGGCCGCGCAGCCGGAAATGCCACCCGCCCCCGCTCTGGCCCCCGCCGCGGCTCTGGTGCGCCGCCTGCCGCTCGACAAGCGGGGACGCATCGTCAGCCTCACCGTACGCGACCACTATGTCGAGGTGACCACGCTGAAGGGCAAGGCGCTGCTGCTGATGCGCCTCAGCGACGCCATCGAGGAGGCGGGTGTCGTGAACGGCGTGCAGCTGCATCGCTCGCACTGGGTGGCCGTCGATGCGATAAGGGCGATCCACCGGGTCAACGGCCGCCTCGAGGTGGAGACGCTGACCGACGAGCGGCTGCCCGTCAGCCGCACCCATGCGGCCCGCCTGCGCGACGCAGGCCTCCTGCCCTGACGATGGGGCATTGCCAAACGCGGCGGAGAAAATCTGCAAAAGCCTTGCGTTCCCGGAAAATGCGCGTATAAGCGCGCTGTTCGAAATGCCCGGTCTTCTGGCTGGTGGCTGAACGGAGGGCCGGTTCCGTACATGGAACCGCAGGAACCACAAGGGTTCCGGCCTCCCGTGTCTCCGCTCTCGACCGTCTCGATCGTAACGCTTTTCTTGCCGGGGCTGCAATGCTCCTTCCAAGACCAGTCGTTGAGGCTTAGCCGCCGATTACCGGGCCAAGACAACCGCAAGAAAGGCAAGCTGATATGGCTCTTTACGAACACGTATTCCTTGCCCGGCAGGATATGTCCGCGCAGCAGGTTGATGCCCTCGTCGAACAGTACAAGGGTGTCATCGAAGCTCATGGCGGCAAGGTCGGGCGCATCGAAAACTGGGGCCTCAAGTCCCTGACGTACCGCATCAAGAAGAACCGCAAGGCTCACTACGCGCTGATGGACATCGACGCACCGGCTCCGGCCGTGCACGAGATGGAGCGCCAGATGCGCATCAACGAAGACGTTCTTCGCTACATGACGATCGCCGTCGAGAAGCACGAAGAAGGTGCGTCTGCCATGATGCAGAAGCGCGACCGCGACGACCGTCCGCGTCGTGACGGCGACGATCGTGGCCCGCGCCGCGAATTCGGCGATCGTGGCCCGCGTTCGGACCGTGGTCCCCGCGAAGACCGCGGCCCGCGTGAAGGCGGCTTCGAGCGTCGTCCGCGCGAAGATCGTGCATAATCCGAGAGCTTCAAGGAGAATTACCCATGGCTGACGCATCCTCTGCTCCGGCACGCCGTCCGTTCCACCGCCGCCGCAAGACCTGCCCCTTCTCGGGCGCCAACGCACCGAAGATCGACTACAAGGACGTTCGTCTCCTGCAGCGCTACATTTCCGAGCGCGGCAAGATCGTTCCGTCCCGCATCACGGCCGTTTCCCAGAAGAAGCAGCGCGAACTGGCCCAGGCCATCAAGCGCGCCCGCTTCCTCGGCCTGCTGCCCTACGTCGTATCCTGATCGACCCCTTGCCGCCGGCACTTCGCGCCGGCGGCATTCTCCCTTCCGCGATGGGCGCGGATCGGAACCCTTGAAAACCCCATGTTGGGGATGACGTGCCTGAAACAGAATTGTCAGGCCGCTCCCCTAACTGCTTGAACAGGCAGGACAGCGAGACGTGTACGGATTGAACCAGACAGTGCTGACGACCGGCATTCTTGCCGGCATTGCCGCAACGCTGCTCGTGATGGGCGCGAATGCGCAGCCCTCGTTCGCGTCCGTGCTTTACGCCTCCTCCGCCCTTCCCGTTCTGGTCGCCGGCCTCGGCTGGGGCAATCGCACCGCCATCGTCGCCATCGTCACCGCTGCCATCCTCGGCGCCATCCTGGTGTCGCCAATGTTCGCGCTTGCCATGGCGATCTTCACGCTGGTGCCGGCAGGCTGGCTGTCCCATCTCGCCAATCTGGCGCGTCCAGCCTCCGAACTGGGCGGTCCGGACAACCTGATGGCCTGGTATCCGATCTCCGACATCCTGCTGCATCTGTGCGGTCTGGTGACGCTTGCGGTGGTCATCCTCGGCGTCGTGATCGGCTATGGACCGACGCTGACCAATGCGCTGGTCGATGCCATGGTGGAGACCTTCAACCAGCAGAACCCGGCCATGGTGCCGGATGCGGCAGCGCTCGCCCAGACCAAGCGGATGATCTTGCTGATGCTGCCGATCGTCCAGGGCGGCCTGTGGGTAATGCTGCTGTTTGCCGCCTTCTATTTCGCCGTGCGCATCGTCTCGCGCAGCGGCCGGGCGCTTCGTCCGCGCGAGGACATGCCGTCGGCGCTGCGCATGAACCGCAATGCCATCTTCATCTTCCTGTGCGGCATCGTGCTGACCTTCCTCGGCGGCGTTCCGGCGATGATCGGTGCGACGCTCTGCGGCACATTCGGCGCAGGCTTCCTGATGGCGGGCTTTGCCGCCCTGCACTTTCGCCTGCGCGACAAGGACTGGCGCCTGCCGGGCCTCGTCTTGATCTACCTCTCCACGATGATGCTGCTGCCGGCCATTGCCGTCCTCGTCATCGGGCTCACCGATACGCGCCGGACGATCGCCCTGACGCCGGCCCGCGATACCAAATCCACCGACTCCAAGACCTGATCTGAAAGGACAAGACCCATGCACGTCATTCTTCTCGAACGCATCGCCAAGCTCGGCCAGATGGGCGAAACCGTCAAGGTTCGCGACGGTTACGCCCGTAACTTCCTGCTGCCGCAGGGCAAGGCGCTGCGCGCCAACGACGCCAACAAGAAGCGCTTCGAATCCGAGCGCGCCACGCTGGAAGCCCGCAACCTCGAGCGCAAGTCGGAAGCCCAGAAGGTGGCCGAAGCCCTCGAAGGCAAGTCCTTCATCGTCGTTCGCGCTGCTGGCGAAACCGGCCAGCTGTACGGTTCGGTTGCCGCCCGCGACATCGTCGATGTTCTGGCTGCCGAAGGCTTCAACATTGCCCGCAACCAGGTTGACCTGAACAACCCGATCAAGTCGATCGGCCTGCACAACGTCACCCTGCACCTGCATGCCGAAGTCGAAATCGAAATCGCCCTCAACGTTGCCCGTTCGGCCGAAGAAGCCGAGCGCCAGGCCAAGGGCGAAAACCTCAACTCCGTCGACGCCATCTACGGCGTGGACGAAGACGCCCTGCGTCCGGAAGACTTCTTCAACCCGGACGACGAAGACGGCGACGACGCCTGATTGGATCGGCCTATCATGGCATGAAAAGAGCCCCGGATCGCAAGATCCGGGGCTTCTTTTTTGGCTCGCTGACAGGGTGATCAGCCGAGGCTGCGCGGCGCCTGCGTTTTGTCGACACGCACGATCACAGAAAGACCGGGCTGCAGATCGCGGATCGCATCCTGCCCGTCGTCGAAGCGGATGCGGACACCGACACGCTGGGCGATCTTCACGAAATTACCGGTGGCATTGTCGGAGCGGATAACGGCGAATTCCGAGGCCGCCGCCGGCGAGAAGCGCTCGATGTAACCCGTCAGCCTGCGGTGGCCGAGCGCATCGACGCTGATCGTCACCGGCTGGCCGGCCTGCATGCCCTGCAACTGGGTCTCCTTGAAGCTGGCGATCACCCAGACGTCGTCGGGTACCACCGCCATCAACTGGGTGCCGGCCGTCACGTACTGGCCGACGCGGGCGCCGACCTCGCCGACATGACCATCGCGCGGTGCCCTTATCGCGGTGTTGTCGAGATCGATGCGGGCGAGTTCGACGGCCGCCTCGGCGCTGGCGACGGCGGCTTCCAGCGAGGCGCGGTTGACGATGATGGTCTGCAACTGCTGGCGGGAGACTTCGAGGGCGGCCTCGGCCTGCTGCACGGCGGCGCGCGCCTTTTCGAGATTGGCCTCGGCCTCCTCCTGGCCACTTGCGGTACCGACACCACTCCTGGAAAGGTTCTGCTGACGCTCCTCGGCAAGGCGGGCCTGGGTGAATGCCGCCTCCACGCTCGTCACCGCCGCCTCGCTGGAGGCGATATTGGCCTTGGCGGAGACTTCCTGCTGATGGGAATTGGCAAGCGCCGCCTTCTGGCTGTCGAGCGTCGCCTCGGCCTGTGCCAGCTTCTGCCGGTAGATCCGGTCGTCGATCCTCGTCACGACGTCGCCGGCCTTGACGCTCTGATAATCCTTGACCGGGACCTCCACGACATAGCCGCTGACCTGCGGACTGAGCGTGGTCACGTAACCGCGCACATAGGCATTATCGGTCATCTCTATGCTGCTGGTAAAGGGCGGCAGGCGCCAGGCATACAGGACGAGCCCGAGGCCCACGATGCCGACAACGAGCAGGATCAGGGTGGCGGGAGAAAAAATGCGTTTCAACATGATGTGAGACCTTAAGCGTTGGAAACCGCCTCGGCACCGGCACGCCGGCGCGTGGACCAGGCAACAAGCCGATCCCAGGCGAGATGGATGAGAAGACCGATCAGCGCGAGCGCGGAGGCAACACCGACCAGCAGAAAGGTATCGTTGTAGGCCAGCATATAGGCCTCGCGGGACACCTGCTGGCCGAGCAGCGCCAGTCCCTCGGCGTTCAGAAGGGTCTTGTCCGTCAGCGCCTTGGCATAGGCGCCGGAGAGCTGCGCGACGCGCTGGGCGACGTCCGGATCCGTCAGAAGGACGTTTTCGACCAGCAGGGTCGAATGGACCTTTTCACGGATCGTCACGAAGGTGCCGAGCAGGCCCGTTGCGATGACCGAACCGCTGATCTGGGTAAACAGGAAGATCGCGATGAAGTTGACGAGGTAGGGTGGCCCCTTCTGCAGGGCGGCGCCAAAACCGCGCAGCATCACCGGGGGCAGGAACATGGCGGCGCCGAAGGCGATCATCGACTGGCTGAGATAGAACTGTTCCGGCCGGGTGAGATTGTTCGACTGGCTGTCGAGGAAGGCGCCGAGTGCGATCAGCGAGAGTGCGATGACATGGGCGAGGCCGGACTGGCTGCGCACCATCAGCACGGCACAGGCCGCGCCACCCAGCACCGAGCAAAGCAAGATCAGCGAAAACAGGGTCGCCATCTGGTCATTCTGGATGCCAAGCTGCTGCAGGAAGCTGACCATGGTGCTGGACTGCTCGGCAGTGACGGCGCGGAAGACGATCAGCACACCGGCCAGATGCAGGTTCGGCCAGGAGAAGATCCAGCGCAGGTCGAGCAGCGGGTTCTGGCGGCGCAGCTCGATCATGCCGAACAGTGTCAGCGACACGATGGCAAGCGCCACCAGCGCGCCGAGCCACGGCGCCTCGAACCACCAGTAGAAGCGGCCGAGCGTGAAAAAGACGGCAAACGCGCCAAGACCGACGGCCAGCAGCAGATAGGTGAAGATATCGAGCCGCTCGATCGCCTTGACGCGGGGCGGTGCGGTCAGCGGCAGCATGTAGATGACCGGCAGCGCCATCAGCGCCAGGCCGAGTTCCATCGTATAGAGCGCCTCGTAGCCATCGATATCGAGCAGGCCGGGCGAGATGATGCGGGCGACCGGCGCCGCCAGCAGCGTGCCTGTGAGCGCGATGCTGAGACCGACCGTCAGCTTTCTCTGCGGCGGAAAGGCTTCGAGGATGTAGAGAAAGCCAAGTGAAGAGAGGGGGGCGGCTGCCATACCGCTGACGAAGCGCACGACGAGCGCCGAATGCAGGTCGGTGACGAACAGGTTCAGGCACGAGGCCAGCACGAAGGCGCCGATGCTGAGTTCCGCGAAGGGCCGCAGGCCGTATTGCACGCGGATCTTGAACAGCGCCAGCGACAGGCTCGCATAGGGCGCCATATAGGCGGCCGAGAGCGCCGCGACTTCCGCGACCGTGGCGGAGAAGGTGCCCTGCAGCTGGTAGAGATTGGCCGAGACGATGTTCATGCCGAGCCCCTGGGTCATGAACATCAGGAGGCCGGAGGCAATATAGGCGAGCGTCAGCCAGAGCGGGCGCTCCTCGATCGGCACCGGCTGGGCCGGCAAGGATTTTGCGGCGGGCGCGACATTTGCTGCCTGCGGGACAGCTTGCGGCGCCACAGCGGCATCTTCCGGGCGCCGAGCACCGCTCTCCTGGTCTGCGTCGCGACTGACGGTGATGGCGGTGCTCATGCCTTCTGCTCCTCGGCGCTGGAAACGGCAAGGTTCCGGTTCAGTTGCAGGAGAACGTGCAGGGCGGTGTCGAGGTCCTCTTCCGCAATGCCTTCCACCAGACGGTTGCGCAGGCTGCGCGCCAGATCCTGCACGTCGCGGCTCACCACCTCCCCGTCCGGCGTGACGTGGATTTCCTTCACCCGGCGATCGCCATCGCCGGCGCGCCGTTCGATGAGGTTCTGCTTTTCCATGCCGTCCAGCACGCGCACCAGCGTCGGCGTTTCGATCTCCAGTTCTTCGGCCAGATCCTTCTGGCTCAGCACGCCGCGACGGCCGAGGGCAAAGAGCGCGCGGGCGCGCGTCAGCGTCAGCCCGGTTTCCCGCGCCCGCAGGTCGAACAGCGCCCTGAGCCGCCTGTTGAAGGCGGACATTTCATCGAACAGGCGCTCGTTGAGTGTATGACGTGACATTGATAATACGACCTTACAATTAGTATCCTAATTATTTAACCGCTATCTATATCGGGAGCCACAAGCCTTCAAGAGCATAGCTCGCACGACAGCCATGCAAATTTGGCAAATGTCAAAGCAGCCGTCTTGAAACATCCCGCCACGGTGGTGAAGGCGCTATAGTTGGCGTCTCGCCTTCCTGATTCGGCGCGTATCACAGTCAACGGATTTATCGGGGCATGGCCGCATTTTCCGGTCGATGCTTCTGCGGCCTGTGAATCGTTGTGAGTTCACGGCCATCGTTTGTGATCGGCGCGCCGGTCCGGTAGAGTGGAACACCACCAGACATGCCCGACATGAAAATGATTGGATCGATACGATGAACGAAGCCGCGCGCAAACTCGCGCCCGCTCTCTCCAATGAACCGCATTATCGCGAAGCCCCGAACAACCTCGAGGCCGAGCAGGCTCTGCTGGGCGCGATCCTTGTCAACAATGATGCCTATTACCGCGTTTCGGACTTCCTGAAGCCGGTGCATTTTCACGAGCCGCTGCACCGCAAGATCTTCGAGGTGGCGGGCGACATCATCCGCATGGGCAAGATCGCCCATCCGGTGACGATCAAGACCTTCCTGCCCGCCGACACCAAGGTGGGCGACCTCACGCTTGCGCAATATCTTGGGCGTCTCGCCGGCGAAGCGGTCACCATCATCAATGCGGAAGACTATGGCCGCGCCATTTACGATCTGGCGCTGCGCCGCGCGCTGATCACCATCGGCGAAGACATGGTCAACATCGCCTATGATGCACCGCTCGACATGCCGCCGCAGGCGCAGATCGAGGACACCGAACGCCGGCTGTTCGAACTGGCGGAAACCGGCCGCTACGACGGCGGCTTCCAGTCCTTCTCCGATGCGGTGGCGCAGGCGATCGACATGGCCGGCGCCGCCTTCGAGCGCGACGGCCACCTTTCCGGCATTTCGACGGGCATCATGTCGCTCGATGCCAAGATGGGCGGGTTGCAGCGCTCCGACCTGATCGTACTTGCGGGTCGTCCGGGCATGGGTAAGACCTCGCTCGCCACCAACATCGCCTACAATATTGCGGCGGCTTACGAGCCGGAGGTGCTGCCGGACGGCTCCTTCAAGGCCAAGAATGGCGGTGTCGTCGGCTTCTATTCGCTCGAAATGTCGTCCGAACAGCTGGCCACCCGTATCATTTCCGAGCAGACGGAAGTCTCCTCCTCGAAAATCCGCCGCGGCGACATCACCGAGGCCGATTTCGAAAAGCTCGTCGCCTGCAGCCAGATGATGCAGAAGGTGCCGCTGTTCATCGACCAGACCGGTGGCATCTCGATTGCCCAGCTGTCGGCGCGCGCCCGGCGCCTGAAGCGCCAGCGCGGCCTCGATGTGCTGGTGGTGGACTATATCCAGCTGATGACCGGCTCCGGCAAATCCGGGGAAAACCGCGTGCAGGAAGTGACCCAGATCACCACCGGCCTGAAGGCGCTCGGCAAGGAACTGAACGTTCCGATCATCGCGCTCTCGCAGCTCTCGCGTCAGGTGGAAAATCGCGAGGACAAGCGCCCGCAGCTTTCCGACCTTCGCGAATCCGGCTCGATCGAGCAGGACGCCGACGTGGTGCTCTTCGTGTTCCGCGAGGAATACTATGTGAAGAACATGGAACCGCGCGACCCGAACGACCCGAAATATCCGGAATGGGAAGCGCATATGGACAAGGTGAAGGGCACGGCCGACGTGATCATCGCCAAGCAGCGTCACGGACCGACCGGTACTGTCAAGCTCGCCTTCCAGTCGGAATATACCCGCTTCGCGGATCTGGCCGACCCGAGTTTTACCCAGTACGAGGAACATTGATCCACAAGACAGCGCCCCGCCCGAAAAGCGGGGCGTTTCCGTTCGGGCCGATCATTGGGGACCGCACGTCAGGAGATTTCCCCCGTCGCCAGCGCAAACCCCTCGTCCAGCCAGCCGGTGATGCCGCCGGCCATCAGCTTGACCGGGAGGCCAAGTTCGGCAAGCCGCAGGGCTCCACGTGCAGCACCATTGCAATGGGGGCCGGCGCAGTAGGTCACGAACAGCGTGCCTTGCGGCCACGCCGACATGCGGTGCGCGGTGATCTTGCCATGCGGCAGGCTGATGGCGCCCGGCACATGGCCGGCGGCATAAAGAGCAGGGCTGCGCACATCAAGCAATACGAAATCTGCGCCCTTGGCGAGCGCGTCATGCACATCCCAGCAATCGGTCTCGAAGGTGAAGCTTGCGGCGAAATGGGCGCGCGCCGCCTCGCTCGGGGCAGCGGCAACGGCGGTGACGGAACTTGGCATCGATCGATCTCCCTTGAGCAGAGCAGTCCTGTGAACGGCCAGACCATCGGCAAATCCGCCCGGCTTGCCAATTGGCAACTTTGACAATATGCGTAGAGATCATGCCAAACCTGTCCCCTGCCCTTAGCGGTCCGCTGGTCGTCGCGCTCGTCTATGACGGGCTGTGCACGTTTGAATTCGGCATTGTCGCAGAGGTGTTCGGGCTAAGCCGGCCGGAAATGGGGCCGGGCTGGTATCGCTTCGCCAGCGCCGCCATCGAGAACGGGCCGTTGCGGGCGCAGGGCGGCCTGACGGTGACGGCCGATGGCGACGTCAGTCTGATCGATCGGGCGGACATGATCGTCGTGCCGGGCTGGCGGGGCATCGATCTTCCGGTGCCGGACGATCTTTGCGCGCGGCTGCGTGCGGCCCATGTGCGTGGCGCGCGGCTTGTTTCGCTTTGTTCGGGCGCCGTGGTGCTGGCCGAAACCGGCCTGCTGGACGGCGCCATCGCCGCGACCCACTGGCGCTATGCCGAGAAGCTGCAGCAAAGGCGCCCGCAGGTGAGCGTGGACGAGACCTCGCTCTACCGCATTCACGACCGCATCTTCACCGCCGCCGGCAGCGCAGCCGGCATCGATCTTCTGATCGAGATCGTCCGCCGGGATTTTGGCGCGGCAGCCGCCAATTCGGTGGCCCGGCGCATCGTGATGCCGGCCCACCGCAGCGGCGGCCAGGCGCAGTTCCTGGAGCGACCGGTGGCGCTGCGGCCGGGCAGCGAGATCGCGCCCCTTCTCGATCAGGTGCGGCAGGATCTTGCCGGCGACTGGACGATCGCCCGCATGGCCAGCAGCTGCCGGATGAGCGAGCGCACCTTCATCCGCCGCTTCATCGAGGCAACCGGTGTTTCCCCCGGCGACTGGCTGGCAGCAGAACGGATGGAACGGGCCAAACAGCTGCTTTGCGCGCGCGACGCGCCGATGGAGGAGATCGCCCATGCCGTCGGCTTCGGCTCCGCCCATGCACTGCGCCACCATTTTCGCAAGCGGCTTGGCCTCAGCCCCACCGCCTTTCGCACCCGCTTCATGCCGGTGGAGGCCGGGGGCTAAGGGCGTCAGAGCCCCGCGGCGCGCAGCAGCGCCACGGTGACGACACCGGCACCCGCCGCCGGCAGAAGCGGAAGACGCAGCGCAGCCAGCGCCGCAACGAGGCAGGCGATGGTTTCGGCCGGACCGGTGGCAATCGCGGTCGGGGTCACCACGGCCATCAGCACGGCAGGCGGCACCGCCGTCAGCGCCCGCTCCAGACGCGGCGACAGCGTGAACCGGCTGACGAGCAGTGCGCCGATGAGGCGGGTGAAGACGGTGGCGGCCATCATGGCGAGGATGGCGGCAAGGGTTGCGGGATCGAGCGTCATGCCGCCACCTCCTGCCGGACCGGGGAGAGGAGTGCTGCGACAAGCCCCGCCAGCGCGCCTGCGGCGATATACCAGGCGCCCGGCACAAGGCTGTGAACGGTCAGCGCCGCAACCGCACTGGCCGCGAGCACCCGCCCCGTATCGGCGCCCTTCCAGAAGCCCATCAGCAGCACGATGAAGACGGCCGGAAAGGCAAAGTCGAGCCCATAGACCGCGACATCGCCCAGCAGCGCCCCGAACAGCGAGCCGCCGAGGCTCGCCAGAACCCAGCCGCAGTAGAAGGGAAGCGCGAGGCCGAGATAGAAGGCCGGGCTCAGCGGCTGACGGCGGGCGCGGGCTTCCGCCAGCGCCCAGTTCTCGTCCGCCATGACGAGAAGCGCCGGTACCGTCTGCCAGCGACGGAACAGGCCGAGACTGCGTGCCAGCGAGGCGCCCATCAGGATATGGCGGAGGTTGACGAGAAGCGCCGCAAAGCCGAGCGCACTCCAGGAAGCCGGATGTGTCCACAGATCCATGGCGACGAATTGCGAGCCGCCGGCAAACACCAGCGCGCTCATCAGCACGGTTTCCAGCGGCGAAAGGCCATTGCCGGCCGCAACCGTGCCGAACACGAAGCCGATCGGCAGCGCCGCCAGCACGAGGGGAAGAATGGCGCGCAAACCGTCGAGCAGCTCGCGCCGAAAATGCCGTGATGTCATGAAGACCTCCTGTCGAGACAGGCTGTAAAGGTCCGGACTGGCGCGGGTCTTGAAGGAAAGTGATCAGCCGGCGCGGAAGACGGCCGGCGTCAGCCCGGTGCGCGCCTTGAAATGCCGCGTCAGATGCGCCTGATCGGCAAAGCCGCAGGCCGCCGCCGTGTCGGATGGTGTCGCGCCGCTGCGCAGCAGGTGGCGGGCATGCCGGATGCGCAGATCGGTCTGGTAGGCATGCGGCGTGATGAAGTAATGCTTTCGGAAGGCACGGATCATGTGGGCGCGGCTGAGACCCGCCACCTTCGCCAGGGTTTCCAGCCCGATATCCGCGTCGAAATGCCGGGCGATGAAATCCTTCACCCGCCGCATGGCGAGCGGTTCGTGATAGTCCCGCGTGCTGATAATGGCGCTGCCGTGACGGGCGAACATGGTGGCAAGCACGCCATACATGCTCTCCTCCCCCTCCAGCGCGGTGCCTTCCTCGATGGCACGGTGCGCCCGGTTGAAGGCGGTGGCGAGCGGCGCATCCGTCAAAAGCTGGCGTGAAAAGCTCGGCATGCCGTGAAAGGCCCGGCCCGTCATATCCTCGATGATCTCCGTCAGAAGCGCCGGGTCCGGATAGATCATCCGGTAGCGATAACCGTCCGGCGCACCGGGCTGACCGTCATGGATCTCGCCGGGATTGATCAGATAGAGCGCACCGGGGCCAGTATGCTCCCGCGCGCCGCGGATCATCGCCACCTGGCACCCGGTCTCGATCGCGCCAATCGAAAACGTATCGTGCGAATGCGGGGAAAATTCGTGCGTGATGAAGGAAGCCGTCAGGCATTCCATGTTGCGGAAACGCCGGTCGCGCCAGAAACGGGTCTGCTCCGTCCGGGAGACGGGCGTCGCCTCGGCCGCCTGCTGCTGGGAAACATTGTGCATGACATCAGCATAATGCGCCCTGCCCGCTCCGTCTTGAACAAAAGTGAGGTCCGGCTGCCCATCCTTGCAGCCGGCTGCCATGCACAGCCCGCCTGCGGCGCCTTGTCCCTTGTCGCGACCTATCGAGCAAAAGTGAAGTTAACCTGATTGACAACATCATCTTTCGGCGCAAGAAGCGCCGCACCATCCGTTTCCATCCCCGGCCCTTCCTCCCAGCCCTTTCTTGGATACAGCAATGAAGCTCTTTTCGCGTTTGCGCCTGGCCCTCCAGGCAAGCCTGTTTGCCCTGCCGGCCCTCACCGCCCATGCCACCGATTATCCGCTGACGGTTACCGATTTTGCCGGCCGCAGCGTCGAGATCAAGTCGGAGCCGAAGCGCGTCGTGCTGCAGGATGGCCGCGATCTCTTCACGCTGGCACTGCTCGACCGCCAGGACCCGCTGCAGCGCGTCGTTGCCTGGAACAACATCCTGTCGCGCTCCGATCGCCAGGGCTGGGCGCTTTTCCAGAAGAAATGGCCTGAATCGGCGGCACGGCCGGTCGACATGAAGTTCGGCGATGACGGCCAGATGAACATGGAGCAGATCGTGGCGGCCAGGCCGGATCTCGTCATCGTGCATGCGCGCGTCAAGCAGGCGCTGGAGGATGCCCATGTGCTGGACAGCCTGAAGGCGCTCGGCGTGCCGGTTCTGATGATCGACAGCGAAATGGAGCCCGCGGTCAATGCGGTCAAGAGCGTCGAGCTGCTGGGCAAGGTGCTGAACCGCGAGAAGGAAGCAGAAGAGTATGCCGGCTTCTATCGCAGCCACCAGAAGGCGGTGGATGACGCCATTGCCGGCACGGCCAAGCCCAAGGTGTTCATCGAGGCGCTTGCCGGTCGCAAGGGCGCCGATTTCTGCTGCTTCACCCATGGCGATGTCTATTGGGGCAAGCTCGTTCAGGCCGCCGGCGGCGAAAACCTCGGCACCAGGATGCTGAGCGGCCGCACCGGCGACGTGGCGCTGGAAAGCATCATCGGCGCCCAGCCGGACGTCTACATGATGAGCGGCACGCCGTTCGAGGACAAGGCGGCCGTCTCGCCCGCCTTCGGCTTCGACATCGACCGGGCCAGCGTCGAACAGGGCATGTCCCGGCTGATGGCGCGCAAGGGATTCGAGCACATCAAGGCGGTGCAGGACGGCCACGTGGTGGGCCTTTACCACCAGCTCTATTCCAGCGTCTGGAACATCTATGCCATCGAATATCTGGCCAAGGCGCTGCATCCGGACGAGACGAAGGCCATCGATCCCGATGCCGACCTGAAGACGATCCTGACCCGGATGACCGGCCTTGGCGACGTGCCTGTTGTCTTCGGGGCAAGGCTCGCCGGCAAGTGACGGTCGCTCTGCCATGACGTCACTCAACATCGCGCAGCCTGCCGAAGACCTTGGCTTTCGCCAGGATGCCGCAACGTGGCGACGCGTGGCCATCATTGCCGCCCTTTTCGGGGCGGCCTGCATCTTCGGCGTGCTGGATATCATGATCGGTTCCGGCACGCTCAGCCTCTCGCAGGTCCTGGCCGCCCTGTTCAGCCCGGCGCATGCCGATCCCGGCGCGGTCTTCATCGTCTGGAGCCTGCGCATGCCGATGACGCTGATGGCGGCGGTCACCGGCATCGGCCTGTCTCTCGCCGGTCTGCTGATGCAGACGATCCTCGACAACCCGCTGGCGGAACCCTTCACGCTCGGCGTTTCCTCGGCGGCGGGCTTTGGCGCGGCGCTGACGCTCGCGGCCGGCTTTGCCGTCTCGACCCTTCTGCCCGGCGTGCCGCCGGAGCTGGTCATCTCGATCAACGCCTTCGTCTTTGCGCTTCTCGCCGTCCTGCTGGTGCTCGGCCTCTCGCAGGGCGCGCGCAATGTGCAGATCATCACGCTTCTCGGGATTGCGCTGCATTTCGTCTTCAGCGCGCTTCTGTCGCTCGTGCAATACACCGCCAGCATCGACCAGTTGCAGAGCATCGTCTTCTGGCTGATGGGCTCGCTGCAGCGGGCGACCTGGCTGAAGCTGACGATCACCGGCAGCGTCGTGCTCGCCGTGCTCCCCGTCGTGCTGTTCCATGCCTGGCAGCTGACGGCGCTGCGCAGCTTTGGCGAACAGGCCATCGTCTTCGGCGTTCGGGTGCGGCGGCTGCGGGCCCTGATGCTGGTGCTTTCGGCGCTGCTCGCCGGTTCTGTCACCGCCGTGGTCGGGATCATCGGCTTCATCGGTCTTGTCGCGCCGCATGTGGCGCGCATGCTGACCGGTGAGGATTACCGCTTCACCATCGCCTCCACCATGGCGGTCGGTGCCCTGTTCGTGACGATCGCCTCGCTGCTGTCCAAGGTGATCCTGCCCGGCGCGGTGTTGCCGCTCGGCATGGTGACCTCGCTGGCTGGACTTCCCTTCTTCATCTTCCTGATCCTGCGCAAGAGCCGGGGAAGCCTGCGATGAGCCTCGTCGTCGAAGATTACAGCGTCACGATCGGCAGCCAGACAGTGATCCGGGATGCGCGGATGAGCGCGCGGCCTGGCGAAATCCTGGCCGTGCTCGGCCCCAATGGCGCCGGCAAATCCACCTTCGTGCGGGGGCTCTGCGGCCTGCGCAAGGCCCGCGGCAAAGCCATGCTCGGCAGCTTCGATCTTCTGAACAGCACGCCCGCCGAACGCGCCGAGAAGGTGGGCTATGTCGCGCAGGATCTCGCCCATCTCGATGTGCAGATGACGGTGCTCGACCTCCTGATTCTCGCCCAGAACAGCGGCCGGCATGGCTGGAAGACCGAAAGCGGCAGTTTTCGCCGCGCCCGGCAGATTCTCGAGGCGCTGAACCTTGTCCATTTCGCCGGCAAGCAGCCGTCGCAACTCTCCGGCGGCGAACGGCAGATGATCGCGCTCGCCCTCGCGCTGGTGCGCCGGCCGGACCTGCTGCTGCTGGACGAGCCCACCTCGGCGCTCGATCTGGCCAACCAGTTGCAGATGCTGGACGCGGTGCGCGAGGTGACGCGGCGCGAAGGCATCGTCACGCTCGCCATCCTGCACGACATGAATCTCGCCAGCCGCTATGCGGATGCAACGCTGATCCTGAGCGACGGCCACATCCGCCACCACGGCCGCACGGCCGAGGTTCTTCACCCGGAGATGATCGCGGAGATCTATGGCGTGGAGTGCCGCCTCGTGGAACTGGAGGACGGACACCGGGCGATCTATCCGGTCGCGCTGCGATCGCACTCTTTCTGAGCAAACATTTCCCAGGAAGAGAGAGGGGGGACTGCGGCTCTGTCCGCCGAGAGCTGACCCGCGTCACGGATCAAGCCGCAGCCCTTGCGCCTCAATGCCCTGCCGGCACGGCACGATAGGCCTCGCGGCCTTCAACGAAGGTGCGCCGCACGGAGGGCACGCCGCCGTCAGGCCACTCGACCAGCACCAGATCGGCCCGGCGGCCGACCTCGACGACGCCACGATCCGCAAGCCCCGAGGCGCGGGCCGGATTGGCCGAAACCAGCGGCCAGA
Source organism: Affinirhizobium straminoryzae (assembly GCF_007004135.1). Taxonomy (GTDB): domain Bacteria; phylum Pseudomonadota; class Alphaproteobacteria; order Rhizobiales; family Rhizobiaceae; genus Neorhizobium; species Neorhizobium straminoryzae. The sequence continues at coordinate 145,949 of NZ_VJMG01000030.1, forward strand.
GCGCATGCAGCGGCGCCACGCCATCCGCCAGCAGGCGGGCAAGCCCCAGCAGCATGGCCGGATAATAGTAATCGGAGGCGAGGATATCGCAGAGGCCTTCGCGGATCATGTCGGCAGCACCGATGGAGGCGAGATGGCTGCCGCCGCGCGTGGCATTCGGCGCACCGAACACAATGAAATCGCCGGCTGCGCGCGCCGCCTCGGCCACCCGCCGGTTCATCGGGAACTCGCTGATGCGCGCACCATGGCCGCGATAGAAATCGCGCGTCTCGATCTGGCTGTCGTCATGCGAGAGCATCGGGGCATCGGCGGCGCGGCCAAGGGCAGCAACCGTGTCAATCGCTGCCTGCACCTCGGAACGCCGCTCCCAGACGGAACGCGTCAGCGCCACCATATCGGCAGCAGGTATCTTTGCCCGCTTGCCGCGCTCGGCCATCTTGTCGGCGAAGACCGGATTTTCCGGCTCCAGCGCCGGATAGGCCGGATCGAACTCGAACGGCCGCTCCTGCATCCGGACCGCCGGATCGAGCAGCAGCATCGAGGTATGGTCGTTGAAGGCAATCGAGGGCAGACGCGGACCGGCAAGCGCGTCGCGGATGAGATCGATCGCCTCGAAGCAGAAGGTTTCCCAGCGCAGCTGCACGCGGTTGTCGACGGTGAGGCGCGGCGCCAGCTGTTCAAGCCCGGCGACGATGGCGCGACCGTTCTCCACCGAACGCAGCCCCGGCTCCCAGCTCAGCGTCAGTGCATGATAGGCGGTTGCGATGCCGTTTGCAGCAAGCTGCCGGTCGGTTTCCAGAAGCGCCGGCGCCACTGGCAGCATCGTGCCCGGTCGTGGCATGATCTGCCGCTCGAAGGCATCGCCATGAATGTCCACGAAGGCCGGTGCAAGCATCTGGCCGCGGCCGTCGATCACGAATGCCCCGTCGCGGGCGCCGTCGATGGCGGTGATGCGGCCGTCTTCGACGTGGACGCAGGCGGGCGCAAGGCGATCCGCAAAGACCACGGTTGCGCCTTCGATGATGAATGCCGGATGCTGCTGCATGATATCGATTCCTTGATCGCAACGGGCGCGGTTCTGACAGAGGCGCGCTTCTACTGGCCAGATGTGACACTATTGCGAGCGCGCCCGGACAGAACTGCATTTTGAAACCCTGGCATTCGGCTGTCATCCCTTTGCGCGCAAACGCTGTGCATGTGCGAAGAATTCACGGGATCATCGTTTTCGTCCGCTCCAGACGTGATAGGGTCGCGCCCGCCTGTACCCGGTTTTGCGGCACCGGATCGGGAAAGCGGCCCGGTGACGCCCGATGAATGACAAAGGATGATGCGAATGACCGACGGACGCGATGAGCTGATGGAAACCGATCCCTTCGATGCCGCCCCGCTCCGTCTCACCGTCAACCTGGAAGCGCTTGCCGAAAACTGGCGCGACATGGCGGCACGCTCGGGCAGGGCGCGGGCCGGCGCGGTGGTGAAGGCCGACGCCTACGGGCTCGGCATCGAGGATTGCGGGCTGACGCTCTACGAGGCCGGGGCGCGCGATTTCTTCGTGGCCTCCGCCAGCGAAGGCGAGACGCTGCGCGCCTATGCGCCGGAGGCGCGGATCTTCGTGCTGTCCGGCATCTGGCCTGGACAGGAGAAAACCTTCTTCGACAGTGATCTTGTTCCGGTGCTCGCCTCCGAGGAACAGCTGGCCTTCTGGATGTCGGTGCTTGCCGAGCATGGTCCCTATCCCTGCGCGCTGCAGGTCGACACCGGTTTCAACCGGCTGGGGCTTTCGGTCGACGAAGCACTGGCGCTCGCCGACGACGTCTCGCGCCCGACGAGTTTCGAACCGGTGCTTGTTCTCTCTCATCTGCACAGCGGCGACACGCCGGACGCCGAGGCCAACCGCAGGCAGCTCGATCTGTTCCGGACGGTGAGCGCCGCCTTCGATGGCGTCGAAGCCAGCCTCTCCGCCTCGGCCGGCATCTTCCTCGGGCCGGACTATCACTTCGACCTGACGCGGCCGGGGATTGCTCTCTACGGCGGGCAGGCCTGCATCGGCATGGGCAATCCGATGCGGCCGGTTGCCACCGCCGAAGCGCGCATCGTGCAGATCCGCGAGGCGAAAGCCGGCGAAACCGTCAGCTATGGCGGCACGCACCGCCTCGCCCGCGACAGCCGTCTCGCCGTCGCGTCTGTCGGCTATGCCGATGGCTATCTGCGCAATCTTTCGGGCAGCGGCATACCGCTGCGCGCCAGCGTGCCGGCAGGCGCCTTCGGCTTCATCGCCGGAACGCGCGTGCCGGTGCTTGGCCGCATCACCATGGATCTCACCATCTTCGACGTCACGGATGTGGCCATTCCTGCGATCCGCGCCGGCGATTACATCGAACTGTTCGGTCCCAACATGGCGCTGGACGACGTGGCGGCCGCTGCCGGCACGATCGGCTACGAACTGCTCACCGGCCTTGGGCTTCGCTACGAGCGCCGGAGCCTCGGCGAAGACGACATCTGAGCCTTTTCGTCCCCACTGGTCAGGGCGCGGATGCTGCGCTATAAGAGAACAAAAGGAGATCGAAATGACCGAGATCCACCTGACCGAGGAAGAACAGGCCTTCATCGATGCGAAGCTGCGCAGCGGTGTCTACCGAAGCGCCGAGGACGTGGTGCGGGCGGGGCTGCAGTTGCTGGACCGTGATGATGAGCATGTTCGGCAGGCGATCGATGCCGCCGATGCTCAAGTCGCAGCTGGCGATACCCTTCCGTTCGAAAACGCGGATGCAATCGCTGATTCGGTCATCGAGCGGGGGATGCGGCGATTAAACCGAAAAAGCTGATCTACACGCGGCTCGCGGATCAGGACCTCGTCGACATCTTTGTCCATATTGGCGAAAGCGACATCATCGCAGCAAGCCGTTTCGTGCGTCAACTAACAAGCAAGATCGCATGGATAGCAGCAAGCGGCTTTCCCGGCGTTCCACGTGATGACCTGCGCAGCGGCTTGAAGGCACTGCCCTTTCGCAGACGCTGCATCTACTTCCGCACGACGGCGGAGGAGGTGATCATCCTCAGCGTTCTGCACGGCCACCAGCCTCTCTCGGCCGACCTCTTTCCCGAAGAACAACAAGAAGACTGATCCTTTCGATGGCAAAACCCAAGACCCAATTCGTGTGCCAGAACTGCGGCACGGTACATACCCGCTGGGCCGGCAAGTGCGATGGCTGCGGCGAGTGGAACACCATCGTCGAGGAAGACCCGATGGGGGGCATCGGCGGCGGTCCCGGCAAGGCACCGAAGAAGGGGCGGCCCGTGGCGCTGACGACGCTGTCCGGTGAGACGGAGGAAGCGCCGCGCGTACAGACCGGCATTGACGAACTGGACCGGGTGACGGGTGGCGGTTTCGTGCGCGGCTCTGCCGTTCTGGTCGGCGGCGATCCCGGCATCGGCAAGTCGACTCTCCTGATGCAGGCGGCAGCGGCGCTCTCGCGGCGCGGCCACCGGATCATCTATGTCTCGGGCGAAGAGGCGGTCGCACAGGTGCGCCTGCGCGCCCAGCGGCTGGGAGCGGCGTCTTCCGACGTGCTGCTGGCGGCGGAAACCAATGTGGAGGACATTCTGGCGACCCTTGCCGAGGGCAAGCGGCCGGACCTCGTGATCATCGATTCCATCCAGACGCTGTGGAGCGATACCGCCGATTCCGCGCCGGGAACGGTCACCCAGGTGCGCACCGGCGTGCAGGCGATGATCCGCTTTGCCAAGCAGACGGGGGCCGCCATGGTGCTGGTCGGTCACGTGACGAAGGAAGGCCAGATCGCCGGCCCGCGCGTCGTCGAGCACATGGTCGATGCGGTGCTTTATTTCGAGGGCGACCGCGGCCATCATTACCGCATCCTGCGCACGGTGAAGAACCGTTTCGGGCCGACCGACGAGATCGGCGTGTTCGAAATGTCGGACAAGGGCCTGCGGGAAGTGTCCAACCCGTCCGAACTCTTTCTCGGCGAGCGCAATGCCAAGGCCCCGGGTGCTGCCGTCTTCGCCGGCATGGAAGGGACGCGTCCCGTGCTGGTGGAGGTGCAGGCGCTCGTGGCGCCCACCTCGCTCGGCACGCCGCGACGCGCCGTCGTCGGCTGGGATTCGGCACGCCTGTCGATGATCCTTGCCGTACTGGAAGCCCATTGCGGCGTGCGTCTCGGCCAGCACGACGTCTATCTCAATGTGGCCGGGGGCTACCGCATTTCGGAACCGGCGGCCGATGTGGCGGTGGCGGCAGCACTTGTCTCCTCGCTGGCCGCAGCCCCCCTGCCGGCCGAGCGGGTCTATTTCGGCGAGGTCAGCCTGTCGGGAGCGGTGCGTCCGGTCTCGCAGACGGCACAGCGCCTCAAGGAAGCCGAAAAGCTGGGCTTTTCTTCCGCCATGCTGCCCGCCTCCTCGGCCGAGATCCCGAAGGGCGGCCGCAAGGGCTGGAGCGAGATCGAAGGCCTGCCCGATCTGGTGGTGGAAATCGCGGGATCGATGAGGAAGCTGGGGAAAGCGGAGGCGGAGGATTGATCTTTTCCCCGCCGTCTCCCTGTTGTAAGAGGTGCGCCACCGGCGGTGAGGGTTAACCGGACCTTCACG
>NZ_VJMG01000031.1 GCF_007004135.1 Affinirhizobium straminoryzae
ATTCCAGGGGAGAAGGTCAATCCGAAAGCCCAGTAGGGAGGCGGCGAGGTAATCCGCGTGTTCCTGGAGATCATTTCGAATTCTGTCTTCAATCTTAATGGCGCTGCGGATTAGCTCAATTGAGGCCTTCAAAATTTCGATTTGTGAGGAAATAGAAAAGGCGAGCCCTCGATGGCCCGCCTCCACTTCGCTTTCATCGAAAATACCCACTTGGTATCCTCTGGAACTCAAGAGCACCCGCTCGTCGCACCGCACGTGTCGCACTTCTCGCACGTCCCATTGCGCACCATCGTAAAATTCTGGCACTCGGAGCACATGTTGCCCGTGTAGCCCTGCGCGATGGAGCGCATGCGGCGTTCTGCTTCCACCTTCTTTGCGTCTGCCTTGGCAGAGGCGGCGTCGGCGGCGGCCTTGTCGGAGAAGAGGGCGGTGGCGGCCTCGTCGGCGATCACTTCCTCGATCATCTCTTCTGCCAGTTCCTTGGCCCGCTCCTCGTAGTCCCGCTTGAAGGACACGACTTCGGAGGTGGAAATGGCAACCGTTGCTTCCAGCTTGCGGGCGGCGGAGCCGGCAAAAGCCGTCACATTGCCGCCGGCCGAGGCCTTGGCCGGTGCCGCGGAGGACGCGCCGCGCGGTTCGCCGGACTGGGCGCTGGAGACCAGCGTCGGGCGATAGCCGCGGGTCAGGCCCTTCGAGACGATGTCGGCCTTGCCTTCGGAGACGCCGCGGCCGAGCGCCGTGGAGGAGAAGTCGGAGGTATCGACATGCGCCAGATCGTGGCGGCCGAGATAGGAAATGGCGAGTTCGCGGAACACGTAGTCGAGGATCGACGTGGCGTTCTTGATCGCGTCATTGCCCGTCACGATGCCGGCCGGCTCGAACTTGGTGAAGGTGAAGGCATCGACATATTCTTCCAGCGGCACGCCGTATTGCAGGCCGAGCGAGACCGAGATGGCGAAGTTGTTGATGAAGGCGCGCAGCGCCGAACCTTCCTTGTTCATGTCGAGGAAGATTTCGCCAAGGCGGCCGTCGTCGTATTCGCCGGTACGCAGGAAGATGGTGTGGCCGCCGATCTTCGCCTTCTGGGTATAGCCCTTGCGGCGCGACGGCAGCTTTTCCTGGCTGCGGACCAGACGTTCCACCACGCGCTCGACGATCTTTTCGGTGACGACCACGGCCTGGGCGGCTGCCGGCTGCGCCAGCAGTTCTTCCACCATGTCCTCGTCGTCCTCATCCTCGATCAGCGAGGCGTTGAGCGGCTGGGAGAGCTTCGAGCCATCGCGGTAAAGCGCATTGGCCTTCAGCGCCAGCTTCCAGGAGAGCATGTAGGCGGAGCCGCAATCCTCGACGGTCGCCTCGTTCGGCATGTTGATCGTCTTGGAGATCGCACCCGAGATGAACGGCTGGGCTGCCGCCATCATGCGGATATGGCTTTCGACCGAGAGATACCGCTTGCCGATCTTGCCGCAGGGATTGGCGCAATCGAACACCGGCAGATGCTCGGCCTTCAGGAAGGGCGCGCCTTCCAGCGTCATCGCACCGCAGACATGGATGTTGGCGGCCTCGATATCCTTCTTCGAGAAGCCGATATGCTCCAGAAGGTTGAAGCTCATGTCGGCGAGCTGCTCGTCGGAAACTTTCAGGGCTTCCTTGAGGAAGTCGGCGCCGAGCGTCCACTGGTTGAAGACGAACTTGATGTCGAAGGCAGCCTTGGTGGCGCCGTTGATCGCCTCGATCTTCTCGTCGGTAAAGCCCTTGGCCTTCAGCGAGCCGGGGTTCACGCCCGGTGCCTGGTTGATGTTGCCATGACCGACGGCATAGGCCTCGATCTCGGCAATCTGGCTTTCGGAATAGCCGAGCGTGCGCAACGCTTCCGGCACGGCGCCGTTGATGATCTTGAAGTAGCCGCCGCCGGCCAGCTTCTTGAACTTCACCAGCGCAAAGTCGGGCTCGATGCCGGTCGTGTCGCAGTCCATCACGAGGCCGATCGTGCCGGTCGGCGCAATCACGGTCGTCTGGGCATTGCGGTAGCCGTGCTGTTCGCCGAGCGAAAGCGCCTTGTCCCAGGCTGCCTTGGCATGGGCCACGAGATCCCGGTCCGGGTTTTCCGAATGGATCAGCGGAACCGGGTTGACGGAGAGGCCTTCATAGCCGGTCGCTTCCCCATAGGCGGCTCGGCGATGGTTGCGGATGACGCGCAGCATGTTGTCGCGGTTCGGCGCAAAGCCCGGGAAGGGGCCAAGCTCCGAGGCGATTTCCGCCGAGGTGGCATAGGAGACGCCGGTCATGATCGCCGTCAGCGAGCCGGCAATGGCGCGGCCCTCTGCCGAATCATAGGGAATGCCGGAGGACATCAAGAGGCCGCCGATATTGGCATAGCCGAGGCCGAGCGTGCGGTACTGGTAGGACAGTTCGGCAATCTGGCGCGACGGGAACTGTGCCATCATCACCGAGATTTCCAGAACGACGGTCCACAGGCGCACCGCATGCTCGTAATCGGCAATGTTGATGCGCTTGGTGGCCCGGTCCTTGAACTGCAGGAGGTTCAGCGAGGCCAGGTTGCAGGCCGTGTCATCCAGGAACATGTATTCCGAGCACGGGTTCGATGCGCGGATCGGGCCGGCCGCCGGGCAGGTGTGCCAGTCGTTCATGGTGGTGTTGAAGTGCAGGCCGGGATCAGCCGATGCCCAGGCGGCATAGGAGATCTTTTCCCAGAGGTCGCGGGCCTTCAGCGTCTTCAGCACCTTGCCGTCCTTGCGGGCGGTCAGGTTCCAGTTGCCGTCATTCTCGACAGCGCGCAGGAAATCGTCCTTCAGCGAGACGGAGTTGTTGGAGTTCTGGCCGGAGACGGTGAGATAGGCTTCCGAATCCCAGTCCGTGTCATAGGTCTTGAACTCGAGATCCTTGTAGCCCTGCTTGGCGAACTGGATGACGCGCTTGACATAGTTTTCCGGCACCTGGTCCTTCTTGGCAGCGCGGATTTCGCGCTTCAGGGCCGGGTTCTTGGTCGGGTCGAAGCAATCGTCGCCATCGCCGTCGCAATTCACGCAGGCCTTCATGATGGCCTTCAGATGGCGGGCAACGATCTTGGAACCGGTGACGAGGGCGGCAACCTTCTGCTCTTCCTTCACCTTCCAGTCGATATAGGCTTCGATATCGGGATGGTCGATGTCGACTACCACCATCTTGGCGGCGCGGCGCGTGGTGCCGCCCGACTTGATGGCGCCGGCAGCGCGGTCACCGATCTTCAGGAAGGACATGAGGCCCGAGGAACGGCCGCCGCCGGACAGCTTTTCACCTTCGCCGCGCAGATGGGAGAAGTTGGAGCCGGTGCCGGAACCATACTTGAAGAGGCGCGCTTCACGCACCCACAGGTCCATGATGCCGCCCTCGTTGACGAGATCGTCCTCGACGGACTGGATGAAGCAGGCATGCGGCTGCGGATGTTCGTAAGCGGACTTCGACTTGGTCAGCTTGCCGGTGAAGGGGTCGACGTAGAAATGGCCCTGGCCGGGGCCGTCGATGCCATAGGCCCAGTGCAGGCCGGTGTTGAACCACTGCGGGCTGTTCGGCGCCACGCGCTGGGTGGCGAGCATGTAGGCAAGCTCGTCCTTGAAGGCGGCGGCATCTTCTTCCGAGGAGAAATACTTGCCCTTCCAGCCCCAGTAGGTCCAGGTGCCGGCCAGACGGTCAAACACCTGTCGCGCGTCGGTTTCCGAACCGTAGCGTTCGGATTCCGGAAGATCCTTCAGGGCCTTTTCGTCGGCAACCGAGCGCCACAGGAAGGAGGGAACGTCGTTTTCCTCGATCTTTTTCAGGGCCTTCGGCACGCCGGCCTTGCGGAAATATTTTTGCGCGAGGACGTCGGTCGCCACCTGGGAAAACTGCGCGGGAACGTCGATGTCTTCCAGGCGGAAGACGATCGAGCCGTCGGGATTGCGGATCTCGCTGACAGCCTTGCGGAATTCGATCTCCGCATAGGCGCCCTGGCCAGGTTTGGTGAAACGACGTTCAATGCGCATCTCTCTCGTCCTCGCTGTCGCGCCCGCCGGGCGCACAAAAATCCGTCGGCGGCGATCGCTGTCAAACAACGCGCAGCCGTGCCCGTTTCAACTCGAATGGTAAATCATCCGTGGATGGTCGACCTGTATCTTGTGGGCAGGTTGGCTGCAAACACTAAATATAGCGTAAAAACAGTTTTCCACCACCCCATTTTGCCGAGACGGTGGCACAAAAAGACACGCGACATCCACCAGCGTGCGAGCCCTCATGGCAAGCCGCCGACCGACGGAGTTGGGTGATTTTTGCGCTTACAGAGGATCGGCCTCGTGACGTCCGATCCTGTCGCCGCCGCAACGGTTCCAATCTCGGCCGAACCGGGAGATTCGTCAAGGCTTAGACTGCAACGGTTTTTTAACCACAATATCTTGTGTCTGTAAGCTGTGGAAAACGGGGAGAAGCGAATCATTCAATCGCATCAAGCATTTGGCGTGGCGTCTTTCCCGGCCGCCTTCTGCGGCGTGACGGATTTTGTGACAGATGCAGGACCGGGACCCCATAAATTCTCGGAGTTTTTCCATGCAAAATTTTAACGCACGTAACTTAGGAGATTCGAATGGAAGAATGCTGCGGGTGCATACCCTGCCGTGCAATCCGCCCCGTTCGAAGCCTTCGGAGAGATGTCCGTGACGATCAAGAACCTGTCGATCCTCAAGAAGATCAGTCTGGTGGTGGTGCTGATGGGCGCTGCCGCCGCCGCCATTGCCGCTGTCGGAACGCAAGGCCTCTTCTCGATGGGGGGGGCGCTGAAGGATACGGGGGCACGCGAGGAGGTGGCCCGCGAGGCCATGGACCTGCGCATCGACATCATTGCCATCAGCCGCATGACCTACCAGCTGGCGCTCGCGCCCGACAAGGCCGCCGATTTCGCAGCCGAGACGGAGAAGCGCGCCAAGGAAATGCTGGAACGCCTGCCGAAGATCGCCTCCACCGCCGATGCGGAGGAGCAGAAGCAGCTCTCCGACATCAAGGCGAGCCTCAACGCCTATTTCGATGCCATCCGCCAGATGGTGAAGATAGCCGGCACCGAAGCCGGCAAGGATCGCCAGGTGATGACGGCTGCACTTGAGAAAGCGCTGGACGGCCAGAAGGCCGTGACGGCTGCCGTCAAGGTTTACAGCACCTATTCCGCCAAGACGCTGTCGCAGTCGCGCGCCTATGCGATCGATGAGTCGCAAACGACGGTCATGATCCTTGCGATCACCGCCGTGGTCTGCATCGTCGCCGGCGTCGCGCTCAGCCTCGTCATCGCCCGTCGCGAGATTGCAAGCCCCATCCGCCGCATGACGCTGGTGATGAGCGCCATGGCAAAAGGCCGCACAGACCAACCGGTGACCGATACCGACCGCACCGACGAAATCGGCGAGATGGCCCGCGCGCTCGAAGTGTTTCGCGCCAACGAGATCCAGATGCGAGCCATGGAAGCGCAGGAGGCGGCGCTCAATCGTCAGAGCAAGGATCTGCAGGTCTCGATCAGCGGCATCGTGGCCGCCGCCGCTGCCGGCGATTTCAGCCAGCGCATCAGCAAGCGCTACGAGGATGCCGATCTCGAACGCTTCGCCACCAGCGTCAACGAACTGGTGGAGAATGTCGACAAGGGGATCACGGAGGTGCGCCGCGTTGTCGCCGCTCTGGCCGAGCAGGACCTGACGCAGGATATGCGGGGCACCTTCCAGGGGGCCTTTGCCGAGCTGCAGCAGAACGTCAACGCCACCATGGGCGTGCTGCGGGGCACGATGGATAACGTGCGCACCGCCGCAGGCACCATCAGCGACAATTCCGGCGAGCTGTCCTCGGCCTCCAACCAGCTGGCGCGCCGCACCGAGCAGCAGGCAGCAGCCCTTGAAGAGACCGCGGCGGCTCTCGAGGAAATCACCACCACGGTTCGCATGTCGACCGATCGCGCCAACGAGGCAACCCGCATGGTGGCAGAAACGAAGGCCAGCGCCGGCCGCTCAGGCGGCATCGTGCGCGATGCGATCGAGGCCATGGGTCGCATCGAACAGTCCTCGCAGAAGATCAGCCAGATCATCTCCGTCATTGACGAGATCGCTTTCCAGACCAACTTGCTTGCGCTGAATGCCGGTGTCGAGGCGGCGCGCGCGGGCGAGGCCGGTCGTGGCTTTGCCGTGGTGGCGCAGGAGGTGCGGGAACTCGCGCAGCGATCTGCCAATGCCGCCAAGGAGATCAAGACGCTGATCAACACGTCTGCCGACGAGGTCAAGGGCGGCGTGACGCTGGTGCTCTCCACCGGCGAGGCGCTGAAGGAGATCGAGGATTTGGTCAACCGCGTCAACGACCATGTCGCGACCATCGCGCGCGCCGCCGGCGAACAGTCCGCAGCGCTCGGCGAGATCAACACCTCCGTCAACCACATGGACCAGATGACGCAGCAGAACGCGGCCATGGTGGAGGAAACCACCGCCGCGAGCCAGGTGCTGGCGTCCGAAAGCCGCCAGCTGACAGCAATCCTCGCGCGCTTCCGGCTGGATGGCGCCGCCAGCGCCGGCCACGCCTATCGCACGGCGGCCTGATCGTCGGTCAAGGACGGACCGGCAACGAGACAGGCGCCCGCGTGGCGCCTTTTTCGTTGGCCACGAGACCGGGGAATGCCATGCACTCCGGGTACTCTCCGGGCTCCGAAACGCATGAACCGGCGTGACGGCGATGCGTTCCGGCAGTCGGCCCTCTGTCCCCATGCAGGTGAACGGTGCCGCCGTGAAAGGGGAGACGCCGGCATTCCTGCATGCCACGTCCGCGGCAACATCTCCGGCGACAGAGCTTGCAGACGAGGCTCTTACAGCGGCTCCCGAATGCAAGCGGCCGCCCGAAAGGACGGCCGCGGTGCCTGGCTGATGGAATGGATGAGGTCAGAGGGCTTCGAGGTTGACGCCGACCGTGATCGCGCCGATCGGCTTGCCGGTTTCGTCGCTGATGGTCATGGAGGCCTGGGACTGCAGGGTCTGGCTCGATTCGTCCTTCTCGACCTTGTCGACGAACAGCACATCCTTGCCGACACCGAAGCTCTTCTGGAACTTCGCCTCGTCACCCTGCCAGTAGTCGGAGGTGACTTCGCTCTGGCCGACATTGAGGCCCTTGTTGTCCATCACGAACACTTCCGCAATGGCGCCCTTGGAATCGGCCTGCTTGGCCTTGAGGAAGGCAGAGACGGCATTGCCGAGGGTTGCAGTGATCAGCGGCTTGTCGGCGGCATCCACTTCTGCGCGCCACTTCTTGTCGAGGGCCACGATATCGGCCTCGCTCAGATGGGCGTGCTTGGCATTCTGCGCCTTGATGGCACCGATGATGACGGGATCATTCACCCAGCCGGTGACATGGGCCTTCATATAGGCGGTCACGGGGGCGACATGTGCCTCTTCCGCCCTGGCCGGCTGCAGGAAGAGGGTCATCATGGCGGTAGCGGCAAGACCGGTCAGAAAATGTTTCATAGGGGGCTCCTCGGATGGGGGGATTCTGGACGGGACCTTCTGCCGGTTGCGCCTCGCCGGTCCCGGTGGCGAGGCATCGTGTTGGGGATCAGGCGACGCGGCGTTGGCCGGCAAGAGGGCCGAGCTGGAAGCGACCGCTGGCGTCCTGCATGGTGCGGCTCTGCGAGAGCAGATCATGGGAGGCGGCGCTCACCTCTTCCACCATGGCGGCGTTCTGCTGGGTGGTCTGGTCCATGCTGCTGATCGAGGCATTGATCTCCTGCAGGCCGGTTGCCTGCTGGCGATAGGACTGCACCATGCCGACGATGCCTTCGGCGATGCGGCCGATATGCTCCTCGATCTTCAGCAGCGTGTCGCCGGTCTGGTTGACGAGCTGGACGCCGTTTGCCACCTCGCTGTTCGACACATCGATCAGGTTCTTGATCTGTTTGGCGGCATTGGCCGAGCGCTGGGCAAGCTCGCGCACTTCCTGCGCGACGACCGCAAAGCCCTTGCCGGCTTCACCGGCACGCGCGGCCTCGACGCCAGCATTGAGCGCCAGAAGATTCGTCTGGAAGGCGATCTCATCGATCACGCCGATGATCGTGCCGATCTGCGAGGACGAGTGCTGGATGCGGTCCATGGCGCCGATCGCATTGCGCACGACCTCGGCCGAATGGCTGGCTTCCGACTTGGCTTCGCCCACCATGGCACCAGTCGTCTCGGCGCTCTGCGAGGAGGTGCGCACGGTTGCGGTGACCTGATCGAGCGCGGCAGCGGTTTCCTCCAGCGCAGCGGCCTGCTGTTCGGTGCGCTTGGCCAGTTGCTCGGCCTGGGAGGCAAGCTCCACGGCGCCACTTTCCACATTGCCGGCCGATGACTTGATTTCGGTGATGGCGACCGCAACGGACTGCACCATGGCGTTGAAATCCAGTCGCAGCTTCTCGAATTCGGGACCGAGATCGCCAAGCGTAGCGGTGAGATCGCCGGCTGCCATCCGTTCCAGCGCGGAGCCGACGCTTGCCATCACCCGTGCCTGGGTCGCCGCATTGTCTTCGGCCATGCGCGCATTGCGGGCACGTTCGCTGCTGATCGTCGCCTGCTGCTCTTCGGCCAGGCGATGTTGTTCCTGCTGGGCGATCGCATCCTTGCGGAAGCCTTCGAGTGCGCGGGCCAGGAAGCCGATCTCGTCGCCCTTCTGCTGGAAGACGACCGGCGACTGCAGATCGCCCTGCTGCAGGCCGGCGATGCGGCGGCTGAGAACCTGCAGCGGCTGGCCGACCAGCCGGCGCATGGTGACGATGAAGACGGTAACGGCAGCGATGATGACGAGGGACTGCAACATGACCGAGGTGAGAACCTTGCTGCGGATCTGGTCGATGATCCGGTCGCCGGTCCAGGTCGTCACGACATAGCCCGTCGGCTTGCCGGACTTGTCATTGGGAAGCGGCGCAACGATCGTCATCAGGTCCGGATCGGCGCCAGTATCGACGATCGCAGGTTTCTCGGGGCGGGTCGCGGCAGCCTTTGCCAGCGCATCGGCAGAGGGCAGGTCGTCCACCTCCTTGCGGTTCCAGCTGTCCACGACATTCAACGTGGCGCCATAGGCGGCAAATTGCACAAGGTGCAGATCCGCCTTGTCCCGGTAGAGGGCATAGGCTTCCTGAACGACATCGGCCTTGCCCCACTTGACGCCCCCTGAGGCAAGCGTCGCAAACTGTGCCGTATCCTTCATCCAGTTTGCGGAGATCAGCGACAGCATGGCGGCCCGTTCGCTGGTCCAGGTGGAGATGCCGAGACCGATGACGCCGATCAGGTTGATCGTCACGATGATGGCGGACAGCTTGGCCGTCAGGGGAAGGGATCTCAGGAAATTCGGCATGGCGCCCTCGGCTCCAGGGACCGCATGGCGGGTCCGGGACATGGCTCGATGCGCTTGATGGTCAGGCCGTCATGGTCCGCCGCAGCCTCAGGGTGCAACCGCGCGTCTCATTTTATGGCTTTCGAATATAAATAAATCGTGAAATAGGCTTCCCGCGTTGGGGGGTACAGACAGGCAAATGTCTGAGAACAAAACATAATTGACACTCATGTCGGTTCGCAAAGCCGTATCCAAAACGAAAGAACCCGCCGGTCGGGCGGGTTCCAGATGCCGGAGAAAGCAAGGATCAGCCCTTGTGGCCCTTGGCGATCGGTTCCTGATAGGTGAACCCCATGTCCCAGGGGAAATAGATCCAGGTGTCCTGCGAGACTTCGGTGACGAAGGTATCGACCGTCGGAACGCCCTTCGGCTTGGCATAGACGCAGGCAAAATGTGCGTTCGGCATCATGGCGCGCACTTCCGAGGCGGTCTTGCCGGTGTCGGTGAGGTCGTCCACGACCAGTACGCCCTTGCCGCCATCGGTCAGCAGGTCGGCGGTAATGCCTTTCAGCACGTTCATGTCGCCCTGGTTCACATAGTCATGGTAGGAGGCGATGCAGACCGTTTCGATCAGGCGGATGTTCAGTTCGCGCGAAATGATCGCGGCCGGCACCAGGCCGCCGCGCGTAATGCAGACGATGGCACGGAAATCCTGGTTGAGGCCGGCCAGCCGCCAGGCCAGCGCACGGGCGTCACGGTGAAACTGATCCCAGGAAACGGGAAAGGCTTTGTCGGGTAGGGACATGCGAAAAGGCTCCGAAGGCGCTGACGGGCAAATGGGGAGGGCGCGCCGCAAATGCCGGAGCAGCCCGCGGGCGGCCTGTTCGACAGGTTCCCGTTGGCTGCTGCTCTTAGCGGCAAATCCCTTGAAAAAGCAAGCCGGATGCGCAGGCAGAGGCGGGGCATTCCCACGGGAAAGCCCCGGTGTTGCGCAGAAAGCCTCAGCGCGACAGAAGCGTCAGCGCCGTCATGCTTGCCAGGACGCTGCGGGTCACGCCGCCGAACAGCATTTCCCACCAGCGCGAATGGCCATAGCCGCCCATGACCAGCAGGTCGATGCCGTCATCGGCCAGCCGGTTCTCGATGGCGGTCGCCGTCGGAACCGGGCAATTCTCCTCGGTCTTGAGCGTCACCTTCACGCCGTGGCGGGAGAGTGCGTTGGCGAGATCGGTGCCGGCGAGATCGGGTGCCTGGCGCGGCATGCCGGGCGGATCGACGGAGAAGATTTCGACGCTGTCGGCACGCATAAGAAGGGGCAGGGCATCGAAGGCGGCGCGGGCGGCCTCGCGCGAGCCGTTCCAGGCTACCAGCGCACGACGGATGGGCTGCGGTTCCTTCAGGATGTGCGGCACGAGCAGAACAGGCCGGCCGCTCTCGAACAGCAACGCATCCAGGTCTGCGCTGCTGTCATTGCCGTGTTCCGCGTCGTTCTGGAAGGCGAGCACCAGATCGCTGGCGCGCAGGCACTCCTGCACGCTGTCGGAACTATAGCCGGCTGAGGAAACGTAAGGGCGCCACTCGAAGGACAGGCCTTCCCGTTCCATGCCGGCGCGGAACACGGTTTCGATGCGCCGGGTTTCAGCCTGGGCTGCCTGCTGCAGCGCCTCCACCGCCGCCGGATCGGGAATTTCCATCGGTGCGATCAGCGGCACGGTCGCCAGCATTTCGGCGCGAAGGCCGATCACATGGGCAGAGAAGGTGCGGGCAAGATCGGCGGCGAAGCGGGTGATCGGCGGGGCGCTGCGTTCACTGTCGAGAACGGCAAGGATCGTCTTGTAACCCATGGGCGGTGTCTCCTCTCGGGCGGGATGGTGGAGCCTTTCGTTCCACCATGCGCCTTGAAATGGGCCTCGCCTTGCGCTGGGTCAAGCGCTGGCGCCGATCAGGCCTCGGGACCCGGATGACCACTGGCACGGGCCGTATCGAGATCACGGATCATCGCGGCAATCGCATGAGCGGCGGCGTCCAGTGCCTCGGGGTCGCGGGCGCGCACGACCAGTTCGGTGGAAAAACGCTGCCCGTCATATTTCGGATAGGAGCCGATGCTGGTTGCCGGATGCGCCTTCTGGATCGCGCCGAGCAGGGTGCCGATATCGCCTTCACCGTAAGGGCAGGGCAGGGACCGTGTCAGCATTTTGGCGCCGCCCGCCAGCTCCGGCAGGATATTGTCCACCATGGCCTGGAAAACCTGTGGCACGCCGGCCATCACATAGACATTCTCCACCACGAAGCCCGGTGCCGTGGAAACCGGATTGGCGATGTGCCGGGCGCCACGCGGCATGCGCGCCATGCGCTGGCGCGCCTCGGTAAATTCCATGCCGCGCCGTGCATACATGTCGGCCAACAACCGCATGGCCTCGGCATCATGCTCGCAGGGCAGGCCGAAGGCTTTCGACACCGCATCGGCGGTGATGTCGTCATGTGTCGGGCCGATGCCGCCGGAGGTGAAGACATAGGTATAGCGGGCCCGCAGCGCATTCAGCGCCTCAACGATCGCCTCCTCCTCGTCTGCGACGATGCGGACTTCCTTCAGATCGATGCCCGAAAGCAGCAGAACATCGGCGAGATGACCGATATTCTTGTCCTTGGTGCGGCCGGACAGAAGTTCGTCGCCAATCGCCAGGATGGCGGCGGTCACGATCTGGGTGGTCATGGAGATCCTCACTGGAAACTGGAATGGCTGTTGTCACCTTCCCACGCCAAAATGGCGACGGCAAGAATGCTTGGGCATGTGGCCTGCGTTACGCCATTGTGACTGCAACGGATTTTTCGTCCTCAAAGATTGAACACTGCGTGCGACCACAAGACACTGGCGAAACGCCCGGTTGCGACTAAGTTGATCAGCAACGGCCGCGCCATTCCGGCGCTGCACGCAAAAAGGGAGACATACATGCCGAAGGTTCTGGTTCTCTATCATTCCACCTATGGCCATATCGAAACGATGGCCTATGCCGTTGCCGAGGGCGCCAAGTCCGCAGGCGCCGAGGTGACGGTGCTGCGCGTGCCGGAACTGGTGCCGGAGGAGGTTGCCAAGGCTTCGCATTACAAGGTGGATCAGCCGGCTGCCATCGCCAAGGTGGATGACCTCGTGGATTACGACGCCATCATCGTCGGTGCCGGCACGCGCTTTGGCACGGTCGCCTCGCAGATGCGCAATTTCTGGGACCAGACCGGCGGCCTGTGGTTCAACGGCAAGCTGATCGGCAAGGTCGGCTCGGTCTTCACCTCCACCGCCACCCAGCATGGCGGACAGGAATCGACCATTCTGTCCTTCATTCCGACCTTCCTGCACCACGGCATGGTCGTGGCCGGTCTTCCCTACTCCTTCCAGGGGCAGATGGGCACCGAGCAGGTCAAGGGTGGCTCGCCCTACGGCGCCTCCACGATCACCGAAGGCGACGGCTCGCGTCAGCCCTCCGAGATCGAACTCGAAGGTGCCCGTTTCCAGGGTGCGCATGTGGCCCGCATCGCCGCCAAGCTGGCCGGCTGATCAATCCGGTTTTCGGCAAGCACGAGGGTGCGGGGAGCAATCTCCGCGCCTTTTCAGTTTGCCGGAGCCTGCGTCATCCCGGCAGCGCTCAGCCCTGTGGTTCGGCGAGCGGTCGGAACAGACGCAGGCGCGCCGGGGCATTGCGGCGCACGCCATTCTTCCAGTCGACCGCAAACTGGATCACATCGGTCGCGGCCTGAAGGGTGAGCGGCTTGGCGATGACACCGAGCGCACCGGCATCGCGTCCTTCCACCAGCATCGGATTGCCGGTCACGAACACCACCAGAATGCCGCGCTCCACCAGACGGGCTGCCAGTTCCGGCCCCGTTTCTCCATCGGCGAGCCGCACGTCGACGAAGGCAATATCGGCCTCGGCGGCATAGTTCAGTGCCACTGACATGTCCGGTGCGATGCCCACCACCTCATGGCCGCAGCGCTGGACGGCATCCTCCAGATCCATGGCGATCAGGAGTCCGTCTTCGACGATGAGGAAGCGATAGGTCACGTGGGTTCACTCTTTCTGCGGGAAAGCCACGACATAGGGTTGCGGCGCCGAAGGGCAAGTCCGCAAGCCACCGGAGGATCCCCGCCGCCCGCATCCCGGTTCAGTTGTCGTCGATGATATCGGGCAGGAAGCGTCGCCAGATGAGCTTGAGGCTGCGGTCCGGCTGGATCTGGTAGGTTTCCACATACTCGCCTCCATCGCCATAGAAGCGGTGCTCGAAGGTGCTGCCGACCGGCGACTTCGTGAGCTTGGTGCGCGGCTGGCCGTTATAGGTGATGGAGCCGGGGATCGGTTCGACGCTGGCGGTGGTGCAGGCGCTGAGCGCAAGGGCGGTGCCGAGGAGGATCAGGGAGCGTTTCATCAGTTGAAGACCTGTTGCATGCAGTGACGGGAAAACCGGCCGGACATGCCAAAGTTCCAGGCCGCATGCCGGCAGAAGCCCGGTGCCTCATGTGGTGCTTTTTTCGCGCAGCGCCAGTGCCTGTTCGCGGACAGGACAAAGGTGGCTGCGAGCGTACGAATATTCGCGAACATGGACTTGCAATTTTGAGACAAGCCCACGAATAAGACTGTGCCCATGATCGAAGTCGGGGCAAGCGGACGTGGCGAAATTGGTAGACGCAGCAGACTTTTGACAATTGGAGTGCCCGCGGGGAAATCCGCGGTGTAGAACCGCTCAAAGTCGGGGAACGCTAAAGGGGAGATCCCAAGGCCAATCCCGAGCCAAGCCCTTCCGGCCGGAAGGGAAGGTGTAGAGACTGGACGGGCGGCGCCTAAAACCTTCTTCGGTCATGGCGAAGGGACAGTCCAGACCACGAACGCCTTCGGGCGGCGGCGAAAGCCGAAGTGGTATGAAAATCTGCCTCTCGTTCGAGATTACGGGTTCGAGTCCCGTCGTCCGCACCATTCTCTCTTGAACCCGATGCCAGTGGCCGTGCAGCTTGATTTACCGGGCCTGCTCCGCTCTTGATGGGCACAAAGGGGAGGCACCGATTCCCCTCGCAAACCAGATCTGGAATGATGCCGTGACGACACTCGACGACAATGCCCGCGCCCTGGCCCGCCGCCTCCTCGACCGTTACGACGGCGCACGCCTGATGGCCGGCATTGCCGGGCCGCCGGGTTCCGGCAAGTCGACGCTTGCCGATGCGGTGGTCGCGGAAATCAACCGCGAAAGGCCGGGGCTTGCCGCCGTCTTTCCGATGGATGGCTTCCATTTCGATGATACGGTGCTGACGGACATGGGACGTCTCGCCCACAAGGGCGCCATCGATACCTTCGACGTGCATGGCCTGCGTCATATGCTGAGCCGGCTCAAGGGCAATGAGGACGCGGTGGTGGCGGTGCCGGTGTTCGACCGGGCAATCGAGATCGCACGTGCGGGCGGCAGGCTGATCGGGCGCGAGACGGGTATCATCGTCTGCGAAGGCAATTACCTGCTGATGTGTGAAAAGCCCTGGGACCGGCTGAAGCCGATCTTCGACCTGACGGTCATGGTCAAGGTCGAGGTGGCGGAACTGCGCCGGCGGCTGCGCGCCCGCTGGGAGGGCTACGGCCTCGATGAGGCGGCGATCCTGCACAAGCTCGATGGCAACGATCTTCCGAACGGCATGGCCATCATGGCCGGCAGTGCCGAGGCGGATGTCACCATCGACAACTGAGCGACGCCGGGCGGCGAGCGCCTCGCCGGGTCGTGACGCTGCCGCAACGGGGCGTTGGCTCAGTTGCGCCAGAAGATCGGCAGCAGCAGCACCATCACCGTGAGGACCTCCAGGCGGCCGAGCAGCATCATCAGCGACAGAAGGTAGAGCGCCGGTTCCGAAATGGTGGAAAAATTGCCGGCCGGGCCGATGATGTGGCCGATGCCGGGGCCGACATTCGACAGGCAGGTGATGACGGCCGAGACGGAGGTTGCAAAATCATAGCCCAGCAGCGCCATGCCGAGACTGCCGACTGCCCAGAGGAAGATGTAAAGGCTGACGAACAGGAAGACGCCGCGCTGCACATCGGCATCGACGGTGGCCTGGCCATAGCGCACCGGATAGATGGCATTCGGATAGATCAGTTTCTTCAGCCCGCTGCGAACCACATTGAAGATGATCACGAAGCGATAGGCCTTGATGCCGCCCGCGGTTGAGCCGGAGCAGCCGCCCATGAAGGTGGCAAACAGCGCAAGCGCCACCACGAACGGTCCCCACAGGGTATAATCCTCGCTGGCAAAGCCGGTCGTGGAGAGGATCGAGGATACGTTGAAGAAGGAGTGGGTCAGCGCGACCGGCAGGTCCACGCCGTTTCGCACATGGTGATAGACGCCGGCCATCAACGAGAACAGCGTGAGATAGCCGAGAAAGAACCCGACCTGCGGGTCGCGCAGGCTGTCGAGACGGCGGCGCACGGCAAACAGGATGAGGATCGAGAAGGGCAGGCTGGAGAGCGTCATGAACACGGTGCCGGCCCACATCAGCGGAATGCTGTTGAAATAGCCGAAGGAGGCATCGTGGGTGGAGAAGCCGCCGGTGGCGACGGTCGCCATTGCATGGTTCAGCGCATCGAAATGCCCCATGCCCGCCCAGTCATAGGCAATGGTGCATAGCACGGTAATGCCGACATAGACCGCCATGAAGGCGCGGGTGAAACTTGCGAGCTTGGCAAACGGCTTGTCGTTGGTATCGGAGGATTCCATCTTGAAGAAGGACATGCCGCCGACCCGGAGAAAAGGAAGCACGAAGAGCCCCAGCGCCACGATGCCGATGCCGCCCAGCCAGTGCAGCAGCGAGCGCCACATCAGGATGCCGGGCGGCATGCTGTCGAGCCCGACAAGCACGGTCGAGCCGGTGGTGGTGATCGCCGAAATGGATTCGAACAGCGACTGCGCGAAGCTGAGCTTCAGCGTCGACAGATAGAAGGGAATGGCGCCGACCACGGAAAACAGCGCCCAGAGCATGTTGACGAGCAGGAAACCCAGCCGCTTGTTGAACACCGGCATGGCGCCGCGCGTTGCCATGGCGCTGGCAAGCGACAGACCGCCGACCATGACGCCCGAGAGCACGAAGATCTGCCAGTCAGGCTGGCCGTAATAGAGATCGAAGAGGGCCGGAACGAACATCGCCGCCGACAGGTAGATGCCGCAGAGCGCGACGATATAGATCGATGAGCGGAACTGGTTTGCGTTCAAACGCGACGACCCCGATGTGTTGACCCGAGCAAGAAGCTTTTGTCTCTGCCGGTCAGCTATGGCATAGCGGGGACCAGTATGAATTTCAACGGATGGCAGGCAATGAACAGGGCGGCTGTGGACGAAGCCATGTTGGCGATGCGGGAGATCTTTCCCGAGACCCCGCTGCAGATGAACGAGCATCTGAGCCGTCGCTTCGGGGCTGAGGTGTGGCTGAAGCGCGAGGATTTGTCGCCGGTACGCTCCTACAAGATCCGTGGCGCCTTCAATTTCTTCCGCAAGGCGATTGCCGATGGCAGCAGCGACCGCACCTTCGTCTGCGCCTCGGCCGGCAATCACGCGCAGGGCTTTGCCTTTGTCTGCCGGCATTTCCAGGTGCCGGGCGTCGTCTTCATGCCGGTGACGACGCCACAGCAGAAGATCGACAAGACGCGCATGTTCGGCGGCCCCCACATCACCATCCGGCTGGTGGGCGACATCTTTGACCAATGCTATGCGGCGGCCCGCGCCCATGTAGAGGAGACGGGCGGCGTGATGGTGCCGCCGTTTGACCACGAGGACATCATCGAAGGGCAGGCGACGGTCGCGGCGGAACTTCTGGCGCAACTGCCGGACGGCGCACTCCCCGATCTGGTGATCATGCCGGTCGGCGGTGGCGGTCTCTCCTCCGGCATGATCGGCTATCTCTCCGAAGACCTGCCGGACACCGCTTTCCTGATGGTCGAGCCGTCCGGTGCGCCGAGCCTCAAGGAAAGCCTGAAGGCCGGCCGTGCGGTGACGCTGCCGAAGGTCGATAATTTCGTCGATGGCGCCGCCGTCGCCCGTATCGGCGATCTGAATTTCGCAGCACTCCAGCGCTTTGACGAAGCGCAGGTGATGGCCGTGCCGGAAAACGCCATCTGCGTGACGATGACGGAGATGCTGAACATCGAGGGCGTCGTGCTGGAACCGGCCGGCGCGCTGTCGCTGACGGCGCTCGCCGCGCTCGACCCCGAACAGGTCAAGGGGCGGCGGATCGTTGCCGTCGTCTCCGGCGGCAATTTCGATTTCGAGCGCCTGCCTGATGTCAAGGAGCGCGCCATGCGCCATGCCGGACTGAAGAAATACTTCATCCTGCGGCTGGCGCAGCGCCCCGGGGCTCTGCGCGATTTCCTCAACCTGCTCGGACCGGAAGACGACATCGCACGGTTCGAATATCTGAAGAAGTCGGCACGCAATTTCGGCTCGATCCTGATCGGCATCGAAACCGGGCGGCCGGAAAACTTTGCCGGGCTTCTGGAGCGGTTCGAGGCGGCCGGCCTCGGCTATCAGGACATTACCGAAAACGAGATCCTGGCGAACCTGATCATCTGACGGCACGGGGCACGACCCCCCGAGAATACGCGAGTCCGGGCGCGGAAAACCCGCGGCAAGCCCGGCCCGACATGAACCAGAAAGGACGACGCATGGCATTCTTTTCCAAGATCCTCTCGATGTTTTCCGGCGGTGGCGAACAGGCGCCGAAGGCTGCTCCCGCCGCCGAGCCGCAGGAGTATGCGGGCTGCAAGATTTTTGCCGAGCCCGTGCGCGAGGGTGCCCAATACCGTCTGGCCGGCCGCATCGAAAAGGAGGTGAACGGTCAGACGCTGGTGCGCACTTTTCTGCGCGCGGACATGTTTACGTCGCTGGATGATGCGCGCGAATGCACGGTTCGCAAGGCGCAGCAGATCATCGACCAGAACGGCGCCTCGCTGTTTTCCGATGGCGCCGCCTCCCGCACCACCTGAGGCGATCCCGTTTATCGGGCATAAAAAAGAGGAGCGCTGCCAACCGCAGCGCTCCCCTCAAGACGTGCAACCCGAAGGTGTTTCGATCAGGCAGCCTTTGCCAGTTCCTCGGTGCGGCTCTTGGCGGAAGCGAGCGCCTTTTCGACGGCTTCCGGACCGAAGGCGAGGCCTTCGACGTAAAGAACTTCCACGTCGGTCATGCCGAGGAAGCCGAGAACGGTCTTCAGGTACGGCACGGCATGGTTCAGCGGAGCGGCCGGGCCATCCGAATAGACGCCGGCAGCGGCGAGAACGACGTAGACCTTCTTGCCCTTGACGAGGCCTTCCGGGCCTTCAGCCGTGTAGCGGAAGGTCACGCCGGCGCGGGCGATGTTGTCGATCCAGCTCTTCAGGCCGGAATAGATGTTGAAGTTGATGAGACCGGTGCCGATGACGATTTCGTCGGCAGCCTGCAGCTCGGAAACCAGCGCGTCGGAGATTTCGGCAGCAGCAGCTTCTTCGGCATTGCGGTCGGCCGGAGCCTTGCGGATGGCCGAGGTGGTAACGGTGTCGAGGTGGGCGATCGGGTTGGCGCCGAGGTCGCGCACGGCGATGTCACCGTTCGAGCGGGCGGCCAGAGCCGAGGCCAGGTCGGTCGCAACCTTGGTGGAGACCGATTCTTCGCCACGCGGGCTGGAGGTGATGAGCAGGATCTTGGACATGTTTTGCGTTCCAGATGGGTTGTTCGGGGGAGGACACCGCCTCCATCGCGCTGCAACATAGGGAATGGACACCCATCCAGAAAATGGAGATAATCTCGAACGAAGCCATCAACTGTGTGGATGATACCCATGGACGCCAATCCGACGCTCGACCAGCTGCAGGTCTTTCTCGCCGTGGCGGAAAGCGGCAGCTTTTCTGCGGCCTCCCGGCGGCTCAACCGGGCACAGTCGGTGGTCAGCTATACGATTGCCAATCTCGAGGCACAGCTGGAAGTGTCGCTGTTCGAGCGCAGCGGCTCGCGCCAGACGCGGCTGACCGATGCCGGCAAGGCGCTTCTGGCCGATGCCCGCCGCATCCATTCCGACCTGCAGGTGATGCGCGCCCGCGCCAAGGCTCTGAAGCAGGGGCTTGAGGCGGATGTTTCGCTTGCCATCAGCAACATGGTGCCGACCGATGCCGTGGTAGAGGCGCTCAGCGAATTCGGCCGACGGTTCCCCACGGTGGCGCTCAGCCTGCATGCCGGCGAACTCGGCATGGTGATGGATCTGGTGTCGAGCGGCCGGGCTTCGGTCGGCGTCGGCGGCGCGCTGCTGAAGCAGGACGATACGCTGACGGTGGAAAAGATCGGCCATTCCTTCATGATTCCCGTTGCCGCTGCCGATCATCCGCTGGCGCAGATCGGCCGTGTTCTGACCCGCCGTGACGTGCGCGAGGAGATCCAGCTGGTGGTGACGGATGCCTCTGGCATCACCCAGGGGCGGGATTTCAACGTGCTCTCCTACAAGACCTGGCGCGTCAGCGACATCGCCACCAAGCATCAGCTGATTCGCGGCGGACTGGGCTGGGGCGGGCTGCCGGCACCGCTGATCCGTGAGGATATCGCCTCCGGACGACTGGTCCCGCTCAACATCGATGCCTACGAGACGAGCGAATATCCGCTCTACTACATCCGCCGCACGGCACATCCGCCGGGACCGGCCACCAGCTGGCTGATCGAGACGCTGGCGCATCGCCTCAGCCATTGCCCGAGCCGGGACACCTTCGAACAGCTGATGACCGCCGATGGAGCCTCGCGCCGGCTGGCGGCGGAATAGTGTGGCGAAAGCGGGATGTCGCAGCGGTCGACCGCCTGACGCTCATTTTCAGAAATAAGCCAAGTTGTCCGGGGCGAACCGTTGTATTTTTACGACGCTCTTCTCAAGACATGTGCCACCGGCGAAACAGTTGATGCGGTTCGTCGTTTAGGACAGTGAACCTTTTGCTGTCTCGGTCCGTAATCAAAACGCTACAGACCACGCATGTGGGAGCAGGATCGAGTTGCAGCATCCGAAAATCGTCATCGTCGCCGCGGCGGATTTCGTCTCCGATGCCGTCCGGCGTGCCTGGAACAAGGCGGGCGTCGAGATCGTCGGCCCTCTTCTGCTCGATCCGCCGGGTGAGACCGTGCTGCGGGATGCCTTCGGCGTGTTGCTGGATGTGACGCTGGAGGCGGATGTGCTGTTTGCCCATTCGCAGGCCCTGATCGAGCGCGACATTCCCTTTCTCTTCGTCGTTCGGCAGGCGCGGCCGGAAAGCGGCCTCGACCCCTTCGTGGTCAGCGAGGATCCGCAGGATATTCACGCCATCTTCGAGGCACTGGGCTGGGAACGGCACGAAGGCGTGCTGCACTGACCCGCTTTGGCCCGTTTGCTCCAGGCGTCTGATTGCCGAAACGGCAAGGCCGCCGGCGCGGACGCCGGCGGCCTTGCGAACTTTAGCTGGGGTTGGATCCCGCCTCAGAGGACGAGGCGGAATTTTGCAAAACCTTCGGCACCGTCGCCGGCTTCCTCGATCTTGGCTCCCTTGACGGCTGCGGCATACTGGCGACCCTTCGGACCGCTTTCAAACACAGCCGTGGTGCCCGGCAGCGGCTTGAACGACCAGTTGGCATCGGCCGACGGGTTGATGGTGCCCTGCTGGATGATGTAGCGCACGATCACGTCGCGGTTGGTGTCGGGCGCCACCAGGATCACCTTGTCGCCGGCAATCTCCGGGAACTTGCCGCCGCCGCCGGCGCGGTAGTTGTTGGTGGCAACGACGAACTTCTGGGCGGGATCGATCGGCTTGCCCTCGAACTTCAGGTCCACGATGCGATGTGCATCGGGATTGGCGAGCTTGCCGTCCCCGTCGAAGCGCGCCGGCTGCGACAGATCGATCTGATAGGTGACGCCGTCGATCACGTCGTAGTTGTAGGACGGGAATTTCGTGTTGAGCAGGGCCGCATCCTTTGCGCCTGCCGGGATCTGGTTGAACATGCCCGCCGACATTTCCAGCCAGTTCTTGACCTGTGCACCGGTGATCAGCACGGCCTGTACGGTATTGGGGTAGAGATAGAGATCTGCCACGTTCTTGATGGCGATGTCGCCGGCGGGAACATCGGTGAAGTAGTCCGGGCCGTTGCGGCCGCCGGCCTTGAACGGGGCCGCGGCGGAGAGAACCGGATAATCCTTGTACTGGCCTTCCTTCAGCAGTTCCTTGACGTACCAGATCTGGGCGTTCGACACGATCTGCACCGAGGGGTCATCGGCCACCAGTGCGAAATAGGAATAGAGCGGGGCGGAGGTCTTGCCGACCGGGCGGCGGACATAGGCAAGCGTTGCCTCGTGCTCGGCCTTCACGGCTGCGACGATTTCCGGCTTGTCCTTGGTGTCGGCGACGACCTTGCGGTTTTCATCGCGGTGGTAGATCGGGCGTGCCTCGGTGGTGAAGTCGACGACCTTCCAGCGGTTACCGTCCTTTTCGAGCAGCAGGTCGATCAGGCCCATATGCGAACCCCAGAAGCCGGCCATCACGGCGGGCTTGCCCATCAGCGTGCCCTTCTTGATGTCGGCGCCGGCAATGCCGTCGAAATCCTTCGGGCCGGGGAAGACGAGATGCTGGTGACCGGTAAAGATCGCATCGATGCCGTCAACGGCGGCGAGATAAAGTGAAGCGTTTTCCATCCGCTCGCTCTGGCCGGAACCATCGATGCCTGAGTGGGAGAGGGCGATGATAACATCAGCACCGGCTTCCTTCATGACCGGCACCCAGGCCTTGGCGGCCTGAACGATATCGCGCGTCTGCGCCTTGCCTTCGAGGTTCTTGGCGTCCCACACCATGATCTGCGGCGGCACGAAGCCGATGAAGCCGACCTTGACCGGGCTTGCACTGCCGGTGCCGTCCTTGATCTGCTTTTCGAGGATCACGTAGGGCTTGAAGAAGAGGTCGTCCTTCTTCGGATCGGAGGCGAGCTGGCCCTTGGTCAGGTTTGCGCAGACGATCGGGAAATTCGCGCCGTTCAGCGTATTGAACATGAATTCGAGGCCATAGTTGAATTCATGGTTGCCGAGCGTGCCGCAATCATAGCCGAGCGCGTTCATGGCCTTCATCACCGGATGCAGGTCGCCGGCCTTGATGCCCTTCTCGTAGGCCATGTAATCGCCCATCGGGTTGCCCTGCAAAAGGTCGCCGTTGTCGATCAGCATGGAATTGGTGGCTTCGGCGCGCACCTGATCGATGAAGCTTGCCGTGCGCGACAGGCCCATCGTGTCGTTCGGCTTATCGGCGTAGTAGTCATAGGGCATGATGTTCACATGGATGTCGGTCGTCTCCATGATGCGCAGATGCGCCTGATTGGCGGCGGCACGAGCTGCGAAGGGATGCAGCATCACGAGGGCGGAACCCGCGGCAATGCCGCCGAGCAGCGAGCGGCGCGTGAGTGCGGGTTGGATGAACGAAAATGACATGGAGCTCTCCCTCAGTCGTTGGCGACGGAACTGTAAGGCCAAATGTCACGGCAAAGCATCAGGAAAATGACAGTGCATCGGACGGAACCCTGCGGGGCGTGTCCTCTTTGCGTCAGGGGCGGGACTACTGGCGCCGGCGGGTCTTGTGACAATCTTCGATATATCTTCTTATGATCCCGCGCCGGACGGATCGCAGCATTTGCAGGCTGTCTCGCCGTCTGTATCCGTTGAAGCGAAAAAAGATCGGTTTTCGATATATCTTGTCTTGCAAAGGGAGAGATCCGGATTATCTTAGATATATCGAAAAACAATCGAGAGGATTGACGATGTTTGGACGTAAATGTGACGAGGGTGCCGGTCGCGGCCACCGGATGCGGATGGACCTTGAAGGGCTGTTTGCCATGCGTGGCGAGGGCTTTGGCCGAGGCTTCGGCCGGGGCGG
The DNA here is from genome assembly GCF_007004135.1 of Affinirhizobium straminoryzae. GTDB lineage: Bacteria > Pseudomonadota > Alphaproteobacteria > Rhizobiales > Rhizobiaceae > Neorhizobium > Neorhizobium straminoryzae. The sequence goes on from NZ_VJMG01000031.1 coordinate 23,253, forward strand.
CCGCGGGCGCGGTTTTGGAGACGGCGGGGACGATGGCGGCGACAACCGGATCGGCCGCTTTCTCCTTCAGGGCGACCTCCGGCTGCTGGTGCTGGCGCTGATCGAGAAGGAGCCGCGCCATGGCTACGAGATCATCCGCCATGTCGAGGAACTGACCTATGGCTTCTATGCGCCGAGCCCCGGCGTCATCTATCCGACGCTGACCTATCTGGAAGAGGCGGGTTACATTTCCGCGGAAACGGATGGCAACAAGAAGCGCTATTCCATCACCGAGGAAGGGCGGGCGCATCTCGACAGCAATCGCGGACCGGCCGGCGCCATTCTGGAGCGGCTGTCGATGGTGGCCGAGCGCATCCGCCAGCGTCGCGAAGGCGGTCGCGGACGCCACGAGGAGCAGGGCCCGGATCTGCCGCGCAGCGTCGACGCCGCCCTGCTCAATCTGCGCGAGGTCATCGCCCGCCGTCTCGGCAAGGATGAACGCCGCGCGGGCGAGATGGTGAAGCTGCTGTTGCAGGTCGCCGAGGATCTGGATGCGGATCCGGCCCGCGACTGACCGCTTCCCTCCGCCCCATGGACCGGGCCGTCTCAGGCCCGGTCGATCCGGCACTGGTAGCAATTGTTGCGGGCCGAGCGGACATGCACATAGGCGATGTCGTCGCGCTCGAGCAGGGTTGCCGCGCGTGTGGCAATTGCGTGGGTTGGTGTCACGGCTCCGGTGCCATAGACGATACGGTCGTTGTCATCATAGCCGCGCACGATGTAATCCGGGCTCTCCAGCATCGGCGGCAGAACCTCGACGGCCTCGTAGCGGCGGCAGGCCTTTGCATGCAGGAAGATCGGTCCGGTTTCCGCATAGGGCTGCAGTTTGGGGAAGGGGCGATAGGCCAGAACGAGCATCGCTTCGCCGGCCTCGATGAAGCCAAGGCAATGGCGGCAGGGCATGCCGCCCCCGGGCGAGATCGCGCGTTCCGGCGGATTGCCATAGCCGTCCGGTCTGCCCTCGCGAAAACCTGCTGCGATATCACTCGGCATGGCGGTGAAGCGGATGGTGTGCATGTCGCTATTCCTGTTGTGCAATGCCGGCCATCCTGCGGGGCGGCGTGCCCCGCTTCCACCCGATTCCTGCGCAACATGCCGATCATCCCCCCATCTCAGGTTCTCACCAAAAGGTGGATGGTCTTTGCGGCGCGCCTCCGCTATGGAGCGCCAGATAATCGGTGCCTTCCCATGACGCGTTTTCTTTCCTCCCTTGCTTCTCTCCTGTTGACCGCTGCGGTTGCCACTCCGGTGTTTGCGCTCGATTCCGCTGCTGTGCCGGCTCAGGTTTCTCCGCTGCCGAAGGTGCCGGCGCAAGCGCCGGCGATACGTGCAGCAAAGCTGCTCGAGCCGACCCTGCGTCTGCCGAAAAGCAAGATCCCCGGCGAGGTGCGCGTGGCGCTGACCTTCGATGCCTGCATGGGCGATGTGGATCAGCGCATCCTTTCTGTCCTCGTCTCGGAAAAGATCCCGGCCACCATCTTCGTCACGGCGCGCTGGCTGCGCCGCAACCCGCAGACGCTTGCGGTGTTCAAGGCGCATCCGGAGCAGTTCGAGCTGGAAAACCACGGCGAAAACCATGTGCCGGCGGTGGATCAGCCGATGCAGATCTATGGCATCGCGGCGGCCGGCTCGCCGCAGGCGGTGGAACGGGAGGTGGCGGGCGGCGCCGGCGCCATGCTGGCGGCAAGCCTCCCCGCCCCGCGCTGGTTCCGTGGCGCGACGGCGAAATACGATGTCTCGGCCATGACGCAGATCCGTGGCATGGGCTTTCGCATTGCCGGCTATTCCGTCAATGGCGATGGCGGCTCACTGCTGGGCGCTGCCATGTCTGAAAAGCATATTGCCGGCGCCAGGGACGGCGATGTGGTGCTCGCCCATATCAACCAGCCGACCCATGCGGCCGGCGAGGGCGTTGCCCAGGGCATCCTCGCGCTGAAGCGCCGCGGCGTGACGTTCGTGCGTCTCGCCGATGTTCCGGATCTCACCGACGAGACGTTGATGCACTGAAGGCGGACAAGGGCAGGGACGCCACGAAGGCCGACCCTGCCCTGACCGGAAGGCTCAGTCGCGCTTGGCGAGTGCCAGCAGTTCCGCATCCGACATCGGCTCGACCCAGGCCTCGCTGGTGCCGACGGGAGCAAAGCCCATCATCTGGTAGAGCGGCAGTGCGCGTGGATGATCGAGCGTGTTGGTCGAAACGATCACTTTCTTCGGGTTCATTTGCCAGGCCGAATAGAGCGCCTGCAACAGGAACCATTTGCCGATGCCAAGGCCGAGCGCGTGTTCGAATAGGCCGAAGTAGGAAAGCTCCACCACCTCGTCGCTCAGCTTGTTCAGCTCGAAAAAGCCGGCCGGCGCGCCGTTGACATAGAGAACCGTGACCGACACCCGCTCATTGCGCAGGATCGCCTCCAGCTCGTCATCGGGCATGCGCAGCCGCTTGTACCAGTGCCAGCGCTTGCCGACCTGACGGTAGAGATAGCGGTAATAGTGAAGCGGAATGTCCTTTGCCACGATGATCGCGGTGTGGAGATTGACCGGCATCGGCAGGCTCTGGCGCGGCGGTGCCGTCATTTCCAGCTGCGTCACATGTGCCTTGATCGGCCCATGCGCCGGCGGATCGAGCGTCTCGGCCGGGCCGGTGACGACGGGCGTGTCGGCGCGGCTGCCCCATTCCGACCAGGAGCCGTCATAGAGCGAATTGTTGGTGTGCCCGAGCGATTCGAGCGCCAGCGTCACGACGGCGGCGGTGACGCCGGAGCCGCAGCTGGTGACGACGGGGCGCGACAGATCGATGCCGGCCTCGTCCATCATCGCCTTCAACGTGTCGAGATCCTTGAGGTGCCCGCCCTCCGAAAGGCTGGCGGCCGGCAGGCTGCGGGCGCCCGGCATATGGCCGGAGCGCATGCCGGCGCGGGGTTCTGCCTCCTCGCCGGTGAAGCGTCCGCCGCCGCGGGCATCGACCACCTGTGCCGTGCCGTTGTCGACGATGCCGCGCATCTCCTCGAAGGTGGTGACGCGGCGACCGCGGAATTTCGGCGTGAAGACGGCCGGTTCCGGCTCCGGCAGGTCGGTTTCGAGCGGCCGTCCGTCGCGCTTCCAGCCGTCGAGGCCGCCGTCCAGCACATACACCTTTTCGGCGCCCATGGCGCGCAGCATCCACCAGACACGCGGCGCGGAAAAGAAGCCCGGGCCGTCATAGACGACTGTCACGTCACGCTCGCTGATTCCGAGCTTGCCCATTGTGTCGGCAAAGAAATCCGGCGAGGGTAGGGAATGCGGCAGGCCGGTGGCGTGGTCGGCAATCGCATCCTGATCGAAGAAGACCGCGCCCGGAATATGGCCTTCCGCATATTCGGCGGCGCCATTGCGCTTCTGCGCCGGCAGATACCAGGAGGCATCCACGACGCGGAAGCCCGGCTGGCCCAGCTGGCTTTCCACCCAATCTGCCGAAACGACAAAACGGCTCTTGCCCATGATTTACTCCTCAGCGCGCTTGAAATGGCCGCCGCTCAGGCCTCGTCGGCGGGCGTGCCGAAGCGGATGCGGAAGCGGCGGTTTTCCTTGCCCTTCTTTTCGATCTTCGCGATGTGAATCGCGCCGACCTCCTGGGTCTCGGAAACATGTGTGCCGCCGCATGGCTGGCTGTCAACGCTGGAGTTTTCCCCGATGCAGACCAGGCTGACGCGACCGAGGCCGATAGGCGGGCGCACGTTCTTGGATTTGACGATATCGGGATTTGCGAGGAGTTCCTCATCGGTGATCCAGTTCAGGAAAACCGGATGGTTTTCCGACACGAGCTGCATCAGCTTCGCCGTCACCTCGTCCTTGTCAATGATGTCGGTCATGTCGAAATCGACGCGCGATTCCTCCTCGCCGACGGCGGCACCGGTGATCGGGAAGGGGCATACGACCGACAGCAGATGGCAGGCGGTGTGCATGCGCATCAGCCGGTAGCGGCGCGGCCAGTCCACATGCAGCACGAGTTTTTCGCCGATCTCCGGAAGCTGTTCGCCCTCCAGCGGGACATGCAGGATCACGTCCTTCGTCTCGCCGTGGCGGGTCTGGCCAAGCGTAATGCGGCTGCCATCCGCGCGCTCCAGAAAGCCGGTATCCCCCGGCTGGCCGCCGGAGGTGGCATAGAAACAGGTCTGGTCCAGCTCGATGGCGCCATCCGCGCGAACCCCCGTCACCGTCGCTTCTGCCGTGGAGAGATAGAAGTCGTCGCGGTAGAGGGCTTTCGTGGGCATGGACTTACTCAGGCTGTCTGGAAGGGAATGTCGATGCTGCGTTTGTGCACCAGCCAGCCGGGAACGGGCAAGCCCTTGGATTTGAGGAAATCCGGATTGAACAGTTTTGACTGGTAGCGATTGCCGTAGTCGCACAGGATCGTCACGATGGTGTGGCCGGGCCCGAGATCCTCCGCCAGGCGGATGGCACCGGCAATGTTGATGCCGGATGAGCCGCCGAGGCACAGCCCCTCATTCTCGACGAGATCAAAGACCAGCGGCAGAGCTTCGGCATCCGTGATGCGATAGGCGAAATCCGGGGTGAAACCTTCGAGGTTGGCGGTGATGCGGCCCTGACCGATGCCCTCTGTGATGGAGGAACCCTCGGATTTCAGTTCGCCATGCGCATAATAGTCGTAGAGAGCGGCGCCCTCCGGATCGGCAAGGCCGATCTTGATCGCAGGGTTCTTCGCCTTCAGGCCGATCCCGGTGCCGGCCAGCGTGCCGCCGGAGCCGACGGCGCAGATGAAGCCGTCCACCTTGCCGCCCGTCTGCTCCCAGATTTCCTGAGCGGTTGTTTCGATATGCGCCTCGCGATTGGCGATATTGTCGAACTGGTTGGCCCAGATCGCGCCGTTCGGCTCGGACTTGGCCAGTTCCTCTGCAAGGCGCCCGGAGAGTTTCACGTAGTTGTTCGGGTTCTTGTAGGGAACGGCCGGCACTTCCACCAACTCGGCGCCGAGCAGTTTCAGCGCATCCTTCTTTTCCTGGCTCTGGGTTTCCGGAATGACGATGACCGTGCGATAGCCGAGCGCCTTGGCGACCAGCGTGAGGCCGATGCCGGTATTGCCAGCGGTGCCTTCCACGATCACCCCGCCCGGACGCAGCAGGCCCTTCTTCTCCGCATCGCGGATGATGAAGAGTGCTGCGCGATCCTTCACCGACTGGCCGGGGTTCAGGAACTCGGCCTTGCCGAGGATTTCGCAGCCCGTGCGGTCTGACGCGCCCTTGAGGCGGATCAGGGGCGTGTTGCCGATCGCGCTGAGGACGGACGGATGAATGGTCATGGAGCAGCCCTATCTTACAAACACTGATTGACCTGCTTTTCCTACGTTGTCCGCCAACGAGCAAGGAATACCGTTCCGCTTCCACACATTCGCGAACAAAACCATCTCTCCCTTCGCCGGGAAAGCCGGCTTGCCACGGTCCTGTCTGGACAACGAAAGGGCCGGTCAAGCAACCAGCCCTGCCGCATATGAAAGACAGATACCTGATCAGCAGGTCTTTGGTGCTGCGGCCGATTCGGTCGTGCTGCGGGCGTTCTGGTTCGGCGTGACATCGCTGCATTTGCCGCTCATCGTGCGACCGGTGCCGGGCGACTGAGCAGAACCGTTGGATCCGCTGCCCGTCGTGCCGTTGGTGGTGGCGGAACCGACGCCGCCCGAGCCCCCCTGACCGCCGCTCCCGGCACCCGACGTGCCGGAAGGCGTGCCGCCCTGCGTGGCGGAGCCGCCGGTTCCGCCGGAAGAGCCGGATCCGTTCGAAGACGCCTGTGCCATGGCGCCGCTGGCAAGACCGAGCGATAGCGCGGAAACGGCAACGAGTTTCAAGAACATGGGATTTCCTCCTGTTGTTTCTTGCAGGCACATCCGAATGCCTGCTGATGAAACCGGAAGAGGTCGATCTTGTTCCGGCGTTTGATCCCTTCTCTTGCGATGATGCCTGCTTTCGTCAGCAACTGCTGACGGATGTTGGCGGTGACGGCCATGCGTCGGTGGCGGCCCGCATCGCAGCCTGCCCCTTGCTGTCGGGATCAATCGAACTTGAGCTTCATCTGGATGCCTTTGGGCACGTAAAGCGGCTTGCGGCTGGCAATTTCGATCCGTTGGAAGGTCTTGCGTTCCTCGGCCACGCGCTCCCGAAAGGCCCGCGATGCCGCAACGGCCTTCAGCGCATTCTGTACGGCCTGCTCTGCACTTGTCATAAGCACCTCCGCGTTTGTTCCTGTTATGTTCTAGTGCCGATTGAGAATCACGTCAACAGGAATATGAGTGGGTGATCATGAATGTGGGGGCGGACAGGAATGTGAGGGATGCAGAGTCAGACGGCGCCTGCGATCACGTTGCGCAGCCAGCGCTGGCTCAGCGTGTGTTCGTTACGGTGGTGCCAGATCTGGTAGACCCTGACACGCGGATTGCGAACAGGACATTCCGTAATCTTCAGCGGCAGGATCTCCGCGAAATAGCGCGCGAAGCGACGGGCTGCGGTGAGAACGAGATCGCTGTTCTGCAGCATGAACGGCGCGTAGAAATGGTTGTCCGTCATGACATTGCGGTCGGCGACCGGATTGGCGGCCTGCGGCGGGCACTCATCGGCATCGCGCACGAGAGACTTCCGCTCCGAAACGATGAGGTGGCGCGCTTCCTGGTAGTCCGACTGCGAAAGCGGATGGTCCCCCAGAGGATTGTTGGCGTCCATCATGCACACCATGTCGTCCTCGAACACCAGCATGGTGCGCAAATGCGGGGACGCGGCCGTCCACTCCCCGATCGCGACATCCATCATGTTGGTGGAGAGGGCGCGGGTAAAATCGAAGTCTGGTTCCAGGTGCTGCACCGTGACCCGCGACGCGGGCGCAAGGCGGTTGAGTTCGCTGATTGCGGTCTGCACAAGGCCTGGCGCAACACCGTTCTGAACCCCGATGACGAAGGATTCGCTTAACGTCTGCGGTTCGAAACTCTCCGGCGATATGGTGAGATTGGCGATTTCTTTCAGAACACGACTGGCAATCGCATGGATCGCGATGGCTCTTTCTGTCGGGATCAGATTGCCGTTGCGCCGCTTGACCAGGGGGTCCTTGAAGACGATCCGCAGATGTTTCAGCGCCTGGCTGGCTGCCGGTTGCGACAGATTCAGTCTTTTTGCGGCCCGCGTCACACTTCCTTCTTCGATGATGGCGCAAACAACAGTCAGGCTCGAAATGGAAATTCCAGCCAATGATGCATGATTTTTACGCAAGTTCGAGTCAAGCATCATGATGATCACGCGCCATTTCACGCCAGTGTGGAGAAATAGGAAAACATCGAGCCGCGTTCTCTATGTCGCAGAGCGTGTTCTAGGGACTATCCCGCACCGGATTTGCGTTCAAGGCCGGCCGATGATTATGGCTCAACTATAAGAAAATTGGATGTTTTTGGGCTAATACATTCAATATTTTTGCCAATTGTTAACAATGTTTATAATTAATTATTATTTGCTAAGATAAGGGCGAAGGGTGAATCTCGTCACCGTTTTTTCTCGCGCATGGCGGGTGGGAGGTCGATGGATGCGCGCAACCCCCGATATTTTCGTGGCTGGTCGTGAATGAACGGGAGCTGGGAGCAGGCATGCTTTTCGGGGCCGGGATGGCGAGGAAAGGCGATGGCGGAAGGATGCCCCAAGCCGGATGGCCAGTCCTGCATCCTCTTTGCGGTGGATGCGCGCGCGGGTGTCGTCTTTACGGTAAATTCGGGTGCAGCAGTCCGCCTTCGGTGCAGGACCGCAAGTCCCGCAGCATTGGATGCGCCTTCTGATCATGACGCACGCCCGGGATGCCGGGTGCGTTCGGCAGCGTCGATGTTATCCACGTTTCGAGCCCGGAACAGGTATGGCGCGATGCCTCCGGCGACGCGTGAGGATGTGGGCTCAAGGCATTGACCTTAAAAGCAAAAGGCCCGCGCAAATCAATGCGCAGGCCTTTCAGAAACTGGCTCCCCGGGCCGGATTCGAACCGGCGACCTGTCGATTAACAGTCGAATGCTCTACCGCTGAGCTACCAGGGAACATCGCGTCGCCGCGGTGTGAGCGGGGTAATACTCATGCCCGTTCGATTTGCCAAGCGCTTTTTTCAAAAAAAATTCGCAGGCTTGTTTTATCCACACGCGTTGCCCATGTGACCGCTGCGGCAGGCGGCTTGCCGAACAGGGTGAATGGCTTGAAAGACAGGACGAAACAACGAAAGTTCGGAATTCATCCGCAGACCGGCCGTTTGCGGATCGGACGCTTCGAAACGCCGATGCCGCAATCACGGGCGGGGCGCATCGTGCTGGGCGCAGGCCTCGTGGGCGGCGGCTGCCTTGGTTTCCTTCCCGTGCTCGGCTTCTGGATGATTCCGCTCGGCCTGATCGTGCTGTCGCAGGATCTGGCATTCGTTCGCAGACGACGGCGGCGTCTGTCGGTCTGGTGGGCAAGGCGCCGGACCGGAAAGGGCTGACGCGCCTTTCCAATCCCTGAAAAGGCGCGATCAAGCGCGGGATCAGGCCCAGATGCCGGCCAGTCCCTGGCCTGCAGCAAAGGCCATGAAGCCAAGGGCCGCAAAGTAGACCGTCGTGATGACCAGAAAGAGATAGCCGCCGAGGACCACAATTCCATCGCGCTGCATCATTCCGGTGGCCAGCAGCAGGATGGCGATGCCCGGCAGCGTGTTCGAGAACGGAATGAGCCCGAGCGGAAACATCAGGAGCACGCCACCCAGGGAAATCGCCAGAGCATTGGCCCGGTTGATTGCCCAGCCGGTGGTGAGCGCAGAAAACCGCGGCTTCAGGTAACGATCGAGGCGTGACACGAGGCTGGCGCCCTTTTCCAGCGTCGGCACCAGCCTGGCCGTTTCCAGCTTGCGGTCGAGAATGCGCGAGGGCAGCCAGGGCAGGCGGTTCAGGGCAATTGCGATACTGACCAGAATGATCGCGGCACCGAACACCGTGCTGACGCCAGGGATCGAAACCGGCAGCAGGAAGGGCAGGGAGGCCAGCGCGCAGATCAGCAGCAGGCCCTGCTCTCCCACGGCATCCATCAGTTCGCGCAGGGTCACGGTATGCCCCTTGATCTCGGAGATCAGGTCTCGAAGCGTCTGGCTCAGCGATTTGGACGTATCATCGAAGGTCAGGCTCTGATGCAAGGCGTTTGGCTCCCATATGGATGTGGCGGGCCTCATTCATACCAGCATTCCGCGCCCCTCAGAAGAGCTGGGCCTAATGATGATTGAGCCACTTGTCATAGGCGCCGCAGGCCAGAACCAGAACAAGCGCGCCCACAATATAGGGATTCAATGCCACAACCTGGTGAAGATACTGCATGACGGTTCCTCCAAACCGAAATGACCGGGTGCCTGTCAACGCTCCTCGACGTTGACGACAATCCGAAGTCTACGCCCGTTTGGCTTGCTTGGCCATCGGCAAATGATGCTGCCCGTTCCCCAGCCTGCGGCAAGCTTCGAGGCTTAAGAAAGCATATCCTTATAAACACTCGAGGTGACGACCATGGGGCTTCGGCTTGTATGGAGCAGGGAAGATAATGGCATTGAGAGGCAGGACCCACTTGCGCCGACCGCCGCCGATGTTCACCGTGAGGCGGCACGGCGTCTTCGCCTGATCGGCTATCACGGGCACCGCGTGCGCTCGCTTGGCACCGGCAAGCTGATGCCGGACGCGATCCGGCACTTCAAGATGCAGGTGGATTTTGTTGCGGAGACATTGTCGGCACAAACGCCGATACCAGCCGATTTCGCCGAAGACCGCTACTGGCCACGGCTCGGGTAAACCGACGCGCCATGTTGCCGCACAATTCGAAGATTTCGGTCTGAAGGTTGGAGGCCTCGCCCGGAATTGAACCGGGGTACAAGGATTTGCAGTCCTCTGCGTCACCACTCCGCCACGAGGCCAACCGGGTATTAAAAGCGTGTGGTGGCGGGCATTTAGAACGGATCTTGAAACTGTGCAAGCCCTTATTCGAAAGCGAGGCGTGATTTTTCCGGTCGTCTTCGTGGGGCTGTGGATGAGTGGCGCAACGTCAGCCTTGGGCCGGCGTCGCGTCCTGCGGTCGTGTCGGCCTTGACGAGGCCAGGTCCCATCCCGTTGCGGTCAGGAGCCGGGCTTTCATTCATGAACGCCAAAGAAGCCGCCCGCGCCGGATGACGGGCGGCTTTCTTCGCTGAATCTCCCCTGCCGGTCAGGCCATGCCGGCGGGGTCGCCGATCGGCATCAGGGCCGGCTTCAGGGTGGGATCGTTCGGGTTCCTGCTGTCGCCGGGATCCTGAGCGGGCGTCAGGGGCGGTTTTTCCTGGGTGCGGTCGGGCACGCCGGGAGCCGGGGTGGGGCCGCGCGGTGTGTCTGCAGGATTGCGATCTGGCAGCGTGGTCGGCATGGAGCTGTCTCCCTTGCGTGTCTTTCCTCATCGGCCAACCCGTGCAGTGCGGCTTTGTTCCCTGTTTTTCAGCGCAGCAGGGCGGTTTTTGCGGGTGCCGGAGAAAGCGGTCTTGAAAGCGGACCAAGCCGCCAGTAATACGGAGCCCAGACAGACGCTTTCATGAGGCGAACAGCAATGATGGATTACGAAGCAGCACGCATCAAAATGGTCGACAACCAGGTGCGCACCACCGATGTCACCTCCCATTCCGTGCTGCGGGCCTTCCTCACGGTTCCGCGGGAAGCCTTTGTGCCGGAAAAGGCAAAGGCACTGGCTTATATCGATGAGGATATCGAGGTTGCCCCCGGCCGCTACGTGATGGAAGCCTCGCCGCTTGCCAAGCTGTTGCAGCTTGCTGCCGTGACGAAGGATGACGTTGTGCTGGAAGTGGGTTGCGGCACGGGCTATGCCACGGCGCTGCTGTCCCAGATTGCGAGTGCGGTGGTCGCGGTTGAAAGCGATGCTGGCCTTGCCGCAAAGGCAACGGAAACGCTTGCTGCGCTCGGCTGCGACAATGTTGCTGTCGTGACGGGTCCGATGGAAGCCGGCTATGCCGCCGAAGCGCCCTATGACCTCATCTTCATCAATGGTTCCGTGGAAGAGGTCGGCCAGACCCTGTTTGGCCAGCTTCGCGATGGCGGCCGTCTGGTGACGGTGGTCGGCTATGGCAATGCCTCCACCGCCCGTGTCTACCGCAAGGAAAACGGCGTGCTTTCGGAAGCCGCCTTCTTCAATACCTCCGTCAAGCCGCTGCCGGGCTTCCGCAAGGCCAAGGAATTCGTGTTCTGAGAACACGAAAATTGCCGTCAGGCCCGGACAATGCGGGCCTGACGAGAAAGCTGTGCATCCAGCCGGCCGCCTCATCTGCGGCAATTGTGAAATTCCCCGCCCATCGCGTAGACTTGTGATTGATTCGACAGCCCGATCTCGTGCGAGATCATGCATTTCAAAGCTGTCAACCAGTCATGAACGGGGATCCAGATGGCTCAGTCCAGTGCAGCGCGCGAACCTTCCATGGAAGAAATCCTGGCTTCCATCCGCAGGATCATCGAAAGCAATGATCCGGTGAGCGAGGGGCAGGCCGTGACCGGCGCCCGCAACCGCACTGTAGAGGATCCGACGCGCGATTTCGAGGACGACGAGATCGAACTGGATACCGAACTGGAGGCGCCCTTCGTCGCACAGGTGGCTGCCAACGATCCCGGTGGCAGCTTCGTGCCGTCCTCCGCCGAAAGCCTGCCGCTGCGTCCGACGATCGATCCGGCCATGCGCCAGCGTTTTGCCGAGGAAGCCGGCATGCCGGCCGAGCGGGCGCCTGAGCGCACGCTGTCGCTCGCCGATGTCGCGGCCCGCGTGCGCGCCGCCGCCGGCCGCGTTCCGGAGCCCGTCGCACAACGCGCCGCGCCTGCCCCACAGCCGTCGGCTGCCGCACCGGCGCCTCAGGCGGCACCGGCACCCGTGACCGAAAGCCGGCCCCAGCCAGTGCTGCGCGCGGCCGAACCGATGCGCGCCGAACAGGAGCCTCTCCGTCGCGAGATGGCGCGCGATGTGCCGGCGCCCGAATTTGCCGAACGTCGTCCTGCAGAGGCCGTGGTTACCCCGGTTGTGGAAGAGCGGATCGTGTCCGCCGAGTCGCTGCCGGTGCGGATCGAGGAGCAGGTGTCGCTTCTCTCCGATGAGGCCGGCCAGCGCATTGCCCGCTCGTTCAACGAACTGGCCGACATCTTCAACGGCATCGAGCGGCAGTCGGTGGAAGACATGGCGCGCGAGATGCTGCAGCCGATGCTGCGCGACTGGCTGGACGACAACCTGCCAACGCTGGTGGAGCGGCTGGTGCGCGAGGAAATCGAACGGGTGGCGCGCGGCCCGCGCCGCTGAGCCGGATCTGCCGCCAAGCCGAGGGGCCGCTTTCCGGAGCGGCCTTTTTTATTGACTCGTCCTGGGCAGTCCTATTTACAGCCAAGCAAAGCGAACTCGAAATTCTGGTCGGAAAATGCTCGAAAAAACCTACGATTCCGCCGCCGTCGAACCGAAAATCGCAGCCGCCTGGGATGAGGCCGATGCCTTCCGCGCCGGCGCGAATGCCAGGCCCGGCGCCGAGACCTTCACCATCGTGATCCCGCCGCCGAACGTGACCGGCTCGCTGCACATGGGCCATGCGCTGAACAACACGCTGCAGGATATCATGATCCGCTTCGAGCGCATGCGTGGCAAGGACGTGCTGTGGCAGCCGGGCATGGACCATGCGGGCATCGCGACCCAGATGGTGGTCGAGCGCAAGCTGATGGAAAGTCAGCAGCCGGGGCGGCGTGAACTGGGCCGCGACGCCTTCATCGACAAGGTCTGGGAATGGAAGGCCGAATCCGGAGGTCTGATCTTCAACCAGCTGAAGCGGCTCGGCGCCTCCTGCGACTGGTCGCGCGAACGCTTCACCATGGACGAGGGCCTTTCCAAGGCGGTTCTCGAAGTGTTCGTCACGCTCTACAAGCAGGGCCTGATCTATCGCGGCAAGCGCCTCGTCAACTGGGACCCGCATTTCGAAACCGCGATCTCCGACATCGAGGTGGAGAACCGCGAAGTCGACGGCCACATGTGGCACTTCAAGTATCCGCTGGCGGGTGGCGAGACCTACACCTATGTGGAGAAGGACTCCGAGGGCAACATCACCTTCCAGGAAGAACGCAACTATATCTCGATTGCGACGACGCGTCCCGAGACGATGCTCGGTGACGGGGCTGTTGCCGTGCATCCGTCGGACGAGCGCTACGCGCCGATCGTCGGCAAGCTCTGCGAAATCCCGGTCGGCCCGAAGGAACATCGGCGCCTGATCCCGATCATCACCGACGAATATCCGGACCCGACCTTCGGCTCCGGCGCGGTGAAGATCACCGGTGCGCATGACTTCAACGACCATCAGGTCGCCCGCCGCAACAACATTCCGCTCTATCGCCTGATGGATACGCAGGCGCAGCTGCGCGAGGACGGTGAGCCCTATGCCCGTTGCGCGGAACTGGCGCTCGAGATCACCCGCTCCGGCGAGCTTCCGTCCGAAGCCGAGGTCGATGCGATCAACCTCGTTCCGGAAGAGTATCGCGGGCTTGACCGTTACGAGGCGCGCAAGCGCATCGTCGCGGCGATCAATGCCGAAGGCCTTGCCGTCACCGTCAAGGATGCGGAAGGCAACGACGTTCCCTACGTCGAGAACAAGAAGATCATGCAGCCGTTCGGCGACCGCTCCAACGTGGTCATCGAGCCGATGCTGACCGACCAGTGGTTCGTCGATGCCAAGACGCTTGCCGAACCTGCCATGGCGTCTGTCCGCGAGGGCCGCACGAACTTCGTGCCGAAGAACTGGGACAAGACCTATTTCGAGTGGATGGAAAACATCCAGCCCTGGTGC
>NZ_VJMG01000032.1 GCF_007004135.1 Affinirhizobium straminoryzae
CGTTGCCTTCCGCATCCTTGACGGTGACGGCAAGGATGCGGAAGGCAACGACGTTCCCTACGTCGAGAACAAGAAGATCATGCAGCCGTTCGGCGACCGCTCCAACGTGGTCATCGAGCCGATGCTGACCGACCAGTGGTTCGTCGATGCCAAGACGCTTGCCGAACCTGCCATGGCGTCTGTCCGCGAGGGCCGCACGAACTTCGTGCCGAAGAACTGGGACAAGACCTATTTCGAGTGGATGGAAAACATCCAGCCCTGGTGCATTTCCCGCCAGCTGTGGTGGGGGCACCAGATCCCGGCCTGGTACGGTCCGGATGGTCAGGTGTTTGTCGAAAAGACCGAGGAAGAGGCGCTCGACGCCGCCATCCAGCATTATCTGGCGCATGAAGGTCCGTGGAAGGCCTGGGTGCAGGAGAAGCTCGAAAACTTCGAGCCCGGCGCCATCCTGACCCGCGACGAGGACGTGCTCGATACCTGGTTCTCGTCCGCGCTCTGGCCCTTCTCGACGCTTGGCTGGCCGGACAAGACGCCGGAACTCGCCCGCTACTACCCGACCAATGTTCTGGTCACCGGTTTCGACATCATCTTCTTCTGGGTGGCCCGCATGATGATGATGGGCCTTCACTTCATGAAGGACGAGGACGGCAATCCCGTCGAGCCCTTCAGCACCGTCTATGTGCATGCGCTGGTCCGCGACAAGAACGGTCAGAAGATGTCGAAGTCCAAGGGCAACGTCATCGATCCGCTGGAACTCATCGACGAATACGGCGCTGACGCGCTACGCTTCACGCTTGCCATCATGGCGGCACAGGGGCGTGATGTGAAGCTCGACCCGGCCCGCATTGCCGGCTATCGCAATTTCGGCACCAAGCTGTGGAACGCCACCCGCTTTGCCGAAATGAATGGCGTGAAGCGCGACCCGAATTTTGTGCCGGAAGCCACGACGCAGACCGTCAACCGCTGGATCCTGACCGAACTGTCGGCCACGATTGCCGATGTCACTGGCGCCATCCAGAGCCAGCGCTTCAACGATGCGGCCGCCAGCCTCTATCGTTTCGTCTGGAATCAGGTCTGCGACTGGTATCTGGAACTCTTGAAGCCGATCTTCTCCGGTGAGGACGAGGTGGCCAAGGCGGAAGCCCAGGCCTGCGTCGCCTATGTTCTGGAAGAGACCTACAAGCTGCTGCATCCCTTCATGCCCTTCATGACGGAAGAGCTGTGGGCGCACACCGCAAGCCGCGATACGCTGCTCTGCCACGCGGACTGGCCGGCCGCAGGCTTTGCCGACGAGGCGGCCGCCGCCGAGATCAACTGGCTGGTCGATCTCGTTTCCGGCCTGCGCTCCGCACGCTCGGAAATGAACGTGCCGCCGTCCGCCAAGGCACCGCTGATCGTGGTCGGTGCCACGGCGCTGACCGAAGGTCGCCTGCAGCGCCATGATGCGGCGATCAAGCGGCTGGCACGCGTTGAAACCATCGAACTGGCCGAGACCGCGCCGCGCGGCGCTGCCCAGGTGGTCATCGGCGAGGCGACCGCCTGCCTGCCGCTTGGCAGCCTGATCGATCTCGGCGCCGAACGTGCCCGCATCGAAAAGGCGCTCGGCAAGGTGGACGCCGATATCGACCGCGGCCGCAAGAAGCTCGGCAACGAGAAGTTCGTCGCCAATGCCGATCCCGAGGTGGTGGCGGCCGAGCGGGAGCGTCTGGCAGAGCTCGAGGTGCAGCGCGCCAGCCTGGCAACAGCACTTCAGCGGATCAATGAGGCCGGCTGAGCCAGCCTGCCCCGCGTGGATCTGATTTGCGGCCCCGCTGGCCTTGCTGGCGGGGCCGCCGGCGTTTTAAAGCTGCGAAAAGGTTGCGCGAGAGCCTGGTGCCGTTGGATTGCGGCAGTTGTAGCGCTTCGGCAACAGATGGCTTGAAACCGAGAACTGGATTCTATCAAGTCCTGTATGATGCGGGCATCTTAGAAAAAAATACGTGCGACTCGGTGTATCCAGTACGTGGATCAGAAACTTACGTAAATCTGTATGGGGGAGTGCTGCGGTGCGGCATGCTGAACGAAAGTTGTCTTTTAATCCCAAATATTTAGGCTTCGAGTCAGTTTGGCATGGGAGTGGGAGGAACATGACAAGAAAAATCGTTTTCAAGGGCATCCTGGCGGCTGCCACGCTGGTGACACTGCACAGCGGTGCGCAGGCCGGAGGTCTGGAGCGCGGGGGCTACAACATCGATCTCCTGTTCGATCCGTCGACGGTGGCGATCGAGTCGACCACGACCTATGTCGCCCCCCAGCGCAAGCTGAAGAATGCCAGAGACAACAATCCTCTGGACGGAACGGGCTCGAACGGTATCGGCGGCGGTTCGACAACTGCCGATGATACGGAAGGCTACTGGGCGCCGCGGATCGGCATCAAGGGCGCCATCGGCGATTCAGTGGATTGCATGTTCGATTATTCCCAGCCCTGGGGTGCGCATGCCAAGCCGGGCCGCAACTGGGTCGGTGCGAACAACAACACCGAAACGAAGATCGAGAGCGACAACTATGCCGCGACCTGTTCCTATCGTTTCGATGTCGGTCCGGGCCAGTTGCGTCTGATCGGCGGTGCCTTCTATCAGGAAGTTTCCGGCTTCAAGGAGCGGCTGGTGGCTCCCGCAGGTTTCTCCGGTGTTCTCGGGAACGGCATCGGCCGGCTGGATCTGGAAGGGAATGGCTGGGGCTGGCGGACAGGCGTCGCCTACGAAATCCCGGAATATGCGCTCCGGGCAAGCCTCGTCTACAACAGCGAGGTCAATCTCGACAACATCACCGGCACCGTCAATCTGAGTCAGGTCAATGGCGCGGTGATTCCCGTTTATGGATCTCAGAAGACGCCCGATAGCCTTGAGCTCAAGCTGCAGAGCGGCATTGCGCCGGATTGGCTCGCCTTCGGGTCCGTGAAGTGGACAGACTGGAGCCAGTTGCAGAAGATTCCATTCTGTGCTGTCGGCACGAGTTCGTGTTCGCTGTCGAATGCGGTGACCTCGCTGGAACTGGGTTATCGCGACGGCTGGACCATCACGGGCGGGATCGGCCACAAGTTCAACGAACAGTGGAGCGGGGCCGTCAGCATCACCTGGGATCGCGGTACATCCCAGGGCTTCGGAACGCAGACCGATACCTGGCTTCTGGGCGCAGGCGTTGGCTATCAGCCGAGCAAGAATGTGGAGATCCGCCTGTCCGGGGCCATCGGCATTCTGACCGGGGGCTCGTCCGGGTCGGTCACGCTGGATGGGGTCAGCTATGGCGGCGATGTCTCCTACAGCTTCAAGGACGATCTCGTCGCGGCCGTGTCGACCTCGCTCAAGGTCCGCTTCTGATCGTTCATCGGGATGCGTTAGGGTCCGGCCGGTGGCCGGGCCTTTTTCACGTCTGGACAACCCCTGGTCGGTTCGTCTTTTGTGACGATTTGGCAACATGTTCCTGCCACAGTTGTCCGCAGTATTGTCCCGCGACCTTCTGTCTATTTCCCGCCACAAAGCAGGCGCAGCCATAGGGTCCGAAAGACGGGCGGACCTGCGGGGGCGGGGGCGCAAATCGGAGTATTATGGGCGAATTCTTCAGTGAAATGGCACGGATGCACCGGACGGATACTTCCGTCACCGGATACACGCATTTGCCGCATTCCCGCACGGATTCGGGTCGTAGTATTGCCGAAAAGGCCTTCTATCCTTCGCACATCGCAAGCGGCCTGGCCGATTGCTTTCCATGCAAACCGGTCCCGCCTGTACCGGCGTCATTGATCACGTGTGCGGAGTAGGTGCATGACCCCAGTTGAGAGTGTTGTCCGTCGCGATCCGGCTGATATCGAAAGCGCAATGCCCACTGTCCCACACCTAAACATCGGCATGGTTAAGGAAGTCTGAACATGCCGCTGCCTCTCCTGCGCTCCCTCAGCCTTCTGGCCGTCGGACTGACCCTGGTGACAGGGGGCAGCCAGCAGGCCTTTGCCTTCGACATCAAATCCGGCGTCACCAAGGAATCGGGCCCTTTCGATCTCTTCAAGTTCGGTTTCAAGGCCTACAAGAATGGCCAGAAGGCGGATGCCGTCGAGGCCTATAAATATGCGGCGGAAAAGGGCCATACCGGGTCGCGCTGGGCGCTTGCCAACATGTATGCCGATGGCGACGGCGTGACGCAGAACGATTTCGAAGCGTTCAAGATCTACAGCGAGATTGCCAGCCAGGGGGTCGAGCCGGGCTCCGAGGACACCGGTTTCTTCGTCAATGCGCTGCTGGCTCTCGCCAATTACTACCGCCACGGCATTCCCGGCACGCCGGTGAAGATCGATCTGTCGCAGGCCCGCCAGCTCTATTTCCAGGCCGCCTCCACCTTCGGGGTGCCGGAAGCGCAGTTCCAGCTCGCCAAGATGATCATGGCCGGCGAGGGCGGTGCGCCGAATGTGCAACAGGCGAAGAAGTGGCTGAACCAGGCCCGCAAGAGCGGTCATCCCGGTGCCATGGCCGTGTTCGGCAATCTCCTGTTCCAGGAAGGTCAGACAGTGCGCGGGCTTGCCTTCATGACAGCCGCGCTCGACCGCTGCAACAAGAGCGATTGTCCCTGGATGGAGGACCTGCAGGAGGATGCCTTCTCGCTGTCCACCGAGCGGGACCGCCGCAGCGCCATTGCACTCTCCCAGCAGTTTGCCCAGGGCGGGGACGACGGCGGCTGATCGCTACATCATCCACCGACGCTGCTGCAGTGCGGTGCCGTTATTCGGCCGGTTCGTAAATTTCGGGTCAGGCGGTATCAGGCACCGAAGGTGAAGTGACCGATGACGGGCACATGATCCGACGGCTTTTCCCAGGCCCGCACATGTTTTTCGATCGCCGTGGAGGTCAGCCGGTCCGCGGCTTCCGGCGACAGCAGCAGATGATCGATGCGAATGCCGTTGTTCTTCTGCCAGGCGCCGGCCTGGTAATCCCAGAAGGTATAAAGTTTCGTCTGGTCCGTCGTCGCCCGGACGGCGTCGGTCAGGCCGAGATCTTCGAGGCGCCGAAAGGCGGCACGCGTCTGCGGCAGGAACAATGCATCGGTTTCCCAGGCGCGCGGATCGAAGCAGTCGTGCGGTTCCGGAATCACGTTGTAATCGCCGGCCAGAATGAGTGGCTCCTCCAGCAGGAGGCGAGCCTCAGCATGGCGCCGCAGCCGTTCCATCCAGGAAAGCTTGTAGGGGTATTTCACCGGGTCATCGGACGGATTGCCGTTCGGCAGATAGATGGAGGCGATCCGCAGCACGCCGGAAGGAACCGAAAACACCGCTTCGATATAGCGCGCCTGCTCGTCGCTCTCGTCGCCGGGAAGCCCGCGCAGAACCTCGTCGGGCTTCAACTTGGAAAGAATGGCAACGCCGTTGAAACCCTTCTGCCCGTGGGTTTCGACATGATAGCCGAGCGCCTCGATCTCCAGACGCGGAAAGCCCTCGTCCACCGACTTGATTTCCTGCAGGCACACGATGTCGGGCGCGCTGTCGCTCAGCCACTGGCGGAGATTGTCGATGCGCGCCTTGACGCCGTTGATGTTCCAGGTGGCGATCTTCATGGGCTAAGGATCCTTGTGTCGGTTCCTTTTACCGCATGGGACGTCCATGGGAAGCGGCAAAAGCCGTTCTCCTCAGATGGAGAAGCTCGTGCCGCAGCCGCAGCTTGCAACCGCATTGGGGTTCTTGATCTGGAAGGACTGGCCGAGCAGATTGTCGACGAAGTCGATCTCCGAGCCGGCCATGTAGACGAGCGACAGGCTGTCGATCAGCACCTTGGCCTCGCCTTTTGAAATCACCAGATCGTCCTCGGCCGGGGCGTCGGCGAGATCGAACTTGTAGGAAAAGCCCGAACAGCCGCCGCCTTCCACGGAGACGCGCAGGGCCTGCTTGCCAGCGTCCGCGCCGACGATCTCGGCGATCCGCTTTGCGGCCGATTCGGACAGGGTTACGGAATTTTCGGTCATTGCTCTGCCTTTCTGCCGGGTTCAAGGCCCGGAGATTGCTGTCATCGGCTTTGCGCCAATCCTGCTCTATAGGTATGAAGGGTTCGAACGGGCGTCAATGGGGTCGGCACCGGGCAGGCAGGCTTGAAGGCAGGGCAGGGATGAGCATGAGCATCGACACACGCACACTCGGATTCGGCTCCGGCGAAAGGGCGCCCTATGCGGCCGATCCCTGGTCGTCGCGCGGTCGTCTCGTGCCGGAAGGTTCGAGCCTGACCCGCTCCGAATTCCAGCGCGATCGCGACCGCATCGTTCACACCACGGCCTTTCGCCGTCTGAAGCACAAGACACAGGTTTTCATCGGCGTCGATGGCGATCACTACCGCACGCGGCTCACCCATACCATCGAGGTGGCGCAGATCGCCCGGGCGCTCGCCCGCGCGCTGAAGATCGACGAGGATCTGGCGGAGGGTGTGGCATTGGTCCACGATTTCGGCCATACGCCTTTCGGCCATACCGGCGAGGATGCGCTGCACGAGTGCCTGGCGCCCTATGGTGGCTTCGACCACAATGCGCAGTCGCTGCGCATCGTCACCAAGCTGGAGCGCCGCTATGCGGAGTTCGACGGCATCAACCTCACCTGGGAGAGCCTGGAAGGGTTGGTGAAGCACAATGGCCCGCTGATGGACGCCAACGGCGTCGGCACGCGCGGCCCGGTGCCGCAGCCGATCCTCGACTACTGCGAGATCAACGACCTGGAGCTTGCGAGCTTCGCGAGTCTGGAGGCTCAGGTGGCGGCGATCGCCGACGATATCGCCTACAACACCCACGACATCGATGATGGCCTGCGCTCCGGCTACCTCACCTTCGAGATGCTGGAGGACGTTCCCTTCCTCTCCGGCATGATGGCGGAGGTTCGGGCAAAATATCCGGTCCTTGAGCCGGCACGTTTCGCAAACGAGATCATGCGTCGGCAGATCACCCACATGGTCGAGGACGTGATCGGCGTGGCGCAGGCACGGCTTGATGCGCTGCGGCCGGAAAGTGCTGGCGATATCCGCGCCGCTGACCGCGCCATTGCCACCTTCTCCGACGAAATGGCCGAGACGGACAGGCAGATCAAGAAGCTGCTCTTCTCCCGCATCTACCGCCATCCGGAGATCATGCGCATCCGCGCCGGCGCGGCGCAGATCGTCACGGATCTGTTCGCAGCCTATATGGCCGACCCGTCGCAAATGCAGAGCCATTACTGGGTCAGCCACATTGCGGGCCTTGGCGAGGCCGCGCGTGCGCGCCACGTTGGCGACTATCTGGCCGGCATGACGGACACCTATGCGGTCAAGGCTCACCGCCGGATGTTTGACCATACCCCCGATTTGGGCTAGGCACCCGGCAAGACAAGTTTGAGGTGGCCCGATGGAGGGCTGCCCATTGCGCGGATGCAGCCCATGAACCTTTTCGCCGATTTCGAAGTCCGGATCAAAACCGCTCTGGAAGGCCTCGACATCATCCGGGAGAAGCGCGACAGCGTCGATTTCAGCCGCCTCACGGTCGAATCGCCGCGCGACCCCAGCCATGGCGACGTCGCGACAAATGCCGCCATGGTGCTCGCCAAGCCGCTCGGCACCAATCCGCGCGCGCTGGCCGACGTGATTGCCGCGAAGCTGAAGGAAGATGCCGACGTGGTGGAGGTGACCGTTGCCGGTCCTGGCTTCATCAACCTGCGCCTGTCGACCGGCTACTGGCAGCGCCTGCTGGCTGCGATGATTCGCGCCGGTACCGATTACGGCCGCTCCGTCACCGGCGCCGGCAAGAAGGTGAATGTCGAATTCGTGTCGGCCAATCCGACCGGTCCGATGCATGTCGGCCATTGCCGCGGAGCAGTGGTGGGCGATGCACTCGCCAACCTCATGGGCTTTGCCGGCTATGAGGTCACCAAGGAATATTACATCAACGATGCCGGCTCGCAGATCGACGTTCTCGCGCGTTCCTGCTTCCTGCGGTACCGCGAAGCGCTGGGCGAGGAGGTCGGCGAAATTCCGGCCGGTCTCTATCCCGGCGACTATCTGGTACCGGTCGGTCAGGCGCTTGCGAAGGAATTTGGCACGCGGCTGCACAACATGCCGCCGGAAGACTGGATGCCGCTCGTCAAGGAGCGGGCGATCGAGGCGATGATGGCGATGATCCGCGAGGATCTCGACGCGTTGAACGTGCATCACGACGTGTTCTATTCCGAGCGGACACTGCATGCCGATGGCGCAGCGCGCATCCGCCAGGCGATCAACGATCTCACCTTCAAGGGCCATGTCTATCGCGGCACGCTGCCGCCGCCGAAGGGCCAGCTGCCGGAAGATTGGGAGGATCGCGAGCAGACCCTGTTCCGTTCCACCGAAGTGGGTGACGATATCGACCGTCCGCTGATCAAATCGGATGGCAGCTACACCTATTTCGCCGCCGACGTTGCCTATTTCAAGGACAAGTTCGAGCGCGGCTATGACGAGATGATCTATGTGCTCGGCGCCGACCATGGCGGCTATGTAAAGCGGCTGGAAGCTGTGGCACGCGCCGTCTCCGGCGGTTCGGCCAAGCTCACGGTTCTGCTTTGCCAGCTCGTCAAGCTGTTCCGCAATGGCGAGCCGGTGAAGATGTCGAAGCGCTCCGGCGATTTCGTCACGCTACGCGAGGTGGTGGACGAGGTCGGTCGCGATCCCGTGCGCTTCATGATGCTCTACCGGAAGAATTCCGAGCCGCTGGATTTCGACTTCGCCAAGGTGACCGAGCAGTCCAAGGACAATCCGGTGTTCTACGTGCAGTATGCGCATGCCCGCTGCATGTCCGTGTTCCGGCAGGCGCGGGACGCTTTTCCCGATCTCGACCTCGAATCGGTCGACTTCGCCGAGGCCGCTTCCGAGATCACGGATCCGGCAGAAATGCAGCTGATCGCCAAGCTGGCCGAATATCCCCGCCTGATCGAGGCTTCCGCCCAGTCTCAGGAGCCGCATCGGCTTGCATTTTACCTTTATGATCTGGCAAGCTCCTTCCATGCGCATTGGAATAAGGGCAAGGACAATCCGGAGTTACGGTTTGTTAAGGATAACGACCGAAAATCCACCATTGCCAGACTTGGGTTGGTGCGCGCCGTCGCGTCCGTCTTGAAATCGGGGCTTGCCATCACCGGCACGGCTGCACCCGACGAGATGCGATAACATCGCCACCATTTTCCCACAAAGCGCTGGCAGGTGCTTTTGTTAGCGTTAGGTGAGTGGACGAGGGAATGGCAGACAACAGCGTTGCACCTGGCCGTATGAGCGGACCGGACTTTTTTGCCGATGACGATCCGCTGGCGGAGCTTGCCCGCATCGCTGGGTATGACGAGCGGCCGGAGCCGCGTGGCTCTTCGCGTCGTGAGCCGGCCTTCAATCTCGAAGACGAACTTCTGCGGGAGTTCGAAAGCTACGATTCGCCAAGGCTCGATCCCGTCGGCGATTTTTCGCTGACGCCGGAGCCGGCCTTCGAGCCCCAGGGGCCTGTCGAGCCGGCCGTGCCGCTGCATGAGATGCGGCGCGTTGATGATCGCCGTGTGCCGCACCCCGCCGATCCCTTTGCCGAACCTGACCCGTTCACGACCGGTTTTGCGGCACATCACGACGTTGCCCGTGTTGATGATCTGATCCGTCCCGACCGCGCTCCCGAGCCTGCTGCGCGACGGGATGTCGATGCGTCGCCTGTGTCGTCTGTCGATGTGCCGTCGTTCGATGCGCCTGAGGCCTACGCTGCCTTCGGTTTCGGTCGCGACGATGCGGCTTTTACGCAGGGTTCTGCGCCGGCGCCTGCCCTTGTCGAGCCCGAGCAATCGTCTGCGCGCACCGTCGCCGTGGCACCGGCACCCGCGATGGAGCCGGATTTCGAGCTGGACCTGATCTCGGAACTGGAAACGTCGCTTGCGCCCGTCTCCCCGGCGCTGGCCGGTCGCAAGACCCATACCCGCCCGCCGGCCAAGGCCTATGAGCCGGGCTTTCGCATGCCGCTGACCAATTTCGTGCGTGCCGCCGAGCCGGTGCGCGAACCGGTGGCAACGGCCGTGCGCGACACTCCCCTTGCTGTCGACCCCTTCGCGGACGCGGACCCCCTGACGGTGCGTCCCGAGCCGGTGCCGGCGCGCTCCCCGGCACGCATGCCAATGGAGGATACCTATCTTCCGGCCGCGGCGGAAAGCCGTGTTACGGCTGCCGAACCCGAACCCGAACTTGAGCTGGACGAGATCGAGATGCCGGATCTTCCGGCTGTCGCTGCGCGCTTTTCGCCCCGGGACGAGGCGCCGGTCGAGATCGAGCGTGATCTCCGCGCTCCTCCGCCTCCTGCGGCAGGTGCCGCCCAGCCGGTGCGCGAGGAGGTTTCGGCCGACCTGATGCATGATGCCGATTTCGAATTGAGTCTCGACGATCTCGACCTTGATCTCGATTTCTCCGACATTCTGCCTTTTGACGACCGCGCGTCCGCGACGGCTGCGGCCCAGCCTGCAGCAGATCGTGTTGCAGCCGTTGCAGCCCCGCTCGAAGCGCGCCCCGTGGCGCCGCGCGTAGATGAACCGGTTGCGCCGGTCGATGCCCGTCCCGCGCCTGCGGTTCACGCTCCGTCTGTCGCCACCGGCTCGGTCAGCGCATCCGCTGCTCGTGTGGTTGCGGCGCCCGCGCCGCGTCCAGCGCCCGAGGTGTCAACGCTCGGTCCTGCCATTCCGGCGTTCCTGATGAACTCCCGCTCGGCTGCGACCGTTGCCGAGCCCGAGCCCCGCAAGGCGGCCGGTGCCGAGGTGGAAGATGTATCCGCTGGCGCTGATCCCTTCGATCCGGCGCTGTTTGCCGAAACCGACGACGTGATCGAGACTGTTCCGGAACTCGATGTGCCGGATCTGACGCCGCACGAGCCGGAGCAGCAGGCGCCTGCTCATTCGGATTTCGATCTGCATCTCGATTCGGAGCTGGCGACGCTTATCGATCAGCCCGCGCGTCCGAAGAGCCATGAAGCGCCGCGCTCGCGGGCAACGGCAACCGTTGCCACCGCTGCCACGACCACGAGCCAGCCGGCTGCTGCCGTGGCTCCCGCGCCGAAGCAGGAATTGTCCGGCCGCGAGTTCGAGGACTTCGAGCGCGCCCTCGAAGAGGATTTCCGCCGGGCGATGGCCCAGTCCATCCAGCCGGCGGCATCGGAGGACGACGAGGATGACGAGCCTTACGACGTCTATCCTGCAGACGCCCGCCGCCGCACGCCGCGCTGGCTTCTGCCGGCGTCGGCTGCCGGCCTTCTGGTGATCGTCGGCGTGTCCGGCTATGCCTGGTTTGCGAGCGATACCCGTAAGCTCGGGGGCGACGGTGCGCCCGTCATCATCGCTGCGGATACCGATGCGGTGAAGGTCGCCCCGGAAAATCCGGGCGGCAAAACCGTGCCGAACCAAGACAAGGCCGTCTATGACCGCGTTGCCAGCGGTGCCATGCATGATCCCAAGCAGTCTTCTCTGATCTCGTCCGAAGAGCAGCCGATGGATGTCGTGCAGAAGACCCTGATGCCCGACAATCTACCGCTGCAGGGCGAGGAAGAGGCTGCCGATGCCGCGCCCGCCGCCACGGCGACGGCCGATACGCAGGATCCGCGCCTTCTGCCGCAGCAGCACGGCAAGCCCGGTGAGCAGGCTGGTGCCAATGGCGACCAGCTGGCCGTCATGCCGCGCCGCGTGAAGACCATGATCGTGCGCCCGGACGGCACGCTCGTCGAGCAGGTGACCGACGTTCCCGCTCAGCCTGCTGCAGCAAAGACGGCTGCCGCATCGCATTCGACCGATCCGACAACGTCCGCATCTGTGCCGGCCATCGCGCAGCCGCAGCCCGGTGCTGCAACCGACATGGCGGGTGTTGACGTTGCCAAGACGACCACGTTGACCGGAACGGCCCAGGCACCGGCGGCTGCTCAGGCTCCGGCAGGCGTGCCGCAGCCCGGAATGCCGGTTCCGACGGCTCGTCCTTCCGTGCAGCCGGTCAATGTGGTGGCCTCGGTCAACGATCAGGCCGCCGCACGTCAGGCGGCTGCACCGCAGGCGCAGGCTGCCGTCGCACAGCCGGCTGCAACGCCCGCAGCTGCCTCGGCGGGAGTGCCTGGTGGCGGCTACTACATCCAGATCGCATCGCTGCCGAGCGAGGCGGATGCGCAGAAGTCCTACCGCAATCTGTCTTCCAAATATGCGAGCCTGCTGGGCGGGCGGGCGCATGACATCGCGCGCGCCGACGTGCCGGGCAAGGGCACCTTCTTCCGTGTTCGTGTGGCCGCCGGTGCGTCGCGCGACGAGGCGGCGGCGCTCTGCGAAAGCTATCGCGCAGCCGGTGGGACCTGCCTGATTGCCCGCTGATCGCCGCAGCGGCGTCAGAGGGAAGCTGCGAGAACGATATCGAAACGGGGCCCTGGTGCCCCGTTTTTCTTGAGCAAGAATGCGTGGATGATGAAGGTGTCTCAGCCATCAGTCAGCCGTCGAGGGGAACAATAGAGCCATGAACCAAGCCAACACCCAGTCCAAAGCGATGATCCTCGGCTGCGCCGGCCAGACGCTGAGCGCCGATGAAAAGGCGTTTTATCGCGACGAGCGGCCCTGGGGTTTCATCCTGTTTGCCCGCAATTGCGGG
>NZ_VJMG01000033.1 GCF_007004135.1 Affinirhizobium straminoryzae
TCCCCCTTGTGGGGAGGGGTGGGAGGGTTCTTTTTGTTTTTACGGACGGTCGCTGTTGGCGCGCCGACGCGATACTCCCTCTGGCTGCCGCGTTCGTCCCTGCAATCGATTCACTGGATCGATTTCTTCGCTTCGCGAACCGCTCCTCACCCCACCACAAGGGGGGAGACCGCAGACGGCACCCGCCCATGCTTCGATTGGCTTCGGCGGGTCGTCCGGGTTAGGGCCCTCCCCTTGTGGGGAGGGTTGGGAGGGGTCTTTTTGTTTTTAGGGACGGTCGCTACCCTGAGAGGTCAAAGCGCTTTCTTCGATTGCGACGGTCATGGGGCGGGAAGGCGATGCCGCGATGCGATCTCCTCCCCTTGAGGGGAAGATGCCCCGCAGGCATAGGGGGAGAGTCGTGCGCGAACGGGGTGGCCCTACCGGTTTGCCATCTTCGCCATCGATTCCGGATAGCGTGCGCCCTTCACCTTGGCGGGGGAAAGAAGATCGCCCAGCTCCTTCACCTCGTCCGGCGAAAGCGTGATCGCGGCAGCGGCGACGTTCTTCTCCAGGTTGGCGATCTTGGTGGTGCCGGGGATCGGGACGATGAAATCGCCCTGCGCCAGCACCCAGGCCAGCGCCAGCTGGCCTGCAGTGACGCCCTTTGCCTCGGCCATCTGTTCGAGCAGCGAGATGAGCGCGACATTGGCGTCAAAATTCTCGCCCTGGAAGCGCGGCAGGGCGCGGCGGAAGTCGTTGTCGGCGAGGCCGTCGAGGCTTTTCAGCGCGCCGGTCAGCGCGCCGCGGCCGAGCGGCGAAAAGGGCACGAAGCCGATGCCAAGGTCGCGGCAGGTGGCGAGAACGCCGTTTTCCTCCGGATCGCGCGTCCACAGCGAATATTCGCTCTGGATGGCGGCGATGGGATGCACGGCATGCGCCCGCCGCAGCGTTGCGGCGCTGGCTTCGGACAGGCCAAGCGCCCTGACCTTGCCTTCCTTCACGAGATCGGCCATGGCGCCGACAGTCTCTTCGATCGGCACGTCCGGATCGACGCGGTGCTGGTAGAAGAGATCGATCACCTCGACGCCGAGCCGCTTCAGCGAGGCTTCGGCGACCGCCCGCACATGCTCCGGCCGGCTGTCGGTGCCGGAGGGACGGGCGGCCTTCGCCTCGTCTCCGATGGTGAAGCCGAACTTGGTGGCGATCAGAACCCTGTCGCGATAGGGCTTCAGGCCCTTGCCGACCAGTTCCTCATTGGTGAAGGGGCCGTAGACCTCGGCCGTATCGAACAGGGTGACGCCGAGATCGACGGCGCGGGCAAGCGTGGCAAGCGAGGCAGCCTCGTCTGTCGAGGGGCTGTAGGCATGCGTCATGCCCATGCAGCCAAGGCCAAGCGCCGAGGTGGTGAGCGAACCGAGAGAACGGGTTTGCATGAAAGGATCTCCTGATGCGGCTGTGCTGTTGAAACCTGTTGCGGCGGACGCGGACGGCAAGGTCCGGCACCGGCATGAAGGCACTCTAGAGGGAACCGATCGGAACGAAAATGGCTGCAAATCGCCTCAGGCTGTTCTATCATTTCGAACAATGAACCGGACCCAGCTTTCCCAACTCGCCGTTCTCGCGGCCGTCGCCGAACATCGCAGCTTCCGCAAGGCGGCGGCGGAACTGGCGATCGCGCCGTCTGCCGTCAGCCATGCCGTCGCGGCGCTGGAGGACAGCCTCGGCATCCGGCTGTTGCAGCGCACCACCCGCAGCGTCGCGCCGACCGAGGAAGGCCGGCAGCTGATCGCGACGCTCGGACCGGCCTTGTCCGAAATCTCCGCGGTGCTGGACGGGCTGGCCGACGGGCGGGATCGGCCGGCCGGGCCACTGCGGCTGACCATGCCGCAGCTGGCGGCGGATGAGCTGATCCTGCCGCGCCTCTCCGAATTTCTGGCCCTCTATCCCGATATCGAGCTGGACTTGCGCACGGAGGATCGCTTCGAGGATATCGTGGAACGTGGCCGCGATGCGGGCTTGAGGCTTGGCGAGCATCTGGAGGCGGATATGATCGCGGTCCGGGCCAGCGGCCCCTGGCAGGGCGCAATCGTCGGCTCGCCCGCCTATCTCGCCACCCGGCCGGCGCCCGAGCATCCGCGCGATCTCATGCAGCACCGCTGCATCCGCCGGCGCTTCTCAAGCGGTGCCATCTATCGCTGGGAACTGGAGCGGGAGGGCAAACCGCTGATCGTGGATGTCAACGGCCCGCTGATCCTCTCGGATCAGGGTATGATGCGCCGCGCCGCCCTCGACGGTATCGGGCTTGCCTTCCTGTTCGACCGGCGCGTGGACGAGGATATCGCGGCGGGACGACTGATCCGCGTGCTGAAGGACTGGTGCCCGCCCTTCGACGGCTTCTACATCTATTATCCCTCGCGGCGGCAGATGCGCCCGCCGCTCAGGGCCTTTGTCGATTTCTTCCGCCATCGCGGATGAGACGCCGCGCGGCCGTGGCCGCGGCAGCGCGGGCCGTGCTCAGAAATTGATCCGGTAGCGCAGATGGCCGTCGGACGCGACATAGGAATCGTAGAGTTTTCGCGCGGTCACGTTGGTTTCGGCGGTGTGCCAGTAGAGGCGCGACCAGCCGTGCTCCTTCGACAGGGCGACGAGGTCATCGAGCAGCGCGCGACCGACGCCCTTGCCCCGTTCGCTGGCATCGACGAACAGATCCTCAAGATAGCAGTCGCGGCCGAGAATCCAGCTGCCTTCATGGGTGAGGCAGAGTGCGAAACCGACAATCCGGCCCTCCCGCTCCGCCACCCGCAGGAAGAGGGCGCTGTCCGGGCTCAGGATCTTGCTCCAGGTGGAGGCGGTGACCGCCTCGGAAATGTCGACCTGGTAGAAGTCGACATAGGCGGCCCAGAGGCGGCGCCAGCCCGCCTCGTCCCCGGCGCGGGCCTCACGGATGATCAGACTCATGCGCCGGCCTCGTTCAGACGCTGCAGCTGCGCTTCTGTCAGCCTCAGCGAGCCGGCGGCGATCATCGCATCGAGCTGCGACAGCGAGGTGGCCGAGGCAATCGGCGCGGTGATGCCGGGGCGCGCCGCCACCCAGGCGATCGCGATGGTGGCAAGGCTCGCGCCCGTCTCGGCGGCAACCGCATCGAGGGCGGCGAGAACCCGGTGACCCTTCTCGTCCAGATAGCTGCCGACGCGGTAGGAGCGGGCGACACCTTCCGTATCCTCCGCCTTGCGGTACTTGCCGGTGAGAAAGCCGGCGGCCAGCGCATAATAGCTGATCACGCCGATCTCCTCGGCGATGCAGAGATCCGCCAGCGGCCCTTCGAACTTGTCGCGCGTATAGAGATTGTATTCGGGCTGCAGCACATCATAGCGCGGCAGGCCGGCCGTGGCCGCGGCATCGAGCGCGGCGCGAAGCTGGCCGGTATCCAGATTGGAGCAGCCGATGGCGCGGATCTTGCCGGCCTGTTTCAGCCGGTCGAAGGCGGCGAGCGTTTCCTCATAGGGCGTTTCGGCGTCCGGCCAGTGGGACAGGTAGAGATCGATGTAATCGGTGCCGAGGCGCGTGAGCGAAGCCTCGACGGCCTTCTCGATCCATTTTGCCGAGAGGTCCACCTTGCCCTGGCCCATGTCCGAGCCGACCTTGGTGACGATGATGGCCTTGTCGCGCGCCACGCCGCCGCGCTTCAGCCAGCGGCCGATGATGGTTTCGGATTCGCCGCCCTGGTGGCCGGGCGCCCAGCGGGAATAGACATCCGCCGTGTCGATCGTGTTGAAGCCCGCCTCGAAAAAGCGGTCGAGCAGGGCAAAGGAGGTGTTCTCGTCGGCCGTCCAGCCGAAGACATTGCCGCCGAAGACGACGGGGGCGATGGAAAGGCCGGTGCGGCCGAGCGGGCGCAAGTGCATGAAAACCTCCGGGTCGGAAAAGGGATGACGGATATGGCGCGACCCTAGCGTCCCGGACAGGCTTCGACCATTCAATTTGCGTGATGGACGGATCAGGCGGATGAACGGCCGACATGTTCGCGCGCCAGGCTCGGCGGCTGGTCGTAATGCTTTCGCCAGATGCGCCGCAGGTGCCGCGCCGAGGCAAAGCCGGTGCGGGCAGCGACATTTTCGAGATCGAGCCGCGACTGGCGGATGATGTCACGCGCCAGCGTTACCCGCATCAGGTTGACGTAATCGATCAGCGACAGGCCGGTATGCTCGCGAAACAGCCGCGACAGGTGCCGCTCGCTGAGATGGCCAAGGCCGGCAAGCCGCGCCACGGACCAGTCTGCGGCGGGATCGGCCATGATCGCATCCTGCACGGCATGGATTGCCGGATGGACATGGTTGCGGCCGGAGAGCCAGGGCGAGATCTGCGGGTCGCTGCCGTTGCGCCTCAGATAGATCACCATCTTGCGCGCGGCGGCCAGCGCGACGGGGGCAGACGTCATCTCGGCCACGATATGCAGCATCAGGTCGATGCCGGTGGAAATGCCGGCGCTGGAGAGGATCCTGCCATCATCCACGTAGAGCCGGTTTTCAAGCACGGTCGCGGTCGGCGCGAGACGGCGCAGGTCGGCGATGCAATCGGCATGGGTGGTGCAGGCGCGCCCCTCCATCAGGCCGGCCTCCGCCACAAGCAGCGCGCCCGAGCAGATGCTTGCGATCCGCGTGTCCGGCCGCACGACGCGGCGCATCCAGCGCGCCAGTTCGGCGCGCTCGGCGGCGGTTTCCTGCGGATCGGGCACGGCGGAGGTCGCGCCGGAGACGACGAGCAGCGCATTGTCCGGCAGTTCGTCGGGCAGCGGTTCGAGGCCGGAAAGCGCAAGGCCGATCGAGGTCACCTGGCTCGGTTTCGGCGAGACATAGTGCAGGGCGAAGGTCAGCGCGTCCTGATGCTGGTTGGCATAGCGCAGGACCTCCATGGGTCCTGCGATATCGAGCAGCAGCGAATGCGGCGGCACCACCATGATGACGGGAACGGTGCGGGCGGTGCCGGGTGTCGTCATGCGGCGAGCCTGTCGGCGCCGAGTGCGTCTTCCACGCTGGCGATGCGGGCAAAGCGATCCTTCAGCACCATGGCCGTATGGCGGCGGATGTCGGCCGGGGTGTGGGTCACGCCCTCGGCATCCGTCATCGGGAAGGTCAGCGTTGCCTCGGCCACGTAGGTGACCTTGAAGCCGAGATCGGAGGCGTGGCGGGTGGTGGTTTCGCAGCACTGTTCCGTGCGGATGCCGGAGATGATCAGGTTGCGGATGCCGTTCTGCACCAGCCAGACATCAAGGCCGGAGCCGACCAGCGCGGAGTGGCGGCGCTTCTCGACGATGCGGGTGGGAGCGATGCGCAGGCCCTCCAGCGTGCGAACATGGCCGCTTTCCTTGCTGAAGGGGCCGCTCTCCTCCACATGGAAGACCTGGATCACCGGCAGGCCGCGGGCGGTGGCGGCGTCGATCAGCGCCTGCTGGCGCTCCAGATAGCGGGGCAGGTCCGCCGTGTCCCAATAGGGGCGGTGACGGAAGGATTCCTGCACGTCGATGACGACAAGGGCGGTATCGGACATTTTTGGCTCTCCATGGCTTGAAAGGATAGCCGCACTCTATCGCTGCTGGCGAGAGGCAAAAGCATCGATGCGGACGAAGAGCGGACGTTTTCGGCCATCGTCTTCGCCCGCAGGTGATCCGGGTCTGTCAGCGGCTGGCGCCGGCCTGGGCGCGCTGGCTGATCCAGACGCTGGCGAGCACCACGACGACGCCTGTGATCTGCGGGGCGGTCAGCGCCTGGCCAAGCAGGCTCCAGCCGAGCAGCACGGCCACCAGCGGGCTGAGGAAACCGAGGGCGGCGACGGCGGACGGTTCCAGCCGGGCAAGGCCGCGGAACCAGAGCAGATAGGTCAGCGCCGCGCCGATCAGGCCGAGATAGGCAAAGCCGATCAGGTTCTGCAGTGTCGGCACCGGCAGGCCGGGTTCCAGCCACAGCGCGGCGGGCAAAAGCAGCAGGCCGCCCGCCGTCAGCTGCCAGGCGGTAAAGGTGAGCGGCGAGACCGGCGGCTTCCAGCGCCGGCTCATCACCGTACCGCAGGCCATGGAGACGGCGCCGGCCAGCCCCGCCGCGACACCCAGCGGATCGAGCACCGCCTGCGGCGAGAGCACCAGAAGCGCCACGCCCGCGATACCGGCAAGACCGCCCAGCACCGACAGGAGTTTCACCGGGGAGCCCAGCACCACGCGGGCAAGCGCGATGACGATCAGCGGCTGGATGGCGCCGACGGTGGCGGCCACCCCGCCCGGCAGCCGATAGGCCGAGACGAAGAGGCAGGCCCAGAACAGCGAGAAATTCAGCGCGCCGAGGACAAAGCTCTTCCACCACCAGGCGCCCCAGGGAAGGCGGCGCACGATGAGAAGCAGACACAAGCCGGCCGGCAGGGCGCGCAGCGCCGCCACCGTCAACGGCAGGCCGGGCGGCAGAAGCTGGGTGGTGACGATATAGGTCGAGCCCCAGATGGCGGGGGCAAGCGCGGTCAGCGCGGTATCGGTGAGGCGGCTCATGGCAGGTCTCCAATTATCTTGACGTCAAGATATTCGGATAAATCTTGACGTCAAGATAATTTGGCGGCTTAGTGTCGTCATGGATCACGTCACCCGCATTCTCGACCAGTGGCACCGCGAGCGCCCGGATCTCGACGTCGCCCCGATGGGCCTGCTTGGCCGGCTTGGCCGCCTGCATGCCCATCTGTCGCGCGAAATCGAGGCGGAGCTGGCCGCCCACGGCCTCAACCGCGCCAGCTTCGACGTGCTGGCGACGCTGCGCCGCGCCGGCCACCCGCACCGTCTCTCCCCCGGCGACCTGCTGGCCGCCACCATGGTGACATCAGGCACCATGACCAACCGCATCGACCAACTGGAGAAACAGGGCCTGGTGGAGCGCATCGCCCATCCGGAAGACCGCCGCAGCGTGCTGATCGGCCTGACGGACAAGGGCTTCGCCACCATCGACCGGGCTGTGACCGCGCATGTGGCCAACCAGCATCGCCTGACGGCGGCGCTCACGGCGGCGGAGTTCGAGGCGCTGGACGCGCTGCTGTCCCGCTATCTCTCGGCGTTCGAGGAGAAGGGGTAAGGGGCGGCAATGATCGGGAGCGTCTCATCCTCGATGATCGGCGCGCTTTTCAATTCCGTCGCACCGGCCCTTCTGCTCCGCATGCATCACCCGAGATCGAGATCGACCCAGATCGCCGCGTGGTCGGAGGCGGCGTTGACCTTGGCGGTGAGGCTCGCTAGCACGTCCCACTTCTTCGGACGCGTTCCGGGCCACATGCCGAGACGGATCACGCCGCCGGCGGTGACCTTGTCGAACAGAGCCTTCGACAGCAGCAGGTAATCGATCTTGTTGTTGGCGGTGCAACTGCCATAGGTGCCGGGATAGCCGCCATCCTCGAAGGCAGGATGATGGAAGGCGTCGGTCAGCAGGCCGCCCTCGATCAGCGGCGCCAGAGGATCGCTGTCCGGCGTGTCGTTGAGGTCGCCGATCACGGCCACATGCGTCTCTCCGGCCGCGATCAGGCCCTCCACGATGGCGTGGACGCGGGTGGCCTGTTCCTTGCGGCGCGCATCGGAACGGCGCGGATCACCATAGCCCTTGCTCTTGAAGTGGTTGACCAGCACATGCAGCCGCGCACCGGACGGGGTGGCAAGCGTATAATCCGGGCAATCGCGCGAAAAGATCCGCTCGCCGCCGACAACATCGTCGACATGGCTCACCATGGACACCAGCGGATAGGCGGCGCGGGTGAGAATGCCGACATCGATGCCGCGGCTGTCATTGCCGTCGATCACCATCACATGGTCGAAGGGCGTGCCGCCCACGGAGGGCAGGATCTGCTCGTTGAAGGCCAGCAGGCTCGGACGGCTTTCCGCCTCCACCACGCCCAGCACATCCGCCTTCAGCGCCTCCATGACGCGGGCCGTGTTCAGCATGGATTCGTGATCGACCGGCGCCTCCTTGAGTTCCAGCGACCCGACCCAGTCGGCGCGGCCCTCTGCCGTGATCTCCAGGCCGCCGGTGCGCGGGCGCTTCAGCAGTTCGCCGCGATTGCGCCGCAGGATCACGAAACCGGCCTCGTCGGACTTTTCCAGCCCGAGTTCGATCAGAAGTTCCGCCAGCTTGTCCTTGTCGGCCTGCGAATATTGCGGCTTGCCGAGAATCTCGTTCGCCTCGGCAAAGGCCTGCAGCACCTCGCTGCCCTCCGCCCAGGTATCCAGCATCATCACCTTGGCGCGGTCGAACAGGTTTTCGACATTGTAGGATGCCAGTCGCATGGTCTTCCTCCCCATCGTCCTCAGCGAGGATAGGTCCGGCAGATTGCAGTTTTAAGGCGGGACCGTGTCGGAATCCGAAAGGACACGGCAAGGCGGTGGTGCAGTGGGCCCATGCGTTGGACCGGGTTGCCACTGCGCTAGAGTATTTTTCAGCGAAAACCGGATCACCTGAAATACTCTATCTCTTTGTTTTCATGCAGTCCGGACGCAAAACCGCAGACGCACTTTTGGCTCGGACAGGCTCTAGAACAGGCTGCCCTGATCGGGTCCCTTCTCGGGGGCCGGTTTTGTGGTTCGCTTGCGGGGCGCGGGGGGCGATGCCGGGGCGGGCGGAACGGCATCCGTCGCAGCGCCTGCGGTGGCGGACACGGCGCCATCGGCAAACTGCAGGGAGAGGGCCTGACCCGTCGCCACCTCCGCCGCCCGCGTCAGCGGCGTTCCATCCTCGCTGCGGATCACCGCATAGCCGCGCTTCAGCACGTTCTTGTAGGAGAGCGATTGCAGCACGCGGTCCTGCGCGGCAATCGCGGCGCGGCTGCGGCTGAGGGAATGGCCAAGCGCGCTGCCCGCCTGACGGGCAAGGGCCGCAAGATGCAGTCTTTCACGGGCGATCTGGCCGGAAAGCCGTTGCGGCAGGCCGGACAGCCGTGCCTCGGCGCGGTCGATGCGGCCGCGTTCGCCAAGCAGCCTGCGCTCCAGCCAGCGATCCATGCGCAGCATCTGGTCGCCCACCTGACGGCGGCGCTCGGCGAGGCGGTTTGCGAGAAGGTCGAGGCGAAGGCCGGCGGCGGCGCGTTCGAAACTGCGGCGCTTTTCGATCGCGGTGCGTTCGAGCCCGCGGCCGAGACCGGCGGCGGCCTCATCGAAGCGCCGGCGGGGAAGGGCAAGCAGCTGGTCGAGCGAGGGGAGCGCCCGCACCAGACCGCGCAGGCTCTGCCGGCGCGTCTCCATCTGGCGGCTGGTGGCACCGCGCAGGCGCGCGCCGAGGCTTGCCAGTTGCGCATCGAGATCGGCCTTCACCGGCACGGCCATTTCGGCGGCTCCGGTCGGCGTGGGCGCACGCACATCCGCCGCGTAATCGATCAGCGTCCAGTCCGTCTCGTGGCCGACGGCCGAGATCAGCGGGATGGCGCTGGCGGCGGCGGCGCGCACCACCGCCTCGTCGTTGAAACTCCAGAGATCCTCGAGGCTGCCGCCGCCGCGCGCCACGATCAGCACGTCCGGCCGGCGGATGGGGCCCAGCGGATCGAGCGCATTGAAGCCGCGGATCGCATTCGCCACCTCGTCGCCCGAGCCTTCGCCCTGCACTTTCACCGGCCAGACGATGACATGCACGGGAAAGCGGTCCGTGATGCGATGGAGAATGTCGCGGATCACGGCGCCGGTCGGCGAGGTGACGACGCCGATCACCTGCGGCATGAAGGGCAGGGGCCGCTTGCGCGCCGGATCGAACAGGCCTTCGGCGCCAAGCTTGCGCTTGCGCTCCTCGATGAGGGCCATCAGCGCGCCGGCGCCGGCCGGCTCCAGCGTCTCGATGACGATCTGGTATTTCGACGAACCGGGGAAGGTGGTGACCTTGCCGGTGGCAATCACCTCCATGCCCTCTTCCGGGCGGAACTTCAGCCTGGAAAAGCTGCCCTTCCAGATCACTGCATCGATGCGGGCCTTGTCGTCCTTCAACGCAAAATAGGCGTGGCCGGAGGAATGCGGCCCACGATAGCCGGAAATCTCTCCCCGCACGCGAACGTGATCGAAGGCGGTTTCGACCGTGCGTTTGATCGAACCCGAAAGCTCCGAGACAGTTTGCTCTGTCAGATTGGTCGGGGGATCGGAGGAGAAGAGCGTGTTCATCAGGCTCATCTAGCGCATTTCATAGGGTATTTCACCCGTTGGGGCGGCGCAAACCTGCATTTTCCCGGGATGCTACAAGAAACCAATGACGACAATTCGAACTATCCGCTTTAAGGCCCATTAAAGCTAGGAGCGATCTTTTAAGGTCGAACCGGCCTCGAACCGGACTCTTTTACAAGTTTGCGTCTAAGTGTGGATCCGTCACGCGAGGATGAAAAGGAGACCGAACGTGCTCTTTCTGACGGCTACCTGCATCGGCTTTGCCACCGGCGCCCTGAGATCCGTGCTGTCGCTCGCGCTCGTCGCGACGCTGATCCTGTTCGTGTTTGGCGGCGCAGCCCTCGTCTCCGCCGGCCCGGTGTCCTTGCTCAGCCTCGGCATTGCGATTGCCGGTTACAATGTCGGCGTGATGGCGCTGATGGGCGCCGTGTTCGCTTTCGACGGTCGTCGCCAGACGGCGTAACACACGTTCGACAGGCATCGCCCCCGGCGTTCCGGGGCGCTGCTGCGGTTGGCCGTGACCTGGTCGTCACTGGGGCCGTACCGCATAGACCGCGAGATCGCCGGGTTTCGGCGCCGCAACCAGCCGGAGATCGTTCGGCACCTCCCCTCTCAGCAGCATGGCATAGAGACCCTCGGGATAGGCACGGGCCACGGCAATGGTTTGCGCGTCCGTCGGGCAGAGCGCGAGCAGCGCGACGTTTGCCCCGTGCAGCAGGTCGAGCGCCTGCCGTTCCGGGGAAAGGCCGATCTCGACGGGCAGCGATGCGCCGGCCGTGTCCGCCGTAGCGTAAACCGAGAGGACCCGGTGGCGGGTGAAGCGCAGGATATCCGGTCCGCTGGCGGAGGGGGCTGCGACCGTGCGGGGCGACAGGCGGGCGAGCAGCGCGGTGCTGGCCGCGCCCCGGCAGGTGCCGGCCGGCGACAGCGGCGCCACGGCGTGCGTCATCGCCGGAACGGTGATTGCATTGCCGATGCCCTTCTGGCTGACGGTGCCGAGGAAGATCCAGACGATGGGCGCGGCGGCCAGCACGGCCAGCGTATAGGCAAAGCCGGCATTGATGTTTTCCGGCTCCGCCTGCGACAGCCGGCGCAGATCGGTGATCAGGAAGGAGAGCGGCAGGATCGACAATGCATTGGCGAAGGCGGCGTAGCGGACCGTCGCAAGCGTCAGCAGCCAGGCGGTCAGGATCAGCGCGCCGAGCAGCAGGTGGGCCTCCACCTGCTGGCGATCGCGGATCCGGAACAGGCAGACGGCCACGGCAAACAGGCCGACCGCATAGAAGCCGCCGGCAATTTCGGGGGCAAGGCGGATCTGCGTCAGGATCGCGCGCGTCTCGGCCGGCCCGGCCAGCCCGGGTTCCGGGACCCGCAGATCGGCTCCGGACAGCAGGCCGTCCAGGCCGTGCGGCGCAAGCAGCAGGCTGGCGGCGGCAAGAGCGAGCAGAAGCCCGCCGGCCAGCCGCAGGCGAAGGCCGCGCGCGCGATCTCGGCCCGCCAGCGTCAGCAGCGAAAGCCCGGCACCGAAGGCGGCGGCAAGGGCAAAGAGGCCGAGCGAGGCGCCGTTGCCGCTCACCTCCCCATAGGCGGAGGGCGGCACGGTGGCGAAAAGGACGGCGGTGACGGCGAGGCACAGCGAGAGGCCGAAGGCACGGGCGGCGCGGGCGAAGGCCTCGCCATGCCAGGCCCATTGGACGGCCACACCGAGTGCCGCAACGGCAACCAGCGGCGCGGTTTCTGTTCCGATTGCCAGCGAGAGCGCGGCCAGCGCGCCGGCCAGCGCATGCGCGGCGGCCGAGCGACGGCGCTCGATCAGCAGGCCCGCCACCGCGAGAAGCAGGAACAGTTCCACGTTGATCGCATCGATGCCGCCCGGATAGAAGCGCAGCGAGGTGAAGGCATGGAGGCTGGCCAGGCCGAAAGCCACATGCATGCCGATCATGCCGGCCAGCTGGCGTCCGCCGAAACCGGCCGCCGCAATGAACAGCGTGGCGATGGCAAGCGGCCAGACCGTCAGCGCCAGTGCTTCCGCCGCAAGGGGCGGGTGTCCGACCGCGGCAAACAGCCGGATCAGCCCGGCAAGCGGCAGGTCGATCAGACGCGACAGGCCGAGGATCGTGCCCCCCTCCGCGCCGAGGCGGTATTGCGTGAGGTCGAACCAGCCCTGGCCGGCGAGAAAATCGCGCAGCTGCACGAGGCGCAGCGTGTCGCCGTCATGCGGGCCGACATAATCGCCGGCCTTCGGCAGCACGAGCAGCAGGATGCCGGTGATCGTCACGGCGGCATAGACGCTCAGCGCCGGCAGGAAGCGGGTAAACGGGCCGGAGGGTGTTACGGTGGCGCGGGCCGCCAGGGCGGCAAAGGTCGATCTGGTCACGATGGGTCCCCGTGTGGCATCCGGCAACCTCATGTCCGGCGGCGTGCCGATCTCGGGATCGGCAGGTCCAGTGGGCGAAACCTAGACTGGTCATGGTCAACAAAGCGTAAAACGCCGGCGGACGGGTCCCGTCGCGCCGGCGTTTTATGCTTCTTGATCGGTTTGCCGGAGGCTGTCGCGCGGCGTTGGGCCTTGTGGCTCAGACCGTTTCCCAGCCGTCCTTGTCGCTGGCGCGATAGACCGCATCGATGAAGCGCTGGTTGAGGCGCGAGCTTTCGAGCGACACGACCTCCGCCTCGCCGCCGAGCGCGCGGGTGGCGAAGGCTTCGGCCTGGCGCTTGTACTGGCGGCTGTCGGGGAAGCGGAAGATTTCCGAACGGCCATGCTTCTGGTCCGTCAGTTCCACTTCCTCGGCGCCGTAGCGGTCGGCATTGAAGGGCGATTTCACCTCGATGAAGCCGTCCGTGCCGTGGAAGACCATGACCTGGCGGGCGGCAAGCTGGGTGGCGATGTAGAAGGTGAGGTCGAAATCGCCGAAATCGGCCTTCACGCTCGAATAGATGTCGGTGCCGAAATCCCGGTCGCGCTCGGTGGTGGCCTGCACGCGCAGCGGTTCCTTGGCCGTCGAGAAGCGGGTCGCCATGGTGGGGTAGACGCCGATATCCGGCAGGCCGCCGCCGCCGAGTTCGGGAATGTTGCGCATGTTGGAGGCGTCGCGGTTGAAATAGCTGAAGGCGCCCTGCACATGGCGCAGCCGGCCGATGGCGCCGTTGGCGAGAAGCTCGCGCACTTTCAGCCAGACCGGCGCATAGGTGATCATGAAGGCTTCGGCGATCAGCACCTCATTGCGGTCGCGCGCGGCGATCAGCTGGTCGATCTCGTCGGCCTTCAGGGCAATCGGCTTTTCGCAGAGCACATGCTTGCCGGCATCCGCCGCCTTCACCGTCCATTCCACATGCTGGCTGGTGGGCAGCGGGATATAGACCGCATCGATCAGGTCGGAGGCGAGCATCGCCTCGTAGGAGCCGAAGGCGTGGGGCACGGAAAAGCGGTCGGCCATCGCGCGGGCGCGGGCCTCGTCGCGGCTGGCAATGGCGGTAACGACGGCGTTCTCCGCATCCTGGATGGCCGGTATGACGGCCTGCTGGCCGATGCGGGCGGTGGAGAGAATTCCGAAACGCAGCATGTGATCCTCCGAAGGTCTGTTACCGCGGCCGGGATCTCGGGCGAGGCCGGCATCGACGCGGTAGGATGGGGTGGGGAATGAATGCCCCGCCGCTCCTCCGCGGCAGGGCAGGGATCAGAAAAGCCGGTGCGTCAGGCCCATTCGCCCTGGCGCATCACCGGCACGCGGCTGCCGTCGGCGCGAATGCCGTCGATATCGACCTGTCCGGAACCGATCATCCAGTCGATATGGATCAGCGAGGAATTGCCGCCCTGCGCCCTGATCTGATCCTGCGACAGCGAGGCGCCATTGAGGAAGCACTTCGAATAGCACTGGCCGAGTGCGATGTGGCAGGAGGCGTTCTCGTCGAACAGCGTGTTGTAGAACAGGATGCCGGAGGCTGAGATCGGCGAGGAATGCGGCACCAGCGCCACCTCGCCAAGGCGGCGTGCGCCTTCATCGGTATCCAGCACCTTGTTCAGTACGGCCTCGCCCTTCGAGGCCTTCGCCTCCACGATGCGGCCCGCCTCGAAGCGCACCTGGATATTGTCGATCAGCGTGCCCTGGTGCGACAGCGGCTTGGTGGAGGACACGGTGCCTTCCACATTCAGCGCATGCGGCGTGGTGAAGACCTCTTCGGTCGGGATGTTCGGATTGCAGGTAATGCCGTTCTTGGCGGTGGAGGCGCCGCCATGCCATTCGTGCCCATCGGCCAGGCCGACCGTCAGATCGGTGCCGGGGCCGGAGAAATGCAGGGCGGCAAAGCGCTCGCTATTCAGCCAGCTCGAGCGTTTTTTCAGGTTGGCATTGTGCTCGGCCCAGGCGGCGATCGGGTCCGGCGTGTTGATGCGCGATGCGGAGAAGATCGCTTCGGCCAGCTTGTGCACGGCTTCCTCTTCCGGCAGATCCGGGAAGACCTGCCGCGCCCAGGACGGGTTGGGATAGGAGCAGATGTGCCAGTTGATGTCGAAGTTGGAGATCTTTTCCAGCGCCGGCTTGTAGGCGATCGAATTGGCCTTGTTGGCGCGCGCCACCTTCTGCGGGTCCTCGTTGGCGAGCATCATCGGATTGTCGCCGGAAATCGCCAGACGCGCGGCACCGCCCTCATAAGCCTTTGCCATGCCGTCATAGAGCCAGTTCGCGGCGCGGTCGAAGCTTGCGTCAGGCGCATGGCGGTAGCGCGCCAGCGTCGTTTCCTCGTCGGAATAGAAGGTCGAGACGAGGCCGGCGCCGGCCATGTAGGCATGCTTGGTGATCTCGCGCACCAGCGGAAGCGCGGCAATCGGGGCGGTGATGACGAGATCCTGGTTCGCCTTCAGCTGCAGGCCGACCTTGACGGCCACCTCCGCCAGCTTATCGAGTTTCACCGGATCGACGGAGGGGGCGAGGACGGAATGGATCGTCATGGGGCGCAACACCTGTCTTGTGGACGTTCAATGTCTGACAGACATAGTCCGGCGATCAGGTGTCCGCAACAACCGGCGCGACGATGGCGCTCAGCACGGCGCGCGCATCGGCGGGCGACAGGCGCACCTGCAGCCCGCGCTGGCCGCCGTTCATGTAGACGAGCGCCTGCGCCATCGCAGTCTCCTCGATGGCGGTCGGCACCTGCTTCTTCTGGCCGAACGGGCTGATGCCGCCGACCACATAGCCGGTGGCCTTCTCGGCCGCAGCCGGCTTCATCATCGCCGCCGATTTTCCACCGAAGGCGGCGGCCAGCTTCTTCATCGACACCTCGCGATCCGAGGGCACGACGACGCAGGCCGGCTTGCCGTCCACCTCGACCATCAGCGTCTTCAGCACCCGATGCGGCGCTTCGCCGATGGCTTCCGCCGCCTGCAGGCCGATCCGTTCGGCATTGGGATCATAGTCATAGGTATGGACGCTAAAGGCGATGCCGGCCTTGGCAAGCGTCTGGGTGGCGCGGGTTGTTTTCGACATTGAGGATTCCGGGGCCGCATCAGCGGGCAAACAGGCTTTCGTAGATCTCCGGCTTGAAGCCGATGGTGATCTCGCCGTCACGCTCCAGCACGGGGCGCTTGATCAGCGAGGGCTGCGCGAGCATCAGGCCGATCGCCTTGTTGGCGGAAAGATCGGCCTTCTCCGGCTCGGAGAGCTTGCGGAAGGTGGTGCCGGCCCGGTTCAGAACGGTTTCCCAGCCTCTGGCCTTCGTCCAGGCTTCCAGATGCGCGCGGTCGATGCCGTCCACCTTGTAGTCGTGGAAGCGGTACGCGATCCCCTTCTCCTCCAGCCAGCTGCGGGCCTTCTTCATCGTGTCGCAGTTCTTGATGCCGTAAAGCGTGGTCATGGTATTTCCTGTGCTGCCCGCCGGACTGGTCTTTTGATGCCGGCGATCCCGGCGGGCAGACTGTGCGACAAGATCGGCGCTGCGACAAGGGACGAGTCTTTACCAAATGATAAGGCTGATGTCGTTTCGCATGCGAAGGTTGCATGGCTCCCATCCTCTCTTGTGCGTTGCCGAAATATGTCCTCACTCCCATATTTCGGACAGACAGAAGGAGATGAACATGTCTACGACAATCAACAGGATGCGCGGTGGTTTCCTCGGTCGTGCCATCGCTGTTTTCGGTGCTGCCGCCGCCGCTTCCGCCGCCGTCGAGGCTGGTCGCAAGCCTGCCCGTCGCGATCTCGTGACGCTCGGCATCGACCCGGCTGCCTTCGAGCGCCACTGATCCGACCGATGACCGGCAGTTCCGATCTGGCCTGTCACGTGATCGTTCGGCACGAGCTGACCTTGCCGTCAGTCGTGCGGGGACATGGCTGACCAGACAGGGCCGCTGATGCTCTGCAACAGTTCCGGCGCGACGCCATCAATGCGGGCAATCACCGCCTTGGCGAGCTCGCGTCCCGCATGGCGGATATTCTCGTTGATGGTATAGATCTCGGGACGGATCCAGTTGAGAAGGTCCGCCGACTGCTTCGAGACCAGGTCCACCTCGTGGCCCAGCCGTTTGCCGGCGGCCTCCAGCCCGGCGACGAGCGAGATGGTGGCGCTGCCGCTGATCGAGATGATGCCATCCGGCGGTTCCGCCGACTGCATCAGCGCCTGCATCTGCATGCGGATATCATCCAGCGGCGCCTCGCTGGTGACGCGACCCATGGCGGCTTCCGTCACGCCGAAGGTCGCAAGCCCCCGTTCGAAGCCGATGCGGGTATGCAGGTAGTAAGAGAGCTTGGCCGGCGGCGCCAGAAGCGCGATGCGCCGGCGTCCGCGTGCCGCCAGCCGTTCCACCGCCTGGAAGGCATAGG
Source organism: Affinirhizobium straminoryzae (assembly GCF_007004135.1). Classification (GTDB taxonomy): domain Bacteria; phylum Pseudomonadota; class Alphaproteobacteria; order Rhizobiales; family Rhizobiaceae; genus Neorhizobium; species Neorhizobium straminoryzae. The sequence goes on from NZ_VJMG01000033.1 coordinate 16,948, forward strand.
CTTCGTTGTCGAAATCGTGGAAGGGGTGGGAAATCCCCATGTCGGTGCGGCCATGGGTGGCAAATGGAAAGTTCCGCTCCGTCATCAGCGCCACGCGCGGATCGTCCGGCAGCGTCCGGGAGATGATCATTCCGTCGGCGGAGCCGGTATCGAGAATGTAGCGCACCGGTGCCATCGGATCCTTCTGGTGCACGTGCGGCGTCAGCACCAGATGATACTGCGTGCCGGCCAGCACTTCGGAAATACCGAACATCATCTGGCTGGTGAAGCCCATCAGCTCCTCCTCGATACTCAGCACCAACGCAATCACATTGGTCTTGCCGGTGCGCAGGCGCACACCCGCGCGGTTCGGCTGGTAGCCGAGCTGGGCGGCGACAAGGCGGACGCGTTCCTTGGTGTCAACGCCGATATCCGGCGCATCCTTCAGCGCCCGTGACACGGTGGTGATGCCGAGACCGGTCATGTAGGCGATTGTCTTCAGGGTCGGCCGGGCATTGCCCGAGACGGTTCCCGACGGCTGTCCGGACTTTTGCCCGGATTGGGGGCGGCCGAGATTCTTCGAAATATTGCTGTCGTCCATGCGCATCCACTCGTTCAAGCGACGGACTATAACCGTCTTCCTGCCGCCTGGAAACGAGCGCCTCCTCCCGCAAAGGCCTCTGCCAGAACATAAAACTGTAACGTTGCAGGAGAATTGTCGAGGAGAAATTTCAGGAGATTTGAATTTTATGCCCCTTTTGATTGTGCAACGCAGGCGCGGGAAAGATTATGCAGTTGCGAAACGAATATGACGGCCTTTGAGGCTGATATCTGGAAAATAGCAGTGTTTTCTAATGCTTGTTCCGGCCGATGATGGGGATCTCGCGGAGCAGCGTAATTCAATCATGGATTGAAAATTGAACGTATCAGGAAAATTTCGAAGAAGCCCGGTTGCACCCAATCCGATATTCGCATAGGTTTTTTTACGGCAACGTTTCAGTGAGGGAGGAGACTCATGAATATGCGTGCATTGAAAGCCATTCTCGTGGCCAGTGCCCTGATCCCCGCGGCTCATGCGGGTGCGGCGGACCTCGAAGTCACCCATTGGTGGACCTCCGGTGGCGAAGCAGCCGCCGTGAAGGAGCTCGCCAAGGCCTTCGACGCCACCGGCAACAAGTGGGTCGACGGCGCGATCGCCGGGTCCGGCGGTACGGCCCGTCCGATCATGATCAGCCGCATCACCGGCGGCGACCCGATGGGCGCCACCCAGTTCAACCACGGCCGCCAGGCGCAGGAACTCGTCGAGGCCGGCCTGATGCGCGATCTGAGCGACGTGGCCGCCAAGGGCAAGTGGAAGGAGATCATCAAGCCTGCCAGCCTGCTCGACAGCTGCACGATCGACGGCAAGATTTATTGCGCGCCTGTCAACATTCATTCGTGGCAGTGGCTGTGGCTCTCCAATGCCGCCTTCAAGAAGGCGGGCGTCGACGTGCCGAAGAACTGGAACGAGTTCGTGGCGGCCGGTCCGGCGCTGCAGAAGGCCGGCATCCAGCCTCTGGCCATCGGTGGCCAGCCCTGGCAGGCGACCGGCGCCTTCGATACGCTCATCATTTCGCTGGGCGGCAAGGATCTCTACATGAAGGTCTTCAAGGACAAGGACGCCAAGGCGGCGGCCGGTCCGGAGGTCGCGAAGATCTTCAAGGCGGCCGACGATGCCCGCAAGATGGCGCAGGGCACCAATGTGCAGGACTGGAACCAGGCCACCAACATGGTGATCACCGGCAAGGCGGCCGGCCAGATCATGGGTGACTGGGCCCAGGGCGAATTCCAGCTGGCCGGCCAGAAGGCCGGAACGGACTATACCTGCCTTCCGGGCCTTGGCCTCAACCAGTATCTGACCGCAGGTGGTGATGCCTTCTACTTCCCCAAGCTGAAGGACGCGGCAAAGTCGAAGGCGCAGGACGTTCTGGCTGAGACCATTGTCGATCCCAAGGTCCAGGTGGCCTTCAACCTGAAGAAGGGTTCGCTGCCGATCCGGGGCGACGTCGATCTGTCGGCGGCCAATGACTGCATGAAGAAGGGCCTCGAGGTTCTGGCCAAGGGCAACATTCTCTCCAGCACCGACCAGCTGTTGTCGCCCGATACGCAGAAGCAGAAGGAAGACCTGTTCTCGCAGTTCTTCGCCAATCCGTCGATGACGGCGGAGGCCGCGCAGAAGCGCTTCGCCGAGATCATCGCCGCGGCGGACTGATCCCCGCCCGGTGATGCGGCCGCCTCGGCCTTCGGGTGCGGCGGCCGTTCATCCATGCCCGTCTCGGGATTGAAAGAATGCATGGCGGCCGGGAGCGGACGCGATGACGGTGAAGCCTTGTCCTCCCGCGCCGCACCCGTCGCCATGCATCCCGGACCGCCCGGCCGAAGCGAAGGCTGGCGCGAACCGGATCCCGCAGGCAATCCTGGCGGTCCTTGAGGAGGATGATGCAGCATGAGGTCCGACGCGCCGGCTGGGCGACCAAACCAGCTTTTCCGCAACCTGAACTCCAAGATCGCGCTGATCCCGATGATGCTGGTGGCACTCGTCGTGTTTCTCGGCGGCACGGTCTGGACGGTTGTCTATTCCTTCACCAATTCCAAGCTGCTGCCCCGGCTGAAATTCGTCGGGCTCGAGCAGTATGAGCGTCTGTGGGATGCGCCGCGCTGGATCATCTCGATCCAGAATCTTGCCATCTACGGCATTCTCTCGCTGATTTTCAGTCTCGTCATCGGCTTCGTGCTGGCTGCGCTGATGGACCAGAAGATCCGGTTCGAAAACACCTTCCGCACCATCTTTCTCTATCCCTTCGCGCTGTCCTTCATCGTGACGGGGCTGGTGTGGCAGTGGGTGCTCAATCCGGAATACGGCGTGCAGTTCATCGTGCGCAGCCTCGGCTTCACGAGCTTCCAGTTCGATCCGCTCTACAATGCCGACATCGTCATCTACGGCATCCTGATCGCCGGGCTGTGGCAGGGCACGGGCCTTGTGATGTGCCTGATGCTGGCAGGGCTTCGCGGCATCGACGAGGACATCTGGAAGGCCGCGCGCGTCGACGGCATCCCGATGTGGCGCACCTATATCTTCATCATCATCCCGATGATGCGGCCGGTTTTCATCACCACGCTGGTGCTGATCGCGAGCAGCATCGTGAAGGTCTACGACCTCGTGGTGGCGCAGACCAGCGGCGGGCCGGGCATCGCCTCGGAAGTGCCGGCGAAATATGTCTACGACTACATGTTCCAGGCGCAGAACCTGGGGCAGGGCTTTGCCGCCTCCACCATGATGCTGATCACGGTCGCCATCATCGTCATCCCCTGGGCCTATCTCGAATTCGGAGGGAAGAAGCGTGGCTAATGTCAGCTCTCTCAACGCCGCCGCCAGCTTCGATTCCGTGTCGGGGCAGGTGGCCGGCCCGCGCGGCAAAAAGCCCCGCAAGGCGCTCTCGCGGCGCAACATCATCCTCTACGGCACGCTGATCGTGGCGGCCCTCTATTATCTCCTGCCGCTTTACGTGATGGTCGTCACCTCGCTGAAGGGCATGCCGGAGATCCGCCTCGGCAACATCTTCTCGCCGCCGGTGGAGATCACCTTCGAACCCTGGGTGAAGGCCTGGGCGACCGCCTGCACCGGATTGAACTGCGACGGCCTTTCGCGCGGCTTCTGGAATTCGGTGCGCATCCTCTTGCCGTCCGTGGTGGTATCGATCGCGGTTGCTTCCGTCAGCGGCTATGCGCTTGCCAACTGGCGCTTCAAGGGGGCCGACGTCTTCTTCTCCATCCTGATCGTCGGTGCCTTCATTCCCTATCAGGTGATGATCTACCCGATCGTCATCGTGCTGCGCGAGCTCGGCGTCTACGGCACCCTGACCGGCCTCGTCATCGTGCACACCATCTTCGGCATGCCGATCCTGACGCTGTTGTTCCGCAACTATTTCACCTCGCTGCCGGAAGAGCTGTTCAAGGCGGCACGCATCGATGGCGCCGGCTTCTGGCAGATCTATTTCCGCATCATGCTGCCGATGGCGCTGCCGATCTTCGTGGTGGCGATGATCCTGCAGGTTACCGGCATCTGGAACGACTTCCTGTTCGGCGTCGTCTTCACCCGGCCCGACACCTATCCGATGACGGTGCAGCTCAACAACATCGTCAACTCGGTGCAGGGCGTGAAGGAATACAATGTCAACATGGCCGCGACCCTGCTGACCGGCGCCGTGCCCCTGATCGTCTATTTCGTCTCCGGCAGATTGTTCGTCCGCGGCATCGCCGCCGGCGCAGTAAAGGGTTGAGCCCATGGCAACCAGCGTTTCCATTCGTGAACTTTCGCTTTCCTTCGGCGCCGTCACCGTTCTGAAGGATCTCAATCTCGACATCCGCGACGGCGAGTTCCTGGTGCTGCTCGGCTCGTCGGGCTGCGGAAAGTCGACGCTCCTCAACTGCATTGCCGGCCTCCTGGAGCCGACCGACGGCCAGATCTTCATCAAGGACCGCAATGTCACCTGGGAGGAACCGAAGGACCGCGGCATCGGCATGGTATTCCAGTCCTATGCGCTCTATCCGCAGATGACGGTGGAGAAGAACCTCTCCTTCGGCCTGCAGGTGGCCAAGGTGCCGCAGGCGGAGATCGACAAGCGGGTGGCGCGCGCCGCCGAGATCCTGCAGATCGGCCCGCTTCTGAAGCGCAAGCCCGCCGAGCTGTCCGGCGGCCAGCGCCAGCGCGTGGCGATCGGCCGCGCACTGGTGCGCGACGTGGATGTCTTCCTGTTCGACGAGCCGCTGTCCAACCTCGACGCCAAGCTGCGCTCCGAACTGCGCGTCGAAATCAAGCGCCTGCACCAGAACCTCAAGAACACGATGATCTACGTGACGCACGACCAGATCGAGGCGCTGACGCTGGCCGACCGCATCGCCATCATGAAGAGCGGCGTCATCCAGCAGCTCGATGATCCGATCGTCATCTACAACCGGCCGAGAAACCTGTTCGTCGCCGGTTTCATCGGCTCGCCCTCGATGAACTTCCTGCGTGGCGAGATCGCTCTTGCCGGCGACCGACCGGTGTTCACGACGCATGGCGTCACCTTCGGCCTTGACGCCTATGACGCCGCCGAGCCGTTGACGCCGGGGCGCAAGGTGGTTCTCGGCCTGCGTCCCGAACACATCATGATTGATAGCGATGTCAATTCACCGGAACTGCACGAGGCGACGGTCGACATCGAGGAACCGATGGGAGCCGACAATCTTCTCTGGCTGAAACATGCCGGCCATACCATGTCGGTGCGCATCGGCGGCGCCCGCCGCTATGCGCCCGGCGCCCGGGTGCGCATGAGCTTCGACATGGGCCTTGCCTCGCTGTTCGACGCGGAAACCGAAGACCGTATCTGATGATGTCGGTCGCAGGAAACGTTCCCTTCCCAATCCCTCCCCACACGGGGGAGGGACGAACCTGGCCGCGCCACCCCTGCGCTGATGATGGCGCGTCGGTGCCGCGGATCCTCTCCATCTGCGTGGCTGGGTCCGAAGGGCGGGCCGAGGTCCGCGGCTCGGCCCCCAGTTCGGCAGCCGGAGGGGCTTTCCTTTCATGGCTGAAACAGGACGGACATCATGACCACCCTTGATCTCGCCGGCACCTGGCGGCTGTCATCCCTCGATGAGGAGACCCAGGCCCTGATGCCCGTTCCGGGCGACGTGCACACGGCACTGCGCAATGCCGGCCTCATTCCCGACCCCTATGTCGGTCGCAACGAAACCGACCTCGGCTGGGTGGCGGCTCGGGACTGGCAGATCGAGCAGGATTTCGTGCTGGAGGATGCCGAGGGCGACTGGTATCTCGACATCACCGATCTCGACACCGTGGCGACGGTGGAGATCAACGGGCAGGTGGTGCTGGAGGCTGACAATTGCTTCCGCCGGTATCGTCCGTCGGTTGGTGCTTACCTGAAGCGCGGCGACAACCGCATCCGCATCCTCTTCCATTCCAGCATCCGCGAAGGGGCGGCGCGGCAGGCGCGCCAGCCCTTCTATATTCCCTACCACAGCGGCAATTCGCCGATCCCGAACGGCAACATGCTGCGCAAGCCGCAATGCCATTTCGGCTGGGACTGGAACATCGCACTCGCGCCGCTTGGCCTTTACGGCACGATTGCGCTCAGAAAACTGGAGGCGGCGCGCATCGAGCATGTCACCACGCGCCAGACCCATCATGCGGACCGGGTCGAGGTGGCGGTCACCGTCACGCTGTTTGCCGAAGCCCCCGGCGTCGTGCCGGTTGTGCTGTCGCTCGGTCAGGAGCGGGTGCGGCTGGACTGCGGGGTGAAGGCCGGCGAAACACAGGTGGCCTATCGCTTCGAGATCGACGAGCCGCGCCTCTGGTGGCCGGCCGGCAGCGGCGAGCAGGCGCTGTATACGCTGACCGTCTCGCTTCCCGACGAAACGGTGACACGCAAGATCGGCCTGCGCACCGCGGAACTGCTGACCAATCCGGATGCGGCCGGCAGCCGTTTTGCGCTGTCCATCAACGGGCGCGAGATCTTCTGCCGCGGCGCCAACTGGATTCCGGCCGATGCGCTGTTTTCGCTGACGAGCGTGGAGAAGACCCGCGATCTCCTGCAATCGGCGGTCGATGCCAACATGAACATGATCCGCGTCTGGGGCGGCGGCTTCTACGAGGCGGACTGGTTCTACGATCTCTGCGACGAATTCGGCCTGATGGTCTGGCAGGATTTCCAGTTCTCCTGCAACCTTTATCCCTCGACGCCGGATTTTCTCGAGAATGTGGCGGCGGAGGTGGATTATCAGGTGCGCCGGCTCGCCTCGCATGCCGCGATCGTGCTCTGGTGCGGCGACAACGAACTGGTCGGCGCGCTGACCTGGTTCAAGGAATCGGTCGAGAACCGCGACCGCTACGTCGTTTCCTACGACCGGCTGAACCGCACGATCGAGCAGGCGATGAAGGCGGCGGCGCCGGAGGCGATCTGGTGGCCCTCAAGCCCGGCCTCCGGTTACATGGATTACGGCGACGCCTGGCATGCCGACGGGTCCGGCGACATGCACTACTGGTCCGTCTGGCACGAGAACAAGCCGTTCGAGGATTACCGCAAGGTCAGGCCGCGTTTCTGCTCGGAATTCGGCTTCCAGTCCTACACCTCGCTGCCGGTGATCCGCAGCTATGCGGCGGAAGCGGACATGAACATCGCCTCGCCGGTGATGGAGCTGCACCAGAAGAATGTCGGCGGCAACGAACGCATCGCCGCGACCATGTTCCGCTATTTCCGCTTTCCGGAAGGCTTCGCGAACTTCGTCTATCTCAGCCAGGTGCAGCAGGCGCTCGCCATCCGCACGGCGGTGGATTACTGGCGCTCGCTGAAGCCCCACTGCATGGGCACGCTCTACTGGCAGCTGAACGACACATGGCCGGTCGCCTCCTGGTCCAGCCTCGATTATGGCGGCGGCTGGAAGGTGCTGCATTATCTGGCCCGGCGCTTCTTCCAGCCGGTGACTGTGTCCGCCATTCCCTCGCAGGATGGCAGCGAGATCCGCTTTTCGGCGGTGAACGATACGCTCTCGGATGTGGCGCTGACGCTCAACATCCAGCATCTGACGCTCTCCGGTGAACGGCAAACGGTAGAGACGGTCGATCTGGTCTGCCCGCCGGATGCCGCCGTGGTGGCGGCGGTGATCGATGCCGCCAGCCTGCCGGCCAACACGTTGCTGGCCTGGCACTTCACTGCCGGCAACGGCATGGGCGGCAGCGGCCATTACGTGCATGGCAGCTACAAGGCACTGCCGCTGAAGCCGGCGGGCCTCGGGCTCAGCGTCTCGCCGGCACCGCTCGGCGGCTATGATATCACCGTCGAAAGTGCGGGCCTCGGCCTTTACGTGATGGTGGAGAGCGATACGCCCGGCCGCTTCTCCGACAATGCCTTCGATCTGGCTGCGGGCGAAAGCCGCCGCATCACCTTTATCCCTTCGTCCGACAGCGACGGCGAACCGTCGTTCCGGATGTACGATCTGCAGTCCTGCACCACGGCAGGCTGAGTGTTCTTGACCCAGCAGGGGCCATCAGGGCCCGGGAGGATGACATGACCGAACTTGGCTTCCAGCTTTACAGCGCCCGCAATTTTCCGCCGCTGTCGGAGACGCTGACAAAGCTCTCGCAGGCCGGCTACACGCAGGTCGAAGGCTATGGCGGCATCTATGGCACGATGGACGACGCAGCGCTGAAGGCGCTCCGGGCCGATCTCGATGCGGCGGGCCTGACCATGCCGACCGGCCATTTCGGCCTCGACCTTCTTGAGAAGCAGCCGGAACAGGCGCTGGCGATTGCCAAGACGCTCGGCATGGAAGCCATTTATTGCCCCTATCTTCTGCCGGACCTTCGGCCATCCGATGCGGCGGGCTGGTTCGCCTTCGGCCAGCGCCTGCAGGAGGTGGGCAAGCGCTATCGGGATGCCGGCTATGTGTTCGGCTGGCACAACCATGATTTCGAATTCAAGACGCTGGACGATGGCTCGACGCCGCAGGAACAGATCCTGGCCGGCGGGCCGGACCTGGCCTGGGAAGCCGACATTGCCTGGGTGGTGCGCGGCAAGGCCGATCCCTTCGCTTGGATCGAAAGCTATGGCAAACGCATCACGGCCGTGCATGTGAAGGATATTGCGGCACCCGGAGAAAATGCCGACGAGGATGGCTGGGCCGATCTCGGCCATGGCACGGTGCCGTGGAAGGACCTGATCGCCGCGCTGCGCAAGACCTCTGCCAAGCATTTCGTGCTGGAGCACGACAATCCGAAGGACGTCGACCGGCTGATTGCCCGTTCGATCGCCTCCTTCGAAACCTACTGACCCCTGATTATTTGCGGAGCGCCCCATGGCGAAGGAACTTGGCGTCGGCATCATCGGATGCGGCAATATCTCGACCACCTACTTCTCGCTTGCGCCCCTGTTCAAGGGGCTCAAGATCCTGGCCTGCGCGGACCTGAACCGCAGCGCGGCCGAACTGCGCGCCGAGGAATACGGCGTGGCGGCCCAGTCCATCGAGGACCTGCTCGCCAATGACGCGCTGGACGTGATCGTCAACCTGACGATCCCCGCCTCGCATTTTTCCGTTTCCAAGGCGATTCTTGAAGCGGGCAAGCATGTCTATTCGGAAAAGCCGCTGGTGCTGTCGCTGGAGGAGGGCGAGGAACTCAAGGCGCTCGCCCAGGCGAAGGGGCTGGCGGTGGGCTGCGCGCCAGACACCTTCCTCGGCGGCTCGCACCAGCTGGCCCGCAAATATATCGATGAAGGCGGCGTTGGCCGCATCACGTCGGGCACCTGCCATGTGATGAGCCCCGGCATGGAAATGTGGCATCCGAACCCCGGCTTCTTCTTCCTGGCCGGCGGCGGGCCGATCCTCGACCTCGGGCCCTATTACATCGCAAACCTCATCAACCTCGTCGGGCCGGTGAAGCGGGTGGGGGCGCTTACCTCGATGGCGAACCCGACCCGCACCGTGACGAGCCAGCCGCTGGCCGGCACCGTGATCCCGGTCGAGACGCCGACCACGATCCATGCCCTGCTGGAATTCGTGAGCGGCGCCACCATCACACTGTCGGCAAGCTGGGATGTCTGGTCGCACCGCCATGCCAATATGGAGCTTTACGGCACCGAAGGCTCGATCTTCGTGCCGGATCCGAATTTTTTCGGCGGCAAGGTGGAGGCCTCCGGCCGCAACACCGATATCCAGCCGCTGGAGGAATGGGATCATCCGTTCGGCAAGGCGAACCAGGAAAGCCCGCGCGGGCCGCGCGCCAACTATCGCACCGCAGGCCTTGCCGACATGGCCATGGCGCTCATTGACGGGCGCGATCCGCGATGCTCACTCGACAGGACGCTGCATGGCATCGATGTGATGACCGGGATCCTCAAATCGGGGGAGGAGGGGCGTTTCATCGACATGGTGACCACCTGCACCCAGCCGGCGGCACTCGGCATCGAAGAAGCTCGCGCGCTTCTGCGCTGAGGGGGGGCAGCCGGTCGTGCCTGAGGGACAGGGCGCGACCGGCTGGACGAACCAATGCACTGGCCAGCCCATGTTCCCGCACAGGACAATCCGATGATCCGCAACCCGATCCTGCCGGGGTTCAACCCCGATCCCTCCATCTGCCGTGTCGGCGAGGATTATTATATCGCCACCTCCACCTTCGAATGGTATCCGGGCGTGCAGATCCACCATTCGCGCGATCTGGTGAACTGGCGGCTGGTGCGCCGGCCGCTGGAGCGCAAGGCGCAGCTCGACATGCGCGGCAATCCCGACAGCTGCGGCATCTGGGCTCCGTGCCTGTCCCATGCCGACGGGCAGTTCTGGCTCGTCTATACCGACGTGAAACGCTATGACGGCAACTTCAAGGATGCGCATAATTACATCGTGACCGCGCCGAGCATCGCGGCGGACTGGTCCGATCCGGTCTATGTCAATTCCTCGGGCTTTGACCCTTCGCTGTTCCATGACGATGACGGGCGCAAATGGTTCGTCAACATGCAGTGGAACCACCGCACCGAAAGCTATGGCGGTTCGCCGAAGAGCCCCGCCTTCGACGGCATCCTGCTGCAGGAATGGGATCCGGCGACGAAACGCCTCGTCGGTCCGATCCGCAACATCTTTGCCGGAAGCCCGCTCGGGCTGGTGGAAGGCCCGCATCTCTTCAAGCGCAACGGCTGGTACTACCTGACCACCGCCGAGGGTGGCACGGGCTATGACCATGCGGTGACCATGGCCCGCTCGCGCTCCATCGCGGGACCTTACGAGATGCACCCCGCGATGCATCTGATCACCTCCAAGGATCATCCGGAGGCCGTGCTGCAGCGGGCGGGCCACGGACAATATGTGGAGACGCCGGAAGGCGAGGCCTATCACACCCATCTCTGCGGCCGGCCGCTTGCCCCGCAGCGCCGCTGCACGCTGGGCCGCGAGACGGCGCTGCAGAAATGCGTATGGCGCGACGACTGGCTGTATCTGGCCGATGGCGGCACCGTGCCGAGCGTGGAGGTGCCAGCGCCGACGGATGCCGCGCGGCAGGACCCTCCGGAGCGCATCGACTATCGCTTCGACCAGCCGGTGCTGCCCGAGGATTTCCAGTGGCTGCGCATGCCGGAGCCGGAGCGGATCTTTTCGCTGACGGAGCAGCCGGGCGTTCTGAGGCTTCATGGCCGCGAAAGCATTGGCTCGTGGTTCGAGCAGGCACTGGTGGCACGACGGCAGGAAGATCACCGGTTTCGCGCCGAGACCGTGCTGGCGTTTCAACCGGACACCTATCAGCAGGTCGCCGGGCTGACGCATTATTACAACCGCCACAAGTTCCACGCGCTGGTCGTGACGCTGCATGAGAGGCTCGGCCGGGTCGTCACCATCTTCTCCTGCCCCGGCGATTTTCCGCACGGCCGGATGAGCTTTCCCGTGGAGAGCGGCGAGGCGGTGCCGGACGGAGCACTCGAACTGGCAGCCGAGGTGCGCGATAACGACCTGCAGTTCTTCTGGCGGGCAAAGGGCGAGGAGGCCTGGCGGCCGATCGGCCCGGTGCTGGATGCCGGCGTGATCTCTGACGAGGGCGGGCGCGGCGAGCATGGTTCCTTCACCGGCGCCTTCATCGGCATGCTTGCCTTCGACACCTCAGGCCGTGCGAAGCCTGCGGATTTTTCCCGTTTCGTCTATCAACGCCTGGACTGAGGCGGCTCGGCTTCCCCGATCTTATCTCGATGCGAGACAGACAGCGGCACGGCGGATAACCGCCGTGCCGATTTGCATTGTGGGGCACAGGCGGCAGGAGGCTCTGCGGTCTGACGGAGAGAGGCTGCCTATCTTTCGCAGGCCCGGTCCGCATAGCTGTCCTCGCTGACGTGCTGCTTGGGGTGTGCATAAGCGATTTCTTGTTTTGCGATGCGGAATAAAACAAGGGAGTAAATATGTATATTTCAGTATAGATGGCTCTCTGTCGATTGTGTGATTCATATTGATGCCCGCGGTGTTGATGATTGCGCCAAAGCGGGAATGTGTGCCGATAGAGGCCAGGTGGTGTAGAGATCAGACTCCGCTTCGCAAGAAGATGCCGTTCGGATCGAGATGCAGTCATGCGGTCCAACTCAGCACCCCATGTCGAAGTCATGATAAAATAATCATATATAATAGAGAGATAACCAGTATCTTCCACGGTTTCCGTGCTGTGTCGCGGTACACTTGGCCTTCGGCGACGGCTGAAATCCGGAGGGTTTCTTGCCGCGCGCTGGCTCACGATTCGTGACGTTCGAGTCGGCGTGATGCGGATGAACGGCGGATTATCGTCGCAGTCCATCTTGCGGATCTTTATTTTAGGAACAGATGAAAACTACAGATTTGCTTTTAACGAATCACTGGACACATAAAAAATGAGTCTGTATCCGTATTATGATTGGGTGGAATCCGATATATATTTCGAATCGAAAATATGACCGGCGCTTTGCCCGCGAATGTTTGTTTGGCGCAGCCAATGCCTGGGGGGCTGCGCCGGGGGGTTTTGGACATGGTCGATCGGTCTCGCCACTGGTATCCGGTGTTGGCGCGCTTTTCCCGCACGCTGACAGTTTCGGTTGTTTCGGGAAGTCTGGTTCTCCAGCCTTTCCTGGCGCATGCGCAGCAGATCGTCGTCGATGGCCGCACCCAGACCTTGCTGCAGGTGAACGGTGCGGTGACGGATGTCACCACGACCACGATCGCCCATGGCAATGCCTTCAACTCCTTCTCGAAGTTCGATGTCGACGCGGGGCATACGGTCAACCTCTATGTCCCCCAGGGGGCAGACCGTCTGCTCAACGTGGTGCGTGACAGGCAGAGTTCGATCAACGGCATTCTCAACAGCTACAAGAACGGCGAGATCGGCGGTGACGTCTACTTCCTGAACCCGCATGGGGTCGTCGTGGGCGAAAAGGGGGTGGTCAATACCGGCCGCCTGACGCTGCAGACCCCGACCTCCGAATTCGCCGAGGCCCTGATCGACAACCAGGGCGCCATCAGCCATGCGCGTGTGGAGGCCGCCATCCGGGGCGATGTGCCGTTGTCGAAGGATGGCAGCGTGCGCATCCTCGGCGAGGTGAATGCCCGCGACAAGCTGATCATCCGTTCTGCCAGCCAGGAGATCCACGGCACCGTGCGCGAAGGGGCCGAGGCCTCGCGCGCCATCTTCGAGAATGTGGTCAATACCGGGGGCCTGCAGAAGGGCGCGGAATCCGTGACGGTCGGTGCCGATGGCACCATCTCGCTGCTCGGCGCAGGCCAGGCCGCCCCCGAGCGCAAGATGATCGTGCTGGACAAGAGCGCCGAGACGCGCACGGAAACGGCGCTGACCATCCGCGAAGGGCTTGTCGACATCTCGACCACCTCGATCAACGGCAACAACGCCTACAACTCCTTCAGCATCTTCGACGTCTATGCCGGCCAGACGGTCAACCTGATCGTTCCGTCCTCCGTTTCGAATTTGATCAATATCGTTCGCGACAAGCAGTCGGACATCAATGGCCAGCTGAATGCGCTGAAGAACGGCCAGATCGGCGGCAATGTCTACTTCCTCAATCCGCGCGGCATCGTGGTGGGCGCCAGCGGCATCCTGAAGGCGGACAGCATCACGCTTGCCACGCCGTCCCTGGAAAGCGTCGACCAGCTTCTGAAGGCCGGTCGCGCGCCTGCCCAGAATGATGCGCTCTCGCTTCTGACGATCGGTGCACTGCAGAAGAACAGCAAGGGCATCGTCAATGTGGCGGGCCTCGTCTCGGCGAAGTCCGGCGTCACCGTCGCCGCGCAGAATGTCGATATTTCCGGCACGCTGACGGTCGAGGGCGCGGGTGCTGCCGGAATCTCCCCGCAGATCGTGGTGCAGTCTGTCGATGACACCGTCATCAATGGCGGTCGCATCACGGCCGACGGTGCAAACGGCCGCAAGGCGGGGTCCGTGCGCGTGGAGGCCGGCAACGACGTCGCGGTGAAGGCAGGCAGCCTGATCTCCGCCAGTGGCAAGGGCACGGCCTCCGATGGTGGCTCCGTGGTGATCTTTGCCGAGAACGAATCGCAACTGGCAGCCGATGCCTCCGTGCTGGCGCTGGGGGGCGAGGTCTCCGGCAATGGCGGCTTCATCGAGTTCAGCGGGCAAAATGTGGTGACGCTCGCCGGTGGCACATTGAATGCGGCAGCCTTCTTCGGCGCTGGCGGCGAAGTGCTGATCGATCCGGCCCAGATCGTGATTTCCGCCAATACCTGCCTTGGCTGTGGCGGTGCCTATTCCAGCGCCTTGTCGGCCGGCACGAAGTTCAGCCTGCAGGCCAGCCAGAGCATCACGCTTTCGGAAAACGTCTTCCTGTCGACGCGCCAGGTGGGCGGCGCGACGGACCGCAACAGCCATGCCACGGC
>NZ_VJMG01000034.1 GCF_007004135.1 Affinirhizobium straminoryzae
CGCAACAGCCATGCCACGGCGGCCTCGTCAGGCATCTCCGGCGCCGTGGAACTGACGGCTCCGACGATCGACCTGAAGAACGGCTCGGCGATCTTCGCCCAGGGCAGCGGCAGCTATGCCGGCGGTGACGTCACGCTGTCCGGCCAGTCTATCAGCCTCACCAATGCAACGATCGCCGGAAAGAACGTCAACCTGACCGCCAAGGATGAAAAGGCCGATTCCTTTTCGGCGGTGGTCCAGGTCGGGACAGCTTTCAGTGACATCAAGATCACCAAGGGCAGCCGTCTTCAGGCGGACGGTAACATCGACGTGAAGGCAGCCGCCTCGGCCGTTGTCGAGGATCTCGCCTTTAACGTGAACCGTCCTTACCTCCTGTCGTCGGCAAACACGGCGTCCGCGTCGATCTCCGTCGATGCGTCCAGCCTGGTAGCCGGTGGAAATGTCAATGTCGAGGCAAAGGCGACGACGGTGTCCCTGGCCAGCGATCTGCTGACCGACAGTGTCCTGCCCATTCCGGTTCCCTTTGATGCTGCGGTGGGGGTTGCGCTTTCGAGCGCGACGGTCAGCGTGCAAAATGGCGCTTCGGTGCTCAGCCGCGGTGGCGATGTCAATCTTACGGCCGACAGCCGTGCCGAAGCCGAAGCTGTCGGCACGGCGCGCAACATCACGTTCGGCCAGATCTCTCTGCCTTATGCGGCGGCGGTTTCCGTCGGGGTAGTGACCAACACTGCGGCGGTCACCGTTGATGATGCGACGCTGGCGGCCGACGGCGATGTGAATGTCCGCGCCTATGCGCTGAGCGATAACAGCAATACGTTCGACGTTCTGGCCGGCGGCTCTACCGAAGGCGCGCTGGGGATCGGCTTCAACTTTACCGATCACCAGGCCATTGCCCGCGTCCGCAATTCCAGCGTGACCGCAACGACCGGTGACGTCAATGTTCAGACGGAGAGCATTCTGCGCGCCGAACAGGCTGGGACGCTCTCCGTGAAGGACAATGCGGCCGACAACATCCTCGACCTCCTGGAAGGTGTGGTGACGGCCGTTGTCGACGAGTTCTTCACCGACGGTGGCGAGGTCAACGATACCGGGGAGAAGATCAATACCTATTGGGGCATTACCAAGGATGCCGCAACGGGACTCGATGCCCTGGCCTCCGTCTACAGCGCGGCCTGGGGCGAAAAATCGGGCATTTCCGGCAAGCGGCAGGACGGCAAGGACAAGGTCTGGGGTGCCGCGGCCGGTGCGCTCATTGCGCTGGACAACAGTTCGGCGGAGGTCTCCGCCAGCAATGGCAAGACCTCCCGCATCACGGCTGGTGGCAACCTGAACGTGGAAAGCCGCTCGAATGCGCTGACCATGAATTCGGTTGCGAGTGAAGTGGCCTATGACGGCGAGAGCGGCAGCGCCACCGCGCTTGCGCTCAACCTGTCCTACGAGAACATGGCGAATAGCGCCTTCATCAATGGCGCAGGGGCAAATCTCTCCATCGATGCCGGTGCCGTTTCGGTAAAGGCGACGCAGTTCGAGGTAAACGTCGATCCGAACGACGACAAGGTCGAGCTTCTGAAGTTCCGCGGCGAGGACATGAATGCCGGCCACTACGCCAATGGCCGTAGCCTCATCGCCAATGCCCGTGCTGCCGCGCCGGATGCTGTCGCCAACACCTATGCGATTGGTATCGGTGTCTCGACGCGGGATGTGGACGCCTATATCGACAATTCCGCCGTGAAGCTTTCGCATGACGGTGCCTTGTCGATCGGCGCCGAAAATGTGTTGTCCGTACTTTATATGGAAGCGGGTGACGCCGAGGAGATGGCCGGGCTTGCCGCCGAGGCTGCCACGGGTCGTCTGGCCGACCGGCTGTCCAAAATCCGCGAAGAGGCGGAGGCTGCGAAAGCCCAGGCCACGCAGGCCAGCAACACGGCTACCACACCGGCACAGCAGACGGCGGCAAACAGCCAGATTGCGGCGGCCAATGCGGCCCTGGCACAGACGCAGGCACAACAGACGCAGGTGGCCCAGACACAGGCAGCCGCGCAGAGCGCCGCGGCAAATCCGGTTGCAAGTCTCGGTTCGACCTACACGGTCGGCTTTAACATGATCGACCAGAACACAACCGCAGAATTGCGCGGTGGCGTATCCGTCGGGTCTACGGCGTCGAATACCGGGGTCCTGTCCGGTGATGTCGGCGCGATCGCAGTCAAGGCGCATTCCGGCATGGAAGGCGGCTTGAACACCTATGCGACGCTGAATGGCGGAAGCGCTGAAAAGGGCTCCAGCGGCACCGCGCTCAATATCGGCGTGAATGTGCTTCTCGGAGAGACCACGGCCAGGATCGCGGAAAGAACCGGTTCCGGCGGCGGTGCACATGCACAGAACGTTCTTTCCTCCAGTGATGACGTGACGGTCAGCGCCCGCAACGAAACATCGTTCCAGATCGTCAACAAGAGTGCAACCGCCGAAAAGATGGTCGGTGACGCGACGGCTGCCAACCTCATCACGCTGTCCGGCGGCATCCAGATGCTGGATACCACGGCGCGTCTTGAACGGAGCGTGCTTGCCGATGGCCATGTGGCCGTGGAAGCGGCCAGCGCCAACAAGGTTGCGACCTATCTGATGGGAACGACGGCTGGTGGTCGTGTCTCGCCGGTCAGCACCGCGGTCACCAATGGTCTCAACCTGATTGTCGGCATTGCCGGCTATGATCTTGGAGACGATGCAGAAGACGGGGTGCCTCCGGCTGGCGAGGAGGATGAGACCGCTGCCAATGCCAAGCTCGGAATCGGCGCCGTGCTCAACCTTGGGCTTGTCGCCAATGCACTGCGCAACAGCACTGCGATGGCGCAATCGGCAGAGACCGCGCTGAATGCCGAGGCGGATGCTCAGAAGGTGATGAAGGAGCAGGGCAAGAAGGACTTCGTCCTGAGTGCCGGCTTCTCCTACAATTCCTTCGACAGCGTTGCTGAAACGGCAGCCAACCTGACGCTGCGCGGCGAAGGTGTGAGCCTTGGTGCGTATAATGTGACGGATGCGGATGTCTCCGTCAGTGCGAACTCCGAGTTTGACGAAGGCGCCGGCGCCACGGTTCTGTCGGTCGCCGCCAACCTCGCCAACCAGGACAACCGCGCGCTGCTCGGCGCCGGCAGCACCGTCATTATCGGTAAAGACGGTCTTACGGTTGACGCCTCGACCAAGGCCTACGGCACCGATGAGAACGGTGACGAGACGCTGGATGCGGATACCAGCGACTTCTTTGCCCGCAGCATCGGCAAGTCCGGTCTGAAGGGAAAGCAGCTGATCATCGCGCTTGGCCTCAATATCGTCGACTTCGAGAACGAGGCGAAGATCGACAACACTGTAACGGTGCTGTCGCAGGCCGCCTATGATGCCGCCAACCAGTCGCAGCTTCAAACCGTCCTGTCCAATGGCGCCGACAAGCCGGCCGTAACGGTGACATCGCTTGCGTCCACCACCCTCAAGGCTGAAGGCAATGCGGCTAATGGCACCAATGGGCTGTTCTTCGAGGGCGAAGACGGCCTGCTCAGCTACTACGACGCCACAAAGGACATGCGGGGCGCGGCGCTTGGCCTCTCCGTTGCGAAGATGGCGACGCCGCTGATCGCCGGCTATCTGGATGCCCGCATCAAGCAGCGTCAGAAAGAACTTACCGAAGCGCATGATCCCGCCGGAGAAGGCGACGCCAAGGGGTTTGGGATCGGCATCAATGTCGGGTCACTCGACGTCAAGGCTTCCATCGCAGACGGCAATGCCATCCTCGATGTGGGCGATCTTGCGGTATCGACCGATGCGCGTGTGCGCACCAGCGCCCAGGGCGTTGCCGGCACGGGGCCATCGGATGCCATCCTCAGCCTCTCGACGGAAGCAACGGAATCGGCAGCGACGGCCATGGATGCGGCGGCTGCGATCAACGTCGTCTATGGTGACGTGTCTGCCGCCATCGGTACCGGTCGTACGGTCACGCTGCGCGCTGCCGATGCAGCGGCGGGCCTCGGCGCGCTGACCGGCGATGGCGTGATCCATGCGGAAACGGTGACGGTCAGCGCCAGGACGCAGGCCATGGCAGAAGCCACGGCGGACGGAAAGGCGGCCGGTGCGCAGGCTGCCGATGGTGCGGCAGGTGCCATCAACCTGCATGATTTCGATACGACTGCAACGCTGGCGGCCTCCGTCCGCGCCACGGGCGACGTGGCCGTCAAAGCCACCTCCGATACGGTCGAGGTGGTCAAGGCCGAGGCCTCCGCGCGCGGTACGCCGATCGAAGCCTATGCATCGAAGCTCAAGACCTCCACCAATGCGCTCCTGCTCGGATCGGATGGAAGCAATCCCAATACGAGTATCTTCGGCCGAGCGGCCGACCGCTTCAAGACCACCTATAAAGATATCAGCGCGGCCAGCAGTCAGATGCAGGGCGCCAAGCCCACGCAGGCCTTTGCGGCGGCGGTCGGCTTCAATTTTGCCGATCATGACACGAAGGCCATCGTGGCCGACAATGTGAAGATCGAGGCCGAGGGGGCTATCGACATCGTTGCCGACCACGATGCCATGTCGATGGTCGAGGCCTCGGGTGCTGCCGTGCTCAGCGATGATGCCACGGGCGCTGCGATGAGCATTAACGTCATCAAGACGACGGTTGCAACCAGCATCGGCAAGAATGTCGCGCTCGGCTCCGCGACGCATCAGGCCGGGGACGTCACCGTCGAGGCCATGAGCCGCTTCAACGCTGGCGTCAACGTCGCCGACGTCCTGCGCTACAAGACCGACGAGGACGGAAACGACGTCCTGGAAAATGGCAAAAAGGTTCTCGACGAAACCTTCCCCGATTTCACCTATTCGGCCGAGGGGATTGCCGGGGCCGGTGGTAAGGCCTCTTCGCTGACGGGCGCCTTCGCCGCAACCGTCTATCTCGGCGATACGTCCACGACTCTCGGCAATGGCGTCTCGATCAATGCGACAGGCGACACCACGATCGGCGCCTATGACCAGTCCAGGGTGGCCAACAAGGCCTGGGGCGTGTCGGCGGCGCTGGGCGCCGGCACCGGCACGACGAAATCGGCCCGCGGCGCCGTTGGCTCGGTCATTTACCGTGGTCGCGAAGTTGCCACGACCATTGGTACGGACCTCGACCTTCGCACCAGCAAGGATGCCGATATTGTGGCCAGGGTCCTCGCACCGTCTGATGCTTGGGTGGGACCGGAAAAGGGCTCGCTCGTCTCCTCGACAACGTGGCGTGATTACGTCGATCCGGTTCTCGGCGGTGACATTGCAGCGCCGCTGCGCAATGCCGATCCGGCCGTCACGCAGTCGCTGCATAACCAGGTTATCGCGGCCGCCGCCGCCGGCCAGAGCACCGAAGCTTCTTACAGCGGCGCGCTCGGCATCACTGTTGCCAACGGCGTGACGAAGGTAGCGATCGGCGATCGGGCCCATGTCGAGGCCAAGGCGATCAATGTCGAAAGCCGGATGAACCAGGAGGTGCTGGGTGTCGGTGGTTCGCTGACCGTCAGCCTGTCAGGCGCTGGCGGAACCTTCGGCGCGCAGGGCGCGGTCAATGTCGTGATGGACGAGGTGCTGACCTCCGTCGGCAA
>NZ_VJMG01000035.1 GCF_007004135.1 Affinirhizobium straminoryzae
AGGCGCAGATCCTCGATCTCCTGACGACGCTGCGTCGTGATACCGGCATGGCGCTTGTGCTGATCTCGCATGATCTCGGCGTCGTCGCGGAAACCTGCTCGCGCATTGCCGTGATGTATGCCGGACGTATCGTTGAAGAGGCGCCAAGCGGACAGCTCTTCGCCCATCCGAGCCATCCCTATACGCAGGGTCTTCTCGGCGCATTGCCGCCGCTCAGCGGCGCGCGGCACAGGCTGACCGCCATCCCCGGCAGCGTGCCGGAGGCGGCGCAGATGCCGAAGGGCTGCGCCTTTGCGCCGCGCTGCCATGCAGCAACCGCTCTCTGTGCAGAGGTTGATCCGGCAGCCCTGCCGCTGGCGGACGAGCACAGCGCCGCCTGCCTCCATGCGAAACCGTACCAAGCGACCGATATGCCGTGGCATCGGCTGGCGGATGCGTCGTTTCGCGAAAGGGCAATGCAATGAGTGTGGCACGAGCAGACCTCCTTCAGGCGCACGGTCTGACGCGCGGCTATATGATGCGGCGCGGCCTTCTGGGGCGCCCGAGCCTTGTCAGGGCCGTGGATGGTGTGTCGCTCACCGTCGCCCGCGGCGAAACGCTGGGACTGGTCGGCGAATCCGGCTGCGGAAAATCGACGACCGCCCGGCTGGTGCTCGGCATCGAACCGCCGGATACCGGCACCGTCACGTTCGACGGAGGCCCGATGCCGATGACTGGCACCACCGCCTGGGCCGCGTTGCGCCGTCGCATGCAGATGGTCTATCAGGATCCGCTTGCGGCCCTCGACCGGCGGCTTGCGATCGGCACGCAGATCGCCGAACCGCTGGACATTCACCGGATCGGCAATCCGGTCGAGCGCCGGGAGCGGGTTGCTGCCGTGATGGCCGAGGTCGGTCTGCAGCCGCACCATGCGGCGCGCCATCCGCAGTCTCTTTCCGGCGGCCAGCGCCAGCGCGCGGTGATTGCCCGGGCGCTCGTCACCAACCCGGATCTTCTCGTCTGCGACGAGCCGATCAGTGCGCTCGACGTGTCGATCCAGGCGCTGGTGCTGAACCTGCTGACCGACCTGCAGGAGCGGCTGCAGATGGGCATGCTGTTCGTCAGTCACGATCTGCGCGCCGTACGCCAGATCAGCCACCGGGTGGCCGTCATGTATCTCGGCCGGATCGTTGAGGAAGGCGAACCGGATGCGGTGCTGCACGAGCCCGCCCACCCCTATACACAGGCACTTGTCTCAGCCATTCCGCACCCCGGCAAGACCGCAACCCGCGTGATCCTGCAAGGCGATCCGCCCAACCCGGCCAATCGTCCGACGGGTTGCGCCTTCCATCCCCGCTGTCCGGTCGCGACCGCCACCTGCCGCACCGAAACGCCGGACCTGAAGCCGCGCGCCAGTGATGGCCGCCGCGTCGCCTGCCATGTGGCGCATGGGGAAGCGTCCTCTGCCCGCGCGCCCGCTTCGCTGGAGACCTGCTGAGATGCTGCATTACGTTCTTTCCCGGCTGCTGCGCGCGGCCGTCAGCATCGTGATGGTCGTCACCTTCGTCTTCGTCGTGCTGCGCATGTCCGGCGACCCGGCAACCGTGATCATGGGGGCGGACGCACCGCCGGAAGCCATCGACGCCTTCCGCAAGGCCTGGGGGCTCGATCAGCCGTTATGGATCCAGTATTTCGCCTTCTTCGAGGCCGTGTTCAGCGGTGAACTGGGACGCTCGATGCGCGACGGGCGCGACGTCGTCGCCGTGGTGCTGGAGCGGGTGCCCTCGACGCTGGCGCTGACCGTTCCGGCCTTTCTCATCAATATCGCGGTCGGTATTCCGGCCGGCGTCTATGCGGCGCTGCATCGCAATTCGCTGATTGACCGCTGTGTGATGGTGATGGCGGTGACGGGCTTTGCGGTGCCCTCCTTCATCCTCGCCATGCTGCTGGTCCTAATCTTTTCCGTCAATCTCGGCTGGCTGCCGTCTGCCGGTCAGGACAGCTGGCTGAATGCCATCCTGCCGATTGCCACCATGGGCTTTGGCGGCGCGGCACTTCTGGCCCGCTTTACCCGCAGCGCCATGCTCGAAGTTCTCGGCCAGTCCTATATCCGTACCGCAAGCGCCAAGGGGCTGCCCTGGTCGGCGGTGGTCTGGCGTCATGCGCTGCAGAATGCGGCGATCCCCACCATCACCATCATCGGCTTCATGCTGGGCGGCCTCGTGGCGGGTGCCGTCGTGGTGGAAAGCGTCTTCTCCTGGCCGGGTGTCGGGCGCCTGCTGGTGGTCTCCGTCGCCAACCGCGATCTCGCCGTGGTGCAGGCCATCGTGCTGATGATCGCCATCACCATGGTCGGCGCCAACATGATCGTGGACGTCCTCTACGGCCTGGTCGATCCGCGCATGCACGGCCAGGCAAGGCCCGCACGCCGCGGATGAAGCCCGCGGCCTGCCCAGAGCACGTCCGAGCCAGAAGTGCGTCAGCGGCTTTGCGTCCGGACTGCGTGAAAACAAAGAGATAGAGCATTTCAGGTGACCCGGTTTCCCCGGAAATGCTCTGGCAGCAGAAGTCTTGAAGGAGCCAGATCATGGTTGAGACCATCTCCTCCCCGCCCGTGGCAGGCACTTCGCTCATGGCGCGGAGCACGTCCCGTCTGGGAGCGCTGAACCGGATGCCGGTGCTGATCACCATTGCCATTCTCTGGCTGGTGCTGATGCTTGCGATTGCCGTGTCCGCCGACCTGATCTCGCCCTACCGCTTCACGCAGATGGATCTGCGCAACCGGCTGAGCCTGCCGGTCTTCATGGGGGGCAGCTGGGCTCATGTGCTGGGGACTGATGAACTTGGCCGCGATGTACTGTCGCGCCTCATCACCTCCATCCGCATGAGCCTGCTGATTGCCTTCGGCGCCACCATCATCGGCGCGGTGATCGGGGTGACGCTCGGCTTCGTTGCTGCGCATTTCCGCGGGCTCGTGGAACAGGCCGTTCTGGCGCTGGTGGATTTTTCCGCCGCCATTCCCTTCCTGGTGCTGGCGCTCGCCGTGCTCGCCTTCTTCGGCAATTCGCTGGTGCTGTTCGTCTGCCTGCTGGGCTTCCATGCCTGGGAACGCTATGCGCGCATCGCCCGCGGTCTTGCGATCAGCGGCAAGATGCATGGTTACGCGGCGGCCGTGCATCAGCTGGGGGCCTCGCCCTGGCGCCTCTATGGCCGCCATATCCTGCCCAATATCGCCTCCACCCTGATCGTGTCGATGACGCTCGCCTTCCCGGAAATCATCCTGCTGGAAAGCGGGCTCTCCTTCCTCGGGCTCGGCATCCAGCCGCCGGACACCTCGCTCGGCAACATGGTCGGCTTCGGCCGCGAATATCTCTCGTCGGCGCCGTGGATCATGCTTGCGCCGGCCTTCGTCATCACCGTCACGGCACTCTGCGTCTCCCTGCTCGGCGACTGGCTGCGCGACCGGCTGGACCCGACCCTTTCCTGATTTCCCTCCCCCCCGCAGCATCCTGCTCGACAACACAAGGACTGAACCATGTCTGAACTGCCCATCCTCGGCGCCGCCATGACGTTGAAGGACGTTGAACTGAACCGCGACTGGCTTCTGGAAAAGCCGCGCGATCTCGAACTGCAGGATTTCGTATCGGCCGAGGTTCTCTCCGGCGACTGGCAGCCGCTGGTGGACCGTGCGAAGCAGCTTCTCGACGGTCATCAGGGCCGGCTCGGCATGCATGGCCCCTTCATGGGCCTCAATGTCGCCTCCGCCGATCCGGACATCAGGGCCGTGGTGGCACGGCGCATGGAGCAGGCGCTCGACGTAGCCGCGGCGCTCGACATCACGCAGATCGTCATCCACAGCCCCTATTCGACCTGGATGCACAACAATCTCGACAACTGGCCGGATCAGCGCCAGCGCGTGTTCGAGGCAACGCACCAGACGCTCGATGCCGCCGTCAAGCGCGCCGAGGAGCAGGGCTGCGTCTTCGTGCTTGAGAATATCGAGGACAAGGACCCCGCCGATCGTCGCCGCCTCGTCGAAGACTTCAACTCGCCGGCCCTTGCGCTGTCGATCGATACCGGCCACGCGCATTACGCACATGGTTCCACCGGTGCGGCTCCGGTCGATTACTTCGCCCATGATGCCGGCAACCTGCTGCAGCATATTCACCTGCAGGATGCCGACGGCTATGCCGACCGTCACTGGCCGCTCGGCCATGGCAACATCAACTGGCGTGCCTTCTTTGCACGTCTGTCGGTCATCACATCCAACCCGCGCCTGATCATCGAGATCCGCGACAAGAGCCAGATCCAGGCCTCTGCCGCCCATCTCGCCGAACTGGGACTCGCCCAGTAAGTTCGAAGGATTGGCGCGGAGCCCGGCTTGATCTGCCGGGTCTTCGCGCCGTCCACACCGAATTGAGGCACAGGATTCGGTCGGGCGCATTCGGTCAGCGCAAGGACATACCCGGCACGGAACGCACAAGGACGATCGATATGGCGCATAAAATGGCGGTGACGGTGATCTGTGACGGGCATCGCCCGGACTTCGTCAGCGACGAAACGACCCCGGTCATGGCAGCGCTGGCGCGCGCCGGCACGTGGTTTGCCAGCCAGCGCGGCATCTTCCCCTCCGCCACGCGCGCCTCCTCCGCCTCGATCGCCACCGGCACGCATCCGCTGGCGCATGGCCTGCGCGGCAACAGCATGGGTCTGCCGATCAAGGGCGGCTTCGAATTTCACGATGCCGGCAAGCCGGAATTCTTTGAAACCTATCGCCGGCATTACGGCCGCATGCTGGCGCGCCCTGCCCTCTCCAAGCTGGTGGCCGGCCTGCACGGTTCGATCATCGCCAGCAACACATCGCCGGGCGCTGCCTTCTTTCATGACAGCGAAAGCCATGCGCACATGTATCACCGCGAACTCTGCTATGCGCCGGGCCGCATCCCGACTGGCGAGACGCTGAAGACGGCCGCGGGCCATGCGGGGGACGCCATCGTCACGCAGCGCTTCATCGAAGCCTTGAGGGAGCGCCGGCCATCCTCCGCGACGCTCTGGCTGTCGGAACCGGATACCTCGATGCATGCGGCCCCGCTCGGCAGCGACGTGCATCTTTCGGCCTTGGCCGGTGTAGACCAGCTCGTCGGACAGGTGGCCGAGGCCGTCGAGAGGCTGCGCGACGAGGGCCACGAGGTGCTGTTCCTGGTCGGCTCCGACCACGGGCATGAATCGGTGACCGAGGTGATCCCGGTCGAGCGCCGCCTGTTTGAAGCCGGTTTCAAGCCCGCGCTGGAAGGGCCGGAGATCATCGTCGCGCCCCAGGGCTGCGCGGCCTTCATCCATTTCGGGGGCACGTCTGCTGCGTGCCGACGGGAGGCTGCGGATTGGCTGCGGCAACAACCGTGGGTCGAAGAGGTCATTCTGGGCGAGGATCTCGCCGGCCTCGGGCAGATCCCCGGCGACGACCTGATTGCCATCGATATGGCGAAGAGCGCCGGCTCCAACCGTCTTGGCGTTCCCGGCCTGTCGGCAATGGCAGTGCGCTTCGATGAAACCCTGAGCGAGAGCCGGCGTGAGTGCGGCATGCATGGCGGCCGCGGTCGCTTCGAAACCAACCCGGTCCTGATGATCATAGGTGAGGGTTTTTCGGCGGGGCGGATCGTGACGGAGGACACCTCCATCACCGATATCGCCCCGACCATTCTGTCTCATCTCGGCCTGCCGCTGACTGACATGGATGGCAGGCCCCTGCAAGACCGATAGGCCGCGCGACAGAATGGCGGGCGGCAGACGACCGCCTGCCGCCTTGCCTGTCGCGCCGCTGTCCCGTCAGGCCGCGGTTGCTTCGGCGGTGTCTTCGCCCCGCGCCTTGCGACGCCGGGCGCGCCAGTCTCCCAGGAACAGCAGAATGGGCGCCGCGATGAACACCGACGACGATGCGGCGATGAAGATACCGAACACCATGGGCACTGCAAAACTCTCCACGGCGCTGCCGCCCCAGATCGCCATGGGCAGCATGGCGAGGAAGGCTGTCGCCGAGGTATAGAGACTGCGGGCCAGCGTTTCGTTGATCGACAGGTTGATCAGGTCGCGGAAACGCATCGACTTGTAGAGGCGCATGTTTTCACGCATGCGATCATACACGACGACCTTGTCGTTGACGGAATAGCCGACCAGCGTCAGCAGTGCGGCAATTGCCGTCAGGTTGAAGTCGAGACCCGTCAGCGCGAAGAAGCCGACGGTTTTCGTGACATCGAGCACCAGCGTGGCAATCGCGCCCACCGCAAAGGGCCAGTCGAAGCGTACCCAGATGTAAACCAGCATGGCAAGAGATGCGAGGATGACGGAGGTGATGCCGGCGGTGGCAAGCTCGCCGCTCACCTTCGGGCCAACCACTTCCGTGCGCTCGATCTTCGCCGTCTTGTCGATCTGGCCAACCGTCTCGCGCACCTTCGTTACGGCGTCCGTCTGTGCCTGTTCGCCGCCCGGCTGGCGTTCCAGCCGCACCATGACATGGTTGCTGTCGCCGAATTCCTGCAGCGCCACCTCGCCAAGTCCGAGAGCATCGAGGCCGGACCGGAACGCCGCCAGGTCTGCGGGTCCCTGCGTCGAGACTTCCAGCTGGATCCCGCCCTTGAAATCCACCCCGTAATTCAGGCCGGGGGTGATGAAGAGGACGACGGACGTGACGGAGAGCACCGCCGAGATGCCGATGCCGACCAGCCTTGCCCGCATGAAATCGATGGTCGTTCCGTCCTTGACGAGGCGGAATGGCAGGAGCGGCCTGATGGCGATGGTTTTCAGGCGGTAGCGGTTGGCAATGGCGACCATCGCGACACGCACCACCGAGACGGCGGTGAACATCGAGATTGCGATGCCGAGACCCATGGTCACGGCAAAGCCGCGCACAGGGCCCGAGCCGAACCAGAACAGCAGCACGGTTGCGATGAGCGCAGTCACATTGCTGTCGATGATCGTCGAATAGGCCTTGCTGAAACCGTGGTCTATGGCGGCGAAGGCGCTGCGGCCCTTGCTGACCTCTTCCCGGATACGTTCGTTGATCAGCACGTTGGCATCCACCGCAAGCCCGATGCCGAGCACAATACCGGCGATACCGGGCAGCGTCAGCGTGGCGCCGAGCAGGGTCAGACCCGCGAAGGTCAGGATGACGTTCAAGGTGAGCGCCAGAACGGCAAGCAGGCCCCAGGCGCCGTAGAGCACCAGGATGAAGGCCGCCACGAGACCGAAACCGGCAAGGCCGGACATGATACCCATTTCGATGGCATCGCCGCCGAGATCGGCGCCGACCGTCCGCTCCTCGATGACCGTCAGCTTGGCTGGCAGCGCACCGGCCCGCAACAGGGCGGCGAGCGTATTGGCCTGTTCGACGGAGAAGGCACCGGAGATCTGGCCGGAACCTCCAGTGATCGGCTCGCGGATGACCGGCGCGCTCAGCACCTTGTCGTCGAGCACGATGGCGAAGGGGCTGCCGACATTCTGCTGGGTGATCTGGGCAAAGCGCGCGGCACCCGCCTGATCGAAGCGGAAGGAGACGACCGGCTGGCTGGTCTGGGGATCGAAGGCGACCCGCGCATCCGTCAGGCGGTCGCCGGACAGAAGGATGCGGCTTTCCACCGGATAGCTTCGCCCTTCCTCGTCTTCCAGCATGCGCACACCCGGTTCACCCTGCTGACCGAGCAGATGAAAGCTCATCTTGGCGGTGGATCCCAGCAGCGCGCGCAGGTTGGAGGGATCCTGCTCGCCCGGCAACTGCACGAGCACGCGGTCGCTGCCGACGCGCTGGATGGTCGGTTCGGCGACGCCCACCTGGTCGACACGCTGGCGGATGACCTCCAGGCTTTGTTCGACGGCATGGCTCATGCGGTCGGAAAGCCCTGCCTCGCTCGGCGCAAGCACCAGCGTATCGGTGCCGCGGGTCGTAACGTCCAGTTCGGATCGTCCGGCATTGAGGCCTGTGGAGATCTGGCCGTTAAGCGGCGCCAGAGTTTGGCGGGCTTGCACCAGCATGGCGGGATCGGCAAGCGTGACGATCACGGACCGCCCTTCGCGGCGGATGACGCGCGTTTCGATGCGGGCATCCCGCAAGGCAGTGCGTGTCTCCTGGGTCAGGCTCTGCATCCATTCGTCCTGTAGCGAGGCCTGATCGACCTCCAGCACGAGATGGGAGCCGCCCCTGAGGTCGAGGCCGAGGGAGACGCGTTGCTGCGGCAGCCAGGAGGGCAGCTTCGAAAGGGTTGCGTCCGAGAGAATGTTCGGAAGAGCGGTCAGAAGACCGATGATGATGACGAGCAGGTAGCCCGCCACCTTCCAGCCTGCGTTTTTCATGGTGTTTCCAGCAGATGACAGCCCGGTATCGGGACCGGGTACAAGGTTGCCATGGCGCCGCTTTCGCGGTCGTAGCGATCGTCAGATGGGCTGGAACGGCGGCGCGCGCGGCTGGTAGCTGGCAACAAGGTTCACCGCGAAGCCGCGACGAATGTCTGCCAGCCTGAGGATGTCCTGTGCCTCAGGCAGTGAAATCGAGAAAACGGGAACGAGGCCCGCCTCCGGCGAGCCCGACGGGCGCGCCTTGTGGCGGCCGGAAAAGTCTGCGGAAAGAACGAGGCGCGGTTCGTGCGCGCCATCGGTAACGGATGACGTGCCATTCAGGCGTGCGGTTGCCGCTGCATTCGCGGCAAGCGGCTCCACCCGACGCTGGGCATTGGCCCCCGTCAGCCCAAGCAGCGCGAGGATCACAAGACCTGTCAGGACTGCAATGGGTGGCAGGGCACGCCAACGGCGCCAGCCAGAGCCGAACCGGGTTCGTTTCATGGTCATCCTTCCCAAGGATGTCCCCTCGCATGATTGGCGCGGCTTGCCAAGCATTGTCTGGCGTCCTGCAGCGGCTTGGCGCTCTTTCAGGCGATCACAATCCTGGAATCCTGGGGGCGCCGCCGGTCGCGGATCCGGGTCACACTTAACCACTGCCTCGCTGCCTGCTTGCAGACATCGTCAGGGCCTGCCGGGCAGAGTCCGGCAGCGCGGCTAGACACCCTCTGGCTGAACCAGACGCGGTGTCGAGGGAATCATGCGGCTCTGCATGAGTTCGCCATGTTGTTCGAGGATCGGATAGGCGGCAGCGGCAACCAGATGCGAGTTGATCTGCTTGAAGTCGCGCAGCAGATCGAGATGGATCGAACTGGTTTCGGCGGCGTTGAGATCGCCTTCGCGCATCCGGTTGAAATGCTGGTTCGTTCCGTCTCGCTCCGCCTTGCGGAACACGATCTTCTCGTCTGTCAGCATCCGGGCGACGCGTTCGTCCTGGCTCATGAAGAGGGCTGCCGCCGTGCGCAGATTGACCTGCAGGCGATCGAGAAGCGAGCCAAGCTCCTGTTCGCTTTCCCGCGAGAACTTGACGCCCCGCCGCAGCCGCTTTGCCAGGTGCGGCAGTACGTTCTGGTCCAGAACGTCGCCGGCATGTTCCAGCCCCGTCGAGAACAGGAGGATTTCGTCCATGCGTCGCCTGTCCGCAACGCTCAGCTCATCCGGTTCGATCGACGTCAGATACTGCTTCACGGCCAGATTGATCCTGTCGATGACGTTGTCCTTCTGCCGAAGCGCCGAGAGTGCGCGCCGATCGGTTGTCGAAAGCGCAGCCTTGGTGCCATCAAGCATTTCCCCCAGCGTATCGACCAGCCGCAAGACCTCGCGGGCCGCCCCCTGCAACGCAACGATCGGCGTCTCCTTGGCGGAGGGGTCTAGATAGCGCGGAGAACTCGGATCGCTGTCGTCCTGCCGCTCTGGCAGCAGCCGCACCAGCAGGTCGGCGACGCGGCTCAGGAAGGGCATGGCGGCCAGCGCCACGACGAGATTGAAGGCGGTGTGGAAGTTGGCGACCACGCGGGCCCCGTCGCCATCAAGAGAGGTCAGGAGATGAGTGATTTCCGGCAGGAGGGCAAAAGCCACGGCAACGCCGAGGATCCGCATCGCCAGATTGCCGATCGGCAGACGCCGGCTCGACAGATCATTGTCCGTATGTCCCTCGACCACAGGATTGATGGCCGTGCCGAGGTTGGCGCCGAGGGTCAGCGCGAAGGCCTGATAGGGATCGATCAGCCCCTTTGCGGAAAGCGCCATGACCAGCAGGACGACGGCCACGCTGGAATGCGCTGCCCAGGTGACAACGGCGGCAAGCAGCAGGCTGAGCAGCGGTGTGGCGGAAATGGCCGACAGCACCGCTTCGAATGCCGGCGATCCCGCATAATCCGCGAGCGCCTCCAGCAACTGGTGCAGCGCCAGCAGCATGAAGCCGAGGCCGATGAAGACGCGGCCGAGATCATGGATCTGCGGGTTTTTGGCCCGACGGAACAGGACGACGCCGATGAGGATCAGCGCGGGCGAGACGGCCGCGACGTTGAAGGACAGCACCTGCACGATCAGCGTGGTGCCGACACTCGCGCCGAGCACGACGGCCAGCGCCGGCACGAGTCCGACGAGGCCGCTTGCCGCCAGACCCGAGGTCATCAGGCTGGTCGCCGTGCTGCTCTGAAGGATCGCCGTGACCACCAGTCCGGCCATAAAAGACTTCGCCCGGTTGCTGAGGGCGTGGCCGAGAAACGAGCGCAGGCCGGGGCCGAAGGCGCGCTGAATGCCCGTCTGCACCATGTGCGTGCCCCAGAGAAGAAGCGCGATATGACCAGCGAGATTAACAAGGGCTTGGATGAACGGCATGGTGTTCGAAACGGCCTGCAGGGTGTGTGCGGTGAGTCAGAAGGCGTTAGCCAGCTAACAGGATGGCACCCGTTGAACGGCTTTGCAAGGCTGTGCAATGGTGATCTGCCAGAAAGTGTGGCCTGCGGTTGTGCGAGGCTTGCCCATTCGCAAACGGGTGCAACGGAAGGCGGACGACGCGCGGGCAGCATGTCGCCTCTCCGGTGGCAGGCCCAGCCTGACACCGGCGGGACCGGAAGCAAGGCTGAACCGGTCAAAGATCGATGGAAGCGGCGTCGAGGCACTGTGGCCCATGGCGGGCCGGATGCCTTTCAGCCCGGGGGCAGCACCTTGCCAATGATGCGCAGCAGATCGTCCGGTTGAACCGGCTTGGTCAGCCAGCCGGTGGCGCCAAGGCGCTTGGCTTCATCACGCTTGCTACCCTGTGTCTCGGTGGTCACGACGAGGATGGGCGTGAATTTCAGCACCTTGCGTACCCGTTCGATCAACTGCAGCCCGTTCATGTTGGGCATATTGAGATCGGTGATGATCAGATCCGGCTTGAGGCCGTTCTCGATCTTGCCGGCGGCCTCTTCGCCGTCGCCGGCCAGTTCCACCGAAAATGCCGCCTTCTGCAGTGCCGTCTGGAGAACCCACTGGATCAGCTGGGAATCATCGACCACGAGAATGGTTCGCATTGTATTACTCCCTGTTCTTCAGGCTTGCGATGGCCTCAGCCGAAAAGCGGTCGGCGGGCTCGCCCTTCATTCGAAAACCGCTGGCTGCAATCACCTGCAGCACGGCCGTGTGGAGATAGGTTGCTGCGGATATGTCCACCGCCTTCGCAGGATGCCCGGCCAGCCAGCCGAGAAGCGGTTCGGCATCCTCGATGGTCGCAGCACCCGACAAGACGCATCGGCCTCTCGTGATCTTCAGCGGCATCACACCATTCCCTTCAGGTTGAGGATCAGAAGCACGCCGCCATCGCCCATCAGCGCCGTACCGGACAGGAAGGAGAGGCTGGCGAGCGGCCCCTCGAGCGGTTTCATGATCACGTCGGTCGTCTGCAGGAAGCCATCGACCATCAGGCCGAAGGTTTCGCCGTTAACGCTGGCCACAAGCACCGCACATTCGTTCTCGGCATTGCGTGCCGGCTCGCCGGCGAGCTGAAGGCAGTCATAGGCGCTGTAGAGCGGAACGATCTTGCCCCGCATCAGCGCCACCAGGCGGTGCCCGACCGTATGTATGTCCGAGCCCCCCACCCGGCCCGTTTCCAGAACATGGTCCATGGGCACGCCATAGGTCTGACCGGCGATGGAAACCAGCATCATCTGCGAGACGCTGATCGAGAGCGGAAGGCTGAGGCGCACAAGCGCACCGCTCCCGGCGCGGCTCGACAGGCTGACTTCGCCACCGAGACGCTCGATGGCATGCTTGACGGCATCCATGCCGACGCCGCGGCCGGACAGGTTGGAAACCTTTTCGGCGGTGGAAAAGCCGGGCGCGAAAATCAGGAGGTTGATATCCTCATCGCTCATCTCGCCGGCCTGGGTTTCGCTGATCAACCCGCGTTCGAGTGCCTTGTGGCGGACGGCTGCGGAATTGATGCCGCGCCCGTCATCCTCGATCTCGATCACCACACGGTCGCCTTCGGGCCGCGCCCGCACGGTGAGGCTTCCCTGCTCCGGTTTGCCAGCCAGCCGGCGTGCTTCCGGCATTTCGAGGCCATGGTCCAGTGCATTGCGGACGAGATGGATCAATGGATCGCCGAGCGCCTCGATGATCGTCTTGTCGGCCTCGGTGTCCTCTCCCTCGATGACGAGGCGAACCTGCTTGCCAAGCTGGTTCGCCGTGTCACGCACCAGACGATGAAACCGCTGGAAGACGGAGCCGACAGGCATCATGCGCACCTGCATCACCCCGTGATGCAGTTCTTCCACGATGCGGTTGATCACCGTGTACTGGCTCTTGATCTCGCGGCTCAGTTCGCGGGCACCGTAAATCTGCTCGGCGCGTTCTGCGATATAGGGCAGTCCGTTCTTGGCCACGACCATTTCGCCGATCAGTTCCATCAGGCGGTCGATCCGGTCGGCGGGCACCTTCAAGACCGGAACGGTGGCCTCGCGCCCGGTCTTCTGGCCGTTGCCGGCGGGCGTGATGGTCGAATCCGGCGGCGGTTCGGTCTTGCCGGCATCCTCCGTGCCGGTGGCCGGCCCCGCGACAGGGACAGAAACGAACTGGCACTGGTCGGCGACATACTCGAAATGCTCCCGCAATGCCTCCTCGCCAGCGGTCGAGACCGCGTCGATCTGCAGATTGCACGTATAGGCATCCAGTCGCTCCAGCGGCGCCCATGCGTCCCGGCGACGTATCGAGAATGCGACAAGGCCGGGCGCGCTGCGCAGCATGGCGAGCGGGTCCTCGCCCTTGAAGAAGCAATCCTGATCCGGCAGGTAGCGCAGGGCAGTCAGCACCTGTCCCGGCGGCAGCGCCTGCAAGGTCGCGCGTTGCGTATCGTCCAGCGCATTCAGGATGGCGTCCGCGTCAAGTTCAGTCTCGCATGAGGCCGTTTCGACCGGGCCGGTGGGTTCGCTGCCCATCAGCGTCCGCAAGGCGGTGGCCAGTTCCGTGCTGCGATCGTCAAGCACGTCATCGATCGCGGAGGCGCGCTCCATGCGGTCGATCATTTCGGCTGTCACATCGGTGGTGGCCAGCAGGGTATCGGTCAGAGCCCGATCCATGGCCATCTCGGCATCGCGGACCCGGTCCAGCACATCTTCGGCCGCGTGCAGGAGCCGGGTCAGTTGCGGAACGTCGAACAGGCCGGAATTGCCCTTCAGAGTATGGACGAGCCGGAAGACTTCGTTGATGACCATCCGGTTGTCCGGGCTCTTCTCGAGTTCCAGCAAGGCTGCGCCGATCCGGTCGAGAAAGTCACGCGATTCCAGAACGAAGTGATCGAGAAGGGTCTTCATTGCGGGGCTCCCGTCAGGCGCGTGGCAATCCGCGTCAACCGCTCCGGATCGACGGGCTTGCGCAACACGCAGGCGGCGCCCGCTGCCAGGGCATCGCGCATCACGCTCCGGGAGACCTCGGTGGTCGCCACGACGGTCGGGATCTGTACGGTCTGCTGATGGTCGTGGAGCCGCCTGAGGAAGGTGATCCCGTCCATCCGCGGCATGTTGACATCGACAAGCAGCAGGTCGAAGCGGCCATTCAACGCTTTCTCCAGCGCTTCGACACCGTTTTCGGCCTCGTCGATCTCGAACCCGGCATGGTGCAGCACGGTTGAGAAATAATGGCGAATGGTCGCCGCATCATCCACGAGCAGTACGCGGGGCATGACACTCTCCTCATCGCGGTCGCTGGTAGACCGTCGCTTCCGGCAGACGACGGACCTGGAAAAGATTGGATATGCGGCTCATGGATTCCGAATGGCCGAGACACAGGAAGCCACCCGGCGCGAGGCAGCCATGCAGGGCTTCCGCTGCAGCGCGCCGTGATATTTCATCGAAATAGATCAAAAGGTTACGACAGAATATGACGTCGACACCCGAGAAGCGGGCGAGATCGCCGGGATCGAGGATGTTGACGTGCGAGAACGAGACGCTTTGCCGGATGTCCGTGTTGAGCTGCCAGCGGTCGCCATCTGCCCGCTGAAAGTAGCGCTGGAGCAGGTCCGGTGACAGGTTCTGCACCGAACGCCTCGAGAACAGGCCGCGTTCGGCAGAGGCAAGGATGCCGGTATCGATGTCGGAGCCAAAAATCTCGACATCGTAGATGCTGATCTCTGGCCAGTATTCCAGGAGATAAAGCACGATCGAATAGGGTTCCTCGCCGGACGAGCATGGCAGGGACCAGATCTTGATGGTTTCGCCGGGCCGCTTGCGCGGCGCCACCTCGGCCAGCATGCTGCGCACCAGGCAGTCGAACTGGTAGGCCTCGCGAAAGAAGTATGTCTCGTTCACCGTCATCGAATTGGTGAGCGCCTGCATCTCCTGCGCCGAGGCCTTGCGGCCGACATGGGTGAGATAGGTCTTCACGTCATGGCAGTTGGTGGCACGCATGCGATCGATCAGCCGTTTGTCAACGAAATAGCGTTTCGATTCATCGAAGAAGATGCCCGTCCTGTCGTAGAAGAAGGACGAGAACTGCGAAAATTCCTGGGGTGAGATCTTCATGGTCATCCGCGCGCCTCCCGCGCCGTGCCGCCGGTCGCGATGAACCGGAGAAAGGGAATATCTCCGAAGCGGCGGAGCACGATCTCGCAAGCAGCGTGGCGGGTCCTTTCACCCTCTTCGTCCGCATCGGCACCCAGCAGGATCATATCCAGCAATTGCGCCGCCACATTGGCATCCGCTTCCGTCGTCAACGCCTCGGCGAGACTGCGCACCATACCCTTGCTGTCGTGGCCCTGAACCACGCTCAGCAACTGGAGCTTCAGCAGCGGGTCCTCGCCCGCCAGCCATTGCGGCGCACGCGCAGCGATGAACGCGGCGTGGTGGCCGAGAACTTCCACCGCAAGTCCGCGGATTTCCGCGCTGTCGTGGCGGAGCAGCGGCACAACCAGATCAGCGACCAGATCCGAGCGTGCCTTCATCAGCGTGATCGCAACCATCTCACGACAGGATCCGTGCGACAGGTTGGCCAGGAGCCGCGCAAGCAGCGGGATGCAGTCATCGAGATGGGCAAGCTGATCGGAGGCGGCATGCCGGTGGCCGGGATTTTCGTCCTTCAGCAGCGCCAGCAGATCGTCGAGTGCAGCCGTCGTGGCCTGCACCGGCGTGGACGAGGCCAGCGGCGAAGCCTTGGACCCTCCGTCATCTTCCGTCGAGAACTTTCGCAATGGCATCGTGATCTCCTAGCGGATCCAGGACGAGAGCTGGCTGGCGATGCGGGAAGCCGGCAGAACAAGGCTCGCGCCACCCTGCTGGATGAGTTCCTTGGGCATGCCGAAGATGATCGCGCTTTCCTCGCTTTCGGCGATGGTGCGGCCGCCCTGCCGGTGCAGGCGCGCCATGGCCCTGGCGCCATCATTGCCCATGCCTGTCAGTTGCACGGCGATGAGCCGCTCGGCCGGAAAGGCCTCCATCGCCGTTTCGACCAGGAGTTCCACCGAGGGATGCCAGGTGTGAGCGGAGGATTCCGGGCGCGTGCTGAAGAAAGGCCGGCCATCCCGCCGCGTCACCGTGAGGTCGGAGCCACCGCGTGCGATGGTGATGGTGCCCGGGACGATCTCGTCCAGGGCACTCGCTTCCCGTACTGGCAGCTGGCACATGCCATCCATGCGCTGCGCCAGTGCCTTGGTGAAGCTCACCGGCATGTGCTGGGCAACCGCAACGGCCCATGGAAAGCTGGCGGGCAGATGCGGGAGGATTTCCTCAAGTGTGCGGGGCCCCCCGGTCGATACACCGATCAGCACCAGTCCGGTCAGTGACTTGCGGGAGGCGGCCGTTGTCGTGGGGCGCGCCGGAGCGGGCCGTGGAGCAGAGGGGACGCGTCTGCCGGCGCCGGGACGGATGCGGGCGCCGATTGCGGACTTCACCTTGGCGAGGATTTCGTCCGCGATGTCGTCGATCGAAAGGGAGATTGTTCCGCCCGGCTTCGCGATATAGTCCACGGCGCCAAGCGCCATGGCCTCCAGCGTCACGAGTGCGCCCTTGCTGGTAAGCGATGACACCATGATGACCGGGGTCGGGCGTGCTGCGATAATCTGCGAGAGCGCCGTCATGCCGTCCATCTCAGGCATGTTGACATCGAGCGTCACCACATCGGGATGATGCTCGAGTACCATGTCCACGGCCTCGCGGCCATTGCGGGCGGTGAAGGTGTCATAGCCTGCCGCAGACAGCAGCGTGCTCAGATGCTTGCGCATCAGGGCGGAGTCATCGACGATCAGGATCTTCGCCACCATGGTGCCTCACGCTGCCGCCAGGGACTGGATGTCGAGATCACGAAACAGAGCATCACAATCCATCAGCAGGATGATGCGGCTGTCCTTTTCCAGATTGACGAGGTTCGGGAAGGCCGCGCCATGCGCGCCCCGGCCGGCTGGCGATGGCTGAACCTGTGCCTCCTGGAGCTTGAGCACCTCACTGACGGTATCGACGATCAGCCCGATGCGCGTGCCCGCGACGGAAAACACCATGATGCGCTGGCGATCATTGGCGTCGAGCCGCTCCAGCGCCAGACGCTGGCGCAGGTTGACGACAGGCAGGACCGCGCCGCGCAGGTTGATGACCCCGGCCACCCAGCCGGCCGTGTGGGGAATGCGGGTCAGCCGTTCCGGGACACGGACGATTTCCTGGACGAGTTCGATCGGCGCGCCGAACTCCTCTTCGCCAAGATGGAAGATGACGAATTGCCGTTCGCCGGCTTCCTCCGTCTCGATGCCATCGCTGTCGCCTTTCCCCTTGCGCATTGCCCTGGTCTCCTCGCTGGATTGGTCCACAGCGGCCGCAAGCGTATCCGCGCTGACGAGCCGAGACGGTTCGAGAATGGAAATCAGCCGGTTGTCCGCATCCGGCCGGCAGATGCCGGAAATCGCCGTTTCCTCCGGTCGCGCCAGCATGGCGGGCGGCGGCTGGATCGTCCGTCTGGGCGCGCGCAGTACCTGGTCGACCCTGTCGACCACCAGACCGACCTGGCGATCGCCGGGTGCTCCGATCACCACCACGCGCTGGCCGGCGGCGCTGCTTTTGGCAAGCCCCAGCAGGTGTCGCAGCGAGAGGAGCGGCAGCAGCCGCTCGCGCAGTGCCACCAGCCCGACAAAAGCCTCCGGCGCATGCGGCAGTTCCGTCATGCTGTCGGGTGCCACGACGATCTCGCTGACGTTTTCGATGGCGAATGCATAATCCTGTCCATCGACCCGGAAAGTGACCAGACGTACCTCGTCGCTCGCATCACCGTCCTCACCCTCGTCGTCATCGGTGCTGCGATTCACCGTGGAGTGGATGGGGCCGCGGTGCTCCTGTGCTGACGCCTGCAGACCGTCGAAAGAGCGGCTGACGATGCAATCGAAATCAAGGACCGTCACCAGCGCGTCGTCGGGCAGTCGGGCGATGCCGCTGACGCAATCGTCTGCGCCATGCGCCCTGTCTGAGGCAACGATGCGCGTCGCATCGATCGACATGACGCTGAGCACGGCATCAACGACAAAGCCGAAATGGTTGCCGAGGTCGAAGACAAGCGCGCGTGTCTGTTCCGATTGCGGCTGTTCGGCAAAGCCCAGCACGCGACGCAGGCTGATGATCGGCAGCACGCGGCCTCGAAGATTGGCAAGCCCTTTCAGCGCCGCCGGTGCCATGGGCACGCCGACGAGGGCCGGCAGGCGGATGATTTCCTGAACCTTTGCCAGCGGTGCGGCAAAGGTCTCCTTGTCAATGCGGAAGGTGACGAAGAGGTCGGTCCCCGCGTCATGGTCGTGTTCCGGCGGCAGATCCGCGGCCGGCGGCGATGTGTCAGACAACATGGCAAGCCTCCGGTCAGGCGGAGGTCTGGAGTTCGTCGGCCAGCGAGGCGATTTCCTCGACGGCGGCAACGAGCATGTCTGCACCTTCATTCTGCTGGCGGGCGGCAACGGCGGCTTCGCCGGCTGCACGCTGCGCCTCCTCGCAGGCCGCGGCGATCTGGTCGACGCCCTTCTTCGCCTGGGCAATCGCAGCTGCGATCTCCTGCGCTGTGGTGAGGATTTCGTCCGAACTCGACTGTACGGTGGTAATGTCGGTTTCGATGGTGGCGAGGTTGCCTGTGGTGGCGAGCGCCTTTTCCGCTTCGCTCAGGGCGGCGCGCACGATGTCTTCGAGATCCTCGCCCACCCGGCCGATCTGGTCCTGGATCGCCTTCACCACATCCTTGATGCGGTCCGCATTCTCAGCGGAATCCTGTGCAAGATTGCGGATATCCGTCGCGACAACGGCAAAACCCTTGCCGAACTCCCCGGCGCGGGCCGCCTCGATGGAACCGTTGACCGCCAGCATGTTGGTCTGCACGGAGACGGTCGCGATCGCATCGACGATCTTGTCGATCTTTTGCGATACGGTGGCAAGCGTGCGGATCTGCCCGATGCTGGAGCGGGTTGCCTCGGCCGAGCGCGAGACGCCGGAAATCAGGGCATCCACCTCTGCCTTGTTCTTGCCGAGCAGGGACTGGATCGCCGTGATGCGCTCGACGCTCTGGATGGCGCGTTGCTGCGCCACCTGCAATCCCTTCTCGATCTGGGTCATGGCCGCAGCGGATTCCGCCGTGGCGGCCGCGGCACTCTGGGCGCCGCTTCGGATTTCCTCGAGTGCTGCCAGAACCTGTGAACTCGACCGGCTGATCGTCTGGATCGCGAGCGACAGTTCCTCCGTCACCGAGGCCACGTCCTCCGCGCTCTTGGCGACGTCTGTGGAGTTCTTCAGGTCTTCGGCCAGTTCGCTGAGGGAAAGGGCGGTCTGTTCGCACTCGGCCAAGGCGCCGGCCTGTTCTTCCACCGATTTGGCAGACTCTTCGGCGGCGGCGGACTGCTGGGCTGCGGCGGTCGCGATTTCCTCGGAGCCCTTGAGAGCCTGGGCGGCCGCAGCATTCGACTGGATGGCCCCCGCAGCGATTTCCCGTACCCCATCCATGATGGCGCTGATGTCACGGCCGATCAGTTCAAGCTGGGCGGTGATGTCGCGTCCCTTGCCGACCTCCGTCTGCACGCTGGTTGCCTCGGCATTGACGCCATTGGCGATCTGCTTCACGTCCGTCTGGATCTGCTGGACGAGGTCTGTGATCTGGCGGGCGCTTGCCTCCGAGCGTTCTGCAAGGGTACGCACTTCATCGGCCACCACGGCAAATCCCTTGCCGTGCTTGCCAGCTCGCGCGGCTTCGATCGCGGCATTGAGGGCAAGAAGATTGGTCTGGTCGGCAATGCGGGCGACGGCCTTGACGATGTCACCGATATCGGCTGCCTGGCGCTCGAGTTCGGTGATCAGTTCCACGGACCCCGCCTGACGCTGGGCGGCGACCGAGACATTGGCGATCAGCGCCATGATCTGACCCGTCGTGTCGGCGATCAGGGCCTGCGTTGCTTCCATCTTGGTCTGTGACGTTTCGGTGGCCCGCAACTGTCGACCGATCGATTCGGTGATCTGGGTGCAGGCGACCAGGGATTCCTGGGCTGCGGCGCCGCTCTGTTCCGCACCGGCAGCAATCTGGTCGGATGCGCGCTTCAGCTCTTCTGCGGCCGAGGCCGCCTCGTTCACGCCGCTTGCCAGTTGCGTGGTGGCAGACGCGACGCGCTCTGCGATCTGCTGCTGCTTGGCAATGGTGCGGGCACGCTTGCGCTGCAACTCCGCATCTCTGCTCTGGCCGTTTCGGATCCGCACAGCCGCCGCCGTCGGGGTGGCCGACGCGATCGCCGCCGGTGATTTTTTAACAATAGCCATGCTGACAAGCTCCCGCGGGCGCTCGACGAGATCCGTTCCGTCGCTTCCGTGCCCCGGGAAAGAGTGGTACGTCGGGGTGGTCTCCAATTGCTGAATTGAATACCTTTAATTTTAGGTCACTCTATTTTAGGGTTGACTGATATTTTGGTATTTTGCGCCATGCTTAATGCGCTCATAATGACGGGAACGGGCCGGGGTTCGTGTTGTCACCTTTGGCAAAGCGTCCAATATGCGTCATATCCTGCGCGATCAGGATGGTTTCGGGCAATGCGGCAGGAACGCCGCGTCCCCCGACCAGAAGGTTGATGTCGGCAGGCAGATGCTCTCTCAGCATGCAGAGCATGCCACGCGCGTCGGCATCCTCGCAGAACACAACGCTCACCATGACGAGTTTTGCATAAAGCGCCAGCGCCACGGCGGCGATATCGCGGGGTGGCAGGCTGCCTCCGAGATAGATGGAATTGATGCCGTCCAGCCGGGCGGCGATGGCGGCGCAGATGGCGCCAAACTCGTGCTGCTCTCCCGAAAGCGTCGCGGCGATGGCAACGGGGCCGCCGGGCGTATCGGGCATGGCCGAAAGCGCGGCGAGAAGATGGCGCGTGAGCGCTGCTGAGACGAGATGCTCTCCGGCTGCCGGCAGGGCGCGCGCCTCCCATCTGGCACCCATGGCCTGCATGAGGGTCGGAAACGTCTGCCGGATGAAGCATGCGGCGCCCTCTTGGCTCAGCCGAAGACGGATCATGGCATCGATGCGCGCCATGTCCATCTCTTGTGCGGCCGTCAGAAGATGCGGGACAAAGGGATCGGGGTCGCAAGCGAGCGCAAGACCCTCGATCTCCGCCACGCTCTTGTCGACGAGATTTCCGATGCGGTGACCGGAATCGCTGGCAGCCTTCAAGGCGCGGATGCGGCGCAGGGACTGCAGGCTGTAGAAACGATTGCCCGCGTGATCGCGCCAGTCCGGCGCGACCTCATGGCGACGTTCCCAACTGAACAATGTACGGCGATTGAGCCCGGTGGCCGCCAGAAGTTCGCGCAGGGGGATGAGGTCGTCCGCGTTGATCATGGCATCCGAAGAGATTTCCTTGCGATGGCGCGGGCGGCTTGACTGAAGATAGACCTCCTGCGGTTGGCCGATGTCTGCCAGATCGACCTTGCCCCAGGGTGGTGGCAAGGCACGTCGACGGAGCGGCGTTCTTCCGGTCGTGCAGATGCACAGGGTTTGTCGTCTTCGGCAGCACGCTTCGGATGCGGCCAGCAAAGGCATCCGTTGGTCTCGGCAGGATATCACTCCCGTCGTATCGTTTTGCCTTCCACCAGGCTGAAGCCGAGATCGAGGGTCTGCGCAGGGGCATCTGCCAGAAACAGTTCTGCAGCGCGCTGACCCGCCTCAATACGCGGCGTTCGAATGCTCGCGATGGGCTGCGGCGTGTGACGACAGATATCGAGAGCATTGAAGCCGATGATCGCAAGGCGCTCGGGTACGGCGATGCCAGCCGCCAGACAGTGGAAGTAGCCCCCGAGAGCCATGTCGTCATTCGAGAAATAGACCGCGTCTATGTCCGGTGATCGCTCCAGAACGTTGGCAAGGCCCTGCTTGCCCTCGCTGATCGAAGAAGGCGACGGGCGGATATCATGGTCGTGCAACGGGATCCCCGCCTCCTGAAGACGTTGTGTAAAGGCATTGAAGCGTTTGGCACTGCGCGTATCCCGGCGGATATCGTGCCCCACATAGGCAACCCTGCGATAGCCTCCGGCGATCATGGCATCGGCCGTGGCACGACCGGCGGCACGATGGGAAAAGCCGACAGCAATGTCCATCGGGGTTCCGTCGACGTCGAGCAGTTCGATGACGCGGCAGCCGGCTACCCCCAGCATGCGGCGCGTGCCCGCGCTGTGTTCAAGTCCGACCAGCATTACGGCGGCCGGCCGCCAGGCCAGAACGGCCGCCACCAGCGCCTCCTCTCGCTCCGCGTCGTAATCGGTGACCGCAAACACGGCTTGCCGCTGCCCGGCCTCCAGCGTTCGCGTGATGCCACTCAACACATCGGAGAAGACGATGTTGGAAAGCGACGGCACGATGATCGCCACGAGCGGCGAACCGGTGGAGGCAAGCGTTCCCGCAATGCGGTTCGGAACATAGCCCAGCGCCTCGACGGCCGCCATCACACGCGTGCGGGTCTTGTCTGAGAAGGAACCATGATTGCGCAGCACCCGCGAGACCGTGCTTTCACCGACCCCGGCGGTCTTCGCGACGTCTGCAAGCGTGATGAGACTGGTCTTGTCGTTCATAGGGGTCCGGCTGCTCCGCATTCGAAGGAGCAAGCATATCCCTCACGATGGCTTGCAGTTCAATGGCAGCGCTGCCAATTTCAACTTGGCAGCGCTGCCAAAACTGTCTAACGATGAGTGGAGCGGCGTTTTTCCGGGAGGATGCAGATTTGCAGCGGCGGGAGCGAGAGCAGGGCAACAGACGGAATGGTAACCTTCCGCTGCGGACCGAGTCCGTTTGTCTGTCACGATGCGAGCCGCTGTGTCGCCTTCTCGCCCTGGCGTCTGCCCGTATGCAGCCGCAACGATTCGTACCGATCCCCTTTTTGCGTCTTCAAGGATGACAAGCATGGCTCTCTCCAAAACAGGTGCCGTTTCGCGTATCGCAGCCGTCATTGGCCTCGGCTCCATGGGTATGGGCATGGCCCTCTCCCTGAAGCGGGCGGGACTCGACGTGCTGGGCGCGGATATTTCCAAGGACGCCGTGGCGCGCTTCGTCGAAGCCGGCGGACGTGCGGTCACAGACCTCGCCGAGGATGTGCGCCACGCCGACATCGTGGTGTCGGTCGTCGTCAACGCCGCGCAGACGGAGGGCGTGCTGTTCGGACCGGCCGGAATTGCCGAGACCATGCGTCCGGGCGCTGTCTTCGTCTCGTCGGCCACGATGGATCCGGCGATCGCGCGCCGGCTGGCCGCACAGCTGGAAGCCAAGGGCGTGCATTATCTCGATGCACCGATTTCCGGCGGCGCCGCGCGTGCTGCGAAGGGCGAGTTGACCATCATGGCGTCGGGCACGCCGGCCGCCTTTGCGGTAGCCCGCCCTGCCCTCGATGCCATGGCCACCAAGGTTTACGAACTCGGCGACAGCGCCGGTTTCGGCGCCGCCTTCAAGATGATCAACCAGCTGCTCGCCGGTGTGCACATCGCTGCGGCCTGCGAGGCGATCACGCTCGCCGCCAAGCAGGGTCTGGACCTTGCAAAGGTTTATGAGGTGATCACGGCCTCGGCCGGCAATTCCTGGATGTTCGAGAACCGTATCCCGCATGTGCTGGCTGGAGATTACACGCCGCTGAGTGCTGTCGATATCTTCGTCAAGGACCTCGGTATCATCCAGGATATGGCGCGCAGCGAGCGTTATCCGGTGCCGCTGAGTGCTGCGGCATTACAGATGTATCTCGCCGCCTCCGGTGCCGGCATGGGCCGAGATGACGATTCCTCGCTGGCGCGCATCTATGCACAGCTTTCCGGTGCAACGCTTCCCGAAAAGGCCGAGTGACCCATGCCTGTCTTTGCCGCCAATCTGACGATGATGTTCACCGAGTGGTCATTCCTTGACCGCTTCGATGCCGCCGCCGAGGCCGGGTTTTCCGCCGTGGAATATCTCTTCCCCTATGAGTTTGCTCCAGAGCAGATCGAGGAGCGGCTGCAGCGCAACAACCTGACCCAGGCGCTGTTCAACATGCCGCCGGGCGACTGGGCAGCGGGTGAACGCGGCGTGGCCGCCCTGCCCGCGCGGTTTGCGGATCTGACGGCCGGCGTCGACCGCGCGCTGGACTATGCCGAGGCAACCGGCGTGAAGCGCATGCACATGATGGCGGGTATCGCCGATCGTCACGACAGAGACGCCCGCGCCAGCTATCGACGGGCGATTGACCATGCCGCGCCGCGGCTGGCGGAAAAGGGCATTGATCTGCTGCTGGAGCCGATCAATGCCCGCAACATGCCGGGTTATTTCCTCAACAGCTTTGATTTCGCCCGCGAGATCATCGCCGAAGCCGGTCTTGCCAATCTGCGGCTGCAGTTCGACATCTAC
Organism: Affinirhizobium straminoryzae; assembly: GCF_007004135.1. Taxonomy (GTDB): domain Bacteria; phylum Pseudomonadota; class Alphaproteobacteria; order Rhizobiales; family Rhizobiaceae; genus Neorhizobium; species Neorhizobium straminoryzae. The sequence continues at coordinate 24,184 of NZ_VJMG01000035.1, forward strand.
CATTGTCAGGTGATCCACGGTGACGTGACCATGCGCCTGCGCAACGCCTTTGACGACGTGGGCCATGTGCAGATCGCCAGCATTCCCTCGCGCAACGAGCCGGATGGCGAGGAGCTGAACTATCCCTTCCTGTTCGCCGAGCTTGATCGTCTGGGCTATGCGGGCTTTGTCGGGTGCGAGTACAATCCACGCGGCAAGACCCTCGACGGGCTGGGCTGGTTCGAAGCCTACAGGCGGAGCTGAGAGCATGGGCGTTCTTCTGGGCATCATTGCCGATGATTTTACCGGCGCCACCGATATCGCCAGCATCATCGCCAGCGAGGGAATGAAGGTGGTGATGACGATCGGCATTCCGAGCGCCGAGGTCGATATCGGCACTGCCGAAGCCGTGGTGGTGGCGCTGAAGTCCCGCACCATCCCCTCTGCCGATGCCGTAGCCCAGTCGCTCACCGCGCTGGAATGGCTCAAGACACGCGGCGCGCAACAGATCGTCTTCAAATATTGCTCCACCTTCGATTCCACCGCCGCGGGCAATATCGGTCCGGTGGCGGATGCGCTTGCCGATGCGCTGGGGGCCAGCATTGCCGTGGTCTGCCCGGCCTTTCCGAAGAATGGCCGCACCGTGTTCAACGGCCACCTCTTCGTTGGGCGCCAACTGCTGCAGGATTCGCCGATGAAGGATCATCCCCTGACGCCGATGCGCAAATCCGATCTGGTGGCCCTGATGGCGGAACAGTCGGCCTATCCCGTGGCGCTTGTCCCGCATGAAGTGGTTTCTGCCGGCGAGCCTGCAATTGTCGCGGCCTTTGAGGCCGCCATCAAGGCCGGCCACCGTTATGCCGTGGTCGATGCGTTCAATGACGAACATCTCAGGGCTCTGGGCCGCGCGGTGCGGGACCATCGGCTGTTGACTGGCGGTTCTGCGCTTGCGATGGGCCTGCCGGCAAATTTCGGCATCCGCCCGCGTGATGCCTCCGAACAAGGGCCAGTCTCAGGCAGGGCGTTGCGGACGGCCATCCTGTCCGGCAGTTGCTCCGCCGCCACCCGCCAGCAGCTGGCGCGCGCACGGTTACTGTGGCCGAGCCTCCGGATCGATATTGATGCGCTCTTTGCGGCAAAACCCGTCGTCGAGGAGGCGCTGGCCTGGGCAGCCGCGCAACCCGCCGATCAGCCGGTCGTGCTCTACGGTTCTGCCGATCCGGCCGAGGTGGAGTCCAATCAGGGCCGCTATGGCCGTCAGCAATCCGGGGAGATGATGGAAAAGGCTCTGGCCGAGATCGCCCGGGGACTGGTTGCGGGCGGCGTGGAGCGGCTGCTGGTGGCGGGTGGCGAAACCTCCGGCGCCATCATCTCCGCACTCGGGATCCGGGGGCTGTCAATCGGCACGGAGATCGCGCCTGGTGTTCCTTGGACCACCACGCTCTCCTCGAGCCGTCCGTTGCAGGTCGCGTTGAAGAGCGGCAATTTCGGCGGCCCCGACTTCTTCGAACGGGCCCTGGAGATCGCAGGATGAGCGAGACTGCGCTACGCGAGCAGATTGCATCCTATGCCAAATCGCTGTTCGACCGCGGACTGACGGCCGGTTCGACGGGCAATATCAGCGTGCGGGTGGATGATGGCTGGCTGATGACGCCGACCGGTTCCTCGATGGGCATGATCGATCCGGCCCGCATCTCCAGGCTCGATGCGGAAGGGCGCCACGTCTCCGGCGATCCGCCGACCAAGGAAGCCTTCCTGCACCGGGTGATGTATCGCAACCGGCCAAAGGCGAAGGCTGTGGTGCACCTGCATTCCACCCATTGCGTCGCCGTCAGTTGCCTGTGCGATCTCAACGAGAACGACGTGCTGCCGCCGCTGACAGCCTATTACGTGATGCGCGTCGGGCGCCTGCCGCTTGTTCCCTATTTCCCGCCGGGCGATGAAGCCCTTGCGGAGGCGGTGGCCGAGCGGACCAAGACTTCGCATGCGGTGCTGCTTGCCAATCATGGACCGGTGGTGGCGGGCGTGGATCTGCCGGACGCCGTCTATGCAACGGAAGAGCTGGAGGAAACGGCAAAGCTGTTCCTGATGCTGCGCGGCGAGCGCACGCGGCCTCTGACCTGCGACGAGACAACCGAACTGAATCGGCGCTTTCCGAGCAAGGTCTGACGCTCGGGTGTACGGTTGGGCAATCCAGCCCTCCTTCGGTCGGCCTCCAAGGGAGCAGCCTCCGCTTCAAGGGGCGGTGGATGCCTTGCTCAGCCGCTTCAGATCGGTAAAGACGGTGTGGTTTCCCGCCCAGATCGGCCCTGGCGCCGATAGCGTGCCAGCGAAATCGGCAAGGCCACCGGCCTCGCGGATCAGCACCACGCCGGCCAGGCAATCCCAGCAGTAGAGCGTCGGATCATAATAGCCCGCCAGGCGGTTGGCCGCGACATAGGCCAGCATCAGCGCGCCGGAGCCCACGCGGAAGATCACGCCGCCATCCTGGTAGAGGCGGGTGATGAACGCGCCGACTTCTTGTGGATCGGCGCGTTCGGTGCCGCCATAGCCGATGGTGGTGGAGCGGATGGTCCAATCCGCGCGCATCATAAGTCTCTTGCCGTTGAGATACGCCCCCTGCCTCTGCCGGGCCACATAGAGTTCACGCAGCATCGGCGCATAGACGACGCCGATCACCGGCTCACCATGATGCAATACCGCAATCGAGACAGTCCAGTTCGGCTGCCCGACCAGAAAGGCCATGGTGCCGTCGATGGGATCGATCACCCAGTCGAAAGCGGAGGCACCTTCTGCTCTGCCCGCCTCCTCACCAACGATGCCGTCCTGCGGAAAATGCCGGCGGATCATGCGGCCGAGATAGGCTTCGGTCGCCTGATCGGCGGCGCTCACCAGATCCTGCGAGGACGATTTTTCCACTGCGTGCAAGGTTTCCGGGCGGTGCAGGAAGCGTCTGGCGCGTGCTCCGGCCTCCTTTGCAATGCGTTCCGCCAGCCTGCGGCGTGCGTCGATCTCCTCCTTTGCCGTCCGGTCCGGCTCTGTGCTGTCAACCATGTGATGCCCTCTTCTCCTCACCCGAAATATCATCATATTTGGGCGACGAATGCTATTGCAAAATGAAAATTACAGATGTATCCGTTACTCACCCCGCCAAGAGGAATGGCGAGCCCAAGCGATTGAAATAGCTGGAAGAACGCGCAGTTTTGCGTGGGGCGAAGCTATGGCTTTCGAAGGCTCAAGGGGAGAGTGCGACACAGGTTCACGGGTCTTGCAGACGCTGCGGCAGGTATGCCGCCCAAGCGTTGGCGAAGCCTTTTCGATTGACGCCGGATCAGGGCTGCCGGGGAGGCAGTCGGCACGAAGGAGGAGTGAAATGAAACGCCTGTTGAAAGTCTGCGCCAGCGTTCTGGCGCTTGCGGCTGCGAGCGCAAGCATGCCGCTTGCGGCCCACGCCGACTGGCTGGAGGATGCGGCAAAGCCGCTGAAGGGCACCCAGATCAGCGGTATCTTCCTGGATCGCCCAGGTTACCGCGCCATCATCAAGCTTCTGCCGGAGTTCGAGAAAAAGACCGGCATCAAGGTGAACTACGAGATCGTTCCCTACGAAAACACCCGCGAGAAGGAAGTGCTGAACTTCACCTCGCAGGGCGACATCACCATGGCGCTCGTCGATCTGGTCTGGATGGGTGAGTTTGCGGAAAATGGCTGGATCGAACCGATCGAAAAGTTCACCAAGGACAAGTCGATCACCGACCCCAACCTGAAGCTGGATGGCTTCTTTCCGCTGCTGCTGGACGCCTTCGGCTCCTGGGGCGGCAAGACCTACGGCCTGCCCTTCGACAACTATTCCGGTCTGCTGTTCTACAATTCCTGCAAGCTGAAGGAAGCGGGCTTCGACAAGCCGCCGGCGACCTGGGACGAGTTGATGAATGTCTACGCGCCCAAGCTGACGGATGCCTCGAAGAACCAGTATGCCTTCGCGCTTCAGTCGCTGCGTGGCGAAACGCAGTCCGCCGACAGCTTCATGCGCTTCCTGTGGCCGTTTGGTGGCTCGCTGCTCGACAAGCAGTTCAAGTCGAACCTGATGAGCAAGGAAAGCCAGACCGGTCTCAACTTCCGTCAGGCGCTGATGAAGTACATGCCGCCCGGCATCGTGAGCTTTGACCATGTCGAATCCGTCAATGCGCTGGCGCAGGGTCAGGTGGCGATGATCACCGAGTGGTCGGCCTTCTACGGGACCCTCGTCGATCCGGCCACCTCCAAGCTCGGCGATTGCCTGGCCGTTGCGCCGGAACCGGCCGGCCCGGCCGGCCGTCTGCCGGCACTCGGCGGCTTCTCGCTTGCGGTCGCGGCACAGGCTTCCGAGGCGCAGAAGAAGGCCACCTGGCTCTTCATCCAGTGGGCAACCTCCGAAGACATCGCCAAGTCCTATGTGGAGGCCGGCGGCGTGTCGGGTCGCATGTCGGTCTATAACGACCCGGCCATCAAGGCGAAGTACAAGTTCGTCGAGCCGATGGTCGCCTCCTGGCAGAAGGGCGTGCCGGAGTTCCGTCCGCGCTTCCCGGCCTGGCCGGCAATCTCCGAAGTGGTGGCCGAGTGGGGCTCCAAGATGATGCTGGGCCAGGTCTCCGTCGAGGCTGGCTCCAAGGAGATCGGCACCCGCATGGAGGATATCCTGAAGAAGGAAGGCTATTACGACGGCAAGAAGAAGCTGTTGCAGTAACGCCCACCCTGTCCCTCCCGGGATGGAAGACGGGAGATGGCGGCCGAGAGAGGCCGTCATCTCCCTCATCCCCTGCATCAGGCGAGACATGACCATGCTTCATCTCTACGACAAGGCGCTTGCGGAACTCAGGGACTGCCTCGGCAAGATCGATGCGACGCAGTTCGCGACAGCCACCGAAGCCATCGCGGCGGCCGGCCGGATCGCGCTTTACGGCGTCGGCCGGGAAGGCCTGCAGATCAAGGGGCTTGCGATGCGCCTCTTTCATCTCGGCCTGCGCGCCGCCGTCGTTGGCGACATGACGACACCGCCGCTCGGCGCCGGCGATCTCCTGATCGTTTCGGCCGGCCCCGGCGACTTTTCGACCGTTTCGGCGCTGATCGGCGTGGCCCGGGAAGCGGGCGCACGGGTGCTGGTGGTGACGGCCGACCCGCAAGGTGCTGCGGCCGGCAAGGCCGATCTCGTGCTGCACGTGCCGGCGCAGACCATGGCGAATGATCAGGGTGCGAGAACCTCCGTGCTGCCGATGGGATCGCTCTACGAAGGCGCGCTCTACATCGCCTTCGAACTTTTGGTGCTGGCCGTCCGCGACCGGTTGCAGGTGTCGCCGGCGATCATGCGCGCCAACCATACCAACCTGGAGTGAGAGAGGATGCTGGCCTGCGTGCGGCGCTGCGCCACGCCCTTTCAGCCGGGCATCAAGAGGAAAAGCAGATGACGAGGACCACGCCTGCCCCTACCATCAGACCCAATCGCGGCTATGGTCGCTGGACACCGTTCTGGTTTCTCGCACCGGCCGTGCTGACGCTGTTTCTCATCGGCATCTATCCGACGCTGTTTGCGCTGGTGACCTCCTTCCGCCGCTACAATATTGCACGTCCGCGCGACGGCTTCCCTTTTGTCGGGCTGGAAAATTATATCTCTGTGCTGACGGACGGCACCTTCTGGGCCTCGCTGTTCCTCACGACCAAGTTCTACGTCACCGTTCTGCCGGTCGAGATCGCGCTTGGTCTGATGATTGCGCTTCTGCTGCACAAGACGGGCATGGGCTTTCTGAAATCGCTGGCCCGCGTCACGCTCGTCGTGCCGCTTGCCACCACCTATGCCGTCGTCGGCCTCATCGGCCGCCTGATCTTCAACCGCGATTTCGGCGTCGCCAACTGGTTCCTCGATCTGTTCGGGATCGGCGCGCTGGACTGGCTGGGCTCGCAGGCCGGCGCCTTCGCAGCGATCGTCATCATGGATGTCTGGCAGTGGACGCCGTTCTGCGCGCTGATCTTCCTCGCCGGCCTCTCCATGGTGCCGGGCCGCCTCCTCGATCTCGCCCGGCACCATGGAGAGGC
>NZ_VJMG01000036.1 GCF_007004135.1 Affinirhizobium straminoryzae
AAGAAACCGGCAGCAGGCCAAGAATTTAAAATTGCCCGTGGTCCACAATCGCGCTTGCAATTAGAGCGTCTAGCAGCTCAAGGGGTGTCGTCGTATCCGCAAGACCTCCTGGCTTTGCCGGATCCAAAAGCAGAATTCGAAGTTCGGACTCGTGTACGAAGTCTCGAGGCTTAATAAACGAAGCCGACAACCATCTTGTAATCTCTGAAGTATTTTCTTCTAAAACAAAACGCTCGGGCACCGTGAATCTTTCGTCCTTATGCCCGTACTCAATTCGACGGCCAAGAAAAACAAATTGAGCGATATCCTCTCTCGCTCGAATCACAGTTTCCAGCGCATCGAGCAGACGCTTCAAGTCATAGCTAACGAATGCTGCAAGTTCAAAGTTATCTTTGGAGCGAATGAGTTTGGCTCTTTCGACGTCGAAATCTCCTATAGTGGAGCAGCTGCAGTAGTCATTAATCACGTATTCGCGAACAATCGCATTCATGCCAGGATCGAATAAGACGTTTTGGAAATGGGCTTTTCCGAGTTGAATGTCTTCGACTTTTCCGGTGGCCGTCTGGAAAGTCTGACGGACCCTACCCTCTGAAAGATCACTAAATCGCCCTCTGACGCTCTCCTCTTTAGCACGATAGCTACCCGTCGTCCCGAAGCGAAAATATCCTTTAAGAACGCGATCAAGATACTTCGGGTGGATGTGGCGGGTAATCGTGGCCGGTAGATCGCTGGGTTGTAAATATGTTAGATCGTCTACGGTCAAAGGTGGAACATCAACGTTGTTTCTGATGTGAATTCCGACGAAGCCAGCTTGAAACGATTCTTTTGTTGATCTTGGATCACCGACTGCTAGTGGCGGTCGGAATGAGGGAGTCGGCACGCCGGAACGACTGGCGTTTTTAAGATGCGCGCTCCCAATTCATCTCCCTTTGAAAATTTCGCCATCCAATTCTCCCCCAAATATGTAGGAAGAAAGCATACAATTTTCCGGAAACTTAATAAAGCTCACATGGTCAGGTGGTCACCGTCTAGAAAGAAACGTCGTGCATTGCTGTCGCCGACCTGCGGAACTTGGCTTCGCATATAATATGCAAGACTTTTATTTTTCCGGATTTAGGTGTCAAAATTCCGGAAATCCGCGTCAAGCTACACCGCGTCAAGCTACACTATCCATAGGTCATTGATTGTTGTTCGACAAACCGAGACGGAATTTGCGGGAATTTCCGGGGTCGGACGGGAATGCGCGGAAGCGTCCTATTTCGAAGGGATTTTGCCGCTGCGAAGCAGAGGTGCAGTCGGGATGGCCGCAGCCGGACCAAATTCATAATGGAGCTTATGCGGCAAACTTTGCTCGAAGGCCGCCGAGCCTTCAAGCGGTCTTCAAAACCGGCTCCCCTGCCCTTCAAATGGCTTCAAGCCCTTGATTTCTTGAGCGACGTGCGCGGCACACCGTTGCAGCGCTTTCGGTCTGCAGGGCGCCTTCGGGGCGGACTTCTCAATTGAGAAATCCGCCTTCAGCGACAAACGCGTGAGAAATACAGAAAATAATGCAAAATCAAAGCGTTGACAAACAGGCCTACGAGGAGAGATTTCCGACGTCCCTCCCCGTGAGTTTGGCGGGTCAGAGCTTCACCTGATAGGCGATTGCCTTACGCTCGCAACTCTTCACATCCCACGCGTGGTACACGGTCAACGAGCCGCCGGAGGCAACGGGTTTGGCGCCATTGCGTTGGCGGACCAGATCGATATCGCGCACCAGACACAGAGCATTATTCGGGAAATACGCTTCATGCGCCGCCACCTCATTGGAGGTCATCAGGATGTGGTCACCAGACGAGGTGGTGCCCTTCACCTCGACGATGATCAGTTCGTCATCCTTCTTAAGGACGAAGTCATACGGGCGTGACGCACTCTTATTCTCGCAAACGTACCCCTGGCTTCCAAAGTGGCGTTCAACGACATTCATGGCGTGAACTTCAACAGCTTTGCGCTCATCAGCCGTCAGGCCAAACCCTTGCCCCGAACCAGAACGCCTGCCGCGCATGGCAGTGACGATTTCCTCCTGACCGATAGCAAATTCCAACTCGTCAGCATCAGGGGATCGGCCGAGGTCATCTTCATTGTAAATCCGGTGGAGAAGGCCCGCAAACAACAGCAAGTCACTACGGAATTCATCCTCGGACGGAAGCGCATCAGCATGATAGACTTTGGCAACCGGCGCGGAGGCCTCATAGGCGCTTCCGAGCTTGCCATTCGCACCCAGCTCGATTTCCGGAAGGAGATCAGGATGCTCACCGAAAGAATTTGAGAGGACGCCGCGAGCCCAGGAGGTGAGCCGCCGCATCTGCTCTTTAGGTTTCTTCTCAAAACCCGTGCCGGTCCACGTGGTCGCTCCGTGATTGATAGCGAGATAGAGCTTTTTCCCTTCAGAATGGAAGAGAATGACCATATACCAACCCGTCTGGGGATTGGGCGACCTTTTCTTCGAATAAATGCGGATCCACGGAATCGCGGTCTTGAGGCCGGAGCCATCGCTGCCGATGATACCGAGATCGTCCTTTGGAATATTCAGGATCGCCGAGAACGCATCCGAAAGTTCACCCAGTTCGACTCGGAGATCGTCTCGCACAAGCGTCCCTCTCTCCTGCATCGCGGGCGTGTTGTCGGCTGACCATTCCTGTTGAAGTTCTACGATACGGGCGAGCGTTTCAATCATGGATACCTCCTGTAGATTGAGGGCAACCTCCCGCACAATCGTCAAGAATTCGATACCGTCAGTTTATCGGAAATCTCGACATCCTTCGCTAGCCTTCGGCATCTAGCGATCACACCGGACCCAGCCTCCAAACCTCGTAAGCAATCAGCGGCGAACATCTTCAAAGACATCATTTCTTGCGCCACCAATGCGGCGGAATCATCAACGCGAGCCCCAGGCCCCAGGAGGCTGAAGTAATGAAGGGCTCAAGGGCGGCCCAGAACAGCCACGACGATGGCTTCACCTACGCAAGGCCGGTGACAACTTCTTCATATTCTTTGATCACGGTTTTCGAGCCGTGCAGCCGATTGCCGCCATGCTGCTTCCGTGATCAACTTCAAACCAACATCCGGGGAAAAAATGTCGTTTCCCGCCTTCTCCCAGCCTTGGGCCGCATAAATTCGGAGAGTCTGGAACGTCTCACAGGCGGCGCGTGCGCTTCTAAATGATATACCCTAGATGCGCCCGAAGTATCGCTCTAGTGGTCCAGTCACTAGGATTGAAGATCGAGCTACGTCACCCTTCGAAATCACCGATTTCGCTACTTCGCCAAGCTCCGCGCATTCGTCTACCCCAAACTCATAGGAAAGACATCCAGACTGATCCAAATCATAATCGCTGACCATAAAGCTCCGCATGCCAACATCATGTGCAAAAGCCCAAACGCCATTGACGCTTATACGTATTTTTAAAGCTTCCACAGAAATGCAATTAGAAATAAATATGCTTCTAATAGAAGAAATGCTTTCATCAGAAATATGATTTATTTTATCAGACCGCTTTTCTTTATACAATTTAGAAAGCGAAATTTGATCCAAACTATTAAATGCAAAAACCAGAAGACGCTTTGCCAAAGCAGATCTATCCTGCCGATTCAGGTGCTCTGAAGCAATCAATGAAACCGCGTAGACAGTGCTAATTTTTGTGGCTGTCCGGAATGCCTCAAATATGAAATCGTCAATCGTCTGCGCATCGCTGCCTTCCCGAAGATGGCGCTCATAGAGCGCAAAAATCTGTGGTGCCGTTGGCCTCGACAGAGGTTGCGGAGCGCCACTGACATCAAAATCCTCATGCAGTGAGGCAGCTCTAAAGAATTCTCTTAAAGTGGGGCCTCTCACGAATTCTATACCTTGAGCGATTTTGCTTGCCCCTTCAGGCGGACCGTCCATTACGAACGAGAGAATGTCCTTGTTTGCATGCCGGAAAAATTGCGCAAATCGCTCGCGAGAAAATGTCTGCTGGACGAAATAGCCGGCGACCAAAAACTCAAGGTAGCTCTTGTGAGGAAAGTAGTATATTGCCCCTCCCTTTGTTCCAACAGCCTCAGTATATTGCGCTAATCGCTCTATAACCGACCCCACCAAGGCTTCTCTCAGCGATCCTTCGGAGCGGCCCTCGATGTTGAGCGATTCTGGAATGAGGTCACGAGGTAATTCCGATGGAGTAAATCTGTTTTCGCGCTTATCTACCAATACCCACCAAGCTACGTTCTGCATGAAAACGGATCGCGGATCACTGTACCCGACCGAAGATTCCCCTATATCGATCATTCGCGCCGGCTTGGATTGCTCACGCTTTACGAATTCATAGATGAACTCGCTGTAAAGCCGATATCTAGTGAGCTCCCCCGGCAAATTATTGTATTTTTTCAGAATTTTCGCATACATCCATAACTGCACGGGACGTGATAGAATATCAATCTCTCTTTTTTCGTACTTCGGAAACCCAGACCTCGAATTATCTACGCAGAGATTCCCAAGATAAGATATAATCTGCGCCTCAGAAAGAGGAGATACTTGGATTTTCTCTAAATCTGCATCCGAACTTCCTATAGAAGAAAGAAGATCTGCAAATACGCGCTCCTCCTCTTCTTCAGAGAAGAATGAATCTGGCCTGCCAAGAATAATTGTTTTGGAATTACCCTCGAAAAGCGGAGCCATCTTCTCAAATGTGAAGGCGAATTCCGCAATCGACATAGCGTGACGCATCTCGTCGAAGCCATCTAAAATGATGAGAAATAGCCCTTCCTCAACCATCCGTAAAAACAGATTGTAATTAAAATTCCCGACGCTCGCACCCCCTTCTGAACCAGTCAGAACTGAACAAACGAGGCCCATCAGATCTTGTTTGGTAAATAGTTTTCCCAGCGATATGCGAATGGGTATACGAGGGAAGGTGCCGTTTTGATATTCTGATGACAGTGTGGATGCCAGGTAGAGACTAAAGCTTGTCTTCCCTAAGCCGTAACCACCATAGATGAGGAGCGCTCTTCCCTCAGATGCGATCCATTTTCGCGTACACTCCTCCAAGGTGCCTTCTCGATCGATCGCGTTCAAATGAAGAAAATTTTTGTAGGATTTGTCATTCTTGAAGGACGCGATGTTGTCTTCGAGCAAGAACGAGAAATTCATAATTTCAGACAAGAATTCTTGGTACGTCGAATGCACGACGTTCTTCATTTTTTTTAATGTATCGTAGGGCTGTTGACTCAATTCGTGATTAGAAATGATCCAAAGATAATTTATGTCACCGGCATCAATTGCTCTATAATATTTAATCTCGATTTCAGCAAGATCTGTGGAATTGAGAGACTTTGCCCAATCCTTGCATTCCACCGCAACCTTCATCTGAAATTTGGAGCTTTTCTGGTCGATGAAGTATACGTCAGCCGTCGTAGGACCGATAGGGTACTCTAATTCCACTTTTCTATGAACAATACTTAAAATAGCTGCCACTTTATCGCGTAATGCTGATCCGGGCTTCTTCTTGATTATCGCATCCACTGACAATTCCTCCAAAATCGAAGACTACCGCACCGGCATAGGCGCATGCCCCGTAAACATCACCCTGCCCCCCACGCTCAGCTCGTGCACCCTATCCGCCGCGAACACCTCGGGCGGATAGCCGGCAGCCTGGTTGTCTGAGGTGAGGTAAAGCTTGCCGTCCATGGACCATCTGGCGCGTTTCACCAGGACTTTGTCCATGACGTTGAAGTGATAGATCCGGCCGTCGTCGACCTCGGTCTTGGAGGCGTCGACAATGAGAAGTGCGCCGTCTGGAATAGTCGGCCACATGGAGTCCCCGCGCGCTTCCAAGATGTAGCAATACTCCGGTTGAGCACCGAGATTTCGCAAAAATTCCCGACCAAAGCTCACCTCCCCTACCGGCATTTGGTCAACTGCAATCAGTCCGTTTCCGGCGGATGCGCGTGCATTGAAGCGAGGCAGGCGAACCAGATCTGTCGCAGCCAGATCGGGGAGCGCTTGGGAAGCAGCTTGACCGCCGAAAAGCAACCATTGCGGCTCCACCCCGAGAATATCACAAATTTTTGCGATCTCATGCAGGCCGAATGACTGCCGGCCTTTTTTATAAGCCGTCCAGGTATTGGGTGAGATCCCCAATTTTGCAGCAAATTCGCCCTCACTTGCCTCACCTTTAAGGGTGAGAAGCCGCGAAATGACGCCCTCGTAGTCAAATGATACGACCATGCGCGGTGGCGCAGATTTTTGCGATACAGATTTGACTGTCACAATTTTCTGCGATAACCTTTCCATAAATACGGACCAAAACAACCATGAAAAGGGAGACCGGCCAGGGTCTCCCTCTCCACAACGAGGATCCACTATGCACCGGCCCAGCCAAGCCGACAAGCAGACCACAACCGCAGTCGACAGGAAGATTTCCGAGATCACCACCATCAAGAGCAAGCTCTACAGGGCAGGTCTCACGCTTCTTGAAATCGACCGCACTTACGACCTCCCCAGAGGCACCGCAGGAACCACCCTGCGGGAGCCCAATGTGAAGGGCGAGCGGGCGATTGCCGCAGCTCTCGGCACACGGCCAGAACTGCTCTGGCGGACGCGTTACCACGCCTCCGGTCTGCGGAAATCGCCTCAACCCGCTGAAAACTATGTCCGCCCCGCCACGATGGCGCAACGCCAAATCGAAGCGAGGGCTTAGACATGAAAAACCCCTTCATCCCCTCCCGTTCCCCCATCTGCCGCGTGGCGGATTGGCTGATGATCTTTGGCCTCGCGATAGCCGGCCTCGTCGCCGTGATCGCCGCTCTCCTCTCGCAGGTGATGGCATGATCGACATCTACAATGCCAAGGCCCTTTACGAAGCCCAGCTGCACGCCTGCTATGCCGCCGTGCGGGAAGGCTTTCCGCATCTTGCCATCCGCGACATCGTCGAGCCTCCGCACCAGTGGTTCGATGCGGCGCTTGCCCGCCAGGTGGTCATTCACCTGATGGTCACGGAATTCCGCTGGCCGAAGCGCCGCGTCGTGGAGATGGAGGATCGCTCGCGCGAAGCAGTCAACCGGGCGCTGCGCACCATCGACACCCGGCTGGAAACGCCGCGTTTCAACACGCATTACCGCAGCATCGCGGCCCGCGCCCATACCCTCGCCTTCCTGCAGACGGAAGAGGAAAGAGGAGTGGCCTGATGCCGGATTACAAGCAGCTTTCCCTCTCGCAGATCCTGATCGGCCCGCGCCAGCGCCCGATCGACCGCGATTATGCCGCAGTGATCGGCGCCTCCATGAAGGAACACGGCCAGTTGCAGCCCATCGTGGTGCGCGCCACGCCGGCCGCCCAATGCCCTTACACGCTGGTGATCGGCGGCCATCGCTGCACCGGCGCCGAGATCCACGGCATCGAGATGCTCGATGCCATCGTGGTGAAAGCCAACAGCGCCGATGCGCAGATGCTGGAACTGGCGGAAAACCTGCACCGCCGGGATCTCTCGGTTCTCGACCGCGCCTATTTCGTGCAGGCGTACCGCGACCTTTGGGAGAGCAAGTACGGAAAAATTTCCCCGGGCAGAGAGAATAGCGACAAGCTGTCGCTATTCTCGGCAGAAGGGGCATCCTGCTACTCGCAGGCAGTCGCGGACAAATTAGGCCTGACGGTGCGTTCAGCCCAGCGGTTGAACAAAATCAGCAGCCAGCTTCACCCCGATCTCCGCGCCGTCCTGCAAACCTCTCCGGCCGCCGACAACCAGTCGCAGCTGCTGGCGCTCGCCAAGATGGAACCGCAGAAGCAGCGGCAGATGGCCGTGGCGCTGAAGGCGGAGCCGGATGTGAAGAAGGCGCTCGCCATCGTCGACCCCGCCCCGCGCCTGCCCAAGGCGCAGGCGGAACAGGCCCTGCTGCTCTCCCGCCTCGTCACCGCCTGGGAAGATGCCAGCGAAGAGACCCGCCGCCAGTTCCTCGAACATATCGGCATGGAAGGCAGCGCCGAGCTTTCGCAGCTGATGGCCGACCTGAAGAGCGAGGCCGCGTGATGAGCAAGAACCCCGCGCAACTCGATTTCTTCCTGGAACCGCTGTTTCCGGTGCGCTCGCCGGTCACCACGATCGACCTCGACCGCTTCCGCGCCCGCCTGAAGCGGGAAATGGCCCGTGCCATCCGCGAATGCCCGCATTCCCGCGAAGTGATTGCCGCCCGCATGGCGCATTATCTCGGCCTGCCCAACCTCTCGAAGATGACGCTCGATGCCTATACGGCCGAGAGCAAGGCAACGCATGATGTGAGCCTCGTGCGCTTCAAGGCCTTCGTGCGCGCCACCGGCGCCGTCTGGCTGTGGGATTTCGTCGTCTCGGAAGATGGCCTGACCCTGCTCGAAGGCGACGAGGCGCGGCTTGCCGAGATCGCCCGCCTGCAACAGGAACAGCGCGAACTGCAGCAGCGCCTGAAGACGCTGCGCGCCACGCCGATCAACATCAAGCGGCGGGGGCTGTGATGGCGGGCAAGCGTTCCTCCAAATTGCAGATGCCGAAGGTGGAGAAGGAATTCTATTCCGTCGCCGAACTGGCCGAAGCCAACCTGCCGGGCCTGCCGCGCGATATGTCCGCCATCGACAAGATCGCCCGCGCCCGCTGGCGCGGCGACGAGCGGCTGGCGCGCCGCGTGCCCGGCAAGACAAAACCCGTCTGGGAATATCACTATTCCCTTCTGCCGCAGATCGCCCAGACGCGGCTGCTCGTGGTGCACACAGGCCCCGCCAATGACGACCGCAACCTGAACCGCGAACGCAAATCCAAGCTGTGGGCCGAGTATGAGGCGCTTTCCGCCGAACAGAAAATCATCTGTGAAGCGCGTTTGAAGGCCCTTCAAATCGCCGAGGATCTGGAACGCGGCGGCATGCTGGCGGTCGCTTCGATCACCATGGCCTGCCGGCGCGCCGGCGTGACCAAATCCGCCTTCTACGAATGGCGCAAGCAGGTGGAAGGCCATGACCGGGAAGATTGGCTGGCGGCGCTTGCCCCGTCCTACCGCACCGACAGCCGCTGGGCCGAATGCCACGAGGAGGCCTGGGACGTTCTGAAAAGCGATTACCTGCGCCCGGAACGACCGACCTTTTCCGCCTGCTATCGCCGCATGGTGAAGCTCGCAAAGGCAAAGAAGTGGCATCCCATCCCGACCGAACGGGCGCTGCGCCGCCGCTTCGACCATGAAGTGCCGGAAGCCGTGCAGGTTCTGGCGCGCCAGGGCAAGGAAAAGGCAAAGTTCCTCTTTCCCTCCCAGCGCCGCACCCGCTCCCATCTGCACGCCATGCAGGCCGTCAACATGGACGGGCATCGCTTCGACGTCTTCGTGGAATTCCCGGACGGCCGCATCGACCGCATCCACCTCATCGCCCTGCAGGATCTCTATTCAGGCAAGTTCGTTGCCTGGCGCCTCTCCGACAGCGAGAACAAGGATGCGGTGCGGCTCGTCATCGGCGACATGGTCGAGAACTTCGGCATCCCGGACCAGATCACGCTCGACAACGGCCGTGCCTTCACCAGCAAGTGGCTGACGGGCGGCGCCAAGACCCGCTATCGCTTCAAGATCCGCGACGAGGATCCGAAGGGCCTGCTGGTCACGCTCGGCATCGAACTGCAGTTCACCAAGCCCTATTCCGGCCAGTCGAAGCCGATCGAACGCGCCTTCCTCGACCTCACCGACACCATCGCCCGCCATCCGGTCTGCGCCGGCGCCTATACCGGCAACAAGCCCGATGCGAAGCCGGAAAACTACCGGACGAAGGCCGTTCCGCTCGCCACCTTCGTGGATCTGGTGAACCGGGAAATCGCCGAACACAACGCCCGGCCGGGCCGCACCGGCGGCAACTGCAACGGCCGCAGCTTTGACGAAACCTTCAACCAGAGCATGGCCGAACCGGGCACGGTCGTGCGGTATGCCACCGCCGCGCAACGTTCCCTCTGGCTGCTGGCCGCCGAAGGCATCACCGCCCGCAAGCCGGACGGCCATATCGAACTGCACCGCAATCGATACTGGGCGCCGGCGCTCACCGGCTATGTCGGCAAGAAGGTCGTCGTGCGCTTCGATCCGGACCGGCTGCACCAGAGCATCAAGGTCTATGACCTGAACAATGTTCTGATCTGCGATGCCGCCTGCCTGGACGACACCGGCTTCCATGACACCGTGGCGGCGCGCCAGCACGCCCGCACGAAGAAGGATCTGGAGAAGGCGCTCGCCGCTGAACGCGACGCGCATGTCCGCCTGAAGGCACAGGACCTTGCAGACCTCTACACGCGGGCCGAACGCGCGGCCGAGCCGCCAGCGCCAAAGCCGAAACCGCCCCGCGTGACCCGCATCGCCCGCAGCAATGTGGCGCCCAAGCCGGCGCCGCTGATGGAAGACCGTGAGGTCGAAGACAGCTTTTCCCGCGCGCTTTCCCTGATTTCCGGGACGCCTGCGGTCATCCCATTCCCGCAAGGGGATCGGTCCCGGAAGTAGTGCGTCGGGACCGCATAGCAGAGCCGTGAAGTACCGAGTCCGGTTCCACAAAAAAATGGGCGGGGAAACCCGCCCACTCAAAACGCCCCTCGCGGGGCTCACACAAACGGAACCTTCGCATGAACAAGCATATCGACGCAAGACCTTTTACTGGCTGGGAACAGCCCGAACCCGACAGCGCCTTCCTTGAGAAGCATGCCGACGACATCGACGAGTGGCGCCAGATCCGCGGCCAGGTGGTCGAGATCGCCATCGCCAACAGCTGGTCGAAGGCGGAAGTCACCCGCCGCAGCGGCATGAAGGAAGGCACCTTCTCCCAATGGTTCTCCGGCACCTATCTCGGCCGCCTGGACAACATGAACCGCCAGATGCGGTCATGGGTCTCGGCCGTGGTCGAGGCCGCCGCCATGCCGGCCATCCCCTCCTCGCCAACCTTCATCAAGACCCGCATCGCGGCCGAGATCGCCCACACCCTGCAATGGGCGCAGCTGACGGCCGATCTGGTCATCATCACCGTGGCCGCCGGCAACGGAAAAACCTGCACCTGCCGGCACTACAAGGCCACCCATCCGAACGTCTTCCACGCCACGATCAGCCCCCACACCAAGACCGTTCACGGCATGCTGGTCGAACTGGCGGCCGAACTCGGTATCCACGAAAACAACCCGGCCCGCCTTACCCGCGCCATCGGCGCCAAGCTCGGCCGCACCGGCGGCGGCTCGCTGCTGATCGTGGACGAGGCCCAGAACCTTGTCGACGATGCGATCAACCAGCTGCGGCATTTCTCCGACATCAACCAGTGCGGCATCGCGCTGGTCGGCAATGAGGAGGTTTATTCCCGCTTCGTCGCCCAGGTGAAGGGGCGTTCCTACGCCCAGCTGAAGCGCCGCGTCAGCAAGCACCTCAAGCGCCAGAAGCCCTACACGGAGGATATTGCGGCCTACATCCGCGCCTGGGGCGTCACCGACCCGGACAGCGTCAAGCTGTTGACGGGCATCGGCCTCAAGGCCGGCGCGCTCGGGCAGATCGAGAAGACCATGAAGCTCGCGACGATGTTTGCCATGGGCGACGACCGGGAGGTGACGGTGCGCGACATCGAGGCCGCCTGGAAGAACCGCGACATCGAGGACATGGCATGATGTCGGCGCCGTCTCTCACCCACGAACTCGATCTGCTGAAGCGCCAATTCCAGCCCTTCACCAAGACCGGCCTCAGCCTGAACGGCGGCGAGGTGAAGCGCCTGACCGGCCGGTTGAACCTTCTCATCCGCCTTTCCCGCAGCCTGGAGACGGAACTTTCCATCCACCGGCTGGCAGAAGACGGCCGCGCCCAGGCGGACGCCCTGGAACAGGTGACCACCGACATCGCCGGCGATCTCATCCTCGCCGCCGAAGGCAATGTCGTTCGTCCGGATTTCACGAAGGGAAGCCGCAAATGATCTCGGCCATTCAGGAACTCACAGCGATCCGCGACCGGATCAAGCCGGCCATCCATGGCGGCCTGCGGCTCTCCAGCGAAGACACCGCCGCCCTCGTCCGCCAACTGAACACCACGATCGAACTGGTGCGCGAAACCGAAGACGAGAAGCGGATCATCGAGCTTGCCCTGCAGGCCCGCCATGTCGGCCGCCCTCGCCTGCAGCTCGTCCGCCAGACCGGAGCGCCGCCGGCATGACCGGACGGCCGCCCCAAGCCCTTCAGACCGAACAGAAAGACAGCCCCATGACCCCGAACCTCGACACCGCCAACGACGACGGCATCATCACCTTCAACGGCCGCCAGTACATGCCGGACGCCAAGGGCAAGCTGACGCCCCTCGACATGCTGAAGCCGCAGCACCGGCTGGAAGACCAGACCGTGCGCAAGATCATGAAGTTCGCGCTGGACCTCAACGCCCAGATCCGGCGCTTCCGCGACCACACCATGGTCGACCTCGGCACCTTCGACGCCCTGCTGGAAGAGGAATACGGCGCCCGCATCGGCGGCGCCAAGGGCAACCGCACCTATCAGACCATTGACGGGCTGATGCGCGTCCAGGTGCAGGTGGCCGATCTCATCGACTTCGGCCCGGAACTGCAGGTGGCCAAGAAGCTCGTCGACGAATGCCTGAATGAATGGTCGGCCGACAGCCGACCGGAAATCCAGACGCTGGTCAGCGATGCCTTCGACACCGACAAGGAAGGCAAGATCAACCGCTCGAAGATCTTCATGCTGCTGCGCCAGTCGATCGAGGACGACCGCTGGAAACGCGCCATGGACGCCATTCGCGACGCCATGCGGGTGACCGGTTCAAAGGAATATGTGCGCTTCTATCTGCGCGACCAGCCGGACGCCGGCTGGCAGGCGGTTACCATCGATCTGGCGAGGGCGTGAAGGCTGGCCATGAAACATTCACTTTCCAATAGCCTTGTCCATCAGTTCCGTGAAATTCGGCGGTTCGACATTATCCGGGCCTTGCCCAGGAGATGGCCTAAAGAGGGCAGCGAGCATCAAAGCTCGGTCCTCTTTAACTGCCGCCTGCTTCTCGATGAGATGAAAATAAGTGTCCATCATAGTGTGACGCTGCCGGGCATCATCGAGCAGCAACAAAGAACGCGAATTAAAACGGACCACCAGTCGTACCACCCAGACATAAAGCAAAATGGGCAGGGTGACGACGACCAGTCGGCTGATGGCAGCGAGCGCCAGCTGAGTGTCTGTGGGATTAGGCGGCAGTCCTTGCATGCTTGCTTCGCTGATGTGACGCAGGACGCTCAGCGTTACATCCAATTGCCACAGCGCCAGCGCAGGCACCATAAGCAACAGGATTCCGAGCAGCATCGCAGATCCAATGAATGCCCTGCGGGCGGCAGTCGCTCGTTCATCCCACAACGTTTTTGCCGAGATGGTCGCAAGCCCCTCCTGCAGCGCCACCAAACGAAAGTCTGCAGCCAATACATTTTGCTCGATCCCCGAAGAGGCTTGCTCAAAGTGAGCGGTAGCAATGTGCACTTTTGCCTCAATTTCGCCCAGCATAGCTTTGGCTGTAGCGGTGAGTTTCAAAGCTTCGTTGCCCGCTGCTTGCAACTCGATCACTGTGTCGCTGACCTGCTGCACTTTCGCATTCAAAGATCCAGCGCCCGTTTCGAGGAACTCGGCGTATTTGGCTTGGACTTCTTCGGCTCGCTCAAGGGCTCCAGGAAATCCCAGGTCAAACTGACGCCACACAGAATAACTTATAAATTCAATTTCAAGTTGGGCATATCGGGGTTCAATGGACGTCTGAACTCGCTGCGTCTCGTAAATGTAGCCTGCCGTCAACGCAGTGACAGCCTCAGGGAAATCGTCCTGGCCGGCCAATTTTGTCAGCATTTCTCTGACATTCTTGGGATCCATTGCCGGCAGAACATTCCGAAGGGAAAATTGGCTGTCACTAAACGCGTTAGATACATCAGCCGCAGCTTTCTCCAAGGCACTAATAACTTGGATCGGTACTTTGTCATTTCCTGCAGCGGCAAACTGTCGAATTTGCGCACCGATTTCAATCTGCTCGTCGGCGAATTTACGAGTTTCCAGTTCGCGACGGCCAACAATCCGGGCCCTGAACCCTGTCCGCAGTATCTCGTAAATACTCTTATTCATAATACGCTACCCTTCACAGAATCTTCTGCGAAAAGCTGCCTGATAGATGCGTTAGATGCAAATGTCGAAGCTGATAAATCGAGGGCTGCCGCATGACCTCCTCCCTCGCCTCTCTCCACATCGCAAAGAAACAGTTCGGCCTGGACGACGAAACCTACCGGGCCAAGCTCGCCCACATCACCGGCAAGACCTCTGCCCGCGACATGACCGAGGCCGAGCGGCAGACGGTCCTTTCCGCCTTCCACAACGAAGGCTTCACGCCGCCGGCGGGGAAACCGTCCAAGGTCCTCGTCGGCCGGTATGCCAAAAAACTGCAGGCGCTCTGGATCGCGGCCCATAACCTTGACCTGGTGCGCGACCGGCGGGACGCGGCGCTGCTCGCCTTCGTCAAGCGACAGACCGGCATCGATCACACCCGCTTCCTCCATTACGCCGATGATGCGGCCAAGGTGATCGAGGCGCTGAAGGGCTGGCTGAAACGTGAGGCCAGCGTGATGTATGGCAACACCAACGGCCAGGACTGGCTGCGGCTCGACGGCGCCAAGGTCGCCTGGGCGCAATGGCGCATCCTGCACCCGAAGGCCACCCTGCTCGATCGGGGCGGCTTCGACACGGAGGTCTTCAGCCATTCGGCTACCAAGGGCATGCTGACACAACTGACGGCCAAGGACTGGCAGAGCGTCAACAATGCCTTCGGCCGCCGCATCCGGGCACGGCGCACGGATGAGGCCGCGTCATGAGCCGGACCACCACCGAAGGCGGCACGCGCGAAATCCGCGTGCCCGCCCATATCCAGCCCTATGTGACGGCCGTCGGCATCGAGAAGACCGTGCGTTTCCTGCTGGCCTTCGGTGGTTCCTACGTCTACCTCTCGACCCGTCCGCAGGACCGTTCGGCCGTGGCGAAGGAACTCGGCAAGGAGGCCGCCATCGCGCTGGCCGAACAGGCGGGCGTCGGAAGCGCGCGCGTGCCCACCGGCAAACCCTTTATCGCCGCGCATCTGCGGTATAATAAACAGCTGACGGTCAACGAGATTGCCCGCCGCCTGCATGTCACCGACGTGACCGTGCGCAAATGGCTGGCGGATGGCGAAGCCCGGCAGCTGGACCTCTTCGGCCCCTGACCCGCAAGCCGTAGCGGCTGTTTTGAAATCCCCGCGCACGCGACATTCGCTCCGACCCGCCACACCGGCGACCGGAGCTTTTTCATGTCTGATGCCAGCCTCCCGCATGCGCTCACCCTGCAGACCTTCCTGGCGATTGCCGGCCCCGTGCCGTCCAACCGGCGCAACAGCCAGGAGGTAAACGCCTCTATCCTGCGGCTGGCTTTGCCGCCGCTGATGGACACCTACGAGATTGACCGGCCGCTCCGCGTCGCGCATTTCCTCGCCCAGCTGGCGCATGAAAGCGACAGCTTCTCGACCTTCGAGGAATATGCGAGCGGCGCGGCCTATGAGGGGCGCGATGATCTCGGCAATACCCGGCCGGGCGACGGCAAGCGCTTCAAGGGACGCGGCCCGATCCAGCTGACGGGGCGTGCCAACTACCGCGCCTTTACCGGCTGGCTGCGTCGCCAGCTTCCGGGCAGCACGCCGGATTTCGAGGAGAAGCCGGAACAGGTGCTGGATGACCAGTGGGTGCCCTGGTCGGCGGTCTACTTCTGGGTCGACAAGAACCTGAACCGCTATGCCGACCGTGACGATGTGCTGGCAATTACCCGCATCATCAATGGCGGACGCAACGGCCTGGACGATCGCAAGGCAAAGCTTGCCCGCGCCAAGGCGGCCATCGCCGCGCTGCAGGCAGCCCAGACCCGGACGCCGGATCGCGGGCTGTTTCCGGTCCTGCATCGCGGGCTGATGAATGACGGCAATGTCGAGCGGCTGCAGTTCTTCCTGCGCAAGCAGGGCGCAGAGGTTGCCGTGGATGGCGATTTCGGCCCGGCGACGGAACTGGCGGTCAAGACCTTCCAGGCGCGCCGGGGCATCGTCCCGACCGGCATCGTTTCGCCCGACACCTGGTCGGCGCTGGCAGGGGAATGAGGCCGATGCACAAGCCCGGCTATTCCACGTCCAAGCGCGCGCTCTGGCTTTCCTCGATCATGGCCTGGCTGGTCATCCTGATCCTGTCGATCGGCGCCGCCATCAACGGCCAGTCGGTCGAGTTCGGCACGATCGCCGTGCCGTCCATGGTCATGCTGATCGCGGCCCTGCTCGGCATTCATCGTGGCTTCGGCTCGCTGGACTACCGCACGGCCGGCAAGATGCTGGTGGCCGACAGCGCCGCAAGCGCTGATGCCAACACGCCGGGGGACGCACGATGATCCTCGCCTTGCTCGCCAGGATCGCCACGCCCCTGATCGTCGCGGCAGCCCTCGTGGCGGCGGCGGGCTTCTCCTGCTGGCTGACGCTCCGCGTGATCGACGGCATGATCGACGACGCCCGCGCCGGCGCGATTGCCGAACGTGACGCGCACTGGACGGCCGAGATCCAGAAGTCCGAAGCCGCCACACAGAAGCGGATCGCCGACACCCTCAGAGAAACCATGGCAGCGGAAGCCGCAGCCCGCGACCAGATCGCGGCCGTCGAGGCGCGCGCCATCCAGCTGGAGAAAGAGAATGCGGCTTTGCCGGATGCTGGCGCCTGCGGCCTTGGCCGCGATCGCGTCCGCCTGCTCAACAAGCGATAGGCCGGAACCGGTGGTGAGAACCGTGCTGGTGGAACGCGACCTTGCCCCCGAGGCAAAGATCCCGTGCGCCGACCCCGTGCCCCTGCCCGACCGGGATCTCGGCGCAGCAGAAGTGCAAAGCCTCTGGGGAAGCGACCGTACCTCCCTTCGCATCTGCAAGGCGCGACAAGTCGCCGCCAATCGCTCCACGGCAGGAGGCGCCCATGCTGAGTGAGTTCGACCGCGAAGTGGCGCAGGCGCGCACCGACCAGGAACGCGATGCCTCTCTCAAGGCGGCCACCCAGGCGCTCCGGGAGATCGGCACGCTGGAATGCATCGACTGCGGCGCCACGATCCCGCCGGCGCGGCGCCGCGTCTATCCCTCCGCCCGGCGTTGCCTGGAATGCCAGACCGCCGCCGAACGGGAAGCCTATCTCAGATGACCTTTGATTTTGCCGTGGTCGGCGGCCTCGTCGGGCTTGCCGTTTCGATCTTCAACCTGATCGCCCACATCCGGACCATCATGTCCTCGGGCGAGAAGAAACTCGACGAGCGTCTGACAAAGGCCGAGGGCAAGCTCATCGAACATGACCGCCGCGTCCAGGCGCTCGAAGGCGAGATCAAGCATCTGCCGGACCGGGAGACGGCCCACAAGCTGGAACTGGCGCTCGCACAGATTTCCGGGCGCCTCGACACGCTGGACGAACGCCTCAAACCCATCGCCGCGACAAGCGGCCGACTTCAAGAGTTCTTGCTGGAGCAGGCCCAGAAATGAGCATCGAAAGGATCATTCAGGAAGAAGCGCGCCTCACAATCCTGAAGGAACTGATGAAACAGCCCAACAAGGCGCTGACCTCGGAAGCCGTCCGCCGCTTCCTGCTGGACTTCCTGCTCATCGACAAGCCGCGCGAATGGGTGGAAGCGCAATTCCAGTACCTCGCCGATCTCGCGGCCGTCGACGTGATCCCGGCGGGCACGGTCAAGATCGCCAGGCTTACGGAACGGGGCGAACTGCATCTGTCGGGGCATGTCTCCATTGCCGGCGTCCAGCGTCCGGGGCGGGTCTGAGCCATGGCCGGACGTGGACGCCTTTCGAGCCTCGACCTGCTGCCGGAAGAAGCGCGCGACGACCTGCACTGGGCGCTCGCCGAACTGAACAAGCGCGAGCGCACGCAGGCCGACATCCTCTTCGAACTGAACGACCGGCTGGAAGCCAAGGGGCTGGAGACGATTTCCCGCTCGGCCTTCAATCGCAAGTCCATGCGCCTTGCGAAGCGGACCATGCAGCTGGAAGAGCGCCGGCACATCTACGCCGGCATCGCCGAACGCCTGACACCGGAAGAAGTCGGCAATGCCGACCTGGTGCTGGGCGAATTCCTGAAGACGCTGCTGGACGAACTTCTCGATGAGGACGGCATCGGCACTAAGGGCGCCATGGAACTGGCACGCGCCTACAAGGACACGGTGATGGCGCAGCGCCATTCGGCCGAGTTACGCGAAAAGGCCGAGGCGATCGCCAGGGCAAAGCTGGAGAAGGCCGTCGCCGAAGTGTCGAACGTGGTGCGCAAGGCCGGCGTCTCGCAGGAAACCATGGACGAGATCAACCGTCGTCTGGGGATCATCTGATGGGCCGCGCGACGATCATACCGGCCAACAGGGAGGCGATCTTCCTGCCCTACCAGGGCCGGTGGATCACCGACAATTCGCGCCTGAAGCTGATGGAGAAAGGCCGCCAGATCGGGCTGTCCTGGTCGACGGCCTATGCCACCGTCTCGCGCACCTCGCTTACCTCGGCCCGGCATGATCAATGGGTGTCATCGCGCGACGACATCCAGGCGCGCCTTTTCCTGGAAGACTGCAAGCTGTGGTCCGGCAATCTCGACCTCGCCGCCCGCGACATGGGCGAAGTGGCGCTCGATCCGGACGGCAAGCACAGCGCCTATGTGCTGCGCTTTGCCAATAACAAGCGTATCCATTCGATGAGTTCGAACCCGGACGCGCAGGCGGGCAAGCGCGGTGGCCGTGTCCTCGACGAGTTTGCGCTTCATCCGGACCCGCGCAAACTCTGGTCGATCGCCTATCCCGGCATCACCTGGGGCGGCTCGATGGAGGTGATTTCCACCCATCGCGGCTCACACAACTTCTTCAACCTGCTGGTCCGGGAATACCGGGAGGGCGGCAATCCGAAAAAGATCAGCCTGCACCGTGTCACGCTGGACGACGCACTCAACGACGGCTTTCTGTTCAAGCTTCAGCAGTCCCTGCCGGACGACGACGAACGGCAGGAGATGACGGAGGCGGACTATTTCGACTGGGTGAAGAGCGGCTGCGCCGACGAGGAAAGCTTCCTTCAGGAATACATGTGCCAGCCGGCCGACGACGACACGGCCTTCCTCGAATATGACCTGATTGCCAATTGCGAATATCCGGCCGGTTTTGACTGGCGTACCTTGGAAGGCCGCCAGCTCTATGCGGGCATCGACATCGGCCGCAAGAAGGACCTGACGGTTCTCTGGGTGGTCGAGAAGCTCGGCGACGTCCTTTACACCCGCCATGTCGAGGCGCTGCGCAACATGAGCAAGCCCGACCAGGAGAAGGTGTTGTGGCCGTGGATCGAGCGCTGCTATCGCACCTCGATCGACGCGACCGGCCTTGGCATCGGCTGGGCGGACGATGCGCAGAAGAAGTTCGGCACCTATGCCGTGGAGCCCGTCACCTTCTCGGCCAAGGTCAAGGAGGCGCTCGCCTATCCGGTGCGCTCGCGCATGGAAGACCGGACGCTGCGCATCCCCTACGACAAGTACATCCGCGCCGACCTGCGCTCGGTGACCAAGCAGGTCACCGCCAGCGGCAATATCCGTTTCACGGCCGAACGCACGCCCGATGGACACGCCGACCATTTCTGGGCGCTGGCGCTTGCCATCGAAGCGGCATCCGGCGCGAGCGGGCCGACCGGCGCCGGCACGGCCGGCGGCGACCAGGAGAGGCAGACGAAGCTCGAGCAATTCCGTGGTGGCCTCATCAACCAGAACATTTTCGGCAACCTGTCGCGCTTCCTGAGGAATTGAGATGCCCGCTCCACAGACCGGCGAACTCGCCACCAATGCTTCCGATCCCTTCGTTCCGCAGTTTCAGACCGTGCTGCAGCCGAGCGACGATACGCTTCTGGCGCATGGCGGCGCCGGCGCCTACCGGATCTATGACGAGATCCGGCGCGACCCGCATGCCCATGCCATCCTCCAGAAGCGCAAGCTGGAAGTGATCAGCCGCGAATGGCAGGTGATCGCCGCATCGGATCGTCGCAATGACAGAAAGGTGGCGGCCGACATCGAGCGGCTTCTCAGGAGCATCAACTTTGACCAGCTGACGCGCGGCCTGCTGGGTGCAATCCTGAAGGGTTTTGCCGTCGCCGAGATCGTCTGGACGCAGCAGGGCGACGTCTGGACGCCTTCGGCCGTCAAGGTGAAGAAGCAGAACCGCTTCCGCTTCGACATGAATGGCGGCCTGCGGATGCTGACGCGGTCGGCGCCCGTTGACGGCGTCAGCGTGCCCGACCGGAAGTTCATCGTGCATCGCCATTCGATCGACGATGACGATGACGATCCCTATGGCGTCGGCCTCGGCTCGGTGCTGTTCTGGCCGGCCTGGTTCAAGCGGCAGGTGCTGGCCAACTGGCTGCAGGCCACCCGCAAGCATGCCGCTCCCACGACCCTTGCCCAGTACCAGGGCGCCTATGACAAGGCGAAGCAGGATCTGCTGGCGGAAGCGCTCGTCGCCATGCAGGCGTCCGACAGCCTGATCGTGCCGGAAAACGTCAAGGTCGAGCTGCTGGAAGCCAAGGGCGGCAACAGTCAGTCGGAGGAACTGGCGCGCTATCTTGACGAACTGATGAGCGAAGCCGTTCTCGGCGAGACGCTCACCACCAATTCCGGCGAACGCGGCGCCCGCTCGCTCGGCGACATTCACAACGAGATCCGTGTGGCAATCGCCAAGGCGGATGCCGACCTGGTCTGCAAGACGATCCAGCAAAGCCTCGTGCGCTGGTATGTCGAGATCAATTATCCAGGCGAAGCCGTGCCCGAAGTCTGGCGCGACTTCTCCGAGGCGGAAGACCTCGGCGACAAGGTCGACCGGGACCAGAAAATCTACCAGATGGGCTACAAGCCGGCTTCGGTGGATTACATCAACGAGACCTATGGCGGCGACTGGATCGAACGGACGACGGCGCCGGCAGAGCCTGAAGCCCCATCGCCCGATGACAACCCGACTGCCGGTCTTGCCTTTGCCGATCCGGTGCGAGAGGCGACGCCGGCGGAAAAGACCGTCGCGGATCTCTCCAGCCAGATGGCGCAACTGGGACGGCCGGTGATCGACGCAATGATCGAAGAGATCCGGGGAGCCTTCAGCGATGCCACGTCCTACGAGGATCTGATCGAACGGCTGGCGCGGCTGTCCGGGGATCTGTCGGTGGACGAACTGGCCCAGCTGATGGCGCAAGGCACGGTTCTCGCCGACCTCGAAGGTCGGGTCAGTGCCGATGGCTGACAAGCTCCCGTTCCAGGAGGCGATCGACTTCCTGCGCGGCAAGGTCAACCTGCCGACCCGGAAATACGACGACGTCCTGCGGCAGGGACAGGTGCGCGCCTTCACTGTTGCCGGCGTCACGCGCGACGACATGCTTTCGGATTTCCGCGCCGCGATCGAGAAGGCCCGTATCGAAGGCACCGGCTTCAACGAATTCCGCAAGGATTTCGACGCCATCGTCGAGCGCACCGGCTGGACATTCAAAGGGCGCGGCGGTTCCGACGAGGAGCGCAGCGATTGGCGCGCCCGGATCATCTACACCACCAACATGCGCACCTCCTACATGGCCGGCCGCTGGGCGCAGCTGACCGATCCGGACGTCCTGCGCTATCGCCCCTATCTGCAGTATGTGCATTCCGGCGCAGAACATCCGCGCCTGCAGCATCTGGCCTGGAACGGGCTGGTGCTTGCCGCAACCGATCCCGCCTGGAACGTGATGTATCCGCCGAACGGCTGGGGCTGCGGGTGCGACGTCAAGGCGCTGTCGAAGCGGGATCTGGCACGGCTCGGCAAGGACGGCCCGGATGAGGCGCCGGACCTGACCCCGTATGAGGGCTTCGACCGTCGCACCGGCGAGCCGGAACTGCGCTATCGCGGCATCGACCGAGGCTGGGACTACAATGTCGGCAAGGAGTGGCTGGGCGGCATCGTGCCGAAGGAATTGCATGCGCCTTTGCCCGCCTTCAGCGAACCGAATGCGCCCGCAACTCTCCCGGCACTGCCGCCACCGACCGCCGTCGCCAGGGATCGCCTGATGCCGGAGGAACTGCCAGAGGCGGACTATGTGCGTGGCTTCCTCGACGAGTTCGACCTTCTGCCCGGCGAGGCGGGATATTTCCGCGATCGCTCGGGCGGCATCATCAGCGTGTCGCAGGCGATGTTCGATGTGCGGGAGGCGGATGGAACGATCGTCGGCAGCAAGGCCAACAAGTCCGACCGTGGCCCCTACATGCGCCTGCTGGCCGACGCGATCCGCGATCCCCACGAGATCTGGGTCGACTGGGCAAGCGTGACGAGCGGCGTCGTGCTGAAGCGGACCTATCTGAAGCGCTATACGCTGCCGGACCAGAAGTCGCTGTTCATCCGCTTCGAATGGGCAGCGAGAGGCTGGGTGGCCGTGACGGGTTTCCAGACGAACGAGCGCTACATCCGCAACTATCGCAAAGGCGCCCTGCTCTACCGCGCCCAATGAAAAGGGCCATCCTCCCGGTCCGGATGGTCCCTGCGCCGAGATTTAAGGATCGTGACCGGGACAGCCACCACGGCGCCCGGCAAGGATAGAGCGACAGCAAGGACGATGCAATCATGACCGCAGCCGCCATCACGATCGACGACCTCGAGATTCAGCAGGGCCTGCAGCGCATCATGGATGCCGCCGGCAGCCTGGCGCCCGTCCTGAAGAACATCGGCCAATATGAAGCCGAGGCGACCAGAGACCGCTTTCGCGACGAACGCGATCCGGACGGCCAGCGCTGGCAGGATCTGAACCCGCTTTATGCGCTCACCAAGAAAGGCCCGCGCATCCTCACCGGCCAGACGCGGAGCCTGTCGCAGATCATCTGGCAGCTTGCCTCCGACACGTCGGTCGCTGTCGGCTCGAACGAGGTCTACGCCCGCATCCACAACGAGGGTGGTGACATCGTGCCGAAGAATGCAGCAGCCCTCGTCTTCTCGATGGGAGGCCAGACCTTCCGCGTCAAGCGCGTGACCATCCCGCGTCGCCGGTTCCTCGGCATCAACGACGAGGACCGGGCACGGATTGAAGAGATCATCCAGGACCATTTCGAGGAGGCGCTGGCCGCATCTGGCGGGTCGGAATAGAGGCGCCACAGACGCGCGTGAGCCTGTCGGATGGCTCATGGCCCGCACCCGAGGGTGAAAGCGCGCCCAAGGGCTTCAAAACGGCTTCAAATTCGATGCTTGCCCTCCTCGCCTCCCCCACGTTAAGACTTGGCAGCCCCGCGACGTATCCCTGAGGCTGTCCCACAAACCCTAGCGACTGTTTTGACCGCCCACGCTGATCCAGTGTGGCGGGCATGAAACCGTTCGAGATTTTCCGTTCTGGCACCCACACCGACAGCCGAGGCAGGCCGTTTGCCTTCTCGGATGACGATCTTGCCGCCATCGCTTCAAGCTACGATCCGGCGCTCTCGCATGCGCCGATCGTCGTCGGCCATCCGAAACAGGATGACCCCGCCTATGGCTGGGTGAAGTCCGTCGCCTTCCGCGACGGCCGCCTCGTCGTGGAACCGGAGGATCTGGAAAGCCAGTTCGCCGACCTCGTCCGCACCGGCCGTTTCCGCCAGCGCTCGGCCGCCTTCTTCGCGCCTGACCATCCGAACAACCCGACGCCCGGCCGCTACTACCTGCGCCATGTCGGTTTCCTTGGCGCGGCCGCACCCGCCGTCAAGGGACTGAAGGCGGTCGAGTTCGGCGACGACGAGGCTCTTCTCGAATTCCAGGACATGGCGATCGGCCGCGCCGCCTGGGGCTTTGAATTGCTTTCGAAGGTCATTCGAGGGTTCCGCGACTTCGTGGTGGCCGAAAAGGGCATCGACGTTGCCGACGGCATCCTGCCCGCCTGGCAGATCGACCAGATCGCCGAGACCGCCCAGCAGCTGCGCGACGAGATCGACGCCAGCGACCCCACCACCAGCTACAGCGACGAGGACAACAACATGAGCCAGGAGATGCTCGCCGACATCAAGCGGCGGGAGGCCGAGCTTGCCGCCCGCGAGGCAACGTTCGCCGACCAGCAGCGCACCGAGCAGGAAAGCCGCAAACGCATCCGCGCTGGCGAGGACGCGACCTTCGTAGCCTCCATGGTCGAAGCCGGCCGGCTGCCCGCCGGCCTGAAGGATCTCGCGACCGCCCTCTTCGCCGATCTCGACGCGGACGACACCATGTCCTTTGCGGACGGCGGCGAGGAACGCAGCCTTACGCCCCGTGACGGGCTGCGCCAGCTGATCGAGCGCCTGCCGCTTCCGGTCGTCCAGGGCGAACTGGCGACCGGCGACGGTCCGGACTTTTCCGACCCGGCGCATGTCGCGACGGCCATCACCACCGAAATCGAGACCGCACGCGCCAGGGGCGAACATCTGTCGGCCGCCGAGGCTGGCATGCGCCTGACGCGCCGCCGCTAACCGAAGGGCAGCATCATGAAGCTGATCAAGAATTTCCTCGCCACAAGCGCCATCCCGCATCGCCGGCAGGTCAAAGCCGGCGCCAATGATGGCGAGGTGGCGCTGGCAACCGCCTCCACCGACCTCATCCTTGGCGTGACTGACTGCCCCGGCGGGGCGGTCATCGGTGACCGCGTCGACGTCGTCCTGCTCGGCGAAACCGAACTCGATATCGGCGGCACGATCGCATTCGGCGCCTTCTTCACCGCCGACGCCGCCGGCAGGGGCTTGGCTGCCGCGCCGGCGGCCGGCGTCAATGCCCGCACCGGCGGCATCATGACCATCGGCGCGGTCTCGGGCGACATCGCCCGCGTCCTCGTCACTCCCTCCCGGATCCAGGGCTGATTGCCCGCAACCTCTGAAGGAAAGCCTCCATGAGCGGCACGCCGTTCCCCATCGATCCGGTGCTGACCGGCATCATCATCGCCTACAAGAACAACACGCTGATCGCCGACCAGGTGCTGCCGCGCCTGACGCCGAACCTTCCGAAGAAGAAGTTCACCTGGTGGCGCTTCGACTTCGGCCAGTTCATCACCGCACCCGATACCAAGGTTGGCCGCAAGTCTGCCCCGAACGAGGTCGAATTCCAGGCCGAGGACGTCGAGGACAAGACCGAGGATTACGGCCTCGACGACGTCATCCCGCTCGACGACATCAACAATGCGCCGGCCGGCTATGATCCGCGTGCCTTTGCCGCGCAGAAGCTGATCGACCTCGTGCTGCTCGATCGCGAAGTGCGCGTCTCCAACAAGGTCTTCAATTCGGCGATGTACGGCGCCAGCAACAAGGAAACGCTGGCCGGCACCAGCCAGTGGTCGCACGCCGACAGCAAGCCGATCGTGCAGATCACCGAAGCCGCCGACAGCATGATCATGCGGCCGAACAACATGGTGCTGGGGCGTGTCGAATGGACGGCGCTGCGCACCAATCCATCCGTCCTGCGGTCCCTGACCGTCTCCGGTGCTGGCGACGGCCTGGCCGACAAGCGTGCCGTCGCCGACCTGCTGGAACTGGACGACATCATCGTCGGTGAAGGCTGGGTAAACCGCGCGAAGAAGGGCCAGCCGGTCAGCCGGTCGCGTGCCTGGGGCGACAAGGCGCTGCTGTTCCACAAGGCGCCGCTTGCCTCGTCGATCGACGCCACGCCGACCTACGGCTGGACTGCCCAGCATGGCGACCGCGTTTCGGGTTCGATGGACGAACCGAAGATCGGCCTCAAGGGCTCAGTCCGCGTGCGCTCCGGCGAGAGCGTCAAGGAAGTCATCTCCTCGCCCGAGCTTGGCTACCTCTTCGAAGACGTCGTCGCCTGACGCGACATGCCCCTCGCCCGGCGTCTTCGGCCGCCGGGCATTCCACCGCCGGCCACGCGCCGTTCCCTTCCGCAGAAAGGCAAATCCCATGGCCCGAAATTCCGCCACGCCACCCAGCACCGAAACCGAAACCGGCGGCTCCGCGGCATCCGCTCCGGAGACCATTGCCGTGGACCAGGATGACGAGACCGTCCTGCTCACCATCCTGCGGCCGGTGCGGATCAATGGCGTCAAGTTCATGCCTGACAGCACGGCGCCTGTTCCACACGACCTGATCCAGTCCCTCGACGCCAGGGGCATCATCGACATGCGGGAGCGCGACTGATGGCCGCCTATGCGACACTTGCGGATCTTCTGGCCCGCGCCGGTGAAGACGAGATCCTGCAGGTGGCCGATCGCGATGGCGACGGCGCGGCCGACCAGGACGTGATCGCCTCCGCGATCGCAGCGGCCGAAAGCGAGATCAACGGCTATATCGGCGCACGCTACAGGCTGCCGCTATCGACCATCCCGGACCTGGTGACCACCTGGGCAGTCTCGATCGCCCGCTATCACCTGCACCGGGACGGCGCGCCGGAGCATGTGGTGCGCGACTGGAAGAGCGCCATGGATGGCCTGCGGGATGTGGCGCGATCGCTGGTCAGCCTGCCAGTGAGCGACGGCGCGCAGCCTTCCGCCGACGATGCCGGCCGCGTCATCCTGGTGAAGCAACGACCTGCCTGGGGCGGATTTGGAGGCTTCCCGTGATCTCGTCGGTCATCGCCCGCCTGCAAGCCGAGACGACACTCACCGACGTTCTGCCGGCCGAGGATCTGGAGACACTGTCGAAGGGCACCCAGCCGAAGAACCGGACGGTGTTCGTGCTGCCCTTCCGTGATCTCGCACAGCCGAACGCCTTTGCCGCCGGCGGCTTCCGCCAGTCGATCGAGGCCTACATCATCGTGGCCTTCCTGATCCGCCGCTACGACGATTCCAAGGGCGGCAAGCGGGCGAGCGAGTACGAACAGACCCGCGACGAGATCGAGACTGCGCTGGCCGGCTGGCAGTGGGACGCATCCGAAGAGCCGTTCGAACTGGTCTCCGGCCAGAGCAGCGCCTTTGGCACCGCCGCCACGATCTACGCACAGACCTGGAAGACCACCCGAACGCTGGAGAAACGCCCATGAACGACCTGCCGCAGTCAGGCGGTTCCTACCGCCGCAATGACGACGGGACCCTCGTGCGCGTCGAGCCCCCCGATGCGCTGGTGCAGGACACCGCAGCCGGGACTGAGGCTGCGACGGCCGAGGCCTCGGAAACGCCCGCAACCAACGACGCCGGCAGCACCGGCAAGAGGAAGAGCTGATGTCGAAATACGCGCGGAACAAGGCGATCCTGGTCAAGCTGGAAACCAACTATGGCACCGATGCCGTGCCGACCGGTGCGGCCAACGCCATGCAGGTCAACAATTTTCGGGCGGAGCCGCTGCTCGGCCAGGACGTCAGTCGTGATCTGATGTTTCCCTACATGGGCCATCAGGGCGCGATCCTGTCGGGCAATTACGGTCGCGTGTCATTCGACGTGGAGATCGCGGGTGCGGGTGCGGCCGGGACAGTGCCCGCCTACGGGCCGTTGCTGCGCGCCTGTGGCCTCGCCGAGACGGTGCAGGCCGGTGTTTCGGTCGTCTACAATCCTGTTTCCTCGGGACAGGAGGCATGCTCCATCTACTACGTGATGGACGGCATTCGCCACATCCTCACCGGCGCCCGAGGCACCTTCACCCTCAACGTCGCCCCGGCGCAGATCCCGCGCTTCAGCTTCACGTTCACGGGACTGCTCGGTCCGATCAGCGACCAGCCCATGCCGGTCTGTGACCTGACCAAGTTCATCAAGCCCGTCCCGGTTTCCAAGCTCAACACGTCGTTCAGCCTGCACGGCTACACAGGCGCGGTGGAGAGCTTTTCGTTCGATCTGGCCAATGACATCCAGCCGCGCCTGCTGATCAATGACGAGAGCATCAAGCAGGTCGACCGCATGATGACCGGCAGCGCGACGATCGAAGCTGCCGCACTGGCGACGATCAACTGGTTTGCGCTTGCCCAGGCCCACACAACCGGTGCGCTGGCCGGCCAGCACGGTGTGACGCCCGGCAACATCGTCGGCTTCGGCGCAGGCCGCGTGCAGATCGGCCGGCCCTCCTATCAGGAGAACCAGAAGATCGTCACCAATCAGCTGGCGCTGATGCTGCTGCCGACAGCGGGCAATGACGAGTTCACGATCACCGTCAAATAGGTTTTTCAAACAGGTCTCGAAGGGTCTTCAAAACATGTTCAAGCTCGTTTCACGCCTCGCCGCCTGGTGGCCCGTCACCGTGCTGCAGCCCGATCCCGACCAGCCGGGCGCCTTTACCGAATTTGGCTTCGAAGCCCGCTTCCTGATTGTCGGCAAGGCCGAGATGCGCGGCTATGCCGAGGAACGCGATCAGCTCGCAAAGAAGCTGCTCGAGGCGATCGAAGCCATGGCCACGGCCGACGACAAGGTTGCCGCCTCCGACCACGTCCGCGACCTGGAAACCGCGCTCGAAACCCACGACGACGGCATGTTCCATCGGCTCATCACCGACTGGCGCGGCGTGGTCGACGAGGCCGACCAGCCGATCCCGTTCAGCGCCGAGGCTCTCGACATGGCGCTCGATCATGAGCGCATCCGGCGCGCGCTGCGCGTGGCCTATGACGCGGCGATCTCCGAAGGCGGGGCGCGCCTGGGAAACTCCGTGACGCTGCCCGCAGCTGGGCCCTGATCCGCACCGGTCGCATCGACCGCGAACGGGCGACCCCGATCACGGCCGAGACGCGACGCGAACTGGAACTGATGGGCGTCAGGCTCGCCCCGGTTCCTGAAGACGAGGAGGCCGACGAACCCGTCGCGGCCTGCAACTGGGACAGCCTCCTCGCCTTCCTGGACTGCGCCACCCAATGGCGTGTCGGCGTCGGCTTCGGCGCCATGGTCTGGGTGGGGCTCGACTACACCGCCTGCGACGTCGTGCTTCGCCGCCGCGGCTATCCGGATCCGGATCGGGTCTTCGCCGATCTGCGCGTGATGGAGGATGCAGCGCTTGCCATCCTCAACAGTGGAGATGACTGACCGATGACCACCCCGCTGAAACTCCAGGCCGTCGTGACGCTCGACGCCAGCCAGGTTCCGGCTGGTGCGCGCGCCACCAGGGCCGAGATCGCGGGGATAGGAACCGAAGCGCAGACCGCGACGTCGAGACTGCAGGCGCTGATCAACGCGCAGATGGGTCTCGGCGCGCCGGCAGCAAACCAGAATGTCCGGGAATGGACCGGGGCGCTTGCCATGCAGGGCCGCTCGCTGGACGAGTTGCGCGCGAAATACAATCCGCTGTTTGCCGTCATCAGCCAGTACAAGACGCAGCTGACCGAGATCCGGACGCTGCACGCGCAGGGCGTCCTCTCCACCGACGAGATGACGGCAGCCATTTCGCGCCAGCGTCAGGCAGCGCTGGCCTCGATCGATGTGATCAAGGGCCGCAACAGGGCGCTCGGAGGAAGCGACGGGGCTGCCCAGTTTCGACGCCAGAACCTCACCTATCAGGCCTTCGACGTTGGCCAGTCGCTGGCCGGCGGCATGCCGATCGGCATGGTGCTTGCCCAGCAGGGACCGCAGATAGCGCAGATCTATGCCGGCCAGGGCGGCGTGAATGCAGCCCTAAAGGATCTGGGCAGTATCGCATCCGGAGCCGCCCGGCTCATCACCCCACTGACGGTCAGCATTGCCGGCCTCGCCGCTGTTGCCGTGACAGGCGCCACTGCCTGGTCGAGCTATCTGCAGTCGACAAAAGAGGTGGAAACGGCCGCCAAGGGCCTTGGCCTGGCGGTCGCGGGCACCTCGGCCGAGATGGAAGCCTCGGCGCACGCCGGGGCATCTGCCGCCGGGATCTCGGTGTCGGCCGCACGCTCGATGGAAGCGGGCTTTCTGCGCACCGGCCGCATCGGGTCGGAAAACTTCGAGAAGCTGATCGCCATCAGCAAGGACTTTGGCGCGACCATCGGTCTCGATGCAGCCTCGGCCGGCGATGCGCTGGCAGAAATGTTCGCCGACCCGGCCAGGGCCGCCCAGACGCTCTACCAGCAATACGGCCTGATCAGCGCGGCAACCGCACGCCAGGCGACGAACCTTGCCCAGCAGAACCGGGCCTCGGAGGCACAGGCGGTGCTGCTCGACGCCCTGCCGCAGCGCCTAGCCAGCGCGACAGAGGCGACGACAGCGCTCGGCCGGGCGTGGTCGACCGTCTCGACGGCTGCCGGCAATGCCTATGACGCGCTCGGCCGAACAGTCGATCGCGCCCTTTCCGGTCCCTCCCTTGACGAGCAGCTCGCCGAAGCACGAAAGGCCCTGGCGCAACTGCAGTCCGGTCCGTCCGGCGTCCTCAGCCTCCTGTCACCCAGCGGCATGCTGCAGGCGCGCGCCGCGACACGCGTGCAGGAACTGGAAGAGCAAATCCGGCAGCGCGACGCACAGGAAGCCGCCCGCCGGCGTCAGGCGGAAGAGATCGCCCGCAGCCGTGCCGTGACATCCGTGATCGACACGTCCGGCGCCGGTTCCGATCGCCGCCGTATCCAGGCCCTGCAGAACGAAATCGCCACGCTTCAGAGCGGCGCCGGCCTCACGGGCATCAACGAGGACGAACGCACCGCAACGCTCGAGGCCAAGCAGCGGGTGCTGGACAGTCTCGTCAACCGGCAGCAGCGCCTGGCCGAACTGGACCGACTGGACATCCAGATCCAGACCGAACGCAATCCGTTGGTGCGGGCCGACCTTGAGGCGCGGCGCACCCGCCTGGAGATGGCCGGCGAGGAGAATGCGGCAACATCGATCGAGATCGAGGCGGCGCGGGCGCGCAACCGCGTGATCGCGGAAACGATCGGCAATGCGCGTACCCAAGCACAGGATATGCGGACGGAACTGGAAACCCGCATTCGGCTGAATGGACTCGTGAATGCCGGCTCCATCACAACCGCCGACGCGAACCGGATGCTCCAGGAAGAACTGACGCTACGGCCCCTGATTGCCGCAGCGGCCGTAGCAGAAGGGGATGCGAAACAGCGGCTCAACCAGCAGATCGCTGATCTCCGCGCCGGATATGCCGGTCTTGCCGAGCAGGAGAAGCTGGCGTCCGCACAGGAATACCTGCGCGGCCAGAACGAGCGCATGGAAAAGCTGCGTGTCGAACAGTCGCTGATCGGCGCAAACGACACTGTGCGGGAACGCTCGATCGCCCTCTTGGAAGCCGAACAGGAAATCCGCCGGCGCGGTCTTGCATCAAACAGTGGCCTTGCAGCGCAGATCCGCGCCGAGGCGGATGCCATGGCGGTGATGAACCGGCAGATCGAAAAGCAGGCCGATGCCTGGGGTAAGGTGCAGGGCAGCGCCGAAAACGCCATTGACGGGATCGTAGACGGGCTTTCGAGCGGCGACATCTCCGGCGCGCTCGAAGGCATCGCCAAGGATATTTCCGGGACGCTGATCGATATCGGCATCAAGACGCCGCTGAAGAATGCCCTGCTCCGGACAGACAAAGGCACGCTCTCGGATGTTGGCGGCATCGGCGGGATCATCGGTCGCCTGTTCGGCGGCGCGACGCCTGCAGATCCGAGCGCCATCGTCTCCAATGCCATGGGCCGCAGCGTCGGCTCCATGTCGGTCATGGCAGGCACCGTCGTCATCAATGGCGGCCTCGGCTCCGGGCTCGGTGGCGTCGGCAGCCTGATCGGCGGGGCAGCCAACAGCAATGTTGCCGGCGGGCTGGCATCGAGCGCGGTTGACAAGGCCATGGGCCTGATCGGCGCCAACGAACTCAGCCAGCGCACCGATATCAATTCCTTCCTGCGCGCCGGCGGCGTCGACATCGATGCCGCGACGACGGCCTGGTGTGCCGGCTTCGTCAACTCGGCCCTCAAGCAGGTCGGCATCGACGGCACGGGATCACTGACCGCGAATGCCTTCCAGAACTGGGGCCGCGCGATCGATCCGTCCCAGCTGATGCGGGGCGACATCCTGCTGCAGACGCGCGGTCTCGACGCTGGCAGCACCGGCGGGCATGTCGGCTTTGCCACCGGTGCCAGCCGCCTGTTCGGCGGTCAGCAGCAGTTCCAGATGCTGTCGGGCAATCAGCAGGATTCGGTGACGACCAGCTGGATCAATGCGTCCGAACTGCAGATCCGCCGGGCAACGGAAGCCGCATCGTCCCTTGCCTCGCTTGCCGGCACCTCAGGCGCGGCGACGCAAAATCTCGGCGTCTTCGGCAATGGGCTCGGGCAACTCGCAACAGGCCTTGGCCAGATCGGGAATATTGCAGCGAATGGCGGCGCCTCGGCTGGCGGCGGCTTCTGGTCGTCGCTGCTCGGCGGGATCGGCCGGCTGTTCGGCGGCGTCGCGCCGACCAGTTCGGCCTGGGCCGCCAACACCACGCTCGGCTCCTTCCTGGTCAGGGGGTATTCCAGCGGCGGGGCGACCGGTGGTTCCGATCCCGCACGCGTTGCCGGCCTCGTGCACGAGAAGGAATATGTCTTCGATGCCGCGTCTACAGCCGCGATCGGCGTCCACAATCTTGATGCGTTGCGGCGCATGGCGCGCGGCGGCGGGAAGACCGGCTTCGACACCGGCGGCTATGTCGGCTCGATCGCCCCGGTCTATGCCAGCGCCAACAGCAACACCCGCACCGCTGATCCCTATTCGTCCGGTTCCAGCGATCGTGGCTCCTCGATCGTCATCCACAATTACGGCCGCGACCAGGTGCAGGCAGAGGAGCGGACCGACCCGCAGGGCCGCCGGCAGACCGTGATCCAGGTCGGACAGATCACCTCGGCCGCCGTGGCCCAGCGTGGCAACCCGCTGCGGCGTTCGCTGCAGACCGAGTTCGGCGTGAAGCCACAGAGGGTGGCCCGATGACGATTGCCACCTGGCCGGCCGAACTGCCCAAGCCCGAACGCGCCACCTGGTCGTCGCTGCTGCAGGAGGCACGGCTGCGCCGCGCCTCCGACGCGGGACCGGCCGGCTACCGCCGCCGCTTCTCCAACGTTGCCAAGGTTGTCACCCTCTCCGTGCTGCTCGATGCCGATCAGCGGGCACGGTTCGACAATTTCTTCGAACATGACACGAAGAAGGGCTCGCTGCTGTTTCGCATGCCGGACCCGACGACGGACGGCTGGGCGCTGCGCACAAGTGGCGGCTCGCTGCTGCTGACCAGTGACGACCAGCCGATGCTGATCGCGGCGATGTGGCTATGCACCTTCGGCGACCAGTTGCCCACGGAAACCATTGTCGGGATCGACTTCCGCAAGACCTTCACGGTCGAGGTGATGCCATGAGACGCGTTTCGCTGAACGCCCGCCTTGCCCAGGATGCGGAAGCCACGGCCGAGCTTTATGTCGTGCTGTTCGAGATCAACCATCCGCAACTGACCCAGCCGATCCGGCTGTCCACCGACAACACCGAACGTCTCTCCGACGATCCGCTCTATTACGGCACCCGTTCCACCTGGCGCGGCGCCAATCCTGTCACGGAACCATTCCTCTGGGTCGTCGCCTCGACGGTGCTGCCATCCGACCAGGAGGACGCCCCGGCCTCGGCGACGCTCATTCTCGAAAATCTGGATGCCGACATGGCGCGCCTCGTCCGCTCCTTTGTCGACATCGCAACGATCCACATGGCCGTGGTGCTGGCCTCGTCGCCGAACCTCATCGAGCTTGAATACACCGACCTCGAAATCATCTCGGCCGAGATCGATGCCGGCGAGATCAAGCTGTCGATCACGCGCGAAGAAATCGAAAACGAATATTTTCCGGGCGGCCGCATGAGCCGCGACGGGTTTCCGGGGCTTTACCTATGACCGATTGGACGAACCGTTTCGTCGGATTGCCGTTTGCCGCCTTCGGCCGCGACCGCTCCGGCTGCGACTGCTGGGGGCTGGCCTGCCTCGTCTATCGCGAGGAATTGCAGATCAGCCTTCCGGATTACCTCGGTTACACGTCCGTCGATGAACATGCCGAGATTGCGGCGCTCGTTGCCGATGCCAAGGCGTCGCCGGTCTGGCTGCCGGTTACCGGACCGGTCGAACCCTTCGATCTCGCCGTCTTCCGGCGCGGCCGTCTCGACAGCCATGTCGGCATCGTCGTGCAGCACGGCCTCATGCTACATGCGGCCGGCGAGGATTGCGCCAAGGTCGAGAGCTATCTGGCGCATCCGTGGCGCCATCGTTTGACGGGCGTTTACAGGCACATCGAACGGGTTTCGAGGGCAGTTCGATGAGTAAGCGGAAGGGCCTCGTTTCCGTCCTCGCCGCGCCGGCGCTCGATCCCGGTCATGGTCGCATCACGGCAGAGTTTCCCGAAGGCATGACGATCGCCGAGATCGTCGACCAGGTACTGCCCGATCGGGCCATCGGCCGCGAATATATCCGCGTGGCGCTGGTCAACGATCGCGGCGTCCAGATCGTGCCGCCGGCGATCTGGCACCGGGCCTATCCGCATGCCGGCGTGCGCGTCATCATCCGTGTCATTCCCGGCAAGAACGCGCTCCGCTCGATCCTGCAGATCGTCGTCTCGATTGCGGCCATCGCGCTCGGCCAGTTCTGGGCGGCCAGCCTCGGCTTTGTCAGCGGCACCATCGGGTTTTCGGTGGTGTCCGGCCTGATCGGCATAGGCGTTTCCGTCCTCGGCAATCTCCTGATCAACGCGCTCATCCCGCCGGAAAAGCCGCAAACGCAGGAACGCGAGAACCGCTATGCGATCAGCGGCTGGCGCAACCGCCTCGACCGTGAAGGCGCAGTCCCGGTCGTGCTGGGCAGGATCCGCTATGCACCGCCCTTCGGCGCGCTGTCGCATAGCGAGATCGTCGGCAACTGGCTCTATATCCGCTCGCTGTTCAATTTCGGATACGGGCGTGTCCCTCTCAGCGGCATGCAGATCGGCGAAACGTCAATCTCGGAATATGACGAGATTTCGACCGAGGCGACCGAAGGTCTTTCCAGTGATCCGCCAATCTCGCTGTTCCCCCGCCAGGTGGCCGAGGAAACCATCGGCGCCGAACTGACGCGCCCCTATCCGCGCGACGACCTCGGCGAGATCATCAGCGGCAGCGCGGCAAAAGAGACGCCGGTAACGCGCACCACCGGTGCGGACGCCTCCGGCGCCTCGATCATCTTTGGCTGGCCGGCCGGCCTCTATGCCAGCAACGACAAGGGCGGCACCAATGCCACGACCGTCTCGCTGAAGATCCAGCACCGGCTGGTCACGCCGGACGATGGCGCCGCCTGGACGGATGTGACGACGCTCAATGTCACCGCGCGGTCACTGGAAGCCTTCTATCGCCAGCACAGCTGGACATTCCCCACGCGCGGCCGATGGGAGATCCGCGTCATCATGCTGACGCCGGAGGCGACCGACATCAAGGTTCAGCAACGCACCACCTGGGCAGCGCTGCAGACCATCCGCCCGGAATATCCGATCGCCTTCGGCAAGCCTTTGGCCCTGGTCGGCCTGCGCATCAAGGCCACCCATCAACTGAACGGACAGCTGGACAATTTCAGCGCCGTGGCCTCGCGCATCTGCCTCGACTACGACCACACGACAGGCTCCTGGATCGAACGGGCGACCAGCAATCCGGCATCGATCTATCGCTACGTGCTGCAATCACCCGCCAACCCGCGCCCCGCCAGTGATGCCGGCATCGATCTCGATCAGCTGGCCGACTGGCATGACTTCTGCCGGGTCAAGGGTCTCAAGTTCGATGCGGTCATCGACGATCCGTCCCTGTCGATCGGCGACGTGCTGAGACAGGTTGCCGCCGCCGGCCGTGCCACCAAGCGGCATGACGGCATGCGCTGGGGCGTCGTGATCGACCGGCCGCAGACGCTGGTCGTCGATCACATCAACCCGCGCAACGCCTATAACATGCGCGCCACCCGCACCTATATCCGGCCCCCGCATGGCTTCCGGGTAAAATTTCTCGACGCCACCAATGACTACAAGCCGGCCGAACGGCTCGTGCCCTGGCCGGGCCATAGCGGGCCGATCACGCTGACGGAAGCGCTCGACCTGCCGGGCAAGACCGACCCCGCCGAGATCTGGCGCGAGGCCCGCCGGCGCATGTACGAGGCACTCTATCGCCCGGACATTTACGAGGCCTCGCAGGACAGCCCGGTGCGGGTGGCAACGCGCGGTGACCTCGTCATGCTGTCGATGGACATCCTGGATCGCACCCAGGCAACCGCACGCGTCCGCTCAGTCGAGGGGAGGCTGATCGAGCTTTCGGACGCGGTCACCATGGATGCCGGCGTCACCTATGCCGTGCGGTTTCGCGTGTTCGGCGATGCCGAGGACACGATCGGCACGTCCGTCGTGCGAACCGTCACGACGTCCCCCGGCGAGACGCGGTTGCTGCTGCTGAACGAAGGTGGCGACATGCCTGATGTAGGCGACATCGTGCATTTCGGGCGATCGACCAGCGAGAGCTTTCCCGTCGTTATTCTCGACGCGGAAGCTGGAGAGAACATGTCGGTGCATTACCGGATGGTGGATGCAGCCCCGATCATCGACGAACTGACCGACGAGGAGGTGCCGCCGGCCTGGAACGGTCGCGTCGGTTCGGAAATCGATCTTGGTTCGGCCGTGCCGCCGACGCCGCGCATTACCTCGATTGCGACCGGCTTCAGCGGCACGGGCCAGGTTGGCGCGATCACGCTTTTGATCACGCCTGGCACCGGCTCCGTGATCACGGCGAGCTATCGCCTACAGCATCGGCTGTCGGGCGCCAGCACCTGGACGCCGATCGACATCCCGGCATCCAACGGCGGGGCGACAATAACCGGCTATGCCACCGGGAATGTGGTGCAGCTTCGCGCGGCCGCAATTGCACAGGATGGCACGGTCGGCGCCTATACGGCCGTGGTCAGCGTGACGGTGGGTGATGGCGATGCGGCCGCACCCGGCGCCCTCGACGCCGGCATGATCTCGATCGGGCCGCTGCTCGGGGGCGCCGTGGTGCAGTGGTCGACCTCGGACGATACCGCAACGACGCAGGTGCAGATCTACCGCTCCACCTCCGCCATCCTTAACCGGGCAACAGATGCGGTCGGCAGCCCGATCCAGGTCGTGCCGTCGCGTTCCTATTCGCAGCCGATCGGCGACGCCACGCGCGAAAACCTGCTCACCAACGGCAGCATGGACAACAGCGGCACATGGACGCTTGCAGCGGGCTGGACAATTGCTGACGGCAAGGCAAGCCATACGCCCGGTACAGCCGATGCGATCAGTCAGCCGCTCGCAGCCGTCAGCGGCAAATACTACCGCATCTCGGCGCTGCTGGCGGACATCACGGCCGGAACGGTGACGCCCAGGCTGACGGGTGTTTCCACCCGCGCAGGCACGAGCCAATCGAGCAACGGGATCTTCGCGGATCGCATCCAGGCGACCGCCGGCAACGATACGCTGTCGTTCCTGGCGAGCAGCACCTTCGACGGATCGATCGACAATGTCGTCGCCTATCTCGAAACCGCGACCTGTCTCGCCCAGGGCAGCCATCACATCTGGCTTGAGCCCCAAAACTCCGACGGCCTTCCGGGGCCTTTGTCGGGTCCATTCACCGTTAACATCCGCTGAGGTAACCATGGCAGACGGCCCCAGAACAACCAACCTGAACCGCGTTGCGATGAGCGACGAAGTCATCGTCAACAGGGCTAATTCGACCGGCCTGCAGGCGATCCAGGATCTCGCCATGCAGTTGGCCGGCAGTGGCGCGATTGCCTCCGCACTCAACGCAATCGCGCTGGTCTCGGCTGCGGATTACGCCCGCGTTTCCTACGCCGCGCTGAATGCCGTCACCGGCGCCTCCAACGGGCAGACGGGTATAGCCCTCGTCGGCGCCGACCGTGGCATCTATGAGCGCCAGTCAGGCGCCTGGGTGCGCGTTGCCGATCTGCCATCGGATACCGGACAGGCGGCGGCCGAGGCGGCGGCGGCGGCAGCGGATGCCGATCGGATCGTGGCACAGGCGGCCGCCTCCGAGGCGCTTGCGCATCGCACGGCCATCGAGGCGACCGAGGATCGCATCGAGGCCGCGACAGCGATCATCACCAATTATCGCGGCGCCTGGACTACAGGCACCGCATACGCGGTGCGCGATACCGTGATGCAGGGCGGCGTGCAGTATATCTGCACGGTGGCGCACACGGCCGGCACCTTTGCGACGGATCTCGCCGCGCCTCGCTGGCAGATCTACCAGGGCGCCGCGCTGGCCGATCTCGCCAGCCAGTCCAGCACGGCGCTGGGCGCCGGCATGATCGGCTACGAGCGGCAAAGGACGACGGTGGCATCCCGGCTGGAAGGCGTATCACTGCTTGAG
The DNA here is from genome assembly GCF_007004135.1 of Affinirhizobium straminoryzae. Taxonomy (GTDB): domain Bacteria; phylum Pseudomonadota; class Alphaproteobacteria; order Rhizobiales; family Rhizobiaceae; genus Neorhizobium; species Neorhizobium straminoryzae. The sequence continues at coordinate 38,267 of NZ_VJMG01000036.1, forward strand.
GGCAAGCATAATCTGAGGGATTTCTATAACGCCCTCTACACCTACAATCCGGGCATTTCGCCGGGAGCTTCCCCCTCTGGCTTCATCGGGATTGGCTACTACGGCGACAGCGTCTCGCCCCATGTCTGGGCGTCTTTCGTCCAGCAGATCTTCCAGGCGATCCCGCAGGGCGCCGTGATCGGCGGCACCTCCTTTTCAATCCCCGGCCCATCGCCAGCGACCTTTACGGGGTCCTATTTTAACAGCGGCAGCGCGGTGGTGGATTGGTACGCAAACGACGGCGCCGGTGGCAAGGCGGACTTCACGTACCTTCCTTCCGGCGGACATCTGACGCTGTTTGATGCAGCGACAATGACCATCGACATGGGGCAGCAAAACGGATTTGCCACCATGCGTGCCTACTTCGCGAAGGGGCCTGGGATGGGCACCGCGACTGTCCAGTTGATCAATCGCGATACCAATGCGGTGATCGACACGCAGACGATCAATCTGGCGGACAGCGCGCTGGGCGGCGCAAAAGTCCAATGGAACGTGTCAGCCAGCGTCAAGTACAAGATGGTGATCACCGCGAGCGGGCAAGTCGTCGTCCTCAGTGGATTTTGTGGCGGTTTTCGCTCGCACGGTATCGTCCCGCTGGGCTTTGGCCGCGGCGGCAGCATTCTCAGCAACAACAACTATTCCTCGAACGCGATTTTCGCGTATCTGATGGCCGAGTTTAACTGCAAGCTCATGTTCATCCAGGCGAAGGAAGAGAACGCTGCGGTCAATATCCCGGCGACTTTCAGCCGTTTCGCCAGCCTGCCGGCCTGCTCCCTGCTGGTAATCGGCTCTCTGCCCGACGTGACCTCCGAAGCGTCCCAGCTGGCGATCCAGAAGATCTGGCGTGACAACGCGATGGCCAATTATGCCGCCTATTTCGACGGCTACCGTGCCTGCCGCAACTACACCGAACTTGTCCGCCTCGGCTGGATCACCGACGGCACGCACCCGCTCGAACCGGCAAACCGCTTTGTGGCGCAGTTGTTGCACGGGGAGTTGGGCATCCTGGAAACCTTCGGCACCAAGGTTTATCGCAATGTCGCCGCAGGTGAGGTCAAGGCAAGCGCCTTCCGTATTCCCAAGAGTGGATATTCACTCGGTGACGCCGCTCCGACGATCGACTTCGTACAGCCATACGGTGGCGGGGATCCGGATCGCGCCATCCTGAAATTCATTCGCGAACTATGGTTTGGAGATCCGACGGCCGCCAACGTCATGCGGCTATCCCAGTATGGCAACTTCGGTCTGGATATCTCTGACAAGGACGGCACCGGGATGGGATTGCGGCTCGGCAACATTATCGAGCTACGCAATCAGGCGGTCACGACAGCAGCACCTGGTCCAGGCGGAGCCGGCGTCCTGCCGACAACGCCTGCAGGATATATGCAGTTCGCCATCAACGGCCAACAGCGGCGCATTCCCTACTACTGAGCATGGGTTTCGTCCGGCGCTTAGCCGGGCGGCCGGTGCGCATCATGCGCACCGAACGACGGGCTCAAAGTTTGGCGACCTGACCCGTCCGACAGCGATACACGATAACTGTCGCACCCGTACCCTGCAGGGCGAAGGAGGTGTGACTGAGTCGTGAGCATATGGAAAGATGAGAGACATTCGCTGCGGAAAGTGCTCGGCGCTGCTGTTTAGGGCTGAGCACGACGCAATAAGTAATGTAATAGAGATCAAGTGCCGCCGCTGCGGCACCCTCAACCACCTGAGGCCGATTGAGCCCGCATCCGATCGCCAGGAGCGACAACCGGATCGGGTCCTCCATGAAATCCAGCGATAAGCTCCCTCGCCTGCCACGCGGCGCACCGGGCGCCAACGGCCACGTCCACCGTCAGCAACACGGCGTCATTCTCGTCTGCTCGGACGAGCAGGCCCAACAGCAACTGTTCGAGGCCTTGCAGGCGCTGAAGGCCTGCAAGATCAAGGTGGTCTGCACATGAAGATCGTGGTCCAGAACGCCTGCGCGGACTTCGACAGCTACCGTGCGGCCCGCGTGAAATCCCTGTTCAATGTCGAGGACGGCAGCCGGTTCGAGAAAGTAGCCGACCTGCCGATCGAGGACGACGCCTGGCAGATCGGCCTGATCGTCGGTCCGTCCGGTTCCGGCAAGACCTCGCTCGGCCGCCGGATTTTTGGCGAGGACAGGATTGCCTCGGCGACATGGCCAGACGATCGGCCGATCATCGACGCCATTGCACCCGATGGGCGTTTCGACGATGTGACGGCAGCCCTTGCCTCGGTCGGCCTGGGCTCGGTGCCCTCCTGGCTTCGGCCCTACTCGGTCCTCTCGAATGGCGAGCGCTTCCGCGCCGATCTCGCCCGGCTCATCTGCGAACGGCCGGCCGAGGTGGTGATCGACGAGTTCACCAGCGTGGTGGACCGGCAGATTGCCCGCATCGGCGCGCTCGCCTTCGGCAAGGCGTGGCGGCGGGGCAGCGGCAAGGCGGTCATGCTCTCCTGCCATTACGACATCATCGACTGGCTCGACCCGGACTGGATCTACGACACCGCGACGGGGCAGTATTCCGGGAGGTATCTTCGACGACGGCCGCCGATCACCCTGGAGATCCGCGAAACCGGCTGGCGATGGTGGCGCTATTTTGAGCCGCATCACTATCTGAAGCTCCCGCACATGATCGCCGCCACCTGCTACGTCGCCTTTGTCGAGGGAGAACCGGTGGCGCATGTGGCCGTCTCGACCCGGCCGGGCCTTGTCGAGGCCCGTGCCTGCCGCCTGGTCGTCATGCCGGAATGGCAGGGCGCCGGCGTGGGCTTACGGTTCCTGAATGCGGTCTGCGGCGCCTGGCGCCGGGGGAAGAACCGCTACGGCAAGCCGATGCCGACCCTGTTCCATACCTCCCATCCCGGTCTCGCAGCAGCGCTCCGGCGGGACAAGCTCTGGGCACAGGTGTCAAGCACCTTGCATGGCGGCAGGAGCAGCGTCGGCGTCAAGGGCCGATACGGCGGCCACTTCCGGGCCGTTCAGGGCTTCCGCTATATCGAAGGCGCGGAGGTGCGCGCATGAAGATCGGGCTGATTGGTCAGAAATGGCTGGCGGCCGAAGTGTTCAAGGCCCTCAACGATCACCACGACATGGCCTTCGTTGCCGTGCCGCGCGCCAGCGACCGCCTCTATGCCCTCGCCATGGCAGCCGATGTGCCGGCCATCCTCTATGGATCGACGGGGCTCGATGCACTTGCGGGCATCTCCGTCGATCTCCTCATCTGTGCCAATGCCTTCGTGTTCGTGCCGGCATGGGTCCGGCAACAGGCACGCGATACGATCGGGTTTCATCCGTCGCTTCTGCCGCTCCACCGGGGCAGAACCGCCGTGGCCGACGTGATCGCAGCCGGTGAGCGCATCACCGGCGGCACCGTCTATCATCTGACCGACGAGATGGACGGTGGTCCGGTGGCGTTTCAGGACTGGTGCTTCATCCAGGAGAACGAAACGCCGGCCGATCTCTGGCGACGAGCACTGGCGCCGATGGGGCTGGAACTGCTGACCAGGGCGGTCGACCATCTTGCCGTCTATGGCTTCATCCCGGCAGAGGAACAGGCCATCCTTTGAAGGGTGTTTGAAGGGGCTTTGAGACCGTTTCGAAGCCCCTTCGATCTTGTTCATATGGCGGCTTTCACGCTACCGTCGCGGCGTTGGTTCGGGTGAATGGGGGGCGCCTATGAACGACCTGAAGGAGATCCTCGCGCAACTCGAAGCGGCAAAAGCCCGCGCCGAGAAAGCCGAACAGCCGCTTCTGGTCTATCTCATTGCAATGGCCATTCTTGAAGCAGAAGAGCAGACGCGTTTGCTGGGGCCGCCAACGACGCGTCATTGAGGCATGAGGGCTTGTGCCGCCTGTTCGCATTGGCAAACCGAGCCGCACGCGCCAACTGCCCAGCGGCTACGATCGGTCTATCGCCGCAAAGTGCTGCATTTCAGCACTCCGCGACGGCAAACGAAGCGGCGCTCAACTTAAGACTTCAGAAACCACAATAAGGGATGTTAGGAGTAAATGCCTGTTTGAAGACCGCAGCGCATGACCTTCGGATCCGCAATGCAAGATATCCTCTGCCACAGGGTTCGAGCGCTGAAAATAAGACGGCGTGGGACGCTCGGCAGTTGGCGGCCGTCGCCAGCGCGGCCTGTCGGAGATAGTGAAAATGTTTGACGCTCGGATGATAGCGAATGAGATCCTGCTACGCGCTTGGCAGGATGAGCTCGAATTGACTCAGATCGACATACAGAAGATTCTCTATTTTCTCCATGGCCACCACCTTCTAGAACATGGCAAGCCACTCGTGAAATCCGAGTTTGAGGCTTGGGAATACGGCCCAGTGCAGCGGACCGTCTACGACGACTTCAAAAGGTTCGGTGACCAGCCTATCACCGAATTAGCGCAAAAATTCGATCCAATTCGCAGAACTCACTGCCCATTTCCGCGCCTGTCCGACAACGCCGCGATTTCCACGATTGAACAACACCTAGGAAAATACCTAGAAATTCCAGCATTTACTCTTGTGGATATTACCCACAAGCCGGGCACGCCATGGTCGAGAACTATGGAAGCAGCATTGACCCGTGTTAACGTGGGCATGCGAATCAAAAACGAACTTATCGTATCTTATTTCGAAGGGTTCATTACCGCTTAGAGGTTTGGTTTGGGCGTTAAGAAGAAGAAGGCCGTCGGTCTTCTCAACCGCATCCAATTCATCGACCTTGCTCAAGCAGTCACCCAATCTCCGGTGGCTCGAAGAGAATGGTTGCGCGCTTATCTGCAACGAGCGCTTAAAGGCGGAAAGTTCCCAAGCTACCGCTACTTCAGAAATGCAATCCCAACAATTTACGGCGTGAAACGCGGGCTGGATCCATCTCCCCCGGTCGGAAGGGAAGAACTGAAGAAGTATGTCGGCGCTGCATGCAACGGGATTGATGAGGCAAAGAACGTCGAAGCAGCCTTAACTCTCTACGACCTAATCCGGCCGCGCGGTTATCTCGCTTACGATCACGAACCTAGGCACTTGGCGCTGGGCCGGAGTCGTCAAGCCGCCATTGGGCTTCAAGTGGAACTCGTAAGAGAAGAGGAACTGATATTTCAGTATCCATACCCACGCCGTAGCCGGCTTGATGACCACACAATACGCGTACTGCTTTCTATCATCCATCACGCCTATGCCGTGGGCGACCGCGAAGGTGCATTCGTGGAGTTGGCGGATCTAAGTTGTGATTTTGAGACTGCTGAAACGCGTCGGCTCAGATTGCCTTCTGTGAGGGCGCCCAGGATTATTCGTATTCATCATGACGAGATCATTTCGTTGGATGACCTCGCGCCCGAGGTTCAGAATGTCCACGATCTTCTCATGGAATTGGGTGAGGAGCCCGATTGAAACGGCTCCGATTCTGAAAATTCGAAATTCCGGCTTTAGGTGTCAAAATTCCGGAAATCCGCGTCAAGCTACATTGATTTTAAAGAAATTTGGTGGGCCCGGAGGGACTCGAACCCCCAACCAAGCGGTTATGAGCCGCCGGCTCTAACCATTGAGCTACAGGCCCGGCCTTCCCGTCAGGAAGGTTGGAAGGATGCAATGGTTCATCGCTGCCATAAGGGTGGGCTCTAACGCAAAAAGAGCCAGCCGACAAGCCACCGCCGCATTGGCTTCATATTCTGCAGGCAGCAAGGGGCTGCAACCAGAAATGTCCCGTCATGCGCTGCGTGCGCGCGGACGAAAAGATGCGGAGGATGAGCATGATGAACATCTCAAGGCGGCGCAAGGGCATGGCCCTCGGCCTGGTTCTTGCCGGAAGTCTGGTGGCGCCGGCGGTGGCACTGTCACAGGCACCGCCCCCTCCCCCCGGTCCACCGCACGGCCCACCGCAGCCCGCCGTCATCAGCGTGACCGGTCAGGGCATGGCACAGGTCGCACCGGATATGGCGGTCGTGTCGCTGTCGGTCACGCGGCTGGCGGAAACGGCTGATGCGGCACTCGCGGCCAACAATGCCGCCATGCGCGAGGTGATGGCGGCACTGAAGGCGGACGGCATTGCCGAGCGGGATATCCAGACCAGCGACTTTTCCATCTATCCACATTACAGCCCGCAGAGCAGCGACAGCAGCAACGAACCGTCACCACCGAAGACCACCGGCTATCAGGTCACCAATACATTGACGGTGAAGGTCCGCGACCTGCAGAAGTTGGGCGGCCTGCTGGATCGCTCGGTCAAGCTTGGTGTCAACCAGGGCGGCCAGATCAGCTTCACCAATGACGACACGAAGGTGCCGCTCACGCAAGCGCGCCGTCGCGCGGTAGAGGATGCCGTGGAAAAGGCGCGCACACTGGCGGAGGCAGCCGGCGTCAAGCTGGGCCGCATTGTCTCGCTGGAGGAAAATGCAGATCTCCCGATGCCGATCCGGCCGGCGCCGATGATGCGCATGGCGATGGCAAAGGAGGCCGATTCCGTCCCCGTCTCCGGCGGCGAGAACACCTATACGGTCAACGTCTTCATGCGGTTCGAACTGGCCCCCTGACCCCCTCGCCTCCCGCCCGAGGCGGGAGGCGTTCCCTCGGGGGAGCGAAGCCGCACAAATGCGCCCGCTCTTGCCTGCTTCAAACGACAAAAGCCGCCGCTCACAAGCTAGGGGGGCGTGAGCGACGGCCTCTTCCGTCCATTGGGCGATGGAGCGGACCATGGCGCAGGTTCCGTCCGTGGCCGGCAGACCTGCAGGATTGGCGGCAACGGCTGCAAGGCCGCGTCAAGGCCGGTGCGGGCCCTCACCCGTTCCGGCGCGATGTCATCAGGCACGCCACCGAAGAGATGAGCGGGAGCCATGTGCAGGGGCTCCCCTCTCTGCGGGTCCGTCTTTCGTCACGGGTGCGACAGATCAGCGGCGAATGACGGGGCAGCCGCGCACATTGGCAAAGACCACGCGATCGCGGCCACCGCGATCAAAACCTGCCACCACCACGACACGGCGGTTCACATCCACCACGCGGGCCCGGCGAAGGCCCATGCGGGAGGCCTTTTCCTGGGCAAACCAGGGAGAGCAACCTTCCCGCGGCGGTGGACGATGGTGGCGCGGGCCATCCCAACGACCGTCATCGCGCCACTGCACGTTCACCACCGGCCCTTCGGCTGCCGAAGCAGCGGGCAGGGATCCCATCAGGCTGGATGCCGCGATCAGAGTGGCCAGAGCGGCCTTCGCAAGGAACTGCGTCATGGTTTTCCTTCCTCGTCTTTCATCCCGCCTTTGCGGGCGTTGAAGCAAAACCTAATGTCGCGGATCTGAATGTTAGCCGAACCTTTCGTTCAGGCATCGTTCAGGCTGGTGCACGCGTCAGGGCGAAAGGTGCAGCACCACCTCGCGCCGGTGCGGCCGGTCGCGGTGCTCGAACAGATAGATACCCTGCCATGTGCCAAGCGCCAGGCGACCACCCATCACGGGAATGCCGATGGAGGTGGCCGTCAGGGCCGCCTTTACATGCGCCGGCATGTCATCCGGCCCTTCGGTGGTATGCACCATCCAGCGCATGGAAGGCTCATTGCTCGGTGGCACGAGGCGACGGAAGAATTCGCCGAGATCACGCTGAACGTCGGGATCGGCATTTTCCTGGATCAGCAGCGAGCAGGAGGTGTGACGCACGAAGATGGTCAGCAGCCCCTCCGCCTGGCCTGCGGCATGCACGAAGGCGGCAGCCTGATCGCTGAACGCATAAAGTCCCTGGCCGCGCGTCGGGATGGAAATCACGGTCTGTGGCATGGCCGGCTCCTTTCTGGGACCAAGCAGAGTGTCAGAAACTGGGAAAGCCGCGTTCGCGCCATTCGCTGCGGGGAATGCGCCCACCCACAGCATAGGAAAAAGCCTCCACCTCCGTGGCATCGGCATTCAGCGTGCAGAGAAAACTGACATTGTACCAGGCGCCCTGCGCCCGGAACGCGCCGCGCGGCACGTTCATCACATTGGTGCCGGCCGGCAAGCGGAAGGCCGGCAGCAGTTCCGGCAGATAGGAGGGCGAACCGTGCAGCAGCTGCGCCTGCAGTTCGGAGGCGCAGAGCTGGCCGGCACGGTCGCCACGCGGAATTCCGGCCATGGCGGTGGAGGCCTTGGCATTGCCGGTCTTTTCCGTGGAATAGAGCCGCTTGACCGGTTTTGGCTCGGCCGTGGCGGTTTGCGTGGGGGCAACCGGGCGCGGCTGCGGCACCGCGACCTTTGACGGTAGCGTGATCTGCGGTGCGCCATCCTCCTCCGGAGCGGCCCCCTCTTCCGCATTCGCCTGGGCAGACAGCACGGGCGGGGCCGGCGGCTGGGCGGCGTCGGGTGCAGGCTCCGGCTCGGGCATCGGCGGCGTCGCCTCTGCCTCCGCCGGCTGCGGGGCCGGTTCCGGCTTCGCCTGCGTCTCGGGCTTCGGCGCCTCCTCAGCGGGCGCCTTGTCGCCATCGGCGCTGTTGCCTTCCACCGATTGCTGCGGGCCGGCGGCTTCCTCCCCGAACCGGAACACGGGCCGCAAGGTGGGCACCGGTGGTGATACGGGCTGCTGCGCCTCCGGCTTTGTCTCGGGCGGCGGCTCGGGTTTGGGTGGTTCCGGCTGCGGCGGATCGGGCTTCGGGGGTTCAGGCTTCGGCGGTTCAGGTTCCGGTGGTTCGGGCGGCGGCACGATCTCAACCGAAACGCTCTCTTCCGGCGGCGTCTGCGGTGGGCTGGACGGCAACTGAATGAGGAAGGGGAGAAGGATGGCAAAATGCAGAAGAAGGGAGGCCGCGACGATCCAGCCGCGACGTGACGCGCGGGCCGGCCTTGCCAGCGGCGCCTCTCCTGTCACCCCTTCCTCTGTCATCTCTTGCGGTGCGGCATCATCCTGCATGGTTCCGATGTAGGCGGGAATGGCGGCGGGATCGAGAGGCGCAAGCCATGAACCGGCAAAAAACTGCCGACACCCGAAGGGAGCCGGAAGGAAAGCGGCCCGGCGGAAGCCCATCGAAGGCTTGCCAGGTGCCGGCTTGTCCGCTATCAACACGGATGTCGATCGTCATCGGCCGTAAGCGTCTCACGAGAAGCAACGCACCACCCTTCGGACCGTCACGGGGCGAAGGTGTCACGCACAATGATGCGAGGTGCCCATGTTGTGTTCCGTGCCGCTCCTTCTCCCAAAGAGAAAATCCATGAAGATCAAGCGTCTTCCCGCCCGGACGGCAAGTCTACTCATGCCGTTCATCCTGTCCATCCTGATGACCTTCGTCGTCTCGGCCGTTGCCACGATGACGAATATGGGGCCGGCTCCCGGCTTCCTCGGCAAATGGATGTCTGCCTGGGGACTCTCCTGGCTGATCGCGTTTCCCACCCTGCTCCTGGCCCTGCCGCTGGCACGGCGCATCGTGCTTTCGCTCGTCGAGCGAGCATGAGGGACGCGGCCCTGCCCCTAAACAAAAAACCCGGCGGAACTGCTTCCGCCGGGTTCTGATTGTCTTCGATGCCTGATCGCCTCAGCTATCCAGGAAGCTGCGCAGCTTGCGGCTGCGGCTCGGATGCTTCAGCTTTCTGAGCGCCTTCGCCTCGATCTGGCGGATACGTTCGCGCGTAACGGAAAACTGCTGGCCGACTTCTTCCAGCGTATGGTCCGTGTTCATGCCGATGCCGAAGCGCATGCGAAGAACACGTTCTTCACGCGGCGTCAGCGAGGCGAGCACGCGGGTGGTCGTCTCGCGCAGGTTCGCCTGAATGGCGGCGTCGATCGGCAGAAGCGCGTTCTTGTCCTCGATGAAATCGCCGAGGTGGCTGTCTTCCTCGTCGCCGACCGGCGTTTCGAGCGAGATCGGCTCCTTGGCGATCTTCAGGACCTTGCGGACCTTTTCGAGCGGCATGGCCAGCTTTTCGGCCAGTTCTTCCGGCGTCGGCTCGCGGCCGATTTCGTGCAGCATCTGGCGCGAGGTGCGCACGATCTTGTTGATCGTCTCGATCATGTGCACCGGAATGCGGATCGTGCGGGCCTGGTCGGCGATCGAGCGGGTGATCGCTTGGCGGATCCACCAGGTGGCATAGGTCGAGAACTTGTAGCCGCGGCGATACTCGAACTTGTCGACCGCCTTCATCAGGCCGATATTGCCTTCCTGGATGAGATCGAGGAACTGCAGGCCGCGGTTGGTGTACTTCTTAGCGATCGAGATGACGAGACGCAGGTTGGCCTCGACCATTTCCTTCTTGGCGATGCGCGCCTCGCGCTCGCCCTTCTGCACCATGTGCACGATGCGGCGGAACTCGGTGACCGAAATGCCGGTTTCCGTTGCGAGATTCTGGATCTCCTGACGGATGTCGCGGATCGTCTGGTTCTCGGCGCGCGCAAATTCCTTCCAGCCGCGGGCGGCGAGGTTGGAGATCGATTTCATCCAGTGCGGATCAAGCTCGGCGCCCTGATACTGCTCCAGGAAGCTGTCGCGCTTCACGCCATAGGATTCGGCCAGACGCAGCAGGCGCCCTTCGTTCTGCACGAGGCGCTTGTTGATGTCGTAGAGCTGCTCGACAAGACTGTCGATACGGTTCTGATTGAGCGACAGCGACTTCACCGCCGTGATCAGCTGGTCCTTCAGCTCCTTGTAGCGGCGCTCCTGGCCGGACGACAGCGTGCCGGTGCAGGAGAGGCGCGCCTCCACCTGCTGGTCCTGCAGCTTGCGCAGCTTCTTGTAGGTATCGGCAATGGTGTCGAGCGTCTCCATCACCTGCGGGCGCAGTTCCGCTTCCATTGCGGCGAGAGACAGGCTCGATTCGTCATCGTCCTCCTCTTCCTCTTCCATGGGCGGCAGGTCGCCACCGACATTGGTGATGTCGTCCTCGCCGGCAGCCGCCCGCGGCTTGCGCGACTTTTCCTTTTCCTCGGCCGCCTTGCGGTCGGCCTCGATCTTTTCCGGGCTCTGGAACTGCGGGGCAGCCTTGGCTTCCGGACCGGAATAGGTGGTTTCGAGATCGATGATCTCGCGCAGCAGCGTCGTGCCTTCGTTCAGTTCGTCGCGCCAGATGATCAGCGCCTGGAAGGTCAGCGGGCTTTCACACAGACCCGCGATCATCGTTTCGCGGCCGGCCTCGATGCGCTTGGCAATCGCGATTTCGCCTTCGCGCGACAAAAGCTCGACGGACCCCATTTCGCGCAGATACATGCGCACCGGGTCGTCCGTGCGGTCGGTCGGTTCCTTCTTCTTGGCGGTCGCGACAGCCGTGCCGGCGGCAGGCGCCAGTTCGCCACCCTCGCTCTCGGCCTCGTCGTCGCCGTCGTCTTCGGCCGCCTGCTCCTCGACTTCCTCGTCCTCGACGACATTGATGCCCATGTCGGACAACATGGCCATCGTGTCCTCGATCTGCTCGGAGGTCACTTCTTCGGAAGGCAGCACCGCATTCAGCTCGTCCATCGTGACATAGCCACGCTTCTTGGCGAGCTTGATCATCTTCTTGACCGCGTCGTCGGAAAGATCGAGAAGCGGACCGTCCGTAGCGCCGTCGCGTTCGTTTTCAGCTTCTTCGTTTTCTTTGACTTTAGTTGCCATCTATTCGTCTTTCCTTGGACGTCATCCGCGGCGTTCTGCTGATCGGCACCCGCACCCTGCAGAGCGGACGCGATCCGAATCGCACTCAATCACGTACTGGCTGGACATTAAATCTCGCTTAACCAAGAAAGTGTTCCGGCCCTGCAAGCATCGTTTCGCCCTCGGCACACGAGATCCGTTCTCGCAGCCGCCATGTCCCACTTCGCCCTGTTCCGCCTGGAACGGTGATTCCCACAATTTTACTCCCCGTCAAGCCTTTCCAGAGGCAAAGAGCAGATATAACGTGGAAAAAGAGGAGTATCGCGGGCTCACCACGCCCTGGTCGCGTCGGCTGCCTGTTATTTAGGAAGCCGCGCCGCCATGACAAGAGCGGAAATGACCGGAAAGACCGTCCTTGCCTTCTCCATCCCGCATCCTGGCACAACCCTTGGCTGATCAGCTGCCATGGCCCGCCGCAATGCCCTTCACGCGGCCCGACATCACGCCGAAGCCATCGATGATCGCCTCCTGGTTTTCCATCCGCACGATTTCATCCTGCACTTCGGACAAGGCCCGCAGAAGCGGCTGAACCGTATCGCCGTCGCCCTCCTCGGTGGCGGCCGAGATTTCCCGCTCCAGTTCCATCTTCTGAATGCGCAGTGCCTTGGTGCGCTTGTGCAGTGACAAGGCCTGCCGGTAACCTTCGCGGGCATCTTCCGCAGCCGCCTTTTCGGTTGCCGTCCACAGGCGGGCATTGCGCACCTGCTGATCAAGCGCCGTCACGAGCGGTTCGAAGCCTTCCGCAAACAGCCGCCCCACCAGATACTCCCGCGAGAGATTGGCGCCGGCCGTGGCAGCCGCCGGCAGCACGGCCGACCAGAGCCGCTGAAGATCGCGATTCTCGAAATCGATCGCGGCGATCTCGTCATAATCCTCGAGCAGCAGCTGCGGGTGGTTGACGATGGTGATCGCCAGCACCACCTCGCGCAGAGCCGGCAACTCCTGATGGCCACGCACGAGCCCGGAACGGGCCAACCGATCGGAGACGCCAAGGCTGCCGCGGCCGGCAGTGCCGGCAAAGCCGGCCCCCTGCCCGCCGCCGCGCCCGCGGCCTGCCATGCCACCCGGCCCGCGGCTGTTGGCCTGAAAGCCGGCGCGCGGCTCGCGTCCGCCTCGCTGCGGGGAAAAGAAGGCATTGAGGCGCTCGCGCACGTCCTGCTGGTAATGGCGGCGCACATTCTCGTCGGCAATGACGGAAACAATCTGCTTCAGCCGCGCCTCCAGCTCCGCGCGCTTCTCCGGCGTCTCGAAGGAACCATTGGCGGCCTCGCGCATCCAGATCATCTCGGCGAGCGGCCGGGCCTGCGCCATCACCGTGTCGAAGGGCGCGCGTCCCTCATGGCGCACCAGATCATCCGGATCCTTGCCATCGGGCAAAAGCGCAAAGCTGACGGAGCGCCCGGGCTTGATGTGCGGCAATGCCAGATCGGCCGCACGGTTGGCGGCGCGCAGACCCGCCCCGTCGCCATCGAAGCACAGCACCGGCTGCGGCGACATGCGCCACAAAAGTTCCAGCTGGTTTTCGGTCAGCGCAGTGCCGAGCGGCGCCACCGCATTCTCGACGCCGGCCTGATAGAGGGCGATCACATCCATGTAGCCCTCGACGGCAATCACCGTCGCGTCCTCGCCATCGCGACTTTTCGCCTGCGCCTGCACGGCACGCCGCGCGCGGGAGAAGTTGTAGAGCACATTGCCCTTGTGGAAGAGTTCCGTCTCGTTCGAATTCAGATATTTCGCCATGGCATCCGGCGACATGGCGCGGCCGCCGAAGGCAATCACCTTGTCGCGTGACGAGAGAATCGGAAACATGATGCGGTCGCGAAACCGGTCGTAGGAGACGGGCACGTTCTCGTGCACCACCAGACCGCAGGCCTCCATCTGCTCCTTCAGCACGCCCTTGGCCGCCAGATGCTCCTTCAGCGCATTGCGGCTTTCCGGCGCATAGCCAAGACGAAAGGTTTCGATGGTGCGGCCGGTCAGGCCACGGTCGCGCAGGTAGGCGCGCGCCTTCGCGCCCGCTGCACTTTGCAACTGGTCCTGAAAGAACTGGGTTGCCATTTCCATGACGTCGAGCAGCGTGGCGCGTTCCTTCTCGCGTCGCTCGGCCTGCACATCCGGCTGCGGCATGGCAACGCCCGCCATGTCGGCCAGCTGCTGCACGGCCTCCGGAAAGCTCAGCCCCTCGATTTCCTGCATGAAACGGAAATGGTCGCCGGACACGCCGCAGCCGAAGCAGTGGTAGCGTCCCTTGCGATCCTCGCAATGGAAGCTCGGGCTCTTTTCCCCGTGGAAGGGGCAACAGGCCCAGTAGTCGCCACGCGAGACATTGGTCTTCTTGCGATCCCACGTCACCCGACGGCCGATGACGGCCGAAATCGGCACGCGATCGCGTATCTCATCGAGAAATGTATTGGAAAAGCGCATCATCACCTCACGGACCTCAGTCCATATAGGCATCTTGGCCTGCAAACACCATCACACGCGCCCGTCACACCCGCAATTCACAGGGCGAGTCCCGGCTAAAACCGTGAACAAGCGTGCTGCGTTGCGTCAAAACTAAGGCAGCAGCCGAGCCCCAAAAATTAAGTCTTTGTAATTTGAAACCGGGTCCGCAGCGGGCGTATGTGTTCATCGTCGCTTCCTGACGTCCCACTCTCTCTAACAGGAAGCGACACGCACGGGGATGCGCCCCCCCATACCGCATCCCTGGCACTGGCATCCTCCCCCCGGATGCCGTGCAATGTCCAGGCGTCAGAGGCAGGACTTCCCCCAGTCCTGCCTCGCTTGGTTTTAGGGGCACCCTCACATGACCCATCCGACCCAGCATCCATGCGCCAGCACGCATTCGTCAGCGAGCAGAAACGCAAAGGCGGCTGAAACGCGATCCGCGCCAGCCGCCCGAAACTCGACCGAAGATGGAATGCCGATTACTTCAGGAGATCCTTCACGATTGCGGAGGCGCGGGCGAAATCCATCTGGCCGGCATAGCGCTCCTTCAACAGGCTGATGCACTTGCCCATGTCGCGCAGGCCCTGGGCGCCGATCTCGGCGATCACCGCCTTGCAGGCCTCGACCACCTGTTCGTCACTCATCTGCTCGGGCATGAAGCCACGAATGATCGCGATTTCCTCACGCTCCTGATCGGCGAGTTCGCTGCGGCCGCCTTCGTCATAGATCTTGGCCGATTCCTCGCGCTGCTTGATCATCTTCTGCAGGATCTGCAGGATGTCGTCATCGCTGACAGCATCCTTGCCGACGCCGCGATTGGCGATGTCGCGATCCTTGATCGCCGTCTGGATCAGACGGACGGTGGACAGCCGGCGGGCCTCCTTGGCCTTCATGGCTTCCTTCATCGCATTGGCAAGCTTGTCGCGCATCATATTTATTGTTCTCCTTGGGAAAGCCGCGGGCAAAGTCCGCCGAACGGACTATCGCATTTCCATCAGCTTTTGTGCCGCCCTCTTAGACCAGCCGGCAGGTCGGATCAATCGGCGCGAAAAGGCCCTGATCATCAGAGCGGGATAATTCCCCCTGCGCAAGGGCTTGCAATTGACCCGCCGGGTCGCTTCCGTTATTTTCCGGCACCTGCACGAGAATTAACCAGGACACAGGCGCGGGATCGATCTCGCCGCCTCCTTTTCTGCGACCATACATGGCCCCGGCATCCCGCCGCTTCAAGCGGACGGGCAAAGGGCGGAGACGAACCGACATGACTGAGACAGCACCCTGGACCACCCGCAAGCCGACCGCCGTTCTTGTCCTTGCCGACGGAACGGTCATCGAAGGCCACGGGATCGGCGCCACGGGCAAGGTAACGGCAGAAGTCTGCTTCAACACGGCGCTTACCGGTTACGAGGAGATCCTGACCGATCCCTCCTATCTCGGCCAGATCGTGACCTTCACCTTCCCGCATATCGGCAATATCGGCACCAATGAGGAAGACATCGAGGACCTGACGCCGGCGGCCCGCCGCGGCGCGGTCGGCGTCATCTTCAAGGCCGACATCACCGATCCCTCGAACTACCGTGCAGGCCGCCATCTCAACGACTGGCTGGCAGCGCGCGGCATTATTGGTCTGTCGGGTATCGACACCCGGGCGCTCACCGCCTGGATCCGCGAGAACGGCGCCCCGAACGCAGTCATCGCCCATGATCCGAACGGCGTGTTCGACATCGAGGTGCTGAAGGCGGAAGCCCGCGCCTGGAGCGGCCTCGTCGGCCTTGATCTCGCCAAGGACGCCACCTCCGGCCAGTCTTCACAATGGACGGAAACGCCCTGGGTTTGGAACGAGGGCTATGGCACGCTGTCGCCCGAGGATGCCAAATATCATATCGTCTGCGTCGATTACGGCGTGAAGCGCAACATCCTGCGTCTGTTTGCCGGCCTCGACTGCAAGGTCACGGTCGTTCCGGCCAGCACGTCTGCGGAAGACATCATGGCGCTGAAGCCGGATGGCGTGTTCCTCTCCAACGGCCCGGGCGACCCGGCCGCCACCGGCGACTATGCCGTTCCGGTCATTCAGGAGGTCATCAAGACGGGCACGCCGACCTTCGGTATCTGCCTCGGCCACCAGATGCTGGGTCTGGCACTCGGCGCGCGCACCGAGAAGATGCACCAGGGCCATCACGGCGGCAACCACCCGGTCAAGGACCATACGACCGGCAAGGTGGAAATCGTCTCGATGAACCACGGCTTCGCAGTCGATTCGAAGTCGCTGCCCGAGGGCGTCGAGGAAACCCACATCTCCCTGTTCGACGGCACCAACTGCGGCCTGCGGCTGGCCGGCAAACCCGTTTTCTCCGTGCAGCACCACCCGGAAGCCTCGCCGGGCCCGCAGGACAGCCACTATCTCTTCCGCCGCTTCATCAACATGGTGCGCGAGAAGAAGGGCGAACCGGCACTTGCCGAACGCTGATCGGGTGATTCGGCGAGATCACGCGTCAACTGAAGGCCCGCTGTTGCAGCGGGCCTTTTTTCATCCGCGCCGCACCAGCCGCCAGAAGCGCAGGCTCAGCATGATGGAAGCGGCCATCAGGCCGGTGACGAAGCCGACCCAGATGCCGGGGCCGCCGAGGTGGAAGACGAAGCCGAACAGCCAGGCGCAGAAGAAGCCGATCGGCCAGTAGGCGATGAGCGCCAGCACCATCGGCACCTTGGTGTCTTTCAGCCCGCGCAGCAGCCCCGCCGCCACCGCCTGCAGGCCGTCGAACATCTGGAAGGCACCGGCGGCGATGATCAGCGGCACCGCCAGCGCCAGCACCGCCTGGGCATCCGGCTGGCGCGTATCGAGAAACAGCGCGCCGAGCGCGCCCGGGAAGACGGCAAACAGGGTGCTGCCGATCAGCGAAATGGCAAAACCGACAACGAGCACCATCACCGCCGCGCGGCGTACGCCGAGTGGATCCTTGCGACCATGCGCCAGCCCCACCCGCACCGTTGCCACCTGGGCCAGCCCCAACGGAATCATGAAGGCAATCGAGGCGAGCTGCAGCGCGATGCCATGCGCGGCCAGTTGCTGCTTGCCGAACAGCCCCATCAGCAGCGAAGCCGCAGTAAACAACCCGGCTTCGGCCAGGATGGTAAAGCTGATCGGCAGGCCGAGCCCGAAGATTTCGCGAAAGGCCACCCAGTCCGGCCGCCAGAAGCGGACAAAGAGGTCGTAGGCGCGCATCTCGGGCCGGCTCTGGACATAGGCCAGCATCAGCAGGAAACCGAGCGTATTGGCACCGAAGGAGGCAATCGCTGCGCCCTGCAGCCCCCATTGCGGCAGGCCGAAATGGCCGAAGATCAGGCCGTAATCGAGCACCGCATTCAGGCTGAACATGCCGAGCGTGACATAAAGCACGATACCGCCGCGCTCCAGCGCGCTGGCAAAGGAGCGCATCACCATCAGCAGCAGGGCCGGGAACATGCCCCATTGCAGGATGCGCAGAAAGCTCTGGGCAAGCGCCGCGATATCCGGTTCCTGCCCCAGGGCCAGGAGCAAGGTTTCGGAAAACCACAGGATCGGCGCGGTGATGATGCCATAGGCAATCACGACCCACATGCCCATGCGCACGGAACGGCGCGCCTGCGCGCGGTCGCCACGACCGATCGCCTGGGCGATCAGAGGCACGACGGCGCTGGAAAAGCCGGTCCCGAAGATGAAGACGACAAAGAAGATCTGCGTGGCAAGCACCGCGGCCGCCAGCTGTGTCGTTCCCAGCCAGCCAATCATCACCACGTCGGTGGTGTTGATCGCCATCTGGGCCAGTTGCGCGCCGACGAAAGGCACGCCAAGCCCGATGGTGGCACGCGCATGCGTGGACCAGGAATTGTCACCGGCCTGCCCGGCCAGGGCAGCAGCAGGATGGCTCGCCATGCTCAAAACTCCAGAACGAAAAAAGCCGTTGCCCCGAAATCGGGCAAACGGCCTTGTTTTTCTCTAGCCAATGCCCATCCGGCAGGCAAGTCGCGCATCCCATCCAGCAGAATAATTGCAGCATGGTTCAGTGTCTGTGATGGGTCAGGTACTCTCTCTCGCGTCTGCTGACTCATTCCGCTTCTGTTCGGTCCGCAGGAACTCCACGAAGGCACGCAGCGGCGAAGGCATGTGCCGCCGGCTGTTGTAATAGAGAAATGGTCCGGAAAATCGCGGGGACCAGTCCTGCAGCACGGCAACGAGATCACCACGCGCGAGCGCCGGCGCCAGAAAGTCCTCGAAGGAAAACACGACGCCCAGTCCTCGACAGGCCAGTTCCACCTCCAGTTCAGACGTCTCGGCGATGATGCGGGCCGGCGGCAGGATCGAAAATTCCCGGCCGTTCCGATCCTCGAACAGCCATGACAGTACGCGGCCGCTGGAAAAGCGGTGCAGAATGCAGCGATGCGCGAGCAGGTCCTGCGGGTGAACCGGCACGCCACAGCCCGCAAGATAGGCTGGCGCGGCGGCAGCCACGTAACGCTGGATGCGCGGTCCGATCGGCACGGCAATCATGTCCGGCTGCAGCGCCTCCTCGTAGCGAACGCCGGCATCGAACCCCTCGCCGATCACGTCGATCAGCGCGTCATTGGTGGACACTTCCAGCGTGATGCCGGGATGAAGCAGCAGAAAGCGCGCGGCAAGATCCGGCAGGATGGCGCGGGCAACGATGCCGGGCACATTGAGCCTGAGGCGACCGACCGGCCGGTCGCGGAAATCGTTGACGCCGTCAAGCGCGGCCTCGATCTCGGCAAGGCCGGGACGCAGGCGCTCAAGCAGACGCTCGCCCGCGTCGGTCAGGCTCACGCTGCGAGTGGTGCGATTCAAAAGGCGCACGCCAAGCCGCGCCTCCAGCCGCCGCACCGCATCCGACAGCGAGGAGGCCGAGGCATTGCGCAGCTTTGCCGCAGCCCGGAAGCTTCGATGCTGAGCAACAGCGGCAAAGACATCGAGATCGGCGAGCGGGAGATCGGTCATTGTACGAATTTCCGGACAGGGTGTGCGCGACACATCGGATTATCGCACAAAGCCGTTTGCCGTAGAAGAGAACCACCGGCAAGACCGGAGATCAACCCAAGGATTCAGACCATGAACACACATCGACTGGGACAGACAGGCCCGCAGGTTTCCGCGCTTGGTCTCGGCTGCATGGGCATGTCGGACATGTATGGGCCGAGCGACCGCGCCGAGAGCATCGCCACCCTCCATGCCGCGATCGATGCCGGCATGACGCTGATCGATACCGGCGATTTCTACGGCATGGGCCACAACGAGATGCTGATCGGCGAAGCGCTGAAGGATGGGTTGCGCGACAAGGTGACGATCAGCGTGAAATTCGGCGCGCTGCGCGGACCGGATGGCGGCTGGCTGGGCTACGATGCCCGCCCGCAGGCGGTCAAGACGGCGCTTGCCTATACGCTGAAGCGGCTGAATGTGGACTACATCGACATCTACCGCCCCTCGCGCCTCGATCCGGCGGTGCCGATCGAGGATACGATCGGGGCGATCGCTGAGATGGTGCAGGCCGGCTATGTGCGCCATATCGGTCTGTCGGAAATGGGCCCCGATACCATTCGCCGCGCCGCCGGCGTCCATCCGATCAGCGACCTGCAGATCGAGTATTCCCTGCTTTCCCGCGGCATCGAGGAGACGATCCTGCCGACCTGCCGTGACCTCGGCATCGGCATCACCGCCTATGGCGTTCTCTCGCGCGGCCTGATCAGCGGGCACTGGCAGAAGGACCGCACGACGGACGCGACCGATTTCCGCGCCCGCAGCCCCCGCTTCCAGGAGGGCAATCTGGAACAGAACCTGGCGCTGGTGGAGGCGCTGCGGCAGATCGCCGAAGCCCGGCAGGCGACCGTCGCCCAAGTGGCGATTGCCTGGGTGGCGGCACAGGGCAAGGACATCGTGCCGCTGATCGGCGCCCGTCGCCGTGACCGGCTGTCCGAATCGCTCGGCGCGCTGGATCTCATCCTGACGGCAGAGGATCTGGCGGCAATCGAACGGGTGGTGCCGAAGGGTGCGGCCGCCGGTTCCCGCTATGCCGAAATGCAGATGGCGCATCTCGATAGCGAGCGTTGATCACCTGAAATATCGGCGGGGCGGCACGAACTGCCCCGCTGCCTCAGCTTGTCGCGTAGTCGTATTGGCTGCCACGCGAAAGAGCCCGCTGATAGGCCGGGCGCGCGCGGATCGCCTCAAGATAGCGGCGCACCGCGCCGACCTCGCCCATGCCGCCGATGCGCGTCATGCCGGCCTCCACCGGAAAGCTCATGGCAATGTCGGCGGCGGAAAAGGCGGAACCGGCGAACCAGCCGTCGCGCGAAAGCTCCGCGTTCCAGAAGGCCAGATGATCGGCGAGCTGCGGATCGACCAGCTTTGCCTGAACACCGCCGGCAATCATCTTTGCCACGGGGCGCAGAAAGAACGGTATCTGGCCGGGCAGCCGCAGGAAAAGCAGCTTCAACAGCAGAAGCGGCATCGCCGATCCTTCCGCATAATGCAGCCAGTAGCGATAGCGCAGCGCCTCGTCGGTGCCGGGCTGAGGCCTGAGGCCCGCCCCCGCGCCGTGCGTCTCGATCAGATATTCGATGATAGCCCCGCTTTCGGCAATCACGCGGCCATCCTCCTCGATGACGGGCGACTTGCCGAGCGGATGGACGGCCTTCAGGCTGGCCGGCGCGCGCATGTCCGGGCCACGCTGATAGGTCTTCACCTCATAGGGCAGCCCCAGTTCCTCCAGCAGCCAGAGAATGCGGTGGGCACGGGAATTGTTGAGATAGTGAACGATGATCATGGCAATCGGCATTCAGGAGAACAGTTTGGCACGGCCGCCGGCGGGCCTCAGCAGACTGTGCTGAACGAGGGCCAAAAGCAACCAGGGGAGTGTCAAGATGGCGACCAGCAGCAGCAAGTGCGGAAGGCTTGAGCCATCAAACACCACCGCATGCATGATCCGGTAAGGCATCAGGGTGAAGCCGCCGGCAATCAGGATGCTGCCGACATAGATCTGCGTGACCAGCCGGCGATGCGCGGCAATGCGGCCGTGGCGCGCCAGCCAGACCACCCGCAGGCAGCCGACAACGACGAGGATCGACAGCAGATGGATCGGGCTGAAACCCTGCCACATCCTCAGTTCGTGAATGAAGAAGGACGACAGCGCCGAGACCAGCATCAGACCGATCCAGATCTTGCCGAGCAGACGGTGCAGCGGTGTGCCCCGCCCGCGCCAGACCAGCAGGAAGGCGCCGATAAGGGCGGCCGGCAGGATGGTGGCCACATGGATCTGGATGGCCAGCGGCGCCTCCAGAAGGGGTTCAAGGGTCATGGACAAATGCCTCGCGGAAAGCCTCGATTGAATTCTGCTCCGATCTTCGGCAAAACGAAACGGGACGAAAGCGCATCTGCGCCAACCGGGAGAAATGCTTCGTGAATGCAGGGAAACTGCAATCCGCGCTTCGTGAATTGCAGGCCTTTCTGCTGGCGCCGCGCTATTGGCTGACGGTCGGCGTGGTCGTTGCGGTTTTCACCATCAGCGGCCCGTTCGGCACGCTGAAGGCCATGCCGCTTCTGCCGCGCCTTGCCTTCTGGCTGCTGCTACACGGGTTCGCCTTTTGCGTGGCCATGGCGTTTGCCGTCGCCAGCAGCCTGCTGCTGGCACCCCTTCTCTCCTCGCGGCTGATCCGCATGATGATCGGCTCGGCGCTGGCCGCCCTGCCAATCGCGGGCTGGATCGTGGTGCTGCAGGCAGGTTTCGTCAACGATCCGGTCACGCTTGCCGGCTTTACCGAGCAGGTGGGTGTCTCCGTCCCGCTCTGCCTGATCTTCTGTGTGCTGACCTATCTGACGACCGGCACCGGTGCGGAAGCCAGCCCGGCGCGGCAGGCCATGGATCATCCCGCCGTCCCTCCGGAGCTGTCCAAAAGCGAGCCGCAGGACGGGATTGCCCAGCCGGCAGCGACCCAGCCTGCCCTTCTCGCGCGCCTCAAGCCGGAGAACCGCGGGCGCCTGCTGAGACTTTCCGTACAGGATCATTACACGGAGGTGGTCACCTCCCGCGGGCGCGAACTCATCCTGCTGCGCTTTGCCGATGCGCTGAACGAGACCGGCAACACGCCCGGCCGGCGCATTCACCGCTCCCACTGGGTCGCCGATGCGCATGTGGAGAGCCTGAAACGCGACAAGGGCCGCCTTTGCCTCGTGACCGGCGACGGCACCGAACTGCCGGTCAGCCGCCCATACGAGGCAGAGGTGCGCCACCATTATGCCAGTTCCACCGGAGATAAGACGGTTGCGGCAGAGCGCAACTGATCGTCCGGCATGGCTGTCGCCTGTCCGGGATTTCGCGCCCCGTTTCCTGGCGCCCCACACGGCATCCACAGGTCGGCGTTTTTCTGCGCAACAGGCAAGATCGGGGGTTCCTTCCGCGCGGACATTTGCCTATAAGCCGCTTCTAGCCTGAAAAAGAACACCTCTGTGCCCGACCGATGCCTCTGCATCCGGCCGGCTTTTTGCGCAGGGAAGAAGAAGCGGAAAGACGAGATGCCGAAGCGCCAAGATATCAAATCCATCCTTATCATTGGCGCGGGGCCAATCGTCATCGGCCAGGCCTGCGAGTTCGACTATTCGGGCACCCAGGCCTGCAAGGCGCTGAAGGAAGAGGGTTACCGGGTCATCCTGGTCAACTCCAACCCGGCCACCATCATGACCGATCCGGGCCTGGCCGACGCCACCTATGTGGAGCCGATCACCCCGGAAGTGGTGGCCAAGATCATCGCCAAGGAGCGCCCGGACGCGCTGCTGCCGACCATGGGCGGCCAGACGGCACTCAACACGGCGCTGTCGCTGAAGCGCATGGGCGTGCTCGACCGCTACAATGTCGAGATGATCGGCGCGAAGCCGGAAGCCATCGACAAGGCCGAGGACCGCGCTTTGTTCCGCGAGGCCATGGCCAAGATCGGCCTGGAAACGCCGCGCTCGATGCTGGCGAATGCCACCGAAATCAAGGACGCCGACCGCAAGAAGCATGAGGCCGAACGCGCCAAGCTGCGCGAAACCCTGTCCGGCGACGATCTCGACAAGGCGCTCGATGCGCTTGAAAACCAGTGGAACCTCGGCGAAACCGACCGCAAGCAGCGCTACATGGCGCATGCCATGGCGATTGCCGCCCAAGCGCTCGATCACGTCGGCCTGCCGGCCATCATCCGCCCCTCGTTTACGCTCGGCGGCACCGGCGGCGGCATTGCCTATAACCGCTCGGAATTCTTCGACATCGTCAATGGCGGTCTCGATGCCTCGCCGACCACCGAAGTACTGATCGAGGAATCGGTGCTCGGCTGGAAGGAGTATGAAATGGAAGTGGTCCGCGACAAGGCGGACAACTGCATCATCATCTGCTCCATCGAGAACATCGATCCGATGGGCGTTCACACCGGCGATTCCATTACGGTTGCCCCGGCGCTGACGCTGACGGACAAGGAATACCAGATCATGCGCAACGCATCGATTGCGGTGCTGCGCGAGATCGGCGTGGAAACCGGCGGCTCGAACGTGCAGTTCGCCGTCAACCCCGCCGACGGCCGCCTTGTCGTCATCGAAATGAACCCGCGCGTCTCGCGCTCCTCGGCGCTCGCCTCCAAGGCGACCGGCTTCCCGATTGCCAAGGTCGCCGCCAAGCTTGCCATCGGCTACACGCTGGACGAACTGGACAACGACATCACCGGCGGTGCGACGCCGGCCTCCTTCGAGCCGTCCATTGATTACGTCGTCACCAAGATCCCGCGCTTTGCCTTTGAAAAATTCCCGGGCGCCGAGCCGACGCTGACCACCGCCATGAAGTCGGTCGGCGAAGTGATGGCCATCGGCCGCACCTTTGCCGAATCGCTGCAGAAGGCGCTGCGCGGCCTCGAAACCGGCCTCACCGGCCTCGACGAGATCGAGATCCCCGGCATGGAAGCCGGCGAAGCCTCGAAGAACGCGATCCGCGCCGCCATCGGCACCCCGACGCCGGACCGCCTTCGCATGGTGGCCCAGGCCCTGCGTCTCGGCATGACCGAAGCCGAGGTGCATGAAGGCTGCAAGATCGATCCCTGGTTCATCGCCCAGTTCAAGGCGATCGTCGACATGGAAGCCCGCATCCGCGAGCATGGCCTGCCGACGGACGCGGAAAACCTGCGCATGCTGAAGGCCATGGGCTTTTCAGATGCGCGTCTGGCAAGCCTCACCGGCAAGCGCCCGAAGGAAGTGGCCGAACTGCGCAACGGGCTTGGCGTGCGCCCTGTCTTCAAGCGGATCGACACCTGTGCCGCCGAATTCGCCTCGCCGACGGCCTACATGTATTCGACCTATGAGACGCCCTTCGTCGGCCTCGCCCGCTCCGAGGCGCTGGTGTCGGACCGCAAGAAGGTCGTCATCCTCGGCGGTGGCCCGAACCGCATCGGCCAGGGCATCGAGTTCGACTACTGCTGCTGCCATGCGGCCTTCGCACTGAAGGATGCCGGCTTCGAAGCCATCATGGTCAACTGCAATCCGGAAACCGTCTCGACCGACTACGACACCTCCGACCGCCTCTATTTCGAGCCGCTGACAGCCGAAGACGTGATCGAGATCCTGCGCGCCGAGCAGGAAAAGGGTGAAGTGGTCGGCGTCATCGTGCAGTTCGGTGGCCAGACCCCGCTGAAGCTCGCCGAGGCGCTGGAAAAGAACGGTATCCCGATCCTCGGCACCGCGCCGGACATGATCGATCTCGCCGAAGACCGCGACCGCTTCCAGAAGCTTCTGATGAAGCTCGACCTGACGCAGCCGAACAACGGCATCGCCTATTCGGTCGAACAGGCCCGCCTCGTGGCATCCGAGATCGGCTTCCCGCTCGTCGTGCGCCCGTCCTACGTGCTTGGCGGCCGCGCCATGCAGATCATCCATTCGGAAGGCCAGCTGCAGAGCTACCTGCTGGATACGGTGCCGGGCCTGGTGCCGGAAGACATCAAGCAGCGTTATCCGAACGACAAGACCGGCCAGATCAACACCCTGCTCGGCAAGAATCCGCTGCTGTTCGATAGCTACCTGACCAATGCCGTCGAGGTGGATGTCGATGCCCTGTGCGACGGGGAAACCGTCTTCGTCTCCGGCATCATGGAGCACATCGAGGAAGCCGGCATCCATTCGGGCGACTCGGCCTGCTCGCTGCCGGTGCGTTCGCTTTCGAAGGAGATCGTCGACGAGCTGGAACGCCAGACGACGGCGCTTGCCAAGGCGCTCCATGTCGGCGGCCTGATGAACGTGCAATATGCCATCAAGGATGGCGTGATCTACGTTCTCGAAGTCAACCCGCGCGCCTCGCGCACGGTGCCCTTCGTGGCCAAGACCATCGGCGCGCCGATTGCCAAGATCGCTGCCCGCATCATGGCTGGTGAAAAGCTCGACGCGGCGATTGCCGCCTATGGCGAAAAGCCTGATCCGCGCAATCTGAAGCACATCGCCGTCAAGGAAGCCGTCTTCCCGTTTGCGCGCTTCCCCGGCGTCGATACGCTGCTGGGTCCTGAAATGCGTTCGACCGGCGAAGTCATCGGCCTCGACACCAGTTTCGCGCTGGCCTTCGCCAAGAGCCAGCTCGGCGCCGGCGTCGAACTGCCGCGCGAAGGTACCGTCTTCGTCTCCGTGCGTGACGAGGACAAGGAGCGCGTATTGCCGGCCATCAAGCTTCTGGTCGAAAACGGCTTCCGCGTGCTCGCCACCGGCGGCACGGCCCGCTTCCTCGGCGAAAAGGGCATCGAGGCCACCAAGATCAACAAGGTTCTGGAAGGCCGCCCGCATATCGAGGATGCCATCCGCAACCGCCAGGTCCAGCTGGTCTTCAACACCACCGACAGCAACAAGGCGATTTCGGATTCCAAGTCGCTGCGTCGCGCAACCCTGATGCAGAAGGTGCCCTATTACACCACCATGGCCGGCGCCATGGCGGCCGCGGAAGCGATCCAGGCCCTGCGCAAGGGCCAGCTGGAAGTACGCCCGCTGCAGAGCTATTTCTGATCGGGCTTGCCCGTCCGGCCGCAGGCAGTTGCCCGTGGGAAGCCGGAGAGATTAAAGACGACGAAGGGCGGCTCAAGGCCGCCCTTCCGCGTTTCAGGGATGTGTCCGACACACCGGCCCGCGTCGGCCGCCGTCAGCCGCTTCGGCCGTCTTCAACGGCACGAAGCGGCATCAAGAACGGTCGGGATATGCCGGAACCATCGTGTCTGCGCGCGCGCCCGATCGCCCCGACGCACTCAGCATACGTCAGGCGGCCTTGCTCACCGTTTCATGGCCGGCAGCGGTGCGGACGACCTTCTGGCGCACCTGATGCCATTCGCCGGTCAGCGCGGTCCGATACTGGAAGATGATCTCGCCACCCGAGAAATCGGGTTCGAGAAGGATGATCGACGAGTAGTTTTCCGGAATGACCGGACCGACACCGGCATTGGAAGGCCAGAAGATTTCCGGCCAGCCCGTCAGGTCGATGCGGACCTTGGAGCCAGGACCCATGACGGTTTCATAAATCAGGGTACCGGTGACATGCGAGGAGATGCCGAGCGGCGGATTGACGGCCTGCGTCACTTCCGAATGCCCGGTGACGATGCTCTTCGGCGTGTAAACCGTCAGGCTGAGCGTGTTGACCGGAGCCCCCGGCGCACCCTCCGAGCGCAGCGGCAACAGGAACAGACCCATTTTCTGAACACCTTCGATGGCCATGAAATTTCCTCCCTTTTCTATGGCGTACGATTTTCTGTGACGTAAATTCCCGAACATTGATCTCCTCTAAATCAACCTCCGGGCGCAATAATTATGCGCGCATTGTGAAATTATACAACCTTAAGAATTCAGGGAATTCTGCGTGCGGCAAGTCAAATGGACATCAATACAGCGGGAGGATTGCGTTATCGCTGTGGAGTTTCCGAAAAGATCATGACGCGGCACCAAGCACATGCAGAAGGTCTTCACGGAACCGCGCATCTTCCGCCTGCCGTGCCTGAGGATCGGGAAGGCGCAGCAGATAGGACGGATGCACCGTGACCAGCAGCCGGCGCCCCTCCGTCATGCCGAGCATCTGGCCGCGTACGTCTGACAGACGGCGCCGCTCTCCGGTCAACGAGAAATAGGCGGTCGCGCCGAGGGCAACGATCAACCGGGGGCGGATCAGATCCACCTCCTGTTTCAGCCACCAGCGGCATTGGGCAATCTCCGCTTCGTTCGGCTTCTGGTGGATGCGCCGCTTGCCGCGCGGTTCGTACTTGAAGTGCTTGACCGCATTGGTGACGTAAAGCGCGGCGCGCTTCACGCCGATCTCGGAAAGAACCGCATCGAACAGTCTGCCGGCCGGGCCGACGAAGGGATGTCCGGAAAGATCCTCCTGGTCACCGGGCTGTTCGCCGACCACCATCACGCGCGCATCCTTCGGTCCCTCGCCGAACACGGTCTGCGTAGCGTGGCAATGAAGGGGGCAGCGGGTGCAGGCGCGTGCCGCCTCGCGCACCGCTTCCCATGAGCCCGCCGGCACAATGTCGTCCGCCCCGCGTTCCGCCTGCCGCGCCTGAAGGCGCGCATGGAAGGCCGGCGGCTGCGAGGCGGCCCTTTCCGCCATTTCCCGCACCTTCGCCTCTGCATTGGCGATGAGTTCAGGAATAAGCTCGGCCTCCGGCAGGTTCTTCCAGTATTTCCGCGGCATTTCCGCGGTCATCGCCTTCACCTTCAGCCGTGCCGGATTGAAGATGTTGGCATAATAGATGCGCCACAGATCGTCCGCATCGTCGCGGATCTCGGGTTTGTCGGCCGGGGCATCGCTCACCGTCAGTTGCTCGCCATCCCAGGCGGCCGATCCCTTCGGCGTCGCGATCACCCAGTCCATGTCGAAGAAGCGGCGGCGGAAGAAGGGCGCCATCCGCGCTACGATGAAATGATCGGGCTCGAACCAGGCCAAGAAGGAGCGGCGGCGGCCGGTCGGATCGCTGGAGGCCACCTCCTTGAAGCGGACGAAGGCCTTCATCTTGTGGCTGTCGCGCCGCACCGATTTTTCCAGCCTGCGCGCCGCCATCACATCCGGATCGGAGACGACCTGCAACAGATGGCGGTCGCCGCGAAGGCGCCACAGCAGCCGATAGAGCAAATCGAACCGCCCCGGCTCAGAATGGCAGATCACGGTTTCCGCAAGGTCCACGAAGGCCGGCGGCACCGTGACCGCCCTTCGCTCCGCCGGCAATGCCAAAGCCTGCCGTTCTGCGAAACCGGAAAGCGCACCGCCCTCCCCGGCAACCCGCCAGGCCATTGCGCCCGGTTCGATGTCATTGAGCAGCAGCAGGCGCGCGGCATCGCGCCATTCCTCAAATTCGCCGCACCCTTTCAGGAAGATCGTCTGCATCAGAACAGCGCCAGCTGTTCCGGTTTCGGAGCAAACAGGTCCCTCAGATCGGAGCGCTCCAGCAGCCGGCTTGGCGTCCAGCCTTCGGCCACGATGAATGGCTGCACCTTGCGCAACGACACGCCGAGCCGGCCGAGATCCTCCAGCCGGATGCGACGGAAACGGCGCGAGGAGAGGATGGCATTGACCGTCTTTGTGCCGAAACCCGGCACGCGCAGCAACAGCTCCTTGCCTGCCCGGTTCACGTCCACCGGAAAGCGCTCGCGATGCGCCAACGCCCAGGCGAGCTTCGGATCGAGGTCGAGATCGAGATTGCCATCTGCGGTCACCGCCGTGATCTCGCCGATCTCGAAGCCATAGAAGCGGTAGAGCCAGTCCGCCTGATAGAGCCGGTGCTCGCGCATCAGCGGCGGCTTGACCAGAGGCAGCTTGGCGGACGCATCCGGAATGGGACTGAAGGCCGAATAATAGACGCGCTTCAGGCCATAACTGCCATAAAGCCTTGCACTGGTGCCGAGAATGGTGGCGTCGTTTGCCCCATCGGCACCGACGATCATCTGCGTGCTCTGCCCGGCCGGTACGAAATGACGGCGCCTCTTCGTGCGCAGCGTGGGCTCGGCCGCATCCTCGATCTTAAGCCGCAATTCGCCCATGGCGCGACGGATGTTTGCCGGCTTCTTTTCCGGCGCGAACCGCCCGATGCCGCTGTCGGTCGGAAGCTCGATATTGATCGACAGGCGGTCCGCATAAAGCCCCGCCTCCTCGATCAGCGCGGCCGAGGCTTCCGGAATGGTCTTCAGATGAATGTAGCCGCGGAAGTTATGGGTGGTGCGCAGCTCGCGGGCAATGCGTACCATTTCCTCCATCGTGTGGTCGGAGGAACGGATGATGCCGGAGGAGAGAAACAGGCCCTCGATATAATTGCGCCGGTAGAATTCCAGCGTCAGCCAGATCACCTCTTCCGGCGTAAAGCGCGCCCGCTCCACATTCGAGGAGGATCGGTTGATGCAATAGGCACAGTCATAGATGCAGAAATTGGTGAGCAGGATCTTCAAGAGAGAGATACAGCGCCCGTCCGGCGCATAGGCATGGCAGATGCCTGATCCTTCCGTCGAGCCCAGCCCGCCCAAGCCCGCGGAATGGCGTTTCGTCGTGCCGCTCGATGCGCAGGAGGCATCGTATTTGGCGGCATCCGAGAGAATGGCGAGACGTTCTTTCAGCGACTTCTTCATTAGTTTGTTCACTATACGTTCTTGTCGTCTCCGTCAAGATGCGGTTACCCCGGCGACAGACCACCTTGCTCGTGCTGGGCGGCGCCCTATTTCGAATTTTCTGGAAATTCGCGTCACGATTCTGCTATGATTCGCGAAGTTCAGGTTTTCACAGGGTTCCGGGGCATCCCTCCGGGACCTGTTTCTTTTTGTGGCCGCCGGTTGCGGCCATGAGACTGAGGAAAAGAGAAATGGTTGATAAGGTACCGATGACGCCGTCCGGATTCGCCAAGCTGCAGGAAGAACTGCGCTGGCGCCAGCAGGAGGAACGTCCCCGCATCATCGAGGCCATTGCCGAAGCCCGCGCCCATGGCGACCTTTCGGAAAATGCCGAGTACCATGCCGCCAAGGAAGCGCAGAGCCACAACGAAGGCCGCATCACCGAGCTGGAAGACCTGACGGCGCGCGCCGAAGTGATCGACCTTACCAAGATGTCCGGCTCCAAGATCAAGTTCGGCGCCCGGGTCAAGCTCGTGGATGAAGATACCGAAGAAGAGAAGGTCTACCAGATCGTCGGCGACCAGGAAGCCGATGTGAAGGAAGGCCGCATCTCCATCTCCTCGCCGATTGCGCGCGCGCTGATCGGCAAGGAAGTGGGCGACAGCATCGAAGTGAACGCACCCGGCGGCTCCAAGGCCTACGAAGTGCTGTCCGTCAGCTGGGGCTGAGAGCCCCTGATCCTGTGACACGCGATCTCGCACAGGTCGAGGTCATCGCCCCGCACTTCAAGCGAAGACTGTCGGGCGTGACCTCCACCGTCATCCAGCTGGTGCCGGTTCAAAACAGCCTCGGCCAGAAGGTCGTAACCTTCGGGCCGGGACTGCCCTCGCATCTGCCGTCGATGTCTGCCGCCGACCTGTGGCGCCTGTGGCGCCCCCCCGTCGGCCGCCGTTGCCGGGTCTGGCATGCGCGGCGCAATATCGAGATGCTGCCCGGCATTCTGCTGCGCGATGTGCTGCGCATGCCGCTGAAGCTCGTCTTCACCTCGGCCTCGCAGCGCAGGCATACCGGCTGGACGAAATGGCTGATCTCGAAAATGGACCGGGTGATCGCCGTCTGCCAGAAAACCGCGTCCTATCTGGAGCGGGAGAGCACCGTCATCCTGCACGGCATCGATCTCGAGCGCTTTTCGCCCGCCGGGGACAAGGCGGCCGCGAAACAGGCGCTCGGCCTCGATCCGGCCCGCCGCCATGTCGGCTGCTTCGGCCGCGTGCGCCATCAGAAGGGCACCGATCTCTTCGTCGATGCGATGATCCGGCTTTTGCCCGACCATCCGGACTGGGTGGCGGTTGTCGCAGGGCGCGCCACCGCCAAGCATGTTGCCTTCGAGGATGAACTGAAAGCGAAGGTGAAGACCGCCGGCCTTGGCGATCGCATCCTCTTTGTCGGCGAGCACACCAATATCAACGACTGGTACCGGGCGCTCGATCTGTTCGTCGCGCCACAACGCTGGGAAGGATTTGGGCTGACCCCGCTCGAAGCCATGGCAAGCGCCGTGCCGGTGATTGCCGCCGATGTCGGGGCCTTTGCCGAACTGATCCTCGACGGAGAGACGGGCCGGATGGTGGAGCGCGGTTCGCTCGACAGCTTTGTCGATGGCATAACCCCCTATCTTGCAGACCAGACGCTCTGCCGCGAGCACGGCGCGCACGCCCTCGCCCATATGCGCGCCCATTTTTCCATCGAGCGCGAAGCGAAAGCGATCGGCGAGGTCTATGCGGACCTGCTGGACGCCGGATGAGGCCATCGTGACCATCTACGTGATCAATCTCGACCGCGCCACCGAACGCATGGCCCGCATGCAGGTGCTGCTCGAGGCGCGCGGCCTGCCCTTCCGGCGGATCCCCGCCGTGGACGGAAGGGCTCTGCCGCAGGAGACGCTGGCCGAATGGTCCGGCCGGCATGCCGATGGCAGCCTGATCCTGTCCCCCGGCGAAATCGGCATCCTGCTCAGCCAGCGGGAGGCCTGGTCGCTGATCGCGGCGGAGGGCGTTCCCGGCATCGTCTTCGAGGATGATATCCATCTGGCCAAGGGTGCGGAAACCCTGCTCGCGAACCTCGCCTGGCTGCCCGCCGATGCCGATCTCGTGAAATTCGAAACCACCGGCCGCAAGATTGCCGTGTCGCGCCGGCAGCAGGCGATTGCGCCCGGCATCCAGCTCGCCAGGCTCCGCAGCGCCCATCTCGGCGCCGCCGGCTATATCGTGACGCCGGCAGCCGCCCGGCGTCTGCTGGCGGTGGTGCGGCGGATCGACCGGGCCGTCGACCACGAGATTTTTGATCCCGTCGCCCCCCTGTTCGCGGAACTGACCATCTACCAGACGATCCCGGCGCTGTGCATTCAGGACCAGTTCGTCCGCCGCCAGCAATTGGGTCTCGGCGGAGAGATCGAGCGCGCCTGGGCGATCGAGAAGAAGAAGCGGAAGCTCCCCCTGCAGCAAAAGGTTCTGCGCGAAGGGCGGCGGCTTGGTACGCAGTTCGCCTTCGCCTGGGCCGGCTCGCCGCTCAATCCCCTGAGCAAATCGACCACGCTGCGCGTGCCCTTTGCGGGGGACGCCTGAACCCTCACACCTCCACCAGCCCCAGCTTCTTCACCTGGCGAATGGTCAGCATGGTGCGCACGGTATCGACATGTTCATTGGCGGCCAGCACCTCGATCACGAAGTCCTGGAAGCTGGTCAGGTTTTCGGCCGTGCAGCGCAGCAGGAAATCGCTGTCGCCGGAAACCATCCAGGCCTCGCGCACGATCGGCCAGCTCTGGGCGAGCGCCGCAAAGGCCTTGAGATTGGCTTCCGACTGGTGCTTGAGACCGACCAGGCAGAAAGCGACCAGATCGAAGCCGAGCTTCGGGCCGTTGAGGATCGCGGCATAGCCCTCGATCACGCCCGCCTCTTCCAGCTTGCGCACGCGGCGCAGGCAGGGCGGCGCGGAAATGCCGACGCGCTCGGCCAGTTCCACGTTCGTCATGCGGCCATCCCGCTGCAGTTCGCGCAGGATCTTGATGTCGATGGCGTCGAGTTCAGCTCTGAGCACGGGAAACCTCATGTCGGTTTTTGCCATGCTATTAGCCAAAGGAATCCCGAACGCAAGGATTGCGCGCAAGATTATGTCGCCATAGCGCACCATTATTGTGCGTAACTTGGTCTGCCATGCCTTCGACGCAGTGCTGACCTTGAATTGGCGCATGGAACGTTCATAAATGAGCGTGAAAGGCGTCGAACGCTTGCGCCTGCACGGCAAGTTGCACGCGCGCGCGATGCCAGCTGAAAGGAAAACTGCAATGTCTGCCCGCCATGCCCACGTTCTCATCATCGGCTCCGGCCCGGCCGGTTATACGGCCGCCATCTATGCCGCCCGCGCCATGCTGAAGCCGGTGCTGATCGCCGGCATGGAACAGGGCGGTCAGCTGATGATCACCACCGATGTGGAGAACTATCCGGGCTTTGCCGATCCGATCCAGGGTCCCTGGCTGATGGACCAGATGCTGAAGCAGGCAAAGCATGTGGGCGCGGAGATCGTCAACGATCTCGTGACCGAAGTGCAGCTGGCGCAGCGCCCCTTCATCATCCGCACCGACTCCGGCCAGGTCTGGACCGCCGATACGCTGATCATCGCAACCGGTGCCAAGGCCAAGTGGCTCGGCATCGAGAGCGAGCAGCATTTCCAGGGCTTTGGCGTCTCCGCCTGCGCCACCTGCGACGGCTTCTTCTATCGCAACCGCGATGTCATTGTGGTCGGCGGCGGAAATTCCGCCGTCGAGGAAGCGCTCTATCTCTCCAATATCGCGAAATCGGTGACCGTCGTGCATCGCCGCGACAGCTTCCGTTCGGAAAAGATCCTGCAGGAGCGCCTGTTCCAGCGCCCGAATGTCGAGGTCGTCTGGAACAGCGAAGTGGCCGAGATCACCGGCGAGCCGGCAAAGCCGCCGATGCCGCCGTCGGTCAACGGCGTGAAGCTGCGCAACACGCTGACCGGCGAGATCACCGAGCGCGCTACCCACGGCGTCTTCGTGGCAATCGGCCATGCGCCGGCAACCGAACTGTTCAAGGGACAGGTCCGGCTGAAGGACAATGGCTATATGTGGACGGCGCCGGATTCGACGGCGACGAACATTCCCGGCGTGTTTGCCGCCGGCGACGTGACCGACGACACCTTCCGCCAGGCCATCACCGCGGCCGGCATGGGCTGCATGGCAGCGCTTGAAGCGGAACGCTATCTCGCGGGCATCCAGCCCGTGGCCGAAGCAGCGGAGTAACAATGGGCGTGCCACTCGACTGGGACAAATTGCGCATTTTTCACGCGGCGGCGGAGGCCGGCTCGTTTACCCACGCAGCCGACAAGCTCCACCTGTCCCAGTCGGCCATCAGCCGTCAGGTCAGCGCGCTGGAACAGGATGTGGGCGTCAAGCTCTTCCATCGCCATGCGCGCGGCCTCATCCTGACGGAACAGGGCGAGCTTCTCTATCGCACCGCCCATGACGTGCTGCTGAAGCTCGAAAGCGTCAAGGTGCAGCTGACGGAGACGACGGAGAAGCCGAGCGGCAAGCTGCGCGTCACCACCACGGTCGGTCTCGGCCAGGGCTGGCTGACCGACAAGGTGCAGGAGTTCCTGCAGCTCTATCCGGAAATGTCGATCCAGCTGATCCTCGACAACGAGGAGCTGGACGTGAACATGCGCCATGCGGATTGCGCGATCCGCCTGCGCCAGCCGCAGCAATCGGACCTCATCCAGCGCAAGCTGTTTACCGTGCACATGCACGTCTACGCGGCGCCCTCCTACATCAACCGCTTCGGCGAGCCGCAGACGATCGAGGATCTCGACAACCACCGCATCATCACCTTCGGCGAGCCGGCGCCGAACTATCTGCTCGACGTCAACTGGCTGGAATATGCCGGGCGCAATTCCGATAATCCGCGCCTGCCGCACCTGCAGATCAACAGCCAGACCTCGATCAAACGGGCCTGCCTGCTCGGAATCGGCATCGCCGTGCTGCCGGATTACATCGTCGGGCGCGATCCAGGGCTGATTCAGCTGGCCATCAATGCCGACATTCCGTCCTTCGATACCTATTTCTGCTATCCGGACGAGATGAAGAATGCAGCCAAGCTGAAGGTTTTCCGCGACTTCATCGTGGCCAAGGCGCGCAACTGGAATTTCTGAGCGACCCTACGCTGCCCGTGCGACCTGCGTTTTGTCAACGAATTCGGGGGCTTGGCCTGCATGATGGGCAGCGGCAGAAAGTTATTTCGCATAGCATTGCGCGATCCGCATGGCTGCGTTGCACAAAAATGCATTGTTCACTGCACAAGAAAGCACCATATCGCACACAGCTGATGCACATGGTGGCTTTTCCTCCCAGTTCCACCGCAGCAGCTGTTCCCCTCTGGAGGTTTTTTGACCTTCACACTTATAAGGGCCCTGGAGCAATCCGGTGGCCCTCTTTTTTTAACGGGCTGTTGCCCGTAACTCCCAAAATTCGTTGAGAGAACCGCCTGCGCCTCTTGTCGCGCGAGATGATCCCACCCATATTGAAGGTAGCTGGTGCGTCCTGGCGACATCCCCTCGTTGCCCTGCGCCGGCTGTTCCCCTCTGGAGGTTTTTTAACCTTCACACTTCAGGCCTCGGGCATTCCGGGGCCTTTTTTTTGCTTAGCAGCACGACCCCCTTTAAATCGGAAAAACACGATCCATATATCGTTCAGAAGCGATTTAAGACCGTTTCCGAAGGATCGCAGCATGGACAAGACCGAAATCCTGAAAGCTCTCTCGCATCCGGCGCGCGTGGAATTCCTCGAATGGATGCGGCAGCCCGAGGCCCACTTTTCCTCCCAGGCGCACCCGCTCGACATGGGGATCTGCGCCAACCAGTTCGAGAAGCGCTGCGGTCTCTCCCAGTCCACGGTGTCTGCGCATCTGTCGACTCTGGAAAAGGCAGGGCTGGTCAAGACCACCAAGGTCGGACAGTGGACCTTCTACCAGCGTGACGAGGAGATGATCCGCCAGTTTCTGACCCATTTGGGAGAGACGCTCTGAGCGCTTCATTGCCTCACCCGTCCTCCCGCGCCTCCCCATTCACTCCCCATTCACTCCCAAGACATCCAGAAAGAGGATATCCCATGCCGACATTGTTCGATGAGGTCACATTTGGCGATCTTTCGCTGAAAAATCGCGTGGTCATGGCCCCGCTCACCCGCAACCGCTCGCCGAAGGCGATCCCGAACGACCTCAACGTCGTCTATTACGACCAGCGCGCCACGGCAGGACTGATCGTCTCGGAAGGCACCGCCATCACGCAGCAGGGCCAGGGTTATGCCGATGTGCCCGGCCTCTATCTGCCGGAAGCGCTGGCGGGCTGGAAGAAGATCACCGATACCGTGCATGCGCGCGGCGGCAGGATCGTCGCCCAGCTCTGGCATGTCGGCCGCGTCTCGCATGTCTCGCTGCAGCCGAACGGCCAGGCGCCGGTAGCCCCGTCAGCGATTGCCGCCAAGTCCAAGACCTATATCATCAATGCAGACGGCACCGGCGGGTTTGCCGAAACCTCCACGCCGCGGGCGCTGGAGCTTGCCGAACTGCCGGGCATCGTCGAGGATTTTCGCAAGGCTGCACGCGGTGCCGTGGATGCCGGCTTTGACGGCGTCGAGATCCACGCCGCCAACGGCTATCTGCTCGACCAGTTCATGAAGGATGGCGCCAACAAGCGCGAGGATGCCTATGGCGGCTCGATCGAGAACCGCATCCGCCTGACGCTCGAAGTGGTCGATGCCGTCGCACAGGAAATCGGCGCCGGCAGGACGGGCATCCGCCTGTCGCCCACCACGCCCGCCAATGATGTCAGCGACAGCAATCCGCAGGCCGTGTTCAATGCGGTTGTGGAAGCACTCGCCACTCGCAACCTCGCCTTCATCCATGTCATCGAAGGCGCCACCGGCGGTCCCCGCGATCATCAGTACGAAGGCACCCGCTTCGATTACGACGCCTTCAAGCAGGCCTATGTTGCGGCCGGCGGCAGGGGCGCCTGGATGCTGAACAACGGCTATACGGCAGAGAGTGCTGCCGAAGCCGTGGCCAGCGGCAAGGCGGACCTCGTCTCCTTCGGCAAGCCGTTTATCGCCAATCCGGATCTGGTGCGCCGCATCCGCGATGGCGCGGCCTGGAACACCATCAATCCGCAGACCCTCTATGGCGGTGGCGCGGAAGGCTATACGGATTATCCGGCACTCGACGCCGCCGAATAAACCCGACCTGACATTTGTCTCACGGAGGCCCGCCCTCAAGGCGGGCCTCTTCATGTTTCGGGAACCGGCGGCCCTCAGACCGGGCCGGCAACGGGCTTGCCCGCACGCGTCCGGCCCTCGGCCCTGCCATGGGTCTCATCCGGAAGGCATCCAAGGTCGCGCAGGGTGGCGCGAAGGGCATCATCGAGCGGGGTCTGCGGCTCGGCCCCGAGAAAGGCACGCAGCTTTGCATTGGAAAGCCGCACCGGGCGTTGCCAGAGATAGCGCATTTCCAGCACCTCGCGGAACAGCGGCACGAAGGGACTGGCCAGCACCACCGCCCACCAGGGGAAGCGCCGATGCGAGAGCGGATGCCCGACAACCCGCTCGATGGCCTCGGCCATCTGCACGCCGCTGTGATCCCACACCCCGTCCATGTGGAAGGTCTCGAAGGAACCGAGCCGGTCCGGCATCGACAGCAGACGCACCATGGTTTCGGCGACATCGGGCAGATAGGCCCACTGGTGGCCGATGCCGGGGCGGGCAACGAAGCCGACCGAGCGCAGCGGCATTCCCGGCTTGACCACGCCTTGCGCAAACCAGCTGTTGGCAGACCCGGGGCCGAAGAAATCGCCGGCACGAACGATCAGCACCGGCACGCCCTCTTTCGCCGCAGCCTGCAGCCGCTGCTCCATCTGCACGCGGATGGTGCCCTTTCGCGTCAGCGGCTTCTGCGGGCTTGTTTCCGCAATCAGCGGAAAACTGCCCGGACCATAATTGTAGACGGTGCCGGGCAGCAGGATGCGCGCCCCGTTTTCACGAGCGGCGGCAATCGTGTTTTCCAGCATCGGCATCACCAGCTTGTCCCAGTCGCGGTAGCCGGGCGGATTGACCGCATGAACGATGAGGCGCGCACCCTGCGCGGCAGAGCGCACCGCTTCGGCATCCATGGCGTCACCCTGTCTCCAGTCAAAGGAAGGTTCCCTGGCTGCGGCCTCCGCCGCCTTGCGGTTCAGGGCGCGGATGCGCCAGCCCTCCTGCAGCAGACGGCGGGCCACCGCGCCACCAATGCCGCCGGTGGCGCCGAGCACCAGTGCCAGCGGCTGTTCGGTCTGGGACAATGCGATCTGGTTCTGCATGGCGGCAACTCCTTGTGTTGTGCCTTGTGTTTCGATGGCTGGAGTATCCGCGCAAACGGCGCTATACAAAATTGCCGAAACATGTGGAGCAATCATTCAAAAATGAATGACCCCGACTGGAGCCTCTACCGCACCTTTCTTGCCGTCTGCCGCACAGGCTCGCTGTCGGGCGCCGCGCGGGACCTGGGGCTGACCCAGCCGACGGCCGGCCGCCACGTGGATGAACTGGAACGGCTGCTGCGCCGCACGCTGTTTACCCGCTCCCCGCAGGGGCTGATGCCGACGGATGCGGCGCTTGAAATCCGCCCCTACGCGGAAAGTCTCGCAACGACCGCCGCCGCCCTTCTGCGACAGGTCTCCGGCGCCACGGAGCGCGTGGAAGGGGTGGTGCGTATCACGGCAAGCGACGTCATCGGGGTGGAGGTGCTTCCGCCGATCCTGGCCCGCCTGCAGGCCGCCCATCCCGGTCTGGTGGTGGAATTGTCGCTCTCCGATCAGGTCGAGGACCTTCTGCATCGGGAGGCGGATGTGGCCGTGCGCATGACACGGCCCGTGCAGGATGCACTGGTGGTGCGCTCCATCGGCGAGATCGAACTCGGTCTTTACGCGCATCCCGACTACCTGACGCAGGCGGGAACGCCGGAAACGTTTGCCGACCTTTCCCTCCACCGCATGATCGGGTTCGACCGGCAGACGGCCTTCGTGCGCATGGCGGCGGCCGAAATGCGGCGCCTTAATCCCGGCTTTTCCACCGTGGAGGAAATCGGCTGGCATTACCGCACCGACAACAATCTGGCCCAGCTTGCCGCCATCCGTGCCGGCGCTGGCATCGGCTTTTGTCAGACACGGCTGGCGGAACGCGAGCCCCGGCTGCAGCGTGTCTTGCCAGAGGTCCGCTATCCGCTCCCCAGTTGGGTGGCCATGCACGAAGACCTGAAGACGTCGCCACGCTGCCGCGCCACCTTCGATGCCCTTGTCGAAGGGTTGCAGGACTATGTCTCGGCTCCCTCAAGCCGGTAGACGACGCCCGCCCGCCGCGGCTATACAGGCGTCATTGGCAACAGCCGGATCGAGGCGTCTCGTGATTCATGCTTTCGCTGCCCGTGCCCTTTGGCCGGCTTTCCTGGCCGGCGGTCTGATCGGCACCTATTTCGCCTTCCAGTCCTCCAGCCCGCTCTTCTGGTTCAATGTGGTCTATCTCTCGGTGGTGGCGCTGATTGCGCTTGCTGAACGCCTGATGCCCTACGAGAACGAATGGCTGCAGGCCGATGGCGAAACCTTCAACAATGTCGCCCATACGCTGCTGAGCAAGGGCGCGGTGCAGGTGTTTGCCGCGATCGGCGCCTCGCTGCCGATGGGTATAGCCAGCATCGTGCAGCCGCTGACCGAGCCGCAGTTCGATCTGTGGCCCCAGCATGCGCCGATGGTGCTGCAGGTGGTGCTCGGACTGATCGTCGCCGAGTTCGGCCTTTATGCCGCCCACCGCATCGCGCATGAAAACCTGTTCCTCTGGCGCTTCCATGCGCTGCATCACAGTGTCAGCCGGCTTTGGGTGGTCAATACCGGGCGCTTCCACTTCATCGATTCCGGATTCAAGATCG
Source organism: Affinirhizobium straminoryzae (assembly GCF_007004135.1). Lineage (GTDB taxonomy): Bacteria > Pseudomonadota > Alphaproteobacteria > Rhizobiales > Rhizobiaceae > Neorhizobium > Neorhizobium straminoryzae. The sequence continues at coordinate 77,954 of NZ_VJMG01000036.1, forward strand.
CGCTCAGCCAGATCCCGCTCTATCTGATCGGCGCGCCGCTGCCGGTCTTCCTGTGGATCGGCGCGGTGACGGCCTTTGTCGGCCTGCTCACCCACTGCAACATCGCGGTCAGCACCGGCCTTCTCGATTACATCTTCAGCACGCCGCGCCTGCACCGCTGGCACCATTCCAAGGTGATTGCCGAGGGTAACACCAATTACGGCGAAAACCTCGTTCTCTGGGACCAGATCTTCGGCACCTATTTCAACCCACCCCGCGAACCCTCGACCGATATCGGTATCACCGGGCGCGTGTCGCCGCATTTCATCGGCCAGCTGGTGCAGCCATTCTCGAAAAAGGGTGCACGCCAGATCCTCGGCAAGGCGCCGAAGCCGGTCCCTTCCACCGTCAGCGAACAACCGATCGCAGCCATGGACGAAGCCGCCCCGTTACCCTGAGGGAACGGGGACGGTCGCTTGCGGCTGGATGCGGCGAGGCCGGGATCTTTCAGTGACGCACGGCGCGCGCCGCATAATCCGCGTCGTCGACTTCTGCCTCGGGGCGGTCGCCGCCATCGCTGTATTCCACGTGCCAGTTGCCGTCCGCATCCTGCCAGCTGATTTCCTCGGGATCGCCGCCCACCTGCTGTTCGGCAGCAACAATACGGGCCGCCGCCAGCGCATCGCCATGGCTCGGGAAGGTTTCGGAATAGACATCGCCCATCCGGTAGGCCCAGCCGCCATCATGCTGCACCACCTTGTAGATCACCTTGGTCATGGTTTTCCTCCTGTCTGTCCTTCAGTTATCCATTGATCCACGGACGGAATTCGAAACAACGGGCTTCGGTTCCGTCGGCAGTCCTGTCGGCAGAGGCAACGGAAACGGTTCGGCGGCAGCGGCGTGACGCAGGAACAGGCCGGATGCCGGCTTGATCGCTCCGGGCATCGCCATAGATTGCTCCCACACAAGCAGGAGCCGTTTCAGAGCATGCCATCACTCCTCAGCCGAGAAAAGTTTCTTCTGGTCGCACTTCTGCTGGCCGTGCTCACTCTCTTCACCGAGCACGCGATCCTGGAGGCGGGCAAGCTGGCAGCGCTCGGCGGCGCCGTCCTGCTGATTGTCGTCATCGTGCTCACCTCCACGCGGGTGGCGCATCATGCGGAAGTGCTGGCACACAAGGTCGGCGACCCCTATGGCACCATGATCCTCACGCTGTCGGCCGTGGCCGTCGAGGTGCTGATCCTTGCCATCCTGATGAATGACAGCGAATCCCCGACGCTGGTGCGCGACACGATCTATTCCGCCGTCATGCTCGACATTAACGGCATTCTCGGTCTTGCCGCGCTGCTCGGCGGCCTGCGGCACGGAGAACAACCCTACAACGACAATTCCGGCAAGACCTATGGCGTGATGATCCTGACGGCCATGGGCATTTCCATGGTGGTGCCGGAATTCGTGCCGAGCGATCGCTGGCACTATTACTCCGCCTTCACCATCGTCGCGATGATCGCGCTCTATGGCCTCTTCCTGCGCATGCAGGTGGGGCCGCACAGCTATTTCTTCTCCTACAGCTATCCGCGGCCGAAACCGCAGGCAACAGCCGCAAGGCCCGCCACCGGGGGGACCGGAGAAGGCTCCACCACCGCCGCCATCGCCATCATCCTGATCGGCGTCGTGCTGATCGGCGTGCTGGCGGAATTCATGTCCGCCTTCATCAAGGCGGGACTGAAGGGAAGCGGCGCGCCGCCGGCGCTGATGGCCGTCATCGTCGCGGCGATTTCCGCGGCGCCGGAAATCCTGACCGCACTGAGGGCAGCGCTGCGCAACCGCATGCAGTCGGTCGTCAACATCGCCATGGGCGCCTCGCTTTCGACCGTCATCCTGACGGTACCGGTGATGGAGGCGATCGCGCTCTATACCGGCCAGCCCTTCGTGATGGCCATGACGCCGGTGCAGACGGTGATGGTGGCGATCACGCTGATTGCCGCCGCCATCAACCTCAACGACGGCGAAACCAATGCGATCGAGGGCATGACGCATTTCGTGCTGTTCGCCACCTTCCTGATGCTGACCATGATCGGCCTCTGACCGGCCCTGCGGTGGACAGAAGCGGCGATCACCCGCCGATAAAGCAAACTTGAACGGCGGCACGACGGGCGTGTGGCGCAGGCGACCCTACATCTCTTGCAGATCCGCCGCCTTGGACGGGTTGCAACATGGGAGCCGAACTCCGGGACGAGTTCGCCACTGACCGGGAGATAATCATGACGCGCCTGACCCTTGCCCTTGCCAGTTCTCTGCTTGCCGCAGCCCTCGCCGCGCCGGCCCTTGCACAAGAGGCCGGCCCTCCTGCCGAACGCAAACCGCCGAATGCGCCGAACCAGCAGCCGGCCTTTTCCGGCCAGACCCGCGCGCCGCAACCGCCGCAGATGCCGAAGATCAGGGCCGAGACGGTGGCGGAACGCCTGCCGCATCTCTGGTCGCTGGAATTCCTGCCGGATGGCCGCATGCTGGTGACGGCCAAGCAGGGCGCCATGCACATCCTGTCCCCTGATGGAAAGCCGGGCCCCGCGATTGCGGGTGTGCCGAAGGTGCTGGCAAGCGGTCAGGGCGGGCTGCTGGACATAGCGCTGGCGCCGGATTACCGCCAGTCGGGCCGCATCTTCTTTTCCTTCTCCGAACAGCGGGAAGACGGCAACGGGACCTCGGTGGCCTCCGCGCGGCTGGTCCCTGATGCACAAGGCGGCGGAAGACTGACCGACGTCAAGGTGATCTTCCGTCAGATGCCGAGCTATGACGGCAACAAGCATTTCGGCTCGCGCCTCGCCTTCGGGCCGGATGGCGCGCTGTACGTCACCGTCGGCGAGCGATCCGACCGCGAACCCCGCGTGCAGGCGCAGGATCTGAAGAGCGGCCTCGGCAAGATCTTCCGCATCACCGCGGACGGCAAGCCGATGGCAGGCAATCCCTTTATCGGCCGCAGCGATGCCCAGCCGGAAATCTGGTCGCTCGGCCACCGCAACCTGCAATCCGCCACCATCGATGGCCGGGGCCGGTTGTGGACAGTGGAGCACGGCCCGCGCGGCGGTGACGAGCTGAACCGCCCCGAGGCCGGCAAGAACTACGGCTGGCCGGAGGTGACCTATGGCGTGGAATACAGCGGCGATCCCGTCGGCAAGGGCATCACGCGCATGGCAAACACAGAACAGCCCGTCTACTACTGGGATCCGGTGATCGCCCCCTCCGGCATGGCCTATTACGACGGCAACGCCATTCCGGAATGGAAGGGCGCCTTCCTCGTCGGCGGGCTCGTCTCCCAGGGCGTCGTCGTGCTGCATATGGAGAATGACCGCGTGACGTACGAGGAACGCGTGCCGCTCAACGCCCGCATCCGCGACGTGAAGGTGGGGCCGGATGGCGCGGTCTATGCCGTCACCGAGCAGCGCGGCGGTGGAAGCTCGACCATCATCCGGCTGACCAAGGCCTGATCGCCATGCGCCTCAGGAGGCCATGCGCGCCAGGATGGCCTCCCGCTGCTGCCGCGATCCGGAAAGCCTTTGCCGGGCGGCAGCCAGCACCGTTGCGGACGCAGCATCCGGCGTTCCCGACGAAAACGGCGGTGCCGGCGCATATTCCAGCGCAAGCTGCACCGTTTCGGCCTCCTCAGCTCCCAGCAGTTCGGCAATCACCGCAAGGCCGAAATCGATGCCGGAGGTGATGCCGCCGGCGGTGATGAGATTGCCATCCCGCACGACACGTTCGGCGACCGGCTCGGCCCCGAAGGCTTGCAGAAAATCCATCGCATACCAATGGGTGGCGGCCTTTCGCCCCTGCAGCAGGCCGGCTGAACCAAGCACCAGCGAACCGGTGCAGACCGACGTGACGAGACGGGCGCCCGCCGCCTGCCGGCGCACGAAGTCCAGCACGGCCTCATCCTCCAGCAGCGCGTTTACGCCGGCACCGCCCGGAATGCAGAAGACATCATGCTGCGGACTGTCGGCAAAGGTGGCGTTCGGCTGGAAGGCGAGGCCGGTGGAGGATATCACCGGTTCGCGCGTCTTCCAGACGAGATCGACACGGGTGCCGGCTGCGGCGGTGAACACTTCATAAGGACCCGTCAGGTCCAGTTGCTGGATCTGCGGAAAGATGAGAAAGCCGATGGAAATCGCCATGATCGAACTCCTGTTGACCCCAAAAGCATAGAGGCCAATAGTGTGGCGCGTTTGCCAAACATCCCTCCATTTCCGCCATGACCCTGCGTATCGAGATCCTAGCCTTCGACAAAAGCCAGGTCCTGGACATCACCGGGCCGCTGCAGGTCTTTGCGACAGCAAACGATCTGGCCCGCATTCGAGGCGTGCCAGCGCCCTACGAGATCCTCGTGGTGGCGCGCGAACAGCCGGTCTCGACGTCATCGGGGATGCAGATCGTTACGCTTCCCCTGCCGGATCCCAATGAGGCGCTGCACACGCTAATCGTCTCTGGCGGCTACGGCGTCAATCAGGCCATGGGTGATGCGGACCTGATCACCTGGATCCGCGCGCGGTCGCGACGGGCAAGGCGCACGGCGTCCGTCTGCAGCGGCGCCTTCCTGCTCGCCACCGCGGGGCTTCTCAAGGGACGGCGCGCCGCCACCCACTGGCAGCGTGCCGCTGAATTTGCCGCCTGCTTTCCGGAGGTTCGGCTGGAAACCGATCCGATCTTCATCCGCGACGGATCGATCTGGACCTCGGCCGGCATCACTGCGGGCATCGACCTGGCGCTGGCCCTGGTGGAGGACGATCTTGGACACGAAACCGCGCTTGCCATTGCCCGGCAGCTCGTGGTGTTCATGAAGCGTCCGGGCGGACAGGCGCAGTTCAGTGCCGCCCTTCGCCTGCAGGATGCGGGAGGCCGGTTCGATGTGCTGCATGCCTGGATCGTCGAGAACCTCAACCGCCCGCTCTCCCTTGCGGTGCTCGCCGAGCGAATGGCGATGAGCGAGCGCAGTTTTTCGCGCCATTACCGGCAGGCGACCGGGCGCACGCCGGCCCGCGCGGTGGAGGATCTGCGGTTCGAAACGGCCAGGCGGCTTCTGGAACAGGGCGTCAGCGTGGCGCGCGTCGCAGCCAGCTGCGGTTTCGGTGCGGAGGAGACGATGCGACGCGTCTTCCTGCGGCAGATCCGCGTCAGCCCGAAGGCCTATCGCGAGCGGTTTTCCGAGTGAATGCAAAAAGGGCCCGCCTTTCGGCGAGCCCCACAAGACCCGTTAAAACAAGGCCTTACTTGCAGTTATTGCAGAAACGCTGGATGCGGCGGCAGGCTTCTTCCAGAAGCTCCTCCGAGGTCGCGTAGGAGATGCGGAAGTTGGGGCCGAGACCGAAGGCCGAACCATGCACCACGGCGACACCTTCCGTTTCCAGAAGCTCGGTGACAAAATCCTCGTCCGTCTCGATGAGCTTGCCCGACGGCGCCGTCTTGCCGATCAGACCGGCGCAGGACGGGTAGACGTAGAAGGCGCCTTCCGGGTTCGGGCAGGAAATGCCCTTGGCCTGGTTCAGCATGGACACGACGAGATCGCGGCGACCTTCGAAGATCTTCTTGTTCTTCGCCACGAAATCCTGAGGGCCGTTCAGCGCCTCGACGGCCGCCCACTGGGCAATCGACGCGGCACCAGACGTCTGCTGGCCCTGGATCATGTCCATGGCCTTGATCAGTTCCAGCGGGCCCGCCGCATAGCCGATACGCCAGCCGGTCATCGCATAGGCCTTGGAAACGCCGTTCATGGTCAGCGTGCGGTCATAGAGCTTCGGCTCCACTTCCACCGGGGTCACGAACTTGAAGTCACCGAAGGTCAGGTGCTCGTACATGTCGTCCGTCAGCACCCAGACATGCGGATACTTGACGAGAACATCGGTGAGCGCCTTCAGCTCATCGTGGCTGTAGGCAGCGCCCGACGGGTTGGACGGCGAGTTGAACACAAACCACTTGGTCTTCGGGGTGATCGCCTTTTCCAGTTCGGACGCCTGGAGCTTGAAGTTGTTCTCCTGCGTCGTGGAAACGATCACCGGCGTGCCGCCGCACAGCGCCACCATTTCCGGATAGGACACCCAGTAGGGTGCCGGGATGATGACTTCGTCGCCGGCGTTCAGCGTCGCCATGAAGGCGTTGAACAGGATCTGCTTGCCGCCCGTGCCGACAATCGTCTGAGCTGGCGTATAGTCGAGACCGTTCTCGCGCTTGAACTTGGCAGCAATTGCCTCGCGCAGCTGCGGAATGCCGGAAACAGGCGTGTACTTCGTCTCGCCGCGATTGATCGCATCGATGGCTGCCTGTTTGACATTGTCCGGCGTATCGAAATCCGGCTCGCCGGCACCCAGCCCGATCACGTCACGGCCCTTGGCTTTCAGCTCCCGGGCTTTCTGCGAAACGGCAATGGTGGCGGACGGCTTTACGCGGGAAAGTGCATCGGCAAGAAAGGCCATGATGTTGGGATCCTGAAGCTGTTGAAAACGGCAGGCCGGTTCGGTCCTGCCGCAGGGTTCTATGTCGAAGAAAATGGCCTGTTTCAAGGCCGAAACGACCGCCAGCGCGGTCTTTCTTGCCGTAAAACCGGCTCAGACAAAGTGCTTTCTTATCCTGCACTTGGCGTAACTGTCCCCTCATTCATGGTATCCAAATCGTTAACGCCTTGATTCTGCCACAATAAATGTCTGTGCCTGCCCCAATCCCGTCCTTCTCGCGTCGCTTTCACAGGGTCTTTTGACCGTCATTGATCGAGCACGTGAAGGATGACGCCATGTTTCTGGATGACGAGGAGGCCACCACCCGGCTTCGGCTTCGCAGACTGGGCAGCAGCATCTGGATTGCCGCTGCAGCCCTTGCGGCCTGCGTGGTGATGATGCTGGCACTGGTGGAAACGGCACAGGCAGGCGAACTGCCGACGTTTTCCGAAGTGGTGGTACCACAGCTTCTGTTCAGCCCCGCCTCGTCCGGTGACCAGCGCGTTCTGTTCGGCGCATTGACCCTCATCTTCACAATGGCCGCCGCCGGCCTGTGGCGCCTCAGCTTCCGCGACCTGCCGTCGAAAACGCAACGCAAGACGGAAGACACGCGCATCAGCCGCTTCTGACCCTGCTTCTGCGGCAGGCAACCACCGGCTCGACGGTTGTCCGCCCCTCTACCCGACTGGACCGGCCGGCTTTGCCCTTGAAGCCATGTCCTCCCCCTGTTAGGGAGCGCCTGCAAGGCCCGCACGCGGCCACCTGACCGCCCTCCCCTTCAGGAACGATCCCATGACACGCATGCAGGCGAATCTCGTTCTTCTTCTGGCGGCCGCCATCTGGGGTGGCGGATTCGTTGCCCAGTCGGTCGCCATGGACAAGATCGGCCCCTTCTGGTTTGTCGGCCTGCGCTTTGCCATCGCGGCCCTGGCCGTGCTTCCCTTTGCGCTTGCCGAGCAGAAGCGGATCGGCTCGAAGCCGACAATGCGCCAGATGGGCAGCTTCGTGCTCGTCGGCACGGCCCTGTTCGGTGGCGCCATCACCCAGCAGATCGGCCTCGTTACCACGACGGTGACCAATTCCAGCTTCCTGACGGGGCTTTACGTCGTCTTCGTGCCGGTCATTTCCATCCTGCTGTTCCAGCGCTTTCCGCACTGGATCATCTGGCCGGTCGCACTGATGGCCCTTGTCGGCATCTTCCTGCTGAGCGGCGGCAATCTGCAGGCCATCTCCACAGGCGATCTCTGGAGCATTCTGTGTGCTGTCTTCTGGGCGCTGCAGATCGTGCTCGCGGGCCATTTCGTCAGCGGATCCGGGCGGCCACTGGCGCTGTCGGCCACGCAGTTCGCCACCTGCGCGATCCTCGCAATCGCGCTCGGTCTTGCCTTCGAACCGCTCACGCTTGCGGCCGTCCAGGGATCGCTGGCGGAAATCCTGTATGTGGGACTTGTCTCTTCCGGTCTTGCCTTCGTGCTGCAGGTCATCGGCCAGCGTTACACCACCGCGCCGCAGGCAGCGATCTTTCTCTCGTCCGAGGCCCTGTTCGGCGCCTTCTTCGGAGCGTTGCTGCTCGGCGAGACGCTGCCGGCCTCCGGCTATGCCGGCTGCGCGCTGATCTTTGCCGCTATGCTGGTGGTGGAACTGGTGCCGGAACTTCTGAAACGACGAAGCACCCCGCGTTTGGCGGATTGACGAACGGGCGGAAAAGGCGTTTTCTTGCCTTTCATCCCGCCCTTGACTGCCCAAGAAAACAGCAACTTCAGGCCACCTCGCGCAAAACCCGCACCTTTTGAGGGTGGATAAAGCGCAGTGCGGTGTTGCGTATTCGCGTCAGAAAACTTTTTCTTGCCAATTTACGATAAACGCAGCACTCTGTGGCTGTTCGGGCAATTTGCGAGCATGGGAAGAGCTATAATGAAGCGATCCGGAAGCGCCAAAACTTCCGGGCGGGGGATGCGGTAAGGATGATGTCAAGTCCTGATCTCTTTCCCTGCGGTAACACGGGCCCCTTTCCTCCATTTTCGAAATGCCTGCCGCCTGCCCCTTGTGGGCAATATCGTGATGCTGTCCGCCGCTGAACACGGACAGAGGAAAAAGGACCTGATGCATGGCCGAAACTGGCACTGTAAAATTCTTCAACACGGACAAAGGCTTCGGCTTTATCAAGCCCGACAAGGGCGGAGCCGATATCTTCGTTCACATCTCCGCCGTCCAGGCTTCCGGCCTGTCCGGCCTGACTGAAAACCAGAAAGTAAGCTTCGACACGGAACCGGATCGTCGCGGCAAGGGCCCCAAGGCAGTCAATCTGCAGATCGCCGGCTGAGCCTGATCACCGCTTTCATTTCGAGTTGAAGCCCGGCAGTGATGCCGGGTTTTTTTGTGCCCGCACCCCGCATCGGCGCAGCGCTGACGCGGCCGAAGCAGGGAAACCGGGTGCGGTCGCGCGTGCTCACATACCGCGCAGGAACTGGTTATCGCGGCGCTCGTCACCGAGGCGGCTGCCCGGACCATGACCACACAGGAACCCGACATCATCGCCGAGCGGGAGAACCTTGTCGCGAATGCTGTCGAGCAGCTGCTGGTGATTGCCGCCGGGCAGATCGGTGCGGCCGATCGAACCGTTGAACAGAACGTCGCCCATGATGATGAAGCGCATGTCGCGGTTGAAGAAGATCACGTGGCCGGGCGCATGTCCCGGGCAATGCAGCACCTCGAAACGATGCTCCCCGAAGGAAACGACGTCGCCATCGTTCAGCCAGCGATCGGGGGTCAGCTTGCGGGCCGGCACGTCGAAGCCAAGGGCTGCGGCGCGCGTATCGAGGATGTCGAGAAGCGGCTTGTCGGCCTCGTTGGGGCCGATGACCGGTGCACCCAGCACTTCGCGCAGCTCGTCTGCGCCGCCGGCATGGTCGATGTGACCATGCGTGATCCAGATCTCCCTGATCGTCAGGCCCTGTTCGCGCACGACCGCGACGATGCGGTCCACATCCCCGCCGGGATCAACGACGACGCCTTCCTTGGTGTCGCTGTCGAACAGCACTGCGCAATTCTGCTGGAAGGGTGTGACTGGAATGATACCCGCTTGGAGCTGACCCATGATGCCTCGCGTGATGACAGGAAAGATCTTCCTATAGCGTCCCCGCTGCGGCATCGCAGCAAAAAATCAGTCGGAGACGAAGTAGCCCCCGTCCGCCGCCACCGTCGGCGCCATGGCGGCACACCCCACGAGCACGGCCGCGACTGCAAGCTTCGCGGCAAGAACGGCCACCAGAAGGGGGCGCAGGGAATGGGAAGGGCCGGATGCGGGCAGGTCAGCCTGCGCCGGCGCCAGTTCGGCGGGCGTTGCCAAGCTCATGTTATCTCTCCTGTTTTGTTGCCCTCGCAACGGGCTGGCGCGGGAAAGGTTCCGCAGATCCCGCAGCCGGAGCGGCGATTGCGGCAGGACGGCAACAGCCATGCCCGCGGGATCCGCAGGACGCGAGACAGAAAATCGGGAGTGGCAGGGGACGAGAGCAGAGCAGCCTCACAATCCGGTTGATTGTTGGCCCGCTTCACGCTTTATCAGTGACTTCGTGAAAACTGTCGTTCGGACCCCTCAGCCGGCCGGACGGCGCGCCCGCTCCGGCTCCGGACGGCGGGCAGCGCGAAGGCTCGAAAGGAATGACTGGTGCCCTCGGGATCGACCGCCAAAGCCGTCAGGAAGACGCTGCCGCCGATGCCTGCCGTCGATGAAGGCAAGATCGACTTCGAAACGATCGAACTCTTCTTCTTCGCCTATCGCGATTTCATCTCGGATCCGGACGCCATCCTCGCCAAGATCGGCATGGGGCGCGCCCATCACCGGGTCGTCTATTTCGTCTGCCGGCAACCCGGCATGATGGTGACCGATCTTCTCGACACGCTGCAGATCACCAAGCAGAGCCTCGCCCGGGTGCTGAAGCAGCTGATCGACAGCGGTTATATCCGCCAGATGGCCGGCGCCAAGGATCGCCGCCAGCGCCGTCTCTATCCGACGCTGGCCGGACGCGAACTGGCGCTTGCCCTGTCGGAGCCGCAATCGGATCGCATATCGAAAGCCATGCAGGCGCTGACGCCGGAGCAGCGCGACGGGGTGGTGGCCTTCCTGCGGGCCATGCGGGGACGCGCCGAGGGGCTCGAGCCCCCCGAAGAAGAGGTGGACTGACCATGGGGAACAATCCGGTTTCGCTGTCCGATGATGCCGCCCATCTTCTGGTGGTGGACGATGACACGCGTATCCGCGCGCTTCTGCGGCGCTATCTCAGCGAGCAGGGCTTTCGCGTCACGATCGCCGGCGATGCGGCCGAGGCGCGGCGCAAGCTGGAGGGGCTGGATTTCGACCTGATCATCCTCGACGTGATGATGCCCGGCGAAACCGGTATTTCGCTCACCCAGTCGCTGCGCGACAAGCGCCGCATCCCGATCATCCTGCTGACCGCCCGCGCCGAAGCGGATGCCCGCATCGAGGGCCTGGAAGCCGGGGCCGACGACTACCTGCCAAAACCCTTCGATCCGCGCGAACTGGTGCTGCGCATCAACAACATCCTGCGCCGCAACACCAATCCGGACACGCCGAAGATCGACCAGATCATGTTTGGTCCCTTCACCTTCTCTATTGCGCGCAAGGAACTGCGCCGCGCCGCCGAAACCATTCGCCTGACCGACCGCGAACAGGACATCATGCTGCTGTTTGCGCTGCGGGCCGGCGACACCATTCCGCGCCACGAACTGATCGGCGACGATGCGGAGGTGGGCGAGCGCACCATCGACGTGCAGATCAACCGGCTGCGGCGCAAGATCGAGGACGATCCGGCCAATCCCGTTTACCTGCAGACGGTGCGTGGCGTGGGCTATCGTCTCAGCATAGACTGATGCCCACAGTCGAACGGGCGATCGGCAGCACGAAGCCGGAAGGACGGGCATGAAGGGCGTGGCAGAAACAGCCAGACGGCAGGCCGGAACCTTGCTGTCCCGCCTGCGGCAGGGACTGGCAGTCATGCGCTGCCAGTCGGTGCGGCTGCAGCCGCCAGGCTGGGCCGCGTTCGGCCGCTGGCTGAAGCGGCGCATGCCGACCGGGCTCTACATGCGCTCGGTTCTGATCGTCATCATTCCCATGCTTCTCCTGCAGAGCGTGGTGGCCGCCGTGTTCATGGAACGCCACTGGCGGCTGGTGACGGAACGCCTGTCACAGGCCGTCACCCGCGATATTGCCGCCATCATCGAGCTGATCCGCACCTATCCGGACCCGAGCGATGATTACGGCGCAATCACCCGCATCGCCCGCAACCAGCTGTCGCTCAACATTTCCATCGAACCGGATGCGCAGCTGCCGCCGCCGCGCTCGAAACCCTTCTTCTCGATCCTCGACGACATCCTCGCCGACCAGATCAACCAGCAGATCCGTCTGCCCTACTGGATCGACACGGTGGGCGACAGCCGGCTGGTGGAAATCCGCATCCAGCTGGACAACAAGGTGCTGCGCGTCTTCACCCTGCGCAACCAGACCTATGCGTCCAACACGCATATCTTCCTGGTCTGGATGGTCGGTACGTCGCTGCTGCTGATCGGCATTTCTGTTCTTTTCCTGCGCGGCCAGATCCGCCCCATCCTGGCGCTTGCCGATGCGGCCGAAAGCTTCGGCAAGGGCCAGAAGATGCCGGCGCCCTTCTCCCCGCGCGGTGCCGACGAGATCCGTCGCGCCGGCATCGCCTTCATCCAGATGCGCGAGCGCATCGAGCGGCAGATCGAACAGCGCACCGCCATGCTGACCGGCATCAGCCACGACCTGCGCACGATTCTGACCCGCTTCAAGCTGCAACTGGCGCTCGCCGGCGACAACCCCGACCTGGCCGGCATGGGCACGGACGTGGATGACATGCAGAGCATGCTGGAAGGCTATCTTGCCTTTGCCCGCAGCGAGGCTGCCGAGGATTTCGGCGAGATGCGCCTCAGCGAGTTGCTGGAGAAGATGACGGCGGATTTTGCCCTGCACGGAAAGACGATGACCTACCGCATCGACGGCGAGGACAAGATCGCGGTGCGCCCCGGCGCCTTCCAGCGTCTCGTCGGCAATCTGGCGTCCAACAGCCGCCGCTATGCCAACAGCCTGCATGTGGAGGCCCGCCACAACGCCAAATGGCTGACGCTCACCTTCGATGATGACGGCCCCGGCATTCCGGAAGCATCACGCGAGGATGTGTTCAAACCCTTCTATCGGCTGGACGAGGCGCGCAATCTGGATGCCTCCGGCACCGGCCTTGGCCTTGCGATTGCCCGCGACATTGCCCGCGCCCATGGCGGTAACGTGACGCTGGGTGACAGCCCGATGGGGGGCCTGCGAGCCACCGTGCGCGTGCCGGCCTGATCCAGCCCGGCCCCGCGCCTCACATCATCTTCATGCCGTTGGGGACAGGTCTCTCGACGCCTGCGAGCACGATGGCGCCGGTCTCGTCGGCAAAGCCGAGCGTCAGCACTTCGGAACGCACCGGCCCGATCTGACGTGGCGGAAAATTGACGACGCCGAGCACCTGCCGACCGACAAGCGTCTCCGGCGTGTAATGCACGGTGATCTGCGCGGAGGAGCGCTTCACGCCGATCTCCGGCCCGAAATCGATGCGCAGCTTGTAGGCAGGCTTGCGCGCCTCCGGGAAGGGTTCGGCCTCTATGATGGTCCCGACACGGATATCGACCTTTTCAAAGTCGTTCCAGCTGATCTCTTCCGCCATCAGGCCTGCCCCTTCCGTCGTGTCCGCCCTCAGCGTCCAAGCTCCTCGGCCCGCTTGCGGGCGGCGGCAAGCGCCGCATCGAACAGCGGCTGCATGCCCTTTTCGTCCATCAGCACCGACAGCGCAGCCGCCGTCGTGCCGCCGGGCGAGGTGACGTTCTGGCGCAGGCGCGAGGCTTCATCGCTCGACTGGAAGAGAAGCTCGCCGGCGCCGGCCACGGTTTCGCGCGCCAGCCGCATGGCGAGATCGGCCGGCAGGCCGAGCTTGCGCCCCGCTTCGGCCATGCATTCCACCAGATAGAAGACATAGGCGGGACCGCTGCCGGACAGCGCCGTGACGGAATCGATATCGCTTTCGGCGGCCACCCATTCCACGGGGCCGCTGACCTTCAGCAGGTCGTGCACATTTGCGCGCTCAGCTTCGCCGACGCGCGCATTGGCATAAGCGCCGGTGACGCCGCGGCCGATCATGGCCGGCGTGTTCGGCATGGCGCGCACCATGGCCGCCTCGCCGAGATGGCTTTCAAGGAAGGCGAGCGTCTTGCCGGCTGCGACCGAGACGACGACGGTATCGGCCCCCACCAGAGGCTTCAGCGGCGGCAGAACCGCCTCCATCACCTGCGGCTTGACCGCAAGAAACAGGATCGCCGCCTCAACGCCGGAAGGCGCTGCCGTTTCGTGGCGCACGCCCGAAGCCGCAAGCCTTTCCTTCATCGCCTCGGAAGGCGACGGATCAATCACAAGAATGGACGATCCCGGCACCCCGCTTTTCAGCCAGCCCGACAGCATGGCACCGCCCATATTGCCGGCACCGACCAGCACCACAAGCCCGGATACGGTCGCAGACATCAGCACTCTCCGACGGTCTCGAACAGAACCGCATCCATGGCGGCCTTGGCCTCCATGCCGGACCACACGACGAACTGGAAAGCCTGATAATAGGTCTCGCAGGCTTCGAGCGCGCTGGAGAGCAGCACTTCCACCTGCTGGTTGGTGGGTTCCGCACCGCCTGCCAGCAGCAGCGACTGGCGGAAGATCACCACATCCTCCTGGCGCCACAGGTCGAAATGCCCCATCAGCACCTGACCGTTGACGTGGGAGAGCAGGCGGATCACCTCGTTGACGCGCGGTTCGGGCACCTTGATGTCGAAGGCGCAGGCCAGATGCAGCGCCTCGAACTCCTCCATCCAGGAGAAGGAGACGTGATAATCGGCCCAGTGACCCGCAACGGTCATGGCGATCTCGTCCTCGCCGGACCGTTCGAAGGTCCAGTCATTGGACGCAGCCACGAATTCGATCATGTCGACCGGATTCGACTGGCGTTCCATCTGTATGTCCATGAGGCTCATGCGGCACCCTCTTAACCGGAATGGAAGCGACATTCGTGTTAACGAAAAACACACCAACGCACGCGTACTGACCGGAAATCCAACCCCTCGATGATTCCCCGCGACGGTCAGTCCAGCACATTCATCCTGCGCGGAACGGCCCATCGGACGTTTCGAATCATCATTTAAAATCAGTGTATCGGCCCGGAGTCCGAGTACCAGCCCCCGGCTTTCGTTTTTGCGGGGACGACTCAGGTTTGCGCTTCGCCCGCGGCCTCAGCCGCAGCGATTAACCGACTCTGGATGAAGCGTTTTTCGACTATGTCCACAGGCTGCGATTTTGTTGGGCAAACAACCGTGAAAACTTGCGTCAAGACACAAAAAAGCGCGCCCCCCGTTTTCCAGAGACCGCGCTCGACTGTCAAAGATGATTCAGGCTGGACGGCCGCAATTACTCGGCGTTTCCGGCAAGCTTTGCTTCCAGCGCATCCAGACGTGCCTTCAGCGCATCGTTTTCATCGCGCGCCTTGATTGCCATATCGCGCACGACATCGAATTCCTCGCGGCGCACGAGATCCATACTGTTGAGAAAGCGCTCGGCCTGCGCCTGGAAGGCCGTCTCCACTTCGCGGCGCATGCCCTGGGCCGCACCGGCGGCATCCGTCATCAGGCGCGCGAATTCATCCATCATGCGGTTCGGTCCGGTGGACATGACCTCATCTCCCGTTGGCTGCGCCGCAAGGCGGCGTTCGGTCTCATTGCCTGCGTGGAGGTAGGGTCTGATGCAGGCCGTTGCAAGGAGAATCGCCGGAAGCGCCCAAATTCCCGCCAATTCCTTGAGGATCATCATGAAACCGAAAACATGGGTCTTGACCCGAACAGGGGCTGCCGCCATGTTCCGCCGCAAACGCGGCACGTGGCCAGGGTACGTTAAACTTGTATTCACCAGCATCATTCCTCGCCATCTTGCCATTTCCCAACATCGATCCGATCGCGGTTTCCATCGGGCCTCTTGCGATTCACTGGTATGGCCTCGCCTATGTCGCCGGCATCATGCTCGGCTGGTTCTATGCCCGCGGTCTGATCGCCAGGCCTGAGCTGTGGGCCGGTGGAACGCCGCCGACAAGCCGGGAGAAGCTGGACGATTTCCTCGTCTGGGCGGCCGCCGGTATCGTGCTCGGCGGACGCATCGGCTACGTGCTGTTCTATGACCTTGCGGCCGTGATGGAAAACCCGGTCCGCGCCATCGAGATCTGGAACGGCGGCATGTCCTTCCATGGCGGCCTGACCGGCACGACGATTGCCATGATCCTGTTTGCCCGGCGCCACAATATTCGCGTCTGGAGCCTGTTCGACCTCGTGGCCTCCGTCGCCCCCTTCGGCCTGTTCTTCGGGCGCATTGCCAATTTCATCAATGGAGAACTCTGGGGCCGCATCACGGATGTGCCCTGGGCGATCGTGTTTCCCACAGGCGGACCTTTTGCCCGCCACCCGAGCCAGCTTTACGAGGCGGCGCTTGAGGGAATCGTGCTATGGGTCGTCCTGAGAATCGCCACCCACGGCGGCAAGGCGCTGCGGCAACCGGGTGTCGTTTCGGGCATTTTCGTCTGCGGCTATGCGCTGTCGCGTATTTTCGTGGAATTCTTCCGGGAGCCTGACGCGCAACTGGGCTATCTGGCCTTCGGCTGGCTGACCATGGGAATGCTCCTGTCCCTGCCGATGCTGTTCATCGGGCTCTGGGCCATCTGGCGCGGCCGCCGCGCTGCCGCCACCATTTGACGCGAGGACGAGTCATCCATGACCACGCCGCTTGCAGACAAGATCAAAAACCTCATCCGGGCGAACGGGCCGATCAGCGTGACCGACTATTTCGCGCTCTGCCTGGCAGATCCGGACCATGGCTACTACCGCACGCGCGATCCCTTCGGCCGCAACGGGGATTTCGTCACGGCTCCCGAAATCAGCCAGTTGTTCGGCGAGATGCTCGGGATCTTCATGGTGCATGCCTGGCAGCAGCATGGCAGCCCGACGCCGGCCAACCTCGTGGAAGTGGGCCCCGGCCGCGGCACCATGATGCAGGATATGCTGCGGGTGATCCGCCGCCTGGCGCCCGGCCTCTACGAGAACCTCGACGTCCACATGGTGGAAACGAGCGACCGTCTGCGCGGCGTGCAGCGGGTGACGCTGGAAGCCTATTCCTCCAAGATCACCTGGCATGCGGCCTTCGAGGATGTGCCCGGCGGCTTCACGCTGATTGCCGCCAACGAACTGTTCGATGCCATTCCGATCCGCCAGTTCATCAAGACCCCGACCGGCTTTCGCGAGCGGATGGTGGGGCTTGATGCCAATGATCGACTGACCTTCGGTGTCGGCATCGCCACCATCGACCCGGCGCTTCTGCCCTCCTCCCATGCCAAGGAACGGGACGGCACCATCTTCGAGATCGCGCCTGCCCGTCAGGCGGTGATGAGCGCGCTCTGCGACCGGCTGAAGCGCCATGGCGGTACGGCTCTGATCATCGACTACGGCCACATGGTGACCGGATTTGGCGACACGCTGCAGGCGGTGCTGCGCCATGATTACGACCCGCCGCTTGCCCATCCCGGCGAGGCGGACCTCACCAGCCATGTCGATTTCGAGGATCTCGCGCGCATCGCCCGCGGATCGGGCATCCAGATCAATGGCTGCCTGCATCAGGGTGATTTCCTCTACGGCCTTGGCCTTGCCGAGCGTGCCGCCGCCCTTGCCAGCGGCAAGAGCGAACCGGAGCAGCGCGCGATCGCCGTTTCTGCCGACAGGCTGGCCGGCGCCGGCGAAGGCAAGATGGGCGAACTGTTCAAGGTTCTCTCTGTCTCCAGCCCGTCCGTGACGCTCGCCCCCTTCCGCCCGGCGCGGGATTGAGCCAGCGCTCCGGCGGTTGACAGGACGCCGGGGCTCGGGCCACAGTCGCCTTCGAACGAAGCAGCCCCGTGCCTGCGGCCGCGCCTTCGCGGCGCCCCGAGCCGTGATCATCCCTTCAGAAAACGGACAGATCGAGCCATGCAGGATCTCTCGCCGATCACAAGCCCCCTGCTGAGCGCCCGTATCGGCGCGAGCCCCATTCGCCATGGCTTCTTCACCCGCCAGGGGGGCGTCTCCGGCGGTTTTTATGGCAGCCTCAATGTCGGCATCGGCTCGAACGACCGCCGCGAGGACGTGCTGGAAAACCGCCGCCGCGTGGCCGGCTGGTTCGGCCAGCCGCTGGAACGGCTGGCGACCGCCAACCAGGTGCACTCGCCCGACGTGGTCACCCTTTCGGCCTCCTATGCCGGCGAACGGCCAAGCGCAGACGCCATGGTGACGAGCACGCCCGGGCTCGTGCTCGGCGTGCTGGCGGCCGATTGCGGACCGCTTCTGTTTGCCGATGCCGAGAACCGGGTGATCGGCGCGGCCCATGCCGGCTGGAAGGGTGCGCTTGGCGGCGTGGCCGAAAACACCATCGAGGCGATGATCGCGCTCGGTGCGCGACGGGACACCATCACCGTCTGCCTCGGCCCCTCGATCGCCCAGCCAAGCTACGAGGTCGGCCCGGAATTTGTTGCGCGTTTCCTGGAAGTCGATGCCGGTTTTGCCCGTTTCTTTCGCCCCTCGGCGAAGCCCGGGCATTCGCTGTTCGACCTGCCGGGGCTCACCATGCTGCGCCTGGAGCGCGCCGGCGTGAGAGCAGAGAACCTCGACCTCGACACCTATCCCGATACCACGCGCTTCTTTTCCTATCGCCGCACCACGCATGCAGGCGAACCCGATTATGGGCGACAAATTTCCGCTATCGCGATTCTGGAGGACTGACATGGGACTGCATTTCGAGCATACCGAATATGCCGCGCGGCTTCAGCGCCTGACGGCCGCCATGCAGGCGGAAAAGCTGGATGCCATGCTGCTGTTTGCGCAGGAAAGCATGTACTGGCTGACCGGCTATGACACCTTCGGCTACTGCTTCTTCCAGTGCCTGGTGGTGAAGGCGGACGGCACGATGGCCCTCATCACGCGTTCGGCGGATCTGCGGCAGGCACGCCATACCTCGATCATCGACAACATCACCATCTGGGTCGACAGGGTGAACGCCGATCCGACGGCGGACCTGAAGAACCTGCTTGCAGACCTCGACCTGCTCGGCAGCACCATCGGTGTGGAATATGACACGCACGGCATGACCGGCCGCGTCGCCCGCCTGCTCGACAACCAACTCGCGACCTTCGGCGAGATCGTCGATGCCTCGCATGTGGTGAGCCGCCTGCGACTGGTAAAGAGCGCCGCCGAACTCGCCCATGTGGAGCGCGCGGCCGTGCTGGCCGACGATGCGCTCGACGCCGCCCTTCCGCTGATCCGCGCGGGCGGCGACGAGGCCGATATCCTTGCCGCCATGCAGGGCGCTGTCTTCGCCGGCGGCGGCGATTATCCGGCCAACGAGTTCATAATCGGCTCCGGTCCGGACGCCCTGCTCTGCCGCTACAAGGCCGGGCGGCGGCGTCTCGATGCCGAGGACCAGCTGACGCTGGAATGGGCAGGCGCCAGTGCGCATTACCATGCGGCGATGATGCGCACCGTGGTGATCGGCGAGCCGACGAGCCGCCACCGCGAACTCTACAGTGCCTGCCGGGAAACCATCGAAGCCATCGAGGAGGTTCTGACGCCCGGCCACACCTTCGGCGACGTCTTCGACACCCATGCCCGCATCATTGATGCCCGCGGCCTGACGCGGCACCGCCTGAATGCCTGCGGCTATTCGCTTGGTGCGCGCTTCTCGCCGTCGTGGATGGAGCACCAGATGTTCCATCTTGGCAATCCGCAGGACATCCTGCCGGACATGTCGCTCTTCGTGCACATGATCATCATGGATTCCGACAGCGGAACGGCCATGTCGCTCGGCCACACCTACCTCACGACGGAAACAGCGCCAAAGGTTCTGTCGCGGCATAGCCTCGACATGATTAACCTTTAATAAAGATTTTCCGAAGCATGGAATGGTTGACTCCAAGTAAACGCGCACCGTAAACTTGTCTCCTAGTGGGACGGCGAGGGGTATTGCGTATGTTCGGCTTGGATTCAGCAAAGCCATGGCTTGCACTGGGAACTATACTATTAGGATTGTCGTCCTGCAGCTCGCCGGAGGATCTCGTGCCGCGCAGCAACGTGGGCACCGGCTATGGCAGAGCGATGCCGCGCTACAGCGACCCAGCGCCCGGCGATCAGTTGCTCTACCGCCTGCCTGACCAGCAGGGCTATCGACCTGTCACATCGACACGCTCGAGCAGATCGCCTGTCTACGCCACGGGGACGACACGGCGACCGGCGACCGGGCGCGTGCCCGATTACCGTGATCCCTATGCCGACATGCCGGTCACCGGATATCAGTCGCCCGCCTATGGCGACGGCGTCTATACCGGTGGCGCCAATCGCTACCCGAGCGTCAACGGCGGCGCTTATGGTGGCGGTTACGGCGCCTATCCGCCGCCGCCAGGCTACACGGCGCCGCCGGCGACCTACCCGCCCTCCCCCTACGATACCAACGGCTACTACGCACCAGCGCCGAGCTATAACGGCAATGGCGGCTACGCGCCCTATCAGACGGCACCGCTGCCGCCGGTGCAGGCGGCGCCAATCTATCGCCAGCAAAGCACCTATCGTCCGCCGCCTGCCAATACGCTGCAGGCCCAGGCACAGGTCGTGGACCGGGGCGGGCGCTCGCCGGTCGCTTCAAAGCCGCTGCCTGCCGCGCCGACACGCGCCGTCGCACAGGCTTCACCTGTCCGCCAACAGGCGGCAAGGCCGCAGCCGCAGAGACAGCAACCCGTGCAGACGGCACGCACACAGCCGGTGCGCCAGCCGCCGCAGGCAGCCGCCCCGGCGGCACCGGCGCAGACCGATGTGGCCGCCCGCGCCCGCCAGCTTTCGCCGAGCGCCTCTCCGCAGCCGCTGCAGCGCGAGGAGGAAACCGCCAGCCTGCCGCGCGGGGGCAATGTCGGATCGGTCCGTTTCCTGCCGATCATCGGCGCCCCCGTCGAAGCCGTAACCCCCTTGTCGCGCCAGCTCGGCGTTTCCGCCCGCGCGAGCGGCCTCACCATCAAGGCCTCCACCGATACCAGCAGCGAGCATATCCTGAAGGGGTATCTTTCGGCCGTCGCCGAAGGCAGCCAGCTCACGATCAACTATGTCTGGGATGTGCTCGACAGCCGCGGCAACAGGCTGAACCGCATCCAGGGCCAGGAACGCGTCCCCTTCTCGGGCGGTGATCCCTGGGCGGCGGTGCCGCCGGAGACGATGCGCGTCATCGCACAGAAAACAATCTCGCTTTACATGAACTGGCGCGAAGGCCTGCAAGGCTGACGCCGGACATACCGACCCTTGCGCGGCACCAGCCCGCCCGGTCGCGCTTACCATGTTTCACGCTGGCTTCACAAAAAGTGCTTGATGGCCGCGCTTCGGTCTTGCATTCGGGAGCCGCAACGGTAAAAGGCCCCCATCCAGCGTCAAAACAGGCGGACCCCAATGAAGGTTTTCGCAGGGAATTCGAACCGGCATTTGGCCGACGCGATCTGTTCCTATCTTAATGTTCCAGTCGGAAAAGCCAGCGTCAGACGGTTTGCAGACCAGGAAATCTTCGTCGAGATCCAGGAAAACGTGCGCGGTGAGGATGTGTTCGTGGTTCAGTCCACGTCCTTTCCCACCAACGACCACCTGATGGAACTCTTGATCATGATCGATGCCTTCCGCCGCTCGTCGGCGAAGCGCATCACCGCAGTACTTCCCTACTTCGGCTATGCCCGCCAGGATCGTCGCGCCTCGGGCCGCACGCCGATCTCGGCCAAGCTCGTTGCCAATCTCATCACCGAGGCCGGTGCAGACCGCGTGATGACGCTCGACCTGCATGCCGGCCAGATCCAGGGCTTCTTCGACATCCCGACCGACAACCTGATGGCGGCTCCGATTCTGGCCCGCGACGTGAAGGATCATTACGATCTGCAGAACGTCATGGTCGTGTCGCCGGATGTCGGCGGCGTGGTGCGTGCCCGCGCGCTCGCAAAGCGTCTGGACTGTCAGCTGGCGATCGTCGACAAGCGCCGCGAACGCGCCGGCGAGTCCGAAGTGATGAACATCATCGGCGACGTGACCGGCAAGGACTGCATCCTGATCGACGACATCGTCGATTCCGGCGGCACGCTCTGCAATGCGGCCGAGGCGCTCCTGAAGAGCGGCGCGACCAGCGTCACCGCCTATATCACCCATGGCGTCCTGTCCGGCGGCGCTGTTGCGCGTGTCAGCTCCTCGAAGCTGCGCGAACTGGTCATCACCGACTCGATCCAGCCAACCACGGCCGTCCAATCCGCCCCGAACATCCGCGTGGTCTCGACCGCTGCCCTGCTCGGCGAAGCGATCAACCGCACGGCCCTCGAACAGTCGGTTTCCAGCCTGTTCGACTGACAGGCATGACGTATCACTTTAAATCGCCCCGTCTGCCCCGCAGGCGGGGCGATTTGCTTTCGGCGTGCAAACCGAAGCAAAGCAACGCTTTTGGCCGTCGCGAACTTGCAACAAATACCCAGTTGGTCTATAGGCCCCTCGTCCGCGCAGACACCCTTGGAGGCACCGCGGATGGAGCGCATCGGACGATGTCCTCCCAAACCCGTTGTCCGACCAGTCGGTCGACGCCGGGTTTCTCCAAATAACCTCGAAAGGATATGCCATGAGCCACGCAACTTACGAGCTCAAGGCCGAGGCGCGCGAACGGGTTGGTAAGGGGTCCTCCCGTGAACTTCGCCGCAACGGTTTCATTCCCTCTGTCATCTATGGTGACAAGCAGGCCCCGATTTCGATCGCTCTCAACACCAATGAAGTGACGAAGCGCATCCATGCCGGCGGTTTCATGACCACGGTTGCCACGATCGACTACAACGGCGAGAAGATCTCCGTTCTGCCGAAGGACTATCAGCTGGATCCGGTGCGCGACTTCGTCCTGCACGTCGATTTCCTGCGCGTTTCGGCCAACAGCCAGGTCACCGTTGAAATTCCGGTTCACTTCATCAACGAAGAGAAGTCCGGCATCAAGATCGGCGGCGTTCTGAACATCGTTCGCCACGAAGTCGAAATGACCTGCCCGGCCAACGACATTCCGGAATTCATCACCGTCGACCTCGACGGCTTCAAGATCGGCGACAGCATCCACATCTCGCATGTGAAGCTGCCGGCTGGCGTTGCCCCGACCATCACCGACCGCGACTTCACGATCGCCACGATCGTTGCTCCGGCTGGCGGCACGTCGGAAGACGGCGCAGACGCATAAGCCCTGCACGACTTGCAAGCACACATTCGAACCCGTCCGGCCTCGCCGGGCGGGTTTTTCTTTGCACGTATCATAATCCCACAGAAGATCTGCACGCTGCGGTCACAATACGGCCAAGGGGACTCGCTACCTGCAGTCAACATCTGTTAGTCTCAAGGCAGTAATTGCTTAATTCATGGATGAAACCATGCCGGGCAGTTCCAGATCTCTGCCGGATCTGTGCACGGTGACAGGGAGCAGAAGTCCGCTTCAATGACGCATTCCGTCGAGAGTCGGTTCATCGCCATTATCAGCGGAGCGCTCCTCATCGTCGTTGCGCCACTGTTTACGCTGTTCCTCGTTCTGTCCTCACAGCAGGCCGCACAAAGCCTGCGCGAGCGTCTGGAAATCCGTCTTGCCGCCAATGCCCAGGCGCTGAGCAAGCCGCTCTGGGACCTCGATATCGACAGCATCCGCCAGACGACCAGCAATCTTTCCAGCGAAAGCGGCATCCGCGTTGTGCAGGTCATCGACACCCTGGGCAAGCTTGACATCACCGAGAGCAACGTGCGCGATGCGGGCGAAAGTCTCGATCACATGTCGCGCGCCATCACATACCGGGGTCCGGACGGTGAGATCGGGGTCGGCACGATCACCATCTATTTCAGCCGGGTTGGTCTGCTGTCGGCGCTCAGCAATCGCGAACTGGCCTTCATCGCCATCTTCGTGGTGGCGATTTTCACCGTGGTGGGAGCGGCCATCTTCGGCAATCGCACCATGATCATCCGGCCCCTGATGCGGTTGACTGCCGCAATCGAGGCAACGCGTCGCCTCGGTTCGCGCCATCACGTCGACTGGCGCTCGAGCGACGAAATGGGTCGGCTTGCCAAAAGTTTCAACGAGATGCAGATCCAGCTGGAGCGCGAGGAACTGGAGCTGAAACTGGCCCACCAGCAGACCACCGAGACCTACAATCTCACGCCCGCCATGCTGTTTTCGCTGAACGAGCGTGACCTGATCTGGGCGGTCAGCGATTACTGGCTGCTGGCCACCGGCTACGAGCGCAAGGACGTGCTGGGGCGACCCTTCGTCGATCTCATCACACCGGCCGATCGCATGCGCTATCTGACACGCAAGGCACTCGGCCATCGCGCGCCACAGGCGGGCCAGCCAGATGACCGAAGGTCACAGACCTGCGAGATCACCGCGGGCTTTCTGTGTGCCGATGGCCGCGTGATGGACGTGCTGATCCTCGAGACGGAGCTGTTTGCGGCAGGTTCGGATTCGCCTGCTTCCCTCAGCGTCATGACCGATGTCACCGAATTGCGGCAATCGGAGATGCGCAATCACCGGCTGGCGATCACCGATCACCTCACCGGCCTTCTGAACCGCCAGGGTTTCGAAGCCGTGCTCGATGAGAAGATCGCCGAGGCGGACAAGAGCGGCTCCCATGTCGCCTGTCTGTTCATCGACCTCGACCGCTTCAAGACGATCAACGACACGCTCGGCCATGCCTCTGGCGACAGCGTGCTGTGCCAGTTCGTGTCCCGTATCACCCCGCTGATCGAAGGCGGCGATATCGCGGCCCGCCTCGGCGGCGACGAATTTGCGCTGCTGATCACCGGCCGCCACGCCGAAGCGCGCGCCGACCGGATCTGCGGCCAGATCGTTGACATGTTCGACGTTCCCTTCCGTACCGGCGGCACCACGGTGCGCCTCAGCGCCAGCATCGGCCTTGCCTTCTATCCACGCCATGCAGCAAGTGCCGCGGAGCTTCTGCAGAAGTCCGACATGGCGATGTATGTCCGCAAGCGCGACGGCAAGAACGGTGCAAAGCTCTATGACGAAACCATCCTCGACCGTGCCCGTGAACGCGCCGAGATCGAGACCGACATCGAGATGGCGGTGGCCGCCCGCTGGTTCGAATCCCACTTCCAGCCGGTCATCAATGTGCAGAACGGCCGCATCGAAGGTTTTGAGGCGCTGATGCGCCTGCGCCATCCGAAGAAGGGGCTGCTGTCGCCTGCCCGTATCATCGAGGTGGCCGAGGAAACCGGCTCGATCAACCAGATCGGCTCCATCATGCTTGAGGAGTCGCTTGCCAACCTGCAGCAGATCAGCGCCCTGCCGGGGCTGGCGCACAGCTATGTGGCGGTGAATTTCTCGCCGCTGCAGTTCGAACCCAGCCTGCCGGCCCGGCTGGCCGCGCTGGTGGCGCGCCACGGCATACAGCCGCATCGCCTGGTGGTGGAGATCACGGAAGCCGTGCTGATGCATGACGATCCGAAGGTGCGCAAGATCCTGGACGAGATCAAGGCCTTCGGCTGTCGCATCGCGCTCGACGATTTCGGCACCGGCTATTCCTCGCTCTCCTACATGAGCCGCTTCCCGGTGGATATCGTGAAGATCGACCAGTCCTTCATCCGCTCGATCGGCGGCGACCAGCCCGAGGTGGAACAGAAGAACCGCATGCTGGTGGAGGGTATCAGTGCGATCTCCCACAAGATGAACTGCACCGTGATTGCCGAAGGGGTCGAGACCCGCCAGCAACATGCCCTGTTGAAGCAGATCGGCGTGGACTGCGCCCAGGGCTACCTCTTTTATCCTCCCCGCAGCCTGCTGGACCTGATGGCTGATCTTCAAACCTGCACATCGGATCTGGAAAGTTTGACCGGATGAGTTCATACTAAAGTCTAAGAGATTGTCGGAGGGGGACATGAGGCATCTCGTCATGACTGCGCTTGCCCTGATGAGCATCAGCAGCGCCCATGCCACCAGTCTTGTGTTCACCACTGAATCCTACCCGCCCTACAGCTACCGTTCGCTGCACGGCGAGGTTCTGGGAATGAGCGTGGAGCAGGTGCGGGAAATCATCCGCTCCAGCGATGCCGATATCAGCTACACGATCGAGCTTCTTCCCTGGGCACGCGCGCTGGCACTGGCTGAAACACAGCCGGACCACTGCGTTTTCCTGACGGCACGGACACCGGAGCGCGAGGCGCAGTTTCAGTGGGTTTCACCACTGGCGGTTACACGCAATTTTCTGGTCAGTCTGGAAGATCGTGACATCCGCGCAACCTCGCTCGCGGATTTGCGCTCCTATACCGTCGGCACGCAGCGCGAAGACTACACGGAAAGCCTGCTGCGTCAGAACGGCTTTCAGCATCTCGATCTCAGCGCCAGCTATGACTTCACCCTGTCCAAGCTTCTGAATGGCCGCATCGACCTGATGCCGATGTCGCAAACGGTGATCGAACAGTTGAAGGACAAGGGAACACCGGTCGCACCGGTCGTGCAACTGGCGGAGCAGACGCTCGGCATCGCCTGTAACAAGGCCGTCTCCACGCAGATCATCGCCAGCCTGCAGACGTCCCTCGACCGCATGCTCTCTGACGGCAGGATGAGCGACATCGCCCGGGCCTATGGCGTTTCGCGGGTGCCCTGAACGTGGTCTTCCCGAAACCGCTTGACTTGCCGGCGGTTTCGCGTTGGGAAGCAGCCCTGCCATCAAGGGATCCATTCAGATGCTCATCATCGCCGGCCTTGGCAATCCAGGCGCCAAATATGCGGGCAACCGCCACAATATCGGCTTCATGGCGCTCGATGCCATCCAGCGCAAACCTGGCTTTTCGCCCTGGTCGAAGAAGTTCAAGGCGGAAATTGCCGAAGGCGAACTCGGCGGCGAGAAGGTGCTGCTGATGAAGCCGCAGACCTTCATGAACCTGTCCGGCGAAGCGGTCGGCGAGGCCATGCGCTTCTACAAGCTGGGCCCCCAGAACATCGTGGCGATCTATGACGAACTTGACCTGCCACCGGGCAAGGCGCGGATCAAGGTGGGCGGCGGCCATGGCGGCCACAATGGCGTCAAATCGCTCGACGCCCATTGCGGCAAGGAGTATCGCCGCCTGCGCCTCGGCATCGGCCATCCCGGCGCCAAGGAACTGGTGCACAACCACGTGCTCGGCGATTTCGCCAAGGCGGATGCCGCCTGGCTGGAGCCGCTTCTCGACGCGCTGGCCGACCATGCCGACATGCTGGTGAAGAACGAGGACAGCCAGCTGATGAACAAGCTGGCGCTTGCCGTGGGCGGCAAGCCGGAGGACGAGCCGGCCAAACCCGCGAAGGCGGCAAAGGAGCCGAAACCTGCCGGCCAGTCGCATATCCGCCAGGCGCGCAATTTTGCACAGCCGAAGAAACTGCCGGACAGCGGCCCGATGGCAGAGATGCTGAAGCGGATGTTTGCGAAGAAGGGCGAGGAGTGAGAACAGCCTAATGATGCGGCATAGATATCGAACCGAACTTATCGATCAGGTTGCGGATATTCGCTGCAAAAGATCCTGGGATGCGCTCAGAAGCCGCCTTTGGTCCCAGGCAAAAACTGTCTTACTCATCGACAACGCTTCGCTAAGCAGAAGTGCTTCCATCGAATATTTGTCACAAGCCCGCCGCTCTATATTGACCTCCTGCCTGTTGACGAGCCAAGCCAACATGTCAGCCGCTTGAAGCGGTACTTCATCTACATCTCTGCGGAATGTTGGCTCAGGGATGAACAGGCCCGGAAAGTCTTTTGATGAAAGTCGCCTAAACTCGTCAAAAACTGACACAATTTTATGAACTGGTTCACTCTGCTCATCGAACACGACTTGAAGCTTCTTATCGTAAAAAAATTCGAAATTCTTTTTATACGCCAAGGTAAGAAGAGACCAAAACAAGCAATTGTATGGCCTACCTAGAAAGTGCCTCCCGTCTCCCTTTACGTCCAACAACATACGAAAATCATCGTAACGAATGACCTTCTCCCCTGGAA